>CABYIQ010000018.1:0-20000 GCA_902518965.1 uncultured SAR116 cluster alpha proteobacterium
TCGCCTTCGCCAGCTTGTCACCGGCGCGCATCCGCTTGCAGCAGAGCAGAAAAACAAGTAAAACAACTTTTGTAAGCTCCAATTATTTTTCTGATAAACATCGGATGGATTGAATGCACTACTTTCTTGATTTTGAAAAGCCAATTGCCGCTCTGGAGGGCAAGATTGAAGAATTGCGCCATCTGGGTGGGGACAGCGGGCTGAATATTGCGGATGAAATTGGTAAGCTTCAATCGCGCATTGATAAAGAACTGTCCCAGACTTATAAAAAGCTGGGACCATGGGAAAAGGTCCAGGTTGCCCGTCACCCTGAACGCCCAAAACTTGTTCAGATCATTGCGCATATGTTCACAGACTTTACTCCGCTCTCAGGGGACCGAAACTATGCAGAGGATTATGCCATCATTGGCGGCCTGGCCCGGTTTCAAGGGCAGCCTGTTATGGTGATGGGCACTGAAAAGGGCAGCACGACAGAACAGCGGATAAAAAGGAATTTTGGCATGGTTCGACCCGAAGGATATCGCAAGGCGATCCGACTGATGGAACTGGCTAACAATTTTAACCTGCCTGTGCTCAGTTTTGTCGATACAGCTGGTGCTTACCCTGGACGTGGTGCAGAAGAACGCGGTCAGGCAGAAGCGATTGCACGGTCTATTCAGGCCTGCCTGAAACTGAAAACACCGCTGATTTCAGCCATTGTGGGTGAGGGTGGATCAGGTGGTGCTATTGCGCTTGCCACCGGCAACCGTGTGGTAATGTTTGAACATGCTGTCTATTCCGTCATATCCCCTGAAGGCTGCGCATCTATTTTGTGGCGCAGTTCTGAAAAGGCACAGATTGCGGCAGAAGCTTTACGGCTGACCGCACAGGATATGAAGCAGCTTGGTGTCATTGACGCCATTGTGGATGAGCCGCTTGGTGGCGCGCATCGGCAAATTGAACAGGCATTGGACAGCCTGTCAGCAGAATTACTCCGTCAGCTAGATGAACTGCAAGGCTTGTCCCCTGCGGAGCTGCGGGCAGACCGGCGCAAAAAATATGTCACTATTGGTGATGCGGCTCTAGCGTGATGGTAAGCATCTGACGATTATCAGCTGTAGTTAGGCTGATGCTGCAGATGGCGTAGAGCTGCTCGAGCCTGTTTTACCTCATCTAGGTCTATTTCAGCTTGCACAAAACCGTTGGCCCTGTCGCCAGCGTCAGCCAGAATTTTTCCCCAGGGGTTGATGATCAGGCTATGACCGTAAGTTTGCCGGCCATCAGCATGTCTACCACATTGCGCTGCCGATAGAACAAAACTTCCTGTTTCAATCGCTCTGGCGCGTTGCAGAACATGCCAGTGTGCTGCACCTGTTGTTTGGGTAAAAGCTGCGGGTATAGTGATGATTTCAGTCCCAGCCTGGCCAAGTTGGCGATACAGAGCGGGAAAGCGGATGTCATAACAGATAGACAGGCCGATATGGCCAATCGCTGTCTTGTAATGAATGACAGCGTTACCCGGCTTGAAATATTCTGATTCTCGGTATTGCTTCCCATCACCAATATCCGCATCAAACATGTGAATTTTGTTGTAACGGGTCAGAATAGCCCCATCCGGGCCGATAAGATAGCCACGGTTGGCGTGACGGCCATCATTGTTTGCGCGCATCATCAATGACCCTGCGTTGATATGAATCTGGAATTTTTTCGCCAGTTCTTGTAAGCAAGATAGGCTTTGGCTGGAAGCCTCATCCTCTGCAAGTTCTTGCAAGGCAGCCCGGTCTTTTGCCAGAAAGTTTGCACATTCTGGCAGACAGATGAACGCAGCGCCACTGCCGGCTGCTTCCGTAATCAGGCGACGCATGAGAGGCAGGGTGGTGACTTGGTCTGGGCCAGCACAATATTGCAGGACAGCAACTTGAACTGTGCGTGTCATCAGTCGGCAACCTGAAGCAGCCTGTCCAGCTGGCCTGACCGTTCAAAGGCCAGTAAATCATCGCACCCGCCAATATGCTGCCCATCAATAAAAATCTGCGGCACGGAAGTGCGCCCTCCAGCACGTTCGGTCATGGCCTTACGTAGGCTTAGTCTGGTTGTAACATCTGTCTCAAAATACATTACCTCTTTTGAATCGAGAAGCTGTTTGGCTCGGATACAAAACGGACAAAACAGGGTTGTGTAAATTTCTATCTTGCCAGACGTTGTGGACATTGCGGACGGGCCTTTATTCATTGTTTCAGAGATTGAAGATCCATTGTTGACATATGGGGACAGCCATACAGAATCGCAAGACAATATTCATAGCGCATTGATAAAGACCCGTGCAGCATCTGACCTGCAGTCTATCTGGCGAAAAGCGCCTTCGCGAGTTTTATTACCCTGTCCCGGTTTATTTGCTAGGCGCCCGTTTGCCTTCCGCTAATGTTCTGCTTATAAAGCAACGAGAAAAATTTAATATAAACACAGGACAGGATGTGCGCTTCGCACAGCATCTACATTTATGGTCCAGACACCGCCACGGATATTTGACAGGTCTGCCTGGCTGCACAACCGCGACCGTGCGGCAGCTGGCTATGAGAAAACCGCTTTTTTAAAGGAACTAGCCTGCGAGCGTTTGGCTGAACGATTAGAGCTGGTCAGACGCGACTTTACAGATATTCTTGATCTGGGCTGTCATGGTGGGCAGATGGTTGCTTCCTTACCGGCACGGTTTCATGAACAGCCCGTGAAGATTACACAGACAGACCCGTCGGCAGCTTTTGTTCAGCGGGCCAGAGTGGCCAATCCGTCTGTGCAAAAAAACCTAGTGATGTCAGATGATATTTTGCCTATTGCACCAGCCTCTTGTGATGCTGTGTTATCCACCATTTTTTTGCACTGGATGAATGATCTGCCGGGTATGCTGTCCCAGATTTGTCTTGTTTTACGGCCTGACGGGTTGTTGCTTGCTAATATGCTTGGTGGGCGCAGCTTAGCTGAATTGCGTGGCTGCCTTGCTGAGGCAGAAATAGAAATTTGTGGTGGCATCAGCCCGCGCTGCATGCCTATGGCAGATATTCGCGAATTGGGCAGTTTGCTGCAGCGAGCCGGATTCGCACTGCCGGTTGCTGATGCTGAGCTTGTGACAGTGACTTATCCGGATATGTTCCGCTTAATGGCAGATATTAAGGCCATGGGCGGCCAGAATTGTCTTTTTGGCCGGATAAATCAATTTACACCTCGGGCGGTGTTTATGCGGGCGGCAGCGCTTTATAAGCAGAAATTTTCACATTCTGGTGGGCAGATTAAGGCTACTATTGAGCTAATCACCTTAACTGGCTGGGCCCCTGACACCAGTCAGCCTAAACCCTTGCGTCCAGGCAGTGCGGCCAACCGGTTAGCGGAGGCGCTGGAAACAACAGAAACATCGTTGAAAGGCGGCTGACCTAGTTTGCTGATTATTTGACTTTGAAACGCAGTCTTCCAGCCTCAGGCAAAGAGTAGGTCCTGAAGAATAGAGATGAACTCCTGATTTGCGGGCGGCATATCAAACTGGCGTAATTGGGATGGCTTTACCCAAGCCAGCTCACCGCCCTCTTGTGGTTTCGGGCTGCCCTGCCAGCGGCGGCAAATATACAAAAGCAGCAGTAGGTGGAACGCATCATAAGCATGTGAGGCAAAGCTGACAGGGGCCAGACAGGATTGCTTGGTGTTTACACCCAGCTCTTCATCTATTTCACGTATCAAAGCCTGCTCAGGCGTCTCGCCTTTTTCTATCTTGCCGCCGGGAAATTCCCACAATCCGGCCATCGGCTTATTCCTCGGCCGCTTTGCCAGCAATATCCGGCCGTCATTATCAACCAGCGCAATTGCCGGGATTAATAGAAGTGGCAAAGGAGGCTGAGTTGCTACTGTCATTGAGTTAACTTCTGTAATCTGCGTTGATCGCGATATAGCCATGGGTCAAGTCACAGGTCCAGACAACGGCCTCTCCTGAACCCAGACCCATATCGACCAAAATATCAATATTATCACCAGCCATGTGCGCGGCTACAGGAGCTTCATTATATCCATCTTTGCGCTGCCCATTTTGTGCAATAACAATACCGCCAATACTAATTCCCAACTGATCGCGATCTGCCTTCGCTCCGGACTTTCCAATGGCCATGACCACGCGGCCCCAATTTGCATCTGCCCCGGCAATCGCCGTTTTGACCAGAGGGGAATTGGCAATGGCAAATGCAATCTTCCGGGCATCTGTATCTGTCTCTGCCGCTCGTACACGCACAGTGATAAATTTGCTTGCCCCTTCACCATCTTTTACAATCTGCTGAGCCAGATCAATCATTACCTCCTTCAGGGCTATATAGAAGGTCTCTCCTAGCTTGCTGTTCATATCAGTGATTTGCTGATGGTCTGCTTTATGTGTCGCTATCAGATAGACGCTGTCTGATGTGGATGTGTCACTGTCAACAGTGATTGCGTTAAAGCTGGCATTTACAGCCCTCTCTAGCATCTGTTGCAGACAGGCCGTTGCAATTGATGCGTCAGTGGCTATATAGGCAAGCATGGTCGCCATATCTGGAGCGATCATGCCAGATCCTTTAGCAATCCCGTTGATTGTGACACGCTGCCCTTCTAGCATTAGGCTCCTACTGGCTCCTTTGGCAAAGGTATCTGTTGTGTGAATTGCCAGGGCAGCGTCATGCCAGCTGGCACCACTCGTTTGATTGTTTATTTGCGAGGCAAAACCAGCTATCGCCTGCCCGTCCAAGGGCTCACCAATAACTCCTGTTGAGGCGATCAGAATTTGTTCTTCTGTCAGGCCAAGTGCAGCGGCAAAAGCTGGCCTGTAAATTGAAATCTCTGCTTCGCCTGATTGGCCTGTAAAAGCATTGGCGTTACCGGCGTTGGTCAGTACAGCCCTGGCATGCCCGCTTTTAAGCCCCGCACGCGATACATGGACAGGCGCAGCAGCTGTGGCACTTTTTGTGAATACACCGGCAAAGCTGCTTCCTTCATCAGCCATTATCAGAAACAGATCGTCCCGGCCCTTATATTTCAGGCCGGTTGCTGCAGTGGCCAGCTTTATGCCGGCAAGAGCTGGCAGGTCGGGAAACTGCGCTGGAGCCAAAGGAGAGGAGGTTAGTTCTGCCATGACTATCTGTATCAGTTCGCCGCGTTATTTTCGTTTGCTGCTTGGGCATCCCTGCGGATGTCAGTGAAGCTGCGTTTAGAAAAAGATGCACCCTGTCTTAACCCGTCGAGTAGCCTAGCCAGGTTTTGATTGATCAGATTTTGCTGTAATTGCGGCTGAAGAGCAACATAACTTGGAGGCTCAGCTATGCGCTTATCTTCAAGCAGGATGACATGCCAGCCAAACTGGGTCTGCACAGGGAATTGAGAATGCTGGCCAATATCAAGGTCAAAAGCGGCAGTTTCAAATGCAGGGAGCATCGCCCCGCGGCCAAAATACCCTAAATCACCACCATTCGGCCCACTTGGACCAGTTGATTTTTCTTTGGCTAGCATGATGAAGTCAGCGCCACCTTTCAGCTGCCTTATGATGTCTTCAGCTGTTTGTTTTTCGGCTACCAAAATATGTCGTGCTTTCACTTCTTCGCGCGAACCTGTGTCTGCAATATAAGTATCGTAAGCAGCTTTCAGTTCGGCATCTGTTATTCGCTTCCTCATTTCGGCACTTACCCAGGCTTCAGCCAGAACGCGCTTGGCTGCAATGCTCATCTGTCGCACAATTTCGGGGTCTTCTGTCAGACCAGCTTCATTGCCTGCCGCAGCAGCCAGACGTGAATCAATGATATCATCCACAAGTTTGTCAAAATAGGTTTCAATAGGCTGTTGAAGCAAATCAGCAGGCAATCGGTCCCGAAGGGCCATAACCTCCTCCAGATAAATTTCTTCTCCATTCACAGTGGCAACAGTGATTTTTGGTGCGTCTTGCGCCCTTACAGGTTGACCAACCGCGCACAGGATTGGAAAGCACAAGGCTGTCAGCACTCGCAGAAGAGAGCGATTTGTGAATAGTTTCATCTGTCTTTTCCTCACTTTAGCCAGTTGTTCCCGGATTGCTAGCGCATGTAGCAGGCAGGGACCCGACATTATCATTGCCTGTCCACCTATCTATGCATGATTACAGTTCCTGTCCCAATTACCATATTGCTATCAGCTCCTGCAACTGGCAAGGCAGTGAAAATACCGGCCGCAAGGCGCTGGCTTATCCTACTTTTGTTTGACAAAGACTGGTTCAATGCCTATCTGCAAGGGGTAAGTCGGTCGGCGCTAGTCAGGCGGGGCGGGATCTCATACTGGTTTACATTGTTTAAACCCTAAATCAAGTGGATAAGGGGAATAAGGGATATGTTTTCATCACTCGCCAAAAGTATATTTGGAGAGCCTGGCAGCAAAGATGTTAAAAGGCTGCAGGTAAAGGTTGATGCGATAAACGCCGCCGAGCCAACTTACAAGGCAATGAGTGATGACGATCTGAAAAAGATGACAGGAACACTAAAAGGTCGCCTCGAGTCTGGTGAAAGCCTTGATGATCTGCTTGTCGATGCATTTGCTATTGTACGCGAGGCCGCTGTGCGCACGCTTGGCCAGCGGCATTTTGATGTACAGCTAATGGGTGGAATTGCCCTGCATGAAGGCCGCATTTCAGAAATGAAAACAGGAGAAGGAAAAACCCTTGCGGCGACACTGGCTGTCTATCTTAACGCGCTGACAGGCAGAGGAGTGCATGTGGTGACGGTCAATGATTATTTGGCCAGTCGTGATGCAGGTTGGATGGGTCGGGTATATGAATTTTTAGGGCTGAGCGTGGGTTGTGTTATACCTGGCATCGAAGATGATTTGCGACGGGCAGCCTATCAGGCAGATGTGACCTATGGCACCAACAATGAATTTGGTTTTGATTATTTACGGGATAATCTGAAATTTACATTGGAAGATATGGTGCAAAGAGACCATAATTTTGCCATTGTGGATGAGGTGGATTCTATCCTTATCGATGAGGCCAGAACACCTCTGATTATCTCCGGCCCTGCTGAAACATCCCAGGAACTGTATAAGTCAGCAAATAAGCTGGTTACTGCCTTGCGGGATGATGATTTCGAACTTGACGAGAAGGCTCGTAGCGTAACGATGACAGAAACCGGTGTTCAGCACGCGGAACAGCTGTTGATTGAAGCTGGCCTAATGCATGATGGCAGCCTTTATGATATTGCCAATGTAAGCATGCTTCATCATATGAATCAGGCGTTGCGAGCTCATAAGATGTTTCAGCGAGACACTCACTATATGGTGAAAGCTGGTCAGGTTGTTATCATTGATGAATTTACTGGACGGGCTATGGAAGGTCGCCGTTACTCTGATGGCTTGCATCAAGCCATCGAAGCAAAGGAAAACCTGCAGATTCAGGCTGAAAACCAGACCCTGGCATCTGTGACTTATCAGAATTATTTTAGGTTATATGACAAGCTTGCTGGTATGACAGGTACAGCACAGACAGAAGCTGGGGAATTTTCTGAGATTTATAACCTTTCGGTTGTTGCTATACCCACAAATTTAGAGGTTAAGCGGGTTGACCATGATGACGAAGTTTATCGGACTTCCAAAGAGCGAGATGACGCTGTGATTGCCCTTATAACAGATTGTCAGTCTCGCGGGCAGCCTATTCTGGTCGGCACAGTTACAATTGAAAAATCAGAAGCGCTGTCTGAGGCGCTGAAAAAGAAGAAAATCAAACATCAAGTTCTGAATGCCCGTTTTCATGAAGAAGAAGCAAAAATCATCGCCCTTGCTGGTGTGCCAGGTGCGGTAACAATTGCCACAAATATGGCTGGACGGGGAACAGATATTCAGCTGGGCGGCAATCTTGATATGCGCACTGCACATGAAGCGACAGATAGTGAAGGTAAGGTTAACGCGGTAGAATCATCTGCAATTGCCACTGAAATTGATGCACTCAAAGTAAAAGCTTTGGCTGAAGGTGGGTTGTATGTGGTGGGTACTGAGCGCCATGAATCGCGACGTATTGATAACCAGCTGCGCGGCCGGACTGGTCGTCAGGGCGATCCAGGTGCATCGAAATTCTTTCTGTCTTTAGAAGATGATTTAATGCGGATATTTGGTTCTGAAAAGCTGGATGGCATGCTGCAGAAACTAGGCCTTGAAGAAGGTGAGGCCATTACCCATCCCTGGATTAACAAAGCTGTTGAAAAGGCCCAGTCAAAGGTTGAGGCGCATAATTTTGAAATTCGCAAACAGCTGTTGCGCTATGATGATGTGATGAATGACCAGCGTCACGTAATTTTCTCGCAACGCAAAGAAATCATGGAAACCCCTAATGTGCACGAAACAGTTCGTGATATGCGTCATGATTCGATTGACACAATTGTTGCGGAGGCAATCCCGCAAAACAGTTTTGCCGAGCAGTGGGATGCGGAAAAGCTAAAAACCTCATCACGCGAAACACTTGGACTTGATATTCCGGCAGAGGATTGGGTCGCAGAGGATGGCATTGCTGAAGAAGAAATCACGGAACGCTTGCAAGGCCTGTCAGATAGCTATATGGCTGAAAAAGGCACACGTTTTGGGCCGGAAATTATGCGGATGGCAGAAAAATCACTTCTGCTTCAGGTGCTGGACCAGCAATGGAAAGAACATCTGCTTCAGCTTGAACAGCTACGTCAGGGGATCAATCTGCGCGCTTATGCCCAGAAGGATCCCTTGAATGAATATAAGCGTGAAGCCTTTATTATGTTTGAAGCAATGCTGACAACCATGCGGCAAACAGTTACGATGGCGTTATCGCATGTTGAGCTGCGAGAGCCGGATGAACATCCAGCCTCTTCAAAAGCGGCCCCAGCTGCCGCCCCGATTGGCAAAGTGCCACGCAATGCGCCCTGCCCCTGTGGTTCAGGTAAGAAATACAAACATTGCCATGGGAAAATTTAAAAGAGGGACGCCTTGAAAAGAGCAAAAATCCTGAGGAAAAATTAGGTGAATATGTGAGAGAGTTATGAAAAAATTCTCGCTTGGTTGTGAATATGAACATGAATTTGAAGGCTGGTTTGCTGATGCTGACGCGATCCGTCAGCAGTTGCAAGCAGGTCTACTTGACTGTCCATATTGTGGAAGCACAAATCTTGAAAAACGGTTATCCTCCCCAAACTTGTCAACCCCAAAGACAAAGGCACGGATTATAGAACAGCAACAGGATGCTTTGCCCACTGCAGCTGATCCGATGCCTGCCTCTGAATCTATTGCTGCCACGAGCCCATCTGCGGCTCTCGCTCCGTCTGTGGGAGAAGGGGCAGCGGCCTTGCGGATTGCGGTCCGAGCCCTGCATCAGAAAATTCGGGCAGAATTCACTAATGTCGGCGATAAATTTGCTGAAGAGGCCCGTAAGATTCATGAGGGCACATCTGAAGAGCAGAATATTTATGGCACCTGCACAGCAGAAGAACACCGAGAACTGAGCGAAGAAGGGGTCGACATTCTGCCGCTGCCAGAGCTGCCACCTGAACATTAATTAAAATGTATGGCAAATAGCTACGCTAGCTGGCCGAAGGCACCGTAATTTACAGCTGTGACAGACGAAAACCGGAACCCTCCTTGCATGGTTGGAATGAAACCAGTAATATCATCAATCAGAATCCCTGCATCAGCACATTCGCGTTGTAGCTGTTCAGGCCGGATAAATTTTTCAAACTGATGCGTGCCCCGTGGCACCAGATTGAGTATATATTCAGCTGCAAATTTAGCTAGCAGGAGCGCAGGCATAGTCTTGTTTATGGTCGTGAATATGATCACGCCGTCAGCTTTGAGCAGCCGCCGCATGGACTGCAAAAACTGATGCCTGTTATTCACATGTTCTATAATTTCAGAAGCGTAAATCAGGTCAAATTTTCCCTGCATTTTCTGAGTTTTTGCCAGTGTTTCAATAGGTATGTTCTGATAAGTGATTGACAAACCCTGTAACGCGGCATGGGCTTTTGCGGCGTCAATAGCGCCCTGAGAAGCGTCAATTGCTGTCATTTCTGCCCCTAGCCGGCATAAGGGTTCGGCTAAAAGACCGCCGCCACACCCTACATCTAGAACTTTGCGGCCATCAAGCGGCAAAAGACGATGCGGTTGGTCAGCTGTGAGCCCGGTGCGACGGGCAACGGCCAAAATATATTCCAAACGCACAGGGGTGAACAGATGCAGGGGTTTCATAGGCCCATCTGGGTCCCACCACTGTCCAGCCTGACTGTTGAAACGGGAAATATCGTTAGCGTCTATTGTGGACTGGGTGTCTGGCATGGATGACATATATCTGTCCTTGGCTATATTGTGCAGCCGGTCTGGTTTGCTGATCTTTCGTTCGATTTTATCATAGGACAGGTAATTTAATGAAGTAAATCGTTACAGCTCGCCCCGCCTGCTCTTTTCTCTTCTGTAGAATTCGTGTAACAGAGGGCAGCGGATTTTTAATCATGACTGCTGCATGCAGCAGCGTGGGCCGCCCAAAGCTAAAGAAGCTGAGTCCAGCACAGAATAACAGGTTGATTATGGCGCGTATTGTTCAAAAATTTGGAGGCACGTCTGTTGCTGAGCTCGACCGAATAAGGGCGGTTGCACAGCGGGTGAAAGCAGAGGTTGATGCGGGCAATCAGGTCGCGGTTGTGGTTTCTGCCATGTCCGGCACGACAAATCAGCTGGTTAAATGGGCAACAGATATCGGCCCTGTTCATGACGCCCGTGAATATGATGTCATTGTGGCTACGGGTGAACAGGTAACGGTGGGTTTACTGGCGATTGCGCTGCAGAATATTGGAGTTGATGCGCGGTCGTGGCTGGGCTGGCAAATCGCCTTACAGACTGACGACATTCACAGTTCCGCGAGGATTAAGGGTATTGATGTAGCCCAGATTGAGGATAGGCTTATGCAAGGCCAGGTTGCTGTTGTTGCTGGCTTTCAGGGGATTAGTCCTGGAGGGCGGGTAACTACGCTTGGCCGGGGTGGCTCGGACACCTCTGCCGTGGCACTAGCAGCCGCATTGAATGCAGACAGATGTGATATTTATACAGATGTTGACGGGGTGTATACAACAGATCCCCGGATTATGCCAAAAGCGCGTAAGCTTGACCAGATTACCTTTGAAGAAATGCTGGAAATGGCTTCAGCTGGGGCCAAGGTCTTGCAGACACGGTCTGTGGCTATGGCGATGCGGCACAAAGTTCATCTGCAGGTTCTGTCCAGCTTTTCAGATGAGCCAGGAACGCTTGTGATTGATGAGGATGATGTTATGGAAGAACAAAAAATCAGCGGTATAGCCTACAGCAGGGATGAAGCTAAAGTGACGCTTGTGAGCTTACCAGATCAGCCAGGCATCGCGGCAACAGTATTTGGGACCCTTGCTGAACATCACATTAATGTGGATATGATTGTTCAATCGGCATCTGCTGATAAACAGAATACCGACATCACTTTTTCACTTGGTGCGCTTGATCTGGACAAGGCTGTTGACTGCCTTGAAGCGATCAAGAATAAGTTAGGCTATCAGGCTTTGGTAGCTGACCCTGATATGGCAAAAGTATCCGTAATTGGCACAGCAATGCGCTCGCAACCTGGAATCGCGCGAACTATGTTTTCTGTTCTGGCTGAGAAAGGGATAAATCTGCATGTAATTTCAACCTCAGAGATTAAGATATCAGTGCTAATTGATTCAGATTACACAGAGCTGGCTGTCCGCAGCCTGCATGATGTCTTCGGCCTTGAAACGGCTTAAAGCCTAGTTTAATACGACTTGGCAAACTGAAATTTAGTCCTAAAAATTTCGAATCTTGAAGTTTTTGTAGTATTTTAATTCAATTTAAGGTAATCAAAAGCCAGATTGGTTCGTTACTTTACGGTGTTAATGGTTAAGACATGTACACGAAAAACGAACAAGAAATGATAGAATATCCAGCACTGGCCATCGGTCAGGCGCTTAAAGTTGAGCGCGAAAAATCTAAAATTTCATTGCAAGATATAGCTGAAAAGACGCGATTGTCGTATGCAAACCTGACAGCTCTGGAAGCAGGGGATTTTGAAAGTCTTCCCGGCGTTGGTTATATACCAGGGTATATTAGGAATTATTGTAAGGCTGTTGGGATTGACTCAACACCCCATATAGCTAGCTTCAAGTCTCTGTCTGATGATGTCACTAAAAAACCGGAATACAGCTTTCCGGTTCAAGCTCTTGTACCACGTGTTGCGGGCAGTTTGTTGGCGATGTTTGCTGTTCTTATTGGGCTGTCGGTTTATGTTGGTTGGACAGTTCTCACCTACAATCTAGCTCCTGATGATGAGCTGATTGCATCATCTATATCAAAGCCTGAGAAGCTGGCGGCTCTAGTTGAAACTGAAGTTAAACAATTTGATGAACCTACACAGCCTGTGGTGCAGTCTATCACTGAAGCGGAGATAACAGAAAAAGCAAAAGATGGTGACCTCAACTATAGACTGCAACCCACAGATTCCCAGCAAGAGGCTGAAACGGAACTTGTCGAGGTTGAGCAATTTCCACTTTTATCTCAACCAGAGGTAATCCTTGACACAACTGCATTGGAGTCAGGAAGTTCCGCAGAAGAGACACGAACAGCGCTCGCCTTAATGGAATATCCGGCTGAGACTGCGCCTCTACCTGATTCTGAAATGACATTTGATCAGGCGCTAACTGGTGTGGCCGCTCGAGCGACCGCCCGCATTCCTGAAAAAGAAGTGATAATCAAGGCAACTGCTAGTGCCTGGATTGAAGTCACACGCGCCAATGGTGAGGTTCTGGTAACAAAATTGATGCGTGATGGTGATGAGCTGGCCCTGTCAACAATCGATGAGCTTTTCCTGAGCACAGGGAATGCTGGCGGGCTGCGTCTTGAGATGTTGAATTTGTCAGCTTTTGATGCCGGTCAGACTGGAGAGATATTGCGTGATATGCGTTTGAACCGTGAAACTCTTTTAACCCGTCGGAACCAACTTACCTATTAATCAGAAATGCTGCTTTAGTGCTTTCCAAATTGAAGCTATGTAGTGTTGTTTCGACTGGTCAAGTGAGGGTAAAACAGCTACGATTAGCAAAAATCGGCATTCTGGTTACTCGGTCTTACCAAGAAAACAACTACGTGAAATTACAGAGTCAAAGATATGTCCTCACAGGCTTACCGCCCTTATCGTTCAATTGAGCGCCGCAAAAGCCGTAAGATATTTGTCGGACCAGTTGCAGTTGGCGGCGATGCACCAATTTCTGTTCAGACAATGACTAACACCCTGACCACAGATATTGCTGGAACTCTAGCCCAGATAAATGCTGCCGCTGAAGAAGGGGCTGATATTGTGCGGGTATCCTGTCCTGATGAATACAGTACAGCTGCACTAAAACAAATTTGCCGAGAGAGTCCGGTTCCGCTTGTGGCTGATATTCATTTCCATTACAAGCGCGCGCTGGAAGCGGCAGACGCGGGGGCAGCCTGTCTTAGAATTAATCCAGGGAATATTGGAAGTGCTGAACGGGTTGCTGAAGTAGTGCGTGCGGCCCGCGCGAATGGGTCTTCAATGCGCATAGGTGTGAATGGCGGTTCCTTAGAAAAACATCTTCTTGAAAAATACGGAGAACCTTGTCCTGAAGCTCTGGTTGAATCAGCTCTTGATCATGCCCGCCATCTTCAGGAGTTGGATTTTCATGAATTCAAGATTTCAGTAAAGGCCTCTGACGTTTTTTTAGCTGTTGCCGCCTATCAGCAGCTTGCAGATGTGATCGATTGCCCGCTTCATATTGGAATAACAGAAGCTGGTGGATTACGGGCAGGAACTGTAAAATCAGCGATTGGTCTTGGCAATCTTTTGTGGTCTGGCATTGGTGATACTATCAGGGTCTCATTGTCAGCAGACCCTTCTGAAGAGGTCAGAGTGGCCTATGAAATGCTGAAATCTCTAGGGTTGCGCCATCGCGGCGTGACTGTGATTTCCTGCCCATCTTGCGCGCGTCAGCAGTTTGATGTGATTAATACAGTTCAGGAAATTGAAGAAAGGTTGTCGCACATTAATAAGCCTTTGACTGTTTCCATAATTGGCTGTGTGGTAAATGGCCCAGGGGAAGCCCGTGAAACAGATTTTGGTCTGACTGGCGGCGGCAAGGATAATCATCAGGTTTATGTCTCCGGTCTGGCCCATCACCGGCTGACGAACGAGGGAATTGTTGACCACGTAGTTGACTTGGTAGAATCTCACGTTGCCAAGATGGATAGCCTGCCCGAACATTAGTCAAAACTTTGTGGTGAACAGACGCAGGCAAGCCGATAGAAAGGTTTGCTTTGCTTCTTTTTGGCTGCTTCAATAATCAAAAATAAGGATCAAAAAATGGATTTGCTTCAGCCGGTCAGAGGGACATCCGATCTTTTGCCAGAAGATAAGGCTCGGCATAATTATGTCGTTTCTGTTGCCCAAGATGTAGCCCGACGTTCTGGATTTCAAGATATGGCTACCCCAGTGTTTGAATTCACGCAAGTGTTTAGCCGACCTTTGGGGGCTTCATCCGATGTTGTTGCAAAGGAAACTTACAGCTTTGAGGACAGGGGCGGCACCGGACTGACATTGCGGCCTGAAGGGACAGCTTCAGCAATGCGGGCGGTCATATCGAACGGGTTAACGCAGTCATTGCCTTTACGCTGGTTTTATGCAGGTCCCATGTTTCGCTATGAGCGGCCACAGAAAGGGCGTATGCGACAGTTTCATCAAATTGGGTGTGAGCTTATAGGGCCAACCAGTCCATTGGCAGACGCAGAAATTATCTCAGTTGGTGCTGCAATTCTATCTGAGCTTAAAGTTCTGCCGCATACAAAACTCCACCTGAATTCTTTAGGGGATCAGAAAAGCCGTCTGGCCTATCGGCAGGCTCTAATAGACTATCTAACACAATATCGCAGTAGCCTGTCTGAAGACAGTCAACGACGCCTTGACAGTAATCCTCTGCGGATTTTGGATTCAAAATCTGAGGCTGATCAAGCAATTCTGACTGAAGCCCCTCGTTTACCTTCCTATCTTAGTAATGAGTCAAAGGCACATTTTGACCAGGTATCTGCTTGTTTGAATAAGGCAGCTATCGAATTTGTTCTTGATCCGCTCCTTGTAAGGGGGCTTGATTATTATTCACATACTGCATTCGAGTTTATTACCAATGCGCTTGGCGCGCAGGGCACGGTTTTGGGGGGTGGGCGGTATGATGGGCTGTCAGAAACACTCGGCGGCCCGCCTTTACCAGCTGTTGGCTTCGCGGCAGGCATCGAACGGTTAGCGCTACTTGGGGATGATCATGCTGCTGCTGTGCCAGATATCGGACTTATTGCAGCCGATGTAGATGCTGAGACAGAGGCATTCGGACTGGCCGTTTCACTGCGTCAGGCAGGTTTGTCCTGCGTGATGCTGATAAATGGAAATATGGGCAAAAAAATGAGGGCTGCGAGCAGGCTTGGTTGTTCAAGTGTGGTCATTGCTGGCTCAGACGAGCTCAGACGCGGGGCGGTCAGTGTACGCAGCATGGCTGATGGCGAACAGTTTGAAGTGGGAATATCTATGCTCAAAACATGGCTGTCAGAGCGTCTGAGTGAAACTTCCCAGGAAAGTGATTAAGATGAGCCTTGAAACCAATATGGACAGGGTGCTGGAGCGTCGTCAAGACATTGAGAGCAGGCTGGCTAATGCAGCTGCCTTATCTTCTAGCCAGCTCATGCAGCTCTCACGCGAACTGGCGGAGATTAAACCAGTGGCCCAGCAGGTTGAAATTGTTCGTCAGCTGCAGCAAAGCCTGCAGGATGCGAAAGACATAGTTGTTAGTGAAACCGATGATGAACTTATCGAACTTGCCCGTGTAGAAACAGAAGAATTGACTTCACGACTGCCAGATGAAGAACATAAGCTGAAACTGTTACTTCTACCTAAAGATACTGATGATGCCCGTAACGCAATTATCGAAGTCAGAGCAGGAACTGGTGGCGAGGAAGCCGCTTTGTTCGCTTCTGATTTATTTGGCATGTATCAGCGCTTTGCAGCTAAATATGGGTGGCGGTTTGAAGTCATGGATATCTCAGAGACAGGAATTGGAGGCTATAAAGAGGCAACTGCAAATATTTCAGGTCAGGATGTCTTTGCCAAGCTAAAATTTGAATCGGGTGTGCATCGAGTACAGCGAGTTCCTGAAACAGAAACCGGTGGGCGTATTCATACCTCTGCGGCAACTGTAGCGGTTTTGCCAGAAGCGCAGGATGTTGATATTGAAATTAATGAGAGTGATTTGCGGGTTGATGTGTTCAGGGCGTCTGGACCGGGGGGGCAATCGGTGAACACGACTGATTCTGCCGTTCGCATCACACATTTACCAACTGGAATTATTGTCAGCCAGCAGGATGAGAAGTCGCAGCATAAGAACCGTGCCAAGGCCATGAAAATTTTACGTGCACGGCTTTATGATGCTGAACGAGCGCGACAGCAGGCAGAAAGGGCAGCCTCACGAAAAGGCCAGGTAGGAACTGGAGACAGGTCAGAGCGGATCAGAACCTATAATTTCCCGCAGGGACGGGTAACAGACCACCGGATTAATCTTACCTTATACAAGCTGGACAAAATTCTGGCTGGCGAATCTCTTGAAGAAGTGATTGATGCGTTGGCGGCAGAAGATCAGGCTGCTCGTCTGGCTGAAGGACAGGAGGATGGGTGAAAACAACAATTCCCTACATAGACAATCCGCAGGATAGCCAGCGTCCTTTTGAACTCGAAGCAGAACTGCAAAGTTCGATGCCGGGTCTGCTCCGGCAGGTTAAGTCGCGTCTGCACGCGCCCAGCTATCTGGATGCGCGCTGGCTACTTGGTCTTGCGGTTGGCCGTGATTCGCCTGTTTTCGGCCACGAAAGCCTAATACTTACTGCTGCGCAGGCCGCTAATCTTGATGCTCTTATAGCCCAGCGCAACAGCGGTTATCCGATAAGTCGGATGCGCGGTAAGCGTGAATTCTATTCTTTGTGTTTCTACCTGAATGACCATACGCTCGACCCACGCCCGGACAGTGAATGTCTTTTAGATGCCGCCCTGGACTACACTCGTAGCGCAGCTTTTGACACACAGGCACTCTCCTGTCTCGATTTAGGAACAGGGTCAGGCTGCCTTTTGCTTAGCCTTTTAAGTGCACTTCCTAAAACATCTGGAATAGGAGTGGATCTTGCTCCTCTTGCCGTGTCGCAAGCCCGAGCGAATGCAGCTCAGCTTGGCCTGGCTGACCGGGCCCAGTTTATCTGTTCTGACTGGTTTGAAGAGGTAGAGGGCAGCTTTGATCTGGTTTTGGCCAACCCACCTTATATTTCAACTGGAGATAGCACACTCGCACGTGATGTGGCAGATTATGACCCATCACTTGCCCTGTTTGCCGGCGCAGATGGTCTTGTTGCCTATGCCGAATTATTGCCGCAAATTCCAGCCAGGCTAACATCGGAGGGCCGGTTGTTTCTGGAAATAGGGGCTGAGCAGACAAATGCTGTAAAAAAATTGGCTGAACAGGCTGGTCTGCAGCTTTATGCGGTTCGTCCTGATCTTGCTGGCCAAGACCGATGTTTAATCTTTGGCAAAAAATGACGTTTTTTCTTGCCTTTATTCTCAGAACAGGGCAATAAGTTAGTGTGACAAGTAGGCGATATGTTGCCCTGTCACCTATTTCCGATACGAAAACAAACATCATTGTTTCAGTTCGAACTGATTTCACAGCATTGGATTTTTCATGAGACACAATCAGGGTCAGAACCAAAAGCGCTCGCGTGGGCGTGGGCGGCGTAACAGTAACCACGGACAAACCAATTTTAACCGGAATACGACATTTGATTCAAATGGTCCAGACGGGCGTCTGCGGGGGAATGCCTTACAATTATATGAAAAATACACAGCACTTGCGCATGATGCAAACGCTGCTGGCGAACGGATTTCTGCTGAAGCTCTGGCCCAGTTTGGTGACCACTATTACCGCATACATCAGACAATTCTTCAAGCAGCTGATCAACATCGCCGCAATCAAGAAGAGCGTCAGCAGCAAAACCGTAAGCCTGGGAGTGCTGGGTCAGAAACGTCCGAAAAGTCATCTGATGGTGTTCAGGCGGCGGAACTGCAGGATGAAGAAGCGATAGAAACAAGTGCGCAGACTTCAGCAGAAACTGACGAGGCTGTCGCTTAAACTATTTACGCACATTCAGCCGATCAGATGGATATTTGCACCCAGTGTTAGTGTACCTCTTTTCACAATACGCGCAAACATCCCAAAATTAGTATGTCCATAGCTTTGAAGCATGGTGCGCAAAAGATTTTGTGATGCGTCTGCGGTGTCGGGATCAACGTTGATGGCTGCGCATCTCCCAACCGGTTCGATTATTTCAAGTTCGACATCACCAATGCAGATATGTTTACCTGCCCAGTCAAATTCTTCGAATGGTGTTTGTGTCTCAATTATCAGATTGAGACGAAACCGCCTGTTATCCATTGGGGTTTGAGTGACTTTCCTGAAATCCGCCAGTGAAGCTGTGCCTCCAAGGCTGATCCAGGGGGCTTGTGTATCTGTATAGCCACCATTCGAAAGGCGGCACAGGCGCGGTGTCAGTTGAAACCGGTCTGGCAGCAAAGCATGTAACCTTTCCATTACTTGTTCTGCCTCGCAAGCAGCTGTTGAGATGGCAGCCCCCGCTCCATCGGTCAGTTGGATTCGATCGCTAGTTTGATCATAGGTTAGTGTCAGTTCTGCCAGACGCGGTTCAGATAAAAGTTGAATGAAATGGCGTTTGCTCAGCCAGCCCTCATTCAGTTTTTCATGGCTTACTGGATGACCATTACTAACCGCAAAGCGCCGGTCAGCAGGTAAAAGCTGGTCAGCAGTAACTTTAACGCTGGGGAAACGCTGACCAGGAAATCCTTTAAATGGATATTGCCAGATTTCAGCGAGTCTGCAAGGTGTTGAGGTCTGGTCAGGAGCACTCATTGGATTAGTTCAGCGTTCAAGGGCAGCCTGCTGTAGGGTTACACCAACATAATCAGGCGTTAGGCTATCTTTCATTTGTTTCTCAATAGCCTTGACCGCATCAGAAAAGGCCTGCATCTGGTTGTTGGGAACACCTTTCCCAGCAGGTAGTTGAACGGTCATTGGATTGACTTGCCGGTTATTAACCATAATTTCATAATGCAAGTGCGGGCCTGTTGACCGGCCAGTTGAACCGACATAGCCAATAACCTCGCCTTGTGTTATTTTGCGGCCTTTACTGATACCCGGGGCAATGCGTGACATATGAGCATAGGCAGTTTTGTAGGTTGAGTTATGCCGTATGCGCACATATTTGCCATAATTACCATTCCATCCGGCAGCTTCGACAGACCCAGAGCCTGCAGCGAGGATGGGTGTGCCTGTGGGCACAGCAAAATCAATTCCGCGATGCATGGCATTAAAGCCTGTTACTGGATGGCGTCTCATACCATAGCGTGAACTTAAGCGGGCCCCGTTGACAGGTGTCCGCATCAACGTCCGCACGGCAGATTTTCCATTTCGGTCATACCAACCAACCTGCCCGTCAGGATGAGTGAACCGATAATAGCCCATTCTTTTGCCAGATAGAATAATGCCTGCATAATTCAATTTCCCCGAACTGAGTACATCACCTGTCAGCCGGTCAACGGTCTTTTCGTAAACCAGTTCAAACTGATCGCCTCGCTGAATGTCGCGCTGGAAATCAACAGAAAAGCCCATCACTCGGACAAATTTTTCAAATGCATCAAGCGGGATATTGACTTGGCGAGCAGCTTCATACAAAGACAAATCAATCTCATTACCAGCGTGAACAGCGGCCCGGTCAACGGGGCGAACAGCCTTTATGGCATGCCAGCTTAGTTCAGTGTCTTTAGGGCTGCCCCGCAATACATAATGGTCAAGAAAAATATTGCCAGCTTTGCTGAAGGTCTTTTGGCTCGTGGGCAGGCTGAC
>CABYIQ010000018.1:27500-36505 GCA_902518965.1 uncultured SAR116 cluster alpha proteobacterium
TAATCCCATTTTTGCAGTCGGCGATCAAAACCCGCCCATCTTTATGAAAACGCAAGCCATTTGGCCAACCATCGTAGTCGGCGACCAAACTCCAATCACCTTGGTCCGAAACTCTAAAGACACGACCATGCGGAATATCGGTGACGAAAAGGTCTCCGCTTCGATCGAACGACGGGCCCTCCAAGAAACTAGGAACTTTCTGACCTGGCTTATTGGCATCGATCCAGTCGGATCCGCGTTCGCGCTCCAAGAAGTCATCGGGAACGGTCGTGAAGACCGACGTTTCAAGGTCTTGAGGTGGCGGGTAAAGGCTCATACCAAATCCGATCAGGGATCAAGGGGTTCGGGAACCAGTCTAGCGTCGGGACCGTCATAAGTCCAAATCATTCGGCGCGGAATAGGTCCTTTGTTCCGCCCCCCCTGTTCGGTCTGTTCCCAAGCATGTGCGAGTATACCCACGGAACGCGAAAGGCAGAAGAGCCCACGAGCAACGGCGGGCGGAAAACCAAGTTCGCAATAAATTGCCGCCGTCGCGCCGTCGATGTTCATCGGAATTTTGCGGCTCTTTCTTCGTTCGATATCACGCTCTACCGCTCTTGCGACCTTCTCAAAGCGACCGTCAACGTGGCCATTAGCTGCCGCCCGCTCCACCTCTGCCAAGAGCTTAGGTGCACGCGGGTCGATTGGATGAAACCTGTGCCCGAAGCCGGGGACAAACTTGTTGCCTGCCTCAAAAAACACGTCGAGCGTAGCCGCAGTCGCATCGTTCAGTTCGTCTCCTTTGCTCACCAAATCTGAGATTGAAAGATACAGCGCGGCCGCTTGCTCGCTAGCACCTCCATGCACATCGCCCAGAACATTCAGGGCAGACGCCATCGCGTTATTGAGACTTACGCCGCAGGTCGCCGCCATGCGGGCAATCGCGATGCTAGGTGCTTGAGGCCCATGGTCAACTGCGGACATCAAAACTGTGTCCAGCAAACGGGCTTGTCCCATATTGGGAAGCTCCCCGCGGATCATCAGCCAGACCATTTCGGCAAACCCAATCTTCCCGATCAAGTCTTCAATCGCATAGCCGCGATAGCGAATAACACCTGGTTGCATATCGATAATGTTGGTTCGCCACCAATCGCACACTTCTTTCTCAACATCCACGACGGTTGAATCGGTCATGTGGCCTTCTCCTGCTTTAACGCGTCAATCTCTTCCGGCGTGTAGTCGAGTTCTGAGAGGATGGCCCTGGTGTGTTCACCCAATTGGGGCGCGGGGAATCCTGTACGAGGCGCTCTGCCATCGATCTTGAAGCCCGCTCCGGCGACCTCTACATCCCTTCCGACACCCGGGACATTCTCGAACTTAGAAACTAAACCGCGATCCGCAATTTGAGGATGTGACAAGGCTTGTTGGACACTAAGCACCCGACCCGCAGGGACACCCGCTTTGTTCAAAGATCGGCGCCAAGCGGCAGCGGTGTCGGACGCAAGAGCCGCCTCCAACTCCTCAACCAACACAGCACGATTGTTTAGGCGTGCTTGTCTGTCGGCAAATCGGGGGTCACCAATCAAGTCGGGACGACCAATGACCTCACAGACCGCTTCAAATTGTTCTTGCTTGTTGGCTGCGATGTTCAGCAGGCCATCACCGGTGTTGAATGTTCCCGAAGGACTTGCGGTAATGTTGTCATTCCCCATCGGCGCCGGTTCTTTACCCGCCACCAGATAGTTCGACACTACCCAGCCCATTGTGGACATGACTGCCTCCAGCATCGACACATCAATGAAACAGCCCCGCTCTTCCGGCGCCTTCGATAAGGCCGCTGAAATCGCGAAGGCGGCGGTTAAGCCACCGATCGTATCCGCCATCGGATAACCTACCCTATAGGGTGCATTTTTATGGCCACCGGTTATACTCATAACGCCCGACATGCCCTGAATGATTTGATCGTAGGCCGGCAAATCCCGAAGTGGGCCGTCCTGCCCAAAGCCCGAAATTGCGCAATAGATAAGGTTCTGTCTTTCTTCGACCAGGGCATTGTAACCGACACCCAACCGATCCATGACGCCCGGTCGAAAGTTCTCGACCAACACATCGGCACTGGCGACAAGTTTTCGGAAGAGCGACTTACCTTCGGGCGACTTCAGGTTGACGGTTATCGATCGCTTTCCCGTGTTTTGAGCCAGAAACGATATACCCATATTGACACGATTTAGATCCGGATCTGCCCCGAGCTGACGCGCGAGGTCTCCGCTACCGGGAACCTCAACCTTGATGACATCAGCACCCAGATGAGCCAATTGATGGCAACAAAACGGTCCCGCGAGGACGTTAGTCAGATCAAGGATACGAATTCCCTCCAAGAATGCAGTGCTCATATCCCAATCATCCTTGGTATCGCTAATGAAAGGTCTTTCCAGAACCAAAGCAGGCACGCGGTACACAACATGATGAACGCGAACGGCAACGCCCCGCGAATGACATCCTCCAAGCGGGCTTTTCCGACGGCTTGTATGACGAAAAGGTTCAAGCCGACAGGCGGGGTGATCAGGGCGGTTTCGATCAGCACCACAAAGAAGATACCGAACCAGATTGGATCGATGCTCATTGCCGCCAAGGACGGGAATAGGACCGGCACCATGATCAGCAGCATTGACAACGCCTCGAGGAAGAAACCGATGAACAACAGGACCGCGCCAACCGCGAGCATAAAGTAGTTCGGATCCGAAATGTGGGTGGTTATCAGTGAGCTGATCGTCTGGGGAATGAGATACAGTGTTATCGCGTACGAGAAGACCTTGGCACCGAGGATGATAACGAAGATCATTACCGTAGTCACCATCGCGTCCCTGGCCGCTTCACGCACCTTTTCCCACGACATGCGTTTCATCGCGAAAGTGATCGCAAGAGCCAGCACAAATCCAACGCCCGCGCTTTCTGAGGGGGTTGCGATGCCTGTGTAGATCGACCCGATGATGGCTGCCGCAAGCAGAACCGTCGGCAGCGCGCGGATAGATGCATGGCGCCGTTCGTTCCAGGATGCTCGCGCCATAGGCTCATATCCACCGCCCAGAATAGCGTAGACAATGCTGTAGACGATGAAGCTTCCGGCGAGAAACAACCCGGGACCGATCCCGGCCATGAACAAGGTTGTAATCGATTCTTCCGTCACGATCCCATAAATGATCAATGGTATCGAAGGGGGAATGAGAATCCCAAGCGTTCCCCCAGCTGCCAACATTCCAAGAATGAAAGGACGATTATAGCCGCGTTGTTCCATTTCCGGGATCGCGACCGTCCCTATTGTGGCGGCTGTCGCAACGGATGACCCAGATATCGCTGAGAACAATGTGCAACTCATTATGGTCGCCACGCCCAGCCCACCAGGCCAGTGACCAACCCAACTTTGCACCGCCGCAAACAAATCTCGGCCGACTCCGCCACGAAGCAGAACATTGGACATCAAAAGGAACATCGGAACAGCCAACAGCTCAAAACTATCCAACGTGCCGTAGAGCCGTTGTGGCACTCCGATTAGAGGCAATCCCTTGAACATTAGGAGCAGGATACCGAGCCCACCCAGTGCGAAGGCAACAGGGACCCGTAAAACAAGGAGCAGTAGCAACCCGCCAAGGATAAGAAAGGCTTCCATTATTCAATGCCCTCCTTCGCCGTCGGTCCCGGTAACACCCATAATCCAGACACGCGCCAGCTCGACAAGGCATTGGAACGAAAGCAGTCCGAAGCCAACCCAGATGGAGGCATGAGTAAGCCATTTTGGAGGAGCGAGGAACGAATCTGTCGTGTGGCCGGCAAGCGTAGATTTGAGCCAAAGATCGAATCCAAACTTCGTTGTGACAACCGCAAACAAAAGGGTCACGACTAGGGCGAAGGATTCGGAAATCTTTCGCTGAAGTGTGTCCGTGTCTTTGAACAAGGCATCAATGATGATCATTTTTCGATAACGCAAGACGTAGGACGCCGCGAGACAGGTCGCCCAGGTTTGCATAATGCGGGAAACCTCATCCACCCAGATCGTCGGCGCCGTGAATACATAACGCATGACGACCTCATAGGTGACGAAGACACCAACGGCGAAGAACATCCACGCGGCAATGACGCCTGTCATGTTCGTTATTCGATCAAATGCACTCCACATACTCCGCCCCCGGTATCGTTGTCTGATCGGATTCCCTGTCTCGATCACACTAGGCGAAGAGACAGGGGGAACCAAAAGAGTTTTGATTTTGGCTTATTGGGCAGCCTTGATGACGGCGGCTGCGGTCTCGCCGCCATTTTCGATGAAACGGTCGACAACTGATTTCGTCGCTTGGCGCCATTTGGATCGTTCAGCGTCTGTCAGCTCGATGACGTTCATCTTGTCGCGCAGGAACTCAAGTGCTTCGGCTTCGATCTGCAAGACACTGTTCCGAAGTTCGGACTCAACCTGTTGGCCGCAGCTGTCGATAATGCCGCGCTTATCTTCCGATAGACCCTGGTAGAAGTCTTCATTCATGACGGCCACGAACTCAATATCGCTATCGAAGGTCAACGTCATGTTCGGCATAACTTCATAGAGCTTCCGCGACTTGGTACCGGTGAGACCTGTTATTCCCGCATCGACGGCGCCTTGTTGGTAGGCGAGAAACTGCTTCGATCCTGACATCAGCGTCGGCGCGCCGCCTAGAGCTTCTACCGTCCAACCCAACAGTTTCCCGAATGTGCGGACCTTTTTGTCTTTGATGTCGGCCGGAACCCTGATCGGGTCCTTCGACAGATAAACGGTACGGCCAAATGCCTGCCACCACAGTATTCGGGCATTGGTTTCCTTCAAAATCGCACCGTCCAGGATGTTGCGCACTTCGGAACCAGGCGCAGTGGCGCGTCTTACCTTCTGTTCGCTGTCCAGCAAAAAGGGTACATAGATCGCGTCGACGGCCGGGACGGTTCCAGCAAAACGCGTCAGCGACGCCGTTCCCATTTCGATTGCACCTGACCCAACGGCTTCTGGCACCTGCTTGTCCTTGTAGAGTTGGGCCGAGGGAAAAATCTGAACTTCGAGATCGCTCGTCTTTCCTTCCACACAGGATTTCCAGGCGTTCAGATTGACGCCTAATGGATGGGTCTCCGGAAGCTGCAACGTGACGCGAATGGTCTCCGCCGACGCCGTGCCGGCGGAGAGAACGATAGCGCTGGCCGCTGCGGCCGATAGAACTAGTTTTTTGAGCATGGTTTCCTCCCAATAGATAAGCTGAATTTTCTTAATCGTTCTGCTTGACAGAACAGTTATTCTATGCTACAGAATTTTTATGAGATGTAAAGTGGGATTTTTTGATCCTCGCTGGACACATGAATGGAATGGAGCCTCGAATATGCCGCAAGACCGCGTTGAAGCCGTTGACCGCGCATTGTCTGTTTTGAGCGCGTTTAATGAAGATGACCTAAGCTTGAGTTTGGCTGAGTTCTCCAGGCGGACCGGTCTCTACAAGAGCACCATTCTCAGATTACTAGGGTCCTTAAAAGCTGCTGGCTTCGTAACACTCGGGCCGGACGGCTTGTACAGCCTGGGCCCGGACCTTTGGCGATTGGGGTCGTACTATCGACGACGATATCTGCCGTCTGAGGTAGTCATGCCTGTGTTGGAGCGTTTGCGGAACCTCACAAAAGAAACCGCGTCTTTCTATGTTCGTGACGGGGAGAACAGGATCTGTCTCTATCGCGTCAATTCGGAGCGCCCGATGCGGCACCACCTTGTTCAAGGCGCACGACTACCATTAGAGAAAGGGGCCGCGGGCCGTGTCCTCCTCGCTTTTGGACCGGAACCGCCCATCAGCTCGCAAGAAGTCAGATATCTCGGGCACGCAATATCGCTCGGAGAACGGGAGTCGGAGATTGCGGCAATATCCGTGCCCGTGGTCGACGATGACGGACAGCTTCTCGGAGCCCTCGCGGTTTCCGGCCTCGTAACCCGGTTCTCGGAAGTAGCATGTGAAACTCATCTCGATCACTTGCGGCAAGAAGCTCGGTCGCTGACGGGTTAGCAAGGAGTATTAGCCGACTTCAAAGAATTGCTTTGTCAGAGTGGCGTTGTCGAATCTCATGTGCTGCGGCTGCTCAAGATGTACGAACAACATTCCCAGTAAATGGTAAAAGGGGGCTGAAAATAATATAAAACGCATAAAAACTGTTTTAGCTCCTTCATTCGCCTTTAGACATTTAGGCAAGGTAATGCAAGCTCACAAATATGTAGGCGTCCTAATATTATGTACTCAGCTTTGTAGGCATCGCAGAAGCTGCAGGTTATGCGGTATTTCGAGTGTAAACGCCTAATGAACTTCCTACTGCTATAAAAAAAATCTGTGAAACGGGTTTAGAAACGTTAAAATCAGGTAGTTCTCAATGTTAAGATTGGCATGGACGATGGTGAGAAGTAACACTCAGAGAATGTTGCTCAAGTTATTTTTTAGCATTTGCCTGCTATAAAAGGTTCTTTTGTTACTTTTTGTATTCTTCAAATTTCTTTATTACTTTTGTCGGTTTTATGCTTAGTGGCGATACAGTGGCGATACATCGTCAGGCTTTATATAAAGAAGCATTTAAAGCATTGAATTATAACGATTGTTAGAAAGTAACTCGTCAGGCTCATAACCTGAAGGTCGTAGGTTCAAATCCTACCCCCGTAACCAAAAACGTAAATAAATCAGTATTTTACAAAGACGCAATCCTTCGGGGTTGCGTCTTTTTTTATCGTAAATTATTGTCGCTTTCACTGCCTCGTTTATCGCCTTGGTAGACTCTCAAGGGTGGTATCACGGATAAAGTCGTTTGAGGTCATATTGCTATTTTTTTGTAAAATAGTACTGGAATGTGGAGTGGGTGGCGTCCAGCGTTATCTTTTGCATGAAGGTGAGTGCGACAATTTAACTTGAATAGATTAGCTAAATGAGCATTTTTTCATTTTACTTTCCCCTCACAGTAAAGTTTAGGAATAATTTGTTGAAGGAATGATCCGATGAAAAAACCACTAATATTGCTTGTTGCTATTTTTCTAACTTATTCAAATTTGGGATATGCTCACTCCCCAGTGGGATTTGTAATTCCAAAAGATGGCTCAGTCATAAAACAAGCTCCAGAGAAAATGGAAATTGTTTTCACTGCTCCTGCTAAATTAATCAAACTTGAATTCTTTCGTGTCATCACAGGTGAAAAATCCACTCTAATTGGAGGACTGCTCGGTTCCGAAAAATTGGAAGAAATCCCTTTGGACAAGTCTCACCTAATGAAAGAAGGCAAACGTCACTTAGTAAATATCCCAGTTCTTGATATGGGAATCTACAAAACTACTTGGCGAGCTTTAAGTGAAGACGGGCACGCTATTAAAGGAACTTTTACTTTTGAGGTTTCAGCTAAAGGGGTTGATGTATCTGGCACTGCAGATGAACTCCTTCAGGGTGAGGGCAAGATAAAGCGCGTAAGGGGTTCGAAAATTACGATTAAACACGGGGCGTTAGGAGACCTGATGCCAGCAATGACGATGGAATATGATGTTCAAGGTGTGGGCTCTGGGGCGGACTATAAACGAGGTGACACAGTCATTTTCAAAATAAATAAAGATCTTGAAATAGTAAGTATCCAACCGAAATAGCGAAGGCAAACTCAAAACACACAATCTACGTATTTTGTTTAATAGGCGACAAATTGTGAAAAGTAGTCATTTGAGAAACACGGGTCCAAGTAAAAAATTCTCAATAATATTGCAGGGAGCAATCTGTGCGGTATCACTATTCTTAATCGTTCCTGCGGCTAAAAGTGATGAAAAAATACCCCAAGCTAATGAGTATGTGTCTGTCTTTGACGCTTATGAAAACTGGGAGTGGGAAGAAACCTCTGACTGGTTGAAAGCGAATCAAAAAGTAGATGAGATTGGCGGTTGGCAATATTATTCTCGAGAAGAAAGTGAAGAGGCTAATTAGAACAGATATGTATAGTTGGTTCTTCAAACTAGGAGTTTTTCTCCTCATCACCGGTTGCTCATCCTATAAATTTGATGAGAGTCTATTAAAACTTAATGAGAATGAAGAAATAGGTGCTGTTGGCCAAATAACTACTGTGACAAGTGAGTCACAGAGAAAATTTTTAAATGACCGTGCTGCAACCTTGCTCAATGCAGAATTAGGTGAGGATGAAGCTATCGAGTTGATGATCGTCAAAAGCCCTGATTTTCAATCTCTCCTTTTTGATCATCGGAGCAGATTAGCTGAAGCTGCTCAGCAGGGCCGTATTTCTAACCCGGCGTTTTCTTTTGAGAGAATGGTAAAAGGAGCTGAGACCGAATATGGTAGATTTTTAAGTTTTGGATTGTTGGAGCTTTTTACATTGCCCCTCAGAAAAGAAACTTCCAAAATCTCTGTTGAATTAGGTCATGTGAAATTAGAGGCAGAGGTTTTTGAAAAAATAAACGACCTGAGGATAGCCTGGTACGATGCGGTTGCATCTCAGAAAAGAAAAAAACTTTATGAAGACGCATTTATTGCTCTGTCTGCCAATGCGGAACTTGCCAAACGCATGAAAAAGACAGGCAACATGACCACCAGCGACCGTATACGCCAACAGCTTATTTTGTCTGGAGCAACAGTAGCGATCGCAGAGGCGAGAATGAAAAATATCTCAGCCCGTGAAATGCTTACACGCAAAATTGGACTTTCTAGGGATGAAGCAAATGTGATGGATTTACCTCAGGCCCTTCCTGAAGCACCGCAAGACCCAATATCGATTGGGGACCTGGAATACGAAATAAATAATAGGCTGGATGTTCAAGCTGCTCGATTAGAATACGAGCTGTTGCTTAAGGGACTTGGCCTTGATGAATTGAGTTCCTACACTGATATAGAACTCGGATACAGAAATGATCGCATCAATGATGCTGGCTCTATTTCAAACAAGAGAGGTTATGAATTGGAGGTCAAAATACCAATTTTTGACTGGGGCGACTTGCAGAGGGATGTAGTCCA
>CABYIQ010000019.1 GCA_902518965.1 uncultured SAR116 cluster alpha proteobacterium
ACGGGATGGCGCAGGTGATGTGGTTTTAAACCAGCTATACCGCCATACAAGGCTACAAACCAGTTTTGCTGTCAATATGTTGGCAATGAATAATGGGCGCCCTGAACAGATGAGCCTTCGAGATGTGCTGAACGCCTTTTGTCTGTTTCGTCAGGAGGTAGTTACGAGGCGAACACGGTTTTTGTTGGATAAGGCCCGGAACAGAGCGCATATTCTGGCAGGTCTGCTGGTCGCCCTAGCCTCGATTGATGAAATCATTGAGATGATTAAAAGGGCACCAACAGCAGAGGAAGCTCGAAAAGACCTTATGGCCAAAGCTTGGCCTGCGCAAGATGTTGAGCCTTTTATTGCGCTCATTGATGATCCCGGCCACGCGGTGGTAGATGGCTATTATAAGTTGTCGGAAGCTCAGGCAAGAGCGATTCTAGAGCTCCGCCTGCAACGTCTTACGGGCATGGAGCGAGATAAATTAGCTCAGGAGACCGAAGAACTTGCTGATCAAATCACAGATTACCTGGCTATCCTTTCAAGCAATGACAGGTTAATCGATGTTATTCTGACAGAATTGCAGGAAACCCATGATCGGCTAGATGAAGCGCGACGGACTGAAATTTCAGATGCTGCAGCTGATCAGGATGATGAGGATCTGATCCAGCAAGAAGACATGGTGGTAACAGTCAGTCACCGGGGATATATAAAACGGGTAGCTTTGTCAGACTATCGGGCTCAACGCAGAGGAGGCAAAGGGCGCACAGGTATGAAGACACGGGATGAGGATTTTGTTACCCGCCTGTTTGTAGCCAATACCCATACGCCTATTTTGTTCTTCACATCAACAGGGATGGTTTATCAGCTGAAATGCTACAAACTTCCTGAAGCTTCGCCGCAATCAGTGGGCAAAGCTATGGTCAACCTGCTGCCCATTGCCCCGGAGGAAACAATCCAGACAGTCATGCCAATGCCACAGGACGCCGATAGCTGGGACAGTCTGAATATTATGTTTGCAACTGCAAACGGATCAGTGCGGCGTAACCTGTTATCCGATTTTACAAATATAATGCGGAATGGCAAAATCGCCATGAAACTGGCAGTTGATGACAGTTTGATCGGCGTTCTGCCTTGTCAGCCATCTGATCATATTTTGCTGGCCTCACGAAGGGGCAAAGCTATACGGTTTGCAGCAGAAGATGTCAGACTGTTTAGAGGCCGAAATTCAGTCGGCGTGCGCGGAATGCGTCTGCTCAACGAGGACAAGCTCGTATCTATGTGTGTGATTCGCGATCCGGAACAGGAATTTGTCCTGTCAATTACTGAAAATGGTTATGGTAAACGAACCTCGGTTGAAGAATATAGAAAAGCAGGCCGTGGCGGGCAGGGGGTTGCAAATATTGAAACTTCAGCCAGGAATGGACTTGTTGTTGCCTCATTCACAGTTTTTGCAGAAGACCAATTGATGCTGGTAACTGATGCAGGCAAAGTTATTCGTATCCGCGTTGATGGCGGTGAGGGAGATGTAATCCGAATTGCCGGGCGCAAAACACAGGGTGTGAGACTGTTTGAGGTTGATGGTGAAGAAAAGGTTGTTTCGGTTGGGGTCATCCGTGAGGTGGACGACGGCCACGATACAGAAGACAATAAAACATCAAGTGAGCCGCAGGCTGCTGAAACAGATCGGTTCAGCGGGGAGCAGACAACAGAATGACTATTCATATCGGCCTTTATCCAGGGACATTTGATCCGCTGACCTTAGGTCATATTGATATGATCGAGCGTGCCAGTCATATCTGTGATCAACTCATCATTGGAGTTGCTGAGAACAGCGGAAAATCGCCTCTGTTTTCGTTATCTCAAAGATTAAATTTCGTCCAGAAACAGGTTGATTTTATAAAACAAAAAAACAAAAGTATATCAAATATTGAGGTCGAGAGCTTCACAGGTCTTTTGACTGATTTTGCCCGACAAAAAGGCGCGTCATTTATTATCCGAGGGTTACGTGCGGTTTCTGACTTTGAGTATGAATTTCAGATGGCAAGTGCTAATAAACGACTTAAACCTGATTTGGAAACTGTTTTTCTTACCGCATCAGAAAGTCAGCATTTTGTAGCCTCCTCTTTAGTCAAGGAAATAGCGCGCTATGGCGGAGATATTAGCTCGTTTGTGCCGATTGAAGTCAGCCAATGTATGGCTGAGGCATTTTTGGATGAAAACAGCTTAGATCAGATTAATTCTGGTCAGGAATAATCAACTGTATGATGAAAAATCAGCTGCATAAAATGCTTTACAGCCTAGGTTCAGGTCAGTATACCAAGCCTATCCGCATGTCGGCCCTGCGGGCGGTTAGCTCAGTTGGTAGAGCAAGTGACTTTTAATCACTGGGTCACAGGTTCGAATCCTGTACCGCTCACCAAAATTAAAGGGTCTTTAATTGTCCTAGTGATTATTAAAGGCCCTTTTTTTGATTTTAATTTAATAGTTTAGGCAAGTGACGCATTATCACTGAGACACTATTTTTAATTATTGAGTGTGACACCAAGCGCATCTAGGGCATCACTGATTGGTATAAACAGCCCCAAACCCTCTGCATTAGATCCGGTGAATTTTGCTACTGAAACGCCAATAACCCTCCCCTTTGCATCAAACAATGGACCACCACTATTTCCTGGGGAAATTGCGGCATCGGACTGAATAAATGACAAACCGTTCGTAGCATCTTTCCGAATTGCACTTACAATGCCTTTTGTGACTGTTGCTTGAAGGCTCTCTTTGAGAGGAGTGCCAACCGCAAAAACCTCTTCCGCTGAAGCTGGCAATTCTAATCTTAAATTTAAAGCATTTTTGGTTTTTAGCGGGGTTTTAATTAACGCTACGTCTCTAGCTTTATTTTTGAAGCTTACCTCACCTGTTATTTCAAGGCCCGATGTGGTAACAATTTGGACGTTAGCTGCGTCACCAACTACATGAGCGTTAGTCAAAATTAAACCATTAGCGCCAATAAAGAACCCGGACCCGTGACCCATTCCAACACGAATTGTAGCAATAGAAGATTTTATATTATCTATTGAAAATTCCCCAAGTTCCTCACCCTGTGTGACGTTGGCATTTATTTCTACTTCGGCACTTACAGACTTGATTTGTTCTCCAGTTGCTAATTTTCTGACTTTCTCATTTTTTGCAAATCCAGATGCGGCATCTGCAAATGCGTTAGCAAAAACAGTAGCAATCCCGTCTGTTACAGGGGTTTCCACTTTATTATAACCCCTAGTTTTTTCTTTGATCACAACCTCTTTAGTTAGTGTGTTGAGAATAGACCATTCTAGTTGGACGCTCATTTCTCCACTGTATTTGAAAAGAGGCCGTCCATCCCACCAATGGTGCTCATGACAAAAATTACCGCTTGTTTTCAATAAACGCGCACCAACCAAATATTCTGCGGATCCTACACTTGAGCTTTGGTTAAATAAATCATCAGGAGAACCTGCCACGTTGTAGCCAAGCCTTGTAAAACTCTCATAAAATATTTCACCTAACTCAGTAGACCAGTCTCCAAGATACTGTTTACCGCCACCATATGTTACCGTTGCATCACCGCTTACCATATAGTTGCAAAGCATCCCCTTTGTTTTTGTCTGGGCAGGGAAAGCAAAAATTGGGTCGCCACGGTCAATGTCGTTAATGATTTTAGCCAGGGCAAAGCTTGCCTTATTCTCGGTTTGCTCGATCCTCTCAAATGATTTGTCATTTGAGGTGGTGGGTAAAACAGTCATCTGTTTTGTTGTATTCATACAACCCTGGAAAACAAGTAATGTTGTTAAACCTAAAATCACCTTCGGCGAAAATTTCATGTTACTGACCTTTGGCAAAATTAATTTTAGTACATCAAATAATTCGATAGGCAGATTTGAATGTCAATAATAGCTAATATTCCATACAGCAAATATACTTAACTGACGCGATCACAGGGACAAGAGATGCACTTTACAAAGATGACACAAAAAGAAATTCTGGAATTGATTAATCCACTAATGGATAATTGTTTGGCTGGTTCGAATGAAGACAATCATGACAAACATGTAAAGGATTTCACCGGGAGGATGAAAGCTATCGTCACTCCTGAAAATCTTAAAAATCAATTAGCTCAAACGCCAAGAGCGTATTTTACAAATAGAGAATTTGTACATCTTTTCAGACGTGAAAATTCGATAGGTGTTGTTTGGAAACAGTTCATATCAACGTCTTCAGATGAGCTTATGAACCAGGCAATTTTTGTGGAACGACAGAACAAAATTTTAATTGATCACTGCATGATTTGCTAACCATGTCCGCTTAATCACTAGGACACTTTTTGCTCTGACAAAGGGGCAGGGGGCAAGTGTCGGGAAATCACTAGGACAGACAAAAAATCAACACCATAATCACTAGGACACTGTTTTGACCCAGTGACACGAAACGACAACGGTGGGCCATCGAACCGCATCGAACTGATTCCATTGATTCTTTTTCGATTTGGCTTTACCTGATTCTCGAACTGTGGTACTAAAAGGTAAGGTGATTGCGTTTAGCGTTACAATCACTTTACCTCAGTTACGGAGACCCAGGTCACTTAGAAGAGCAAGTGACTTTTAATCACTGGGTCACAGGTTCGAATCCTGTACCGCTCACCATTCTTAGTCGTTGAAATCATTGCATTTCAACGACTTTTTTCTTGTCGTAAATTTGTATCAAGTGGGCTAGGGTACCGCCGGGGTGCCAAAGACTTTTGCCTGTTAACCGACCATATCAGCTGCTCTAACATTTTTTTCCTTAAAAGCTCGACATTTAAAAAGTTTTACAGAATCATCAATATGTATTTTTTGTCGTGTGCTGGGCTTTTTAACCGAATGACGTCAATATTGCAGTTGTAGGAGGTCTGCATGGGTATAATAAGAATTACTGTGCGCACGTTTCAGAATGAGGAGCATGCCGCGATGTTCCTTCAAATAGGCAAAACTGTGCCAGACATGCTTAATGCTGCTGGACACAAATGCAGATGTAAAATGGCTCTGTCACAGCGCAATAAAACCGAAGTTTTATCTATCTGGGAATATGATGATGAGGTGCATATGAAAGCTGTAAGGAAAACGCTATCAGAGCTATCCAAACTTCCAAATTCACTTATGCCAAAGGAAATTGCTTATCAGGCGGATATTGTCCACGAAATATCCATAGATCCTTAAGCTAGAATAATGCCCACTATGCTTGTTAAGGATTTGCACTCATAAAACATTCACATTTCTGTCGTTTTTATATGCATTATCGGAAACGATAGCCTGGACGTGATGAAATTAAGGTAGCGTCCAGGCCATCATTCTCACGATCACCTCAACTTTAGCGCTTCCCGTTTCTTTTAGGAGTGGTCTGACCTGTCGTAAACTCCTGTCACAGTGTTATCGGTGTGGTAAAGAACACACATCAAATCGTGCCGCGAAATTCCCCGTCGTTGGAGTTCAGTTGTAATAGTTCGCCTAAAATCATGATAGGTCCAGTCAGCTACACCACTCTTATCTATTAGCTTATCTTTTATGCGGCTGAAATTCCCAATAGGCCTGTGGCCACCTGTTGTTGAGAACACATAAATTCCATTATTGCGGAGCAGGGCGGCGAGCACTGCGTTTGCATCGTCTGTTGAGAGCGTTGTAATGGGCTCGCCGTTCTTGCTTCCAGCACCTATCTCAATCTTATTACTTTGCAGCTCTGTCCATTCAAAAAGTTAGTTTTACTTTTTCACCGGAACAACATAACTAGCTGGATATTCTCTGTGCTTGTCTGTTATTGAATCCACAATACCGAAATCTAAAAATACGGCACTCGCAACTATTTTGCCTCCCATGCTACTAGGAACTGAGGCAATTGCTGTTCTGCCATCATCAGTCTTGCAGTTTAGTTGTAGGTTATCATCACTTCTTCTAATCATTGGGGCGCTCGGTATGGGTGCCTCAATTGACATGCGTTTGTTTGTAATTTGACAAGTCCCTGAGCTACCATCACTAAATGATATTGCCATTGGAACAAAAGCATCATTGGTTATTTAGGCACAAGAGGACAAGACTAGACCACACATCGCTGTGATTATTTGTTTATTCATGTTCGAAACTCCATTTCTATAGATTCAATTTGAAACACATTTCATAATGTATCAAACGGTTAATCACTGTGACTGCATTCTAGCATTTTCTTTTATTTTTTATCTGTTATTCTTTATACAGAAAAGTCTAGCATCTCACCGTTCCTCTCTCTTGGAGGCGTCCTCCGTAAAATACGGCTGAAATGCAAAAGGCGGACTTAAACCGCCAGCAGGTTGAGGCCACCCTGCATTCCTCAGTTAATTCAAACATTTTGAGCTCAGTTTTTTAATTATAAACATTGTTGCAGGACAAATTGTCAGTTTTCTTTGGTCGTTGACTTCAAAATACGTTTGATAATCAGATGAGCGATGACTGCAGTTGATATAAAAAGGCCAGTTCCCCCTAATCTTTCAGAAAACCCGGTATCCGCGTTAATCAGCGGGTCGGTCCATAAATCTGCACACATGATGATTGTAAAAAGCCAAACAACAGTCAGTATGGCATTTTGAAAAACATTCATTCATTCCTCCGAGTTCTCTGGCTCATCGCATGTGTAGTGTTCTATCTTTGCCCGCGTTCCAAACAGACAAAAACAAGAACTCGGTCAGATGACATTGAATAAGACCATGATATAAGCCCCACCAGCAAACCCAACTGTAACCCACAACACCATGCCTATTCCATCACGCATAGGCCAACCACGTTTGAGGCACAGTCTGTTCACAGCATCATAAGATAAAAACAGCCACGCCGTCATGACAATTGGTAACATAATAGCATCTATCCAGCTCATCATTTCTCTCACTTGTTTAAGGCAAGGCAAAGCAAAGGCTTGTGTTACTGTTACAGAAGATAATGAGAATTGGACAGAAAAAATAAAATATTGAAAGTGACAAAGGGAAGAGGAGAAAAATAATTTCCCGTTTTGATGCGTGTAACTTGACTTTTCCTGCAGCTTGCTGTTTTACATTGTAGATGTGACGGGGGTGCCTGACGAATACTAGGCTGAGACAGTCCCTTATGACCTGACCCAGATAATGCTGGCGTAGGAAGTCAATGTGGCTGAAACGTTTTTGCTTTTCAAAGAACCACAGCTTTCTTCTGAGTCAGTTATAGAAGAGAAAAGCTGTGAGTGAAGTTTTTAAAAAATTTAAAGAGAAAACCCCTCTGGTTCATTGCATAACAAATTATGTTGCGATGAATATTTCAGCGAATGTTTTGCTGGCTGCTGGGGGCTCTCCCGCTATGATTCATACGCCTGAGGAAACAGCTGACTTTGCAAGAATTGCCAGTGCGCTGACCATTAATATCGGCACATTATCTCCTCCCTGGGTCGAGGGAATGAAAAAAGCTATTACAGCTGCGAGAAAGGCAGATGTGCCTTGGGTCTTTGATCCTGTTGGTCACTTTGCCACGCCTTACCGGGCTGCAGTTGCGCAGGATATATTAAAGATGGGACCGACAATCCTTCGCGGCAATGCGTCTGAAATTATGGCCTTGGCTGGCCAGAGTTCTGAGGCGAAAGGGGTTGATTCAAGTGATCCTGTTGAAGACGCAGAAGCAGCTGCATTATCGTTGGCCACTGCCCATAACTCTGTTGTTGTCATTACAGGCGAAACAGATTTTGTAACAGATGGAAATCGAATTGCCCGTGTAAAGGGAGGTTCCAACCTCATGCCGCAGATAACGGCCATGGGCTGTTCTTTGACCTGTCTAATGGGTGGGTTTGCGGCAGTTGCGCCTGCATTAACGGCAGCTGTTGGTGCTTTAGAACTGTTTGCTGAGGCCGGGCTTGTTGCCTCTCAAACAGCCAAAGGGCCAGGGACATTCCAGCCGTTATTTTTGGATGCCCTTGCTAGCACCACGCCGGAGAAGCTGGCCGCAGCTGGTCTTGTCACATGGCAATAAGCCGTCAGTCCCTATCGCTTTATCTAGTCACTGATCCTTTTCTATGTGCGCAGACGGGCTTGGTTGAGACAGTGACAGCAGCCTTGAAAGGCGGCGTGAGCTTTGTTCAGATCAGGGATAAGCAGGCAACAACGCAGCAGCTGATTTCTCTTGCGCTGCAAGTCAAGCAAGTTATGGCAGGAAGTCAAATACCACTTGTGATTAATGATAATGTGGAGGCGGCAATCGCTAGCGAAGTTGATGGTGTTCATATTGGACAGGAAGATATGGATGCTGCAGAAGTCAGGCAGCTTATTGGGCCAGATAGAATTCTGGGATTATCTGTGGAAACAGAGGCCACGGCGTTAAACCTCGACCCTGCAATAATTGATTATGCAGGGGCAGGGCCTGTCTTTGCTACTCAAACAAAGCGAGATCATAAAATACCCATAGGGTTTACTGGCTTGAAGCGTTTATGTTCATGCTTAACTGTACCAGCTGTTGCGATTGGAGGGTTAAAGGAAGAACACTGCACGGCCGCGCTGGCTGCAGGCGCAGAGGGTGTTGCGGTGGTCTCTGCCATTTGTGGTCAGCCTGATCCAGAACAATCGGCAAGTAACCTGCTAGCCAGTTTAAAGCGTGCAGAGGGGGAATTATGATTTATAATGCTCTATCAATTGCCGGGTCTGACCCGTCTGGCGGCGCAGGTATTCAAGCTGATTTAAAGTCATTTTCGGCGCAGGGTGTCTACGGTATGGCCGTCATCACTGCCCTGACCGCACAGAATACAACCGGCGTATCACAAATTCACAAACCATCTCCAAATTTTGTTGGTGAGCAAATCAGAATGGTAGCCGCAGATGTGAGGATAGATGCGATCAAAATTGGCATGATTGCTGATGCGGTGATTGCAAAAGCAGTTGCAGAGGAAGTTAGGATCTTATCAAATGTGCCGGTAATTCTTGATCCTGTTATGATTGCTAAAGGGGGGGCACCCCTGCTTGCTGAAGAGGCTATGTCATGTTTATGTGAAGAATTAGTGCCGCTGGCAGATATTTTGACGCCGAATCTACCAGAGGCAGCAGCTCTTCTAAATGGGAAGACAGCGCAGAATAAAGATGAAATGTTTCAGCAGGCCGAGGAGCTTCTGACTCTAGGGCCACGAGCCATTTATTTAAAAGGCGGGCATTTTGATGGCCCTTACAGCCCTGACCTGTTTATGAGCAAGACAGAGATGCGGTGGTTTGAGGCTACGCGACTACGGACAAAAAATACGCATGGTACTGGATGCAGCCTATCCGCTGCAATTGCAGCAAATTGTGCGAAGGGCCTAAGGCCTGAACAGGCCTGTGCAACAGCAAAGGCCTTTGTCACAGCCGCCATTTCAGAAGCTGACAGCCTTACCGTTGGGGCTGGACATGGCCCAATCCATCATTTCCATCACCTGTGGACAGATAATTCCCTGCAACAAGTTAAACAAAATTTAAATAAGGAAACAGAGCACAATGAATAAAAGAAATTTTTTGATTTTTTTATGTATATTTACTTTTTTGGGGCGCCCGATCTGTGCAGCAGAGAAGATGACTGTTCTTTTGGATTGGTTTGTAAACCCAGATCATGGACCGCTAATCATCGCTCAGGAAAATGGGTATTTTGCGGATCAGGGTCTTGATGTTGAGATTATTGCCCCGGCAGACCCTTCTGCACCGCCAAAGCTAGTGGCAGCCGGACAGGCAGATATCGCTATCAGCTATCAGCCACAATTACATCTTCAGATTGCAGAAGGTCTGCCTCTAGTCAGAATTGGTACTCTGGTCGCTACACCCCTGAATTGTCTTCTTGTTCTGGAAGAGGGGCCTATAAAAACCCTCGCAGATCTAAAGGGACGAAAAATTGGGTTTTCTGTTGCAGGTGTGGAAGAGGCCCTTTTATCCGGGATTCTTAGCCCCCACGGTGTTGACCTTGATGATATTGAGCTGATCAATGTCAATTTTTCTCTATCCCCGGCGATAATGTCGGGACAGGTTGATGCCGTTATTGGGGCATTTCGTAACTTTGAGTTGAATCAGATGGATATTGAAGGCGAGAAGGGACGCTGTTTCTTTCTGGAGGAAGAGGGAATACCAGCCTATGATGAGCTAATTTATGTAGCCAATCCCACGCGAATGAATATTGAGCAGATAAGACGGTTTATTAAGGCTACAGAACTGGCCACGCAATATATCATCAATAATCCTGTAAAAAGTTGGGAAATTTTTTCAGGAACAGCGAAAGAATTGCAGAATGAACTGAATGAACGGGCATGGGTAGATACTTTGCCTCGCTTCGCATTGCGTCCAGCTGCTTTTGATAAAGGGCGTTATCTTGATTTTCAATCCTTCTTGAAAAATTCTGGCTTAATTACCTCAGAGGCTGACATTTCGGACATCGCGATCGATATCAGCGCTGATTAGATATAGATTTAACGCATGGTCAACCTAAATCATCAGCCTGTTCATAATGACGTTCATATAAATGGCAGCATCACAATATCTGGAAAAGCTATATTGAATGATATGAATCTGACGATAAAGGCCGGGCAATGGACAGCTTTACTTGGCCCGTCAGGTTCAGGAAAATCAACCCTGCTAAGACTTATTGCAGGGTTAGATACGGCTGCTGACTTTACTGGTTCGATTACGTCTTCAACACAAGTCAGCCTGTCAAGCTGTGTTAGCTATATGGCTCAGGATGATTTGCTTCTTGACTGGGCAGATGTAGTTCAGAATGTTTGTCTTGGCGCAAGATTGCGCGGGCAGGGAGGTAACAAGACAAAAGCGAAACGTGTCATTCAACAAGTGGGGCTTATCCAGCATGCCCAGAAACGCCCGCAGTCTTTGTCTGGTGGGCAAAGGCAACGGGTGGCACTCGCCCGCACCTTGATGGAGCAAAAATCAATAATATTGCTTGATGAGCCTTTCTCTGCGCTTGATGCCCGCACACGCACAGATATGCAGGATTTGGCTGCAGAACAGTTCAAAGATCAGACTGTCATTTTGGTGACGCATGATCCGGGTGAGGCGGTGCGCCTGTGCCAGTCTATCTATCTGTTACAGGACTGTTCTGTAAATTCTATAGCCGCGCTGTCACCGCCTTTCCCTAAATCCATTGATGATAAAGCCATGTTTGCGCTCCAGTCCGCATTGATGACACAGATCCGGCAGAGTAAAAGAGCAGATAGATGAAACAGAATAAATTATGGAATTCAGGGTTTATTTACAGTTTAGGCGCACTTATTGGCCTGATTATTGTCTGGCAGGTGGTGGTCCTGATTACAGATGTGCCGCGTTTTATTCTGCCGCCACCTGCACTTGTCTATGCAGCCTTTGTTGAAGATTGGCGTTTAATTGCAGAACATGGGCTGGTCACATTTACAGAGGTGATGCTGGGTCTTATGGTTGGTATTTTATTAGGTATAGCAACCGCTCTACAGCTTGAAATGTCACCAACCGCCAGATTGTTTTTGCGTCCAATACTCGTGTTCAGCCAAGCTATACCTGTATTTGCGCTGGCACCCGTTCTTACTCTATGGCTCGGCTATGGATTAATTTCCAAGATCACTATGGCTGTTTTAATCATTTATTTTCCTGTTACGTCTGCTTTTTTCGATGGACTGAGAAAAACACCCCCTGGCCTGCTTGATCTGGCCACGGTCATGCAAGCCACAAATCTACGCACGCTATTTTACTTGAAAATTCCAGCTGCGATGCCATCATTGTTATCTGGTGTCAGATTGGCAGCCGTTTATGCCCCGATAGGCGCCATTATAGGAGAGTGGGTGGGCTCATCTGAAGGACTGGGCTATCTCATGCTTTTGGCAAATGGTCGGGTAAAAACAGATTTAATGTTTGCTGCGTTATTCACGTTGGGCGCGTTATCCATGTCTCTTTATGGTCTAATCAATATTATTATACGTCAATTTTTAAATAGATACGAAAACCCCTCTGATTTGGAATAGCCAGTTACACGAAATTTTAGTATTTCGGTTCTATATGGCATATTTGATATCGAAGAAATTAACAGCTAATTGAATATTTTGCATCTTTCATTATGAGAGAGTGAAGCTTAATTGTACTTCATAGGCGAAAGCCAAAAAATTGAGATTTAGGTCGTCCATATTTTTCTTTCCCCTAAATCCAAATGAGCAAAATTCCTACCGATGTATAATCCAACGGCCCCATGTGTAACGGCTTATAAATGTCGCATAATGTATATTATGTATTATTTTGATCAGTGTTCTAACTCGAACCGCATGCCATCATATCCTGGTTCAACCCCGTCAGGACAAATGCTTTTTAATTTATGGTAATCGGCCTCTAGGCCAAGATGAGTAAGAACAGCCTGTTTTGGCTTAACACGGTCAATCCAAGAGAAGGTCAAATCATAATGCGCATGAGCCTGATGAGGTTGCTCACGCAGCGTTTCTACAATCCACAATGGAACGCCAGCAAGAGCTGAAAAACTTTCTTCAGGCATATCATTTAGATCAGTTGAATAACCACAAACACCGTTAAAAACAAAACCAAGTGAGTTAGTTAGTCCGTGTTTCTGATATAAGACATTAATATTTACATCACCAATCTCAATCGTTTCGCCAGCCGTAATTGTCCGCATCTCCAAAGGTGGTTGAAAATAAGATGGCGAACTAAGACTCTTTTCAAACATATATGGAACTCGACCCGTAATATCTGACCCGTGATGGGCTGTCGCGTATAATGGCACCTTTACTTGATCTGGCCAGTAAAAAACTCGTAAATCATCTAGGCCTGCAACATGATCTGAATGGGTGTGTGTGATTAATACTGCATCAATTTTTGTCAAATTATGAGGTAGCAACTGATTACGGATATCAGGTCCGGCGTCAACCAAGATATTAGTTGTCTCAGTTTGCACTAACAAAGCGCAACGCTGACGTCTGTTTTTAGGCTCATTTGGATCACACTTTCCCCAGCCTGCCCGTCCAAGACAGGGAATGCCCACAGAGGTACCGCAGCCCAGCATAGTCACAGTGAGTAGCCCCATTTATCTGACTGCCTTTGCCGCTGACATATTTGCAAATAAACGCAAAGTATTCTCTCTGGTTTGCTCTGCCATTCGTTCTGTGCAGGTGTTTCGCACTTCAGCCAACCTTTCTAGAACATGGCGCGTATAGCCTGGTTCATTTGTTTTACCACGAAAAGGCGTTGGGGCAAGATAGGGTGAATCTGTCTCTACAAGCAGGCGCTCAGCAGGTAATTCACTTGCAATTTGGCGCAATTCTTGTGCTTTCCCAAAGGTCAGAATGCCTGAAAAACTGATATAAAAACCGATATCAATCGCTCGTCTTGCCAACTCAGCCCCAGAACTGAAACAGTGCAATACACCAGTGAATGTGCCCTTCGACATCTCTGTTTCAAGAATTTCTGCAATATCAGCATCAGCATCACGGGCATGCACAATGATGGGCTTTCCTGTCTGGCGAGCAGCCTCTATTTGAATCCTGAAACTTTCCGCCTGAACCTTACGGGGAGCATTATCGTAAAAATAATCTAATCCAGCCTCGCCTATAGCCACGCATTTAGGGTGATCGGCTGCAACCAGAATAGCTTGCAAATTACAGGCGTCGGGCTCAGAAGAAGCCTCATGGGGGTGAATGCCAGCGCTAAACCAGACATTATCATAGGCTTCAGCCAGTCGGCGAGGTCCGTCAGCTGCACTGAGCTTTACCCCAATTGAAATCACCTCTGTTACACCCAATGCCTTGGCGCGAGATAGTACTTCATCTATTTTGCCTTCGAATTGTGGATAATCCAAATGAGCGTGGGAATCAATAATTGAAAACTCATTTTCCATCAGGATGTCTCGTCTTCACTAAAGCGAGGGAATACTCCAGATGGCTTATCAATTTTACGTCCAGCGATAAGGCGGTCTGAACCGCCTAGCCTATCAAAATTGCGTTCGTCTGATTTGACCTTCAACTGATCTAAAAGCTGTTCTGCACTGTTTGGCATGATTGGTTGTAACAGGATAGCGACCTGCCTAATGGTTTCGAGCAGAACGCCCAGAACATCGGCCATTCTTTTCGGATCGGTCTTGCGCAACGCCCATGGCGCCATCTGATCAATGTAGCGGTTTGCAGCAGCTACAACCTCCCAGATTTGCTTTAGGCCATCATGAAAAGCTTGTTGGTCGTAAGATGTTCGCACAGTGTCCAGTAGCCCATCAGCTGCAACGAGCAGTTGTTCGTCTTCATGCTGCAATAAATTGGGAACCGCAGGTAGAATACCCTCAAGGTTTTTAAATACAAAGGATAGAGTCCGTTGAGATAAATTACCAATATCGTTTGCCAAGTCACTGTTAATACGCTGAATAAACGAACTTCGCACAAAGTCTCCATCGCGTCCAAAAGGTACTTCTCTTAGCAAGAAGTACCGAGTTTGGTCACAGCCGAATTCATCAACTAACCGTAATGGGTCAATAACATTTCCCAAAGATTTTGATATTTTTTGGCCCTCGTTTGTCCACCAACCATGTGCAAAAACCCGTTTAGGTAGGGGCAACTCTGCTGCCATCAGAAATGCGGGCCAATAGACTGCGTGAAAGCGAAGTATATCTTTTCCTACCAAATGTAAATCAGCAGGCCAAAATTTTTCGAACTCTGCCCCCTGCTCCTGCCAATCAAGTGCAGTTATGTAATTTGTCAGTGCATCAAGCCAGACATACATGATGTGTTCTGGATGGCCTGGTACAGGCACCCCCCAATCAAATGTTGTCCTGCTAACGGATAGGTCTTTTAAACCACCAGATACGAAACTGATGACTTCCTTTCGTTTTGATTCAGGAGCGATAAAATCTGGGTTAGCTTCGTAATAGTCAAGAAGTGGTTGTTGCCATTCAGATAAATTGAAAAAATAAGAAGGTTCTTCAACCCATGAAACGGGGGCACCGGTTGGGGCTTTACCATCAACCAACTCAGTTTCTGTAAAAAAAGCCTCATCACGAACAGAGTACCAGCCCTCATATTTGTCTAAAGTTATAAATCCCTTATCCATCAGACGTTTCCAGATCGCTTGACACGATTTGTAATGACGTATTTCGGTTGTTCGAATAAACTGATCATTTGAAAAATTCATAACAACTAGGAGGTCACGAAAATTTTGAGAAACGGTATCCGTAAATTCTTGCGGCGAAACACCTGCTTTCTCAGCTGCTGCTTGTACCTTTTGCCCATGCTCATCTGTACCGGTCAGAAATTTCACACTATAGCCATCTAACCGCTTGAAACGTGCCAGCACATCACATGCCAAGGTCGTATATGCATGGCCAATATGTGGTTTGTCATTAACATAATAGATCGGCGTTGTCAGATAATAAGGTTTCATTTTTTTATAAAGCTTTTACTAAACAAATTATCCAGTCAAATAACCAAACATGCTGATGGCTGTCTGCGTGAAACACCCTTCATGTATACGATGTGGTAATACCCTATTCAGGGAGCGTTTGGCTATGTAATTTACATAGAAAATTTGCAAATATAGGGGTGAAATCAAGGAAAAGACGTTCTGCTTGTCTAATCTCTGAGCAAAAAGCCTGATGAAAATTAGCAAGCGTATGTGCATCATGCCGGCTTGCAAGTACCTCAATCGTATTTTTTATAAAGGGTATTGTGTCAAATTCACTCTCATAGTTTTGATTGCCGGTTGCTCTAAGAGATGCTCGCGAGATAAGTTTTTCAAAAAGATATAAAGCTGCCATGCGCACTATTCTGCCTTTATTTCCTTCTGGACCCCATTTATGTGCAATGTCCCATAAATCCTGCGATCGGGTTGCTTCATCAAACAAAAGATAGCAGCTTGTTTCAAACAAGGGTAGAGCTTCAGCTTGTTCCAGATTGAGAGCTTGTCCTGGCGAACCTTCACATAATCTCGCAAGCAGGGCGATATGATTTTCATCACCGGCTGGCCATATGTTCTTTAGGATGTTTTGTGTATCAGGTAAATTAAGCCGGCTCATTGCGGCATGCATACATCGCGACCTAACAGTGGGCAGTATACCCTTCCGCTTATGACTTAAGACAAGCAGGATAGAACGCTGAGGAGGTTCTTCCAGGATTTTAAGCATGGCGTTCTGACCATTGCGATTTACGAGATCAAGGCTGTTGATAATAGCGACTCGCCATCCCTCCCTCCCAGCACTATGAGCAAAAAAACTTCTTAATTTTCGGATCTGGTTGGTTTTTATAAAACCGGATTTATTTTTATCATCCTCACTTGGTTCTATAACTAGCAGGTCTGGGTGAGTTTGGTTGATGGCCAGTCTGATATCTGGTTGGTTAAAACAAAGCTTATCTGGATTTTGAATACAAAGGGATCCTGTGTCATTAATTAGACTCTCCTTGGACAGTTTTGGAAGAGATAGGAGCCAGGCTGCAATATGAAGCGATGCTTTGAACTTTCCTATGCCTTCAGGACCGCTCATCAACCAGGCATGATGAAGGCTGCCCTTAGACAGGCATGTAAAAAATCTGTCCAACAGATGATGGTGCCCCTTCAAATCTGGCACGACATAATCTGCAGGATATTCAGCCGAAGACTCTGTCATTACAAATCTAGTTTCTGTGGGTTAGATGCACCCTGCTCCTGCAACCATTTAAAAATATGCTTTCTAACCAACCCATCTGTTTCCTCAGCCGTGCCTCTTGCATCAACAATAACAAAACGGTCTGGCTCACTCTTTGCTAATTTTATGAAACCGTCACGGACACTTTGATGAAAGGATAAGCCTTTTTCTTCAAACCTGCTCTCGCTATTTTGTTTTTTTATCCTGGTTTCTGCACGTAATAGTCCCTGTTCTGGAGGAACATCCAGGACAAAGGTCATATCTGGGCGTAAATCGGCGAAGCAAAATTGGTGAATTGAACGGAGTAGTTCGACATCTTTTCCATGAGCAAGGCCCTGGTATACCAGAGTTGAATCAGAAAAGCGATCGCATATCACAATGGCTTCTCGCATCAAAGCCGGCTTCAAAACTTTCAGAACATGTTCTGTCCGAGCAGCGATCATCAGTAGAGCTTCTGTTTGCACAGCTAGTTTGTCTGCTGCACCATTAACCAGAATTTCCCGTATTTCCTCTGCCTGATCAGTTCCACCCGGTTCCCTGCTCACTACAATTTCGCGCCCAGGAAATAATTCTGCAAACCAATTTTTTAGAAGGCTTGCTTGCGTTGACTTGCCGCTACCTTCTCCACCTTCCAATGTTATAAACAACCCAGGCATCATTCTATTTCCTACTTAAGTCAAAATTACTTTTCAGGAGGAGCAATCACAGGTGCGCCAAAAATAAGATACTTAAGTGCCTCACCAATTCTATCCAGCATTCCTAATTGACCAACATCTTCAGCCGCTAACAAGGGGAGCCTGTCTGCGACAGTAGAATCAATAGTTACAATAAGTTCACCAATTTGCTGACCTTTGCTGATCGGTGCAGCTACTGGACCAGCCCAATTCAAACGTAATTCCGTCTTGGCTCGTTCGGCGCGGGATAGAACTTTTGAGAAGCCATTTTCCAGTACGAGCGAGACATGATGCGCATCTCCTAACCAAACCTCTGCTTTGTCAATAATTTCTCCGGATTTAAAAAATTCATAATTCTTGTATTCTCGAAAAACAAAATCCAGAAGCCGTCGTGATTCAGCTGACCTCTCTTTTTTTGAATTCATTCCATTCAATACCATTATTACTCGTTGGCCACCACGCTCAGCTGAAGCCACAAGCCCATATCCTGACTCGGAAGTATAACCGGTTTTTAAGCCATCAACACCCTTGCTTTGAGAAGGTTTTCCATAAAGTAGCGGGTTCCTGTTACCTTGTTTGATACCATTTAACGTGTATGTTTTTTTCTTAAAAATTGGGTAAAGTTCAGGAAATTTGTCAGCCGGAAAATTTTTTATGATTGCCGTAGAAAGAAGGGCAAGGTCATGCGCTGTTGTGGTAAGATTAGGGTCCGGCCAGCCTGTTGAATTAGTAAAAGTAGTATTTTTCATGCCCAATTTGGCAGCCGTCAGATTCATCTCAGTTGCAAAATTATCTTCAGTTCCTGAAATACCCTCAGCAATGACAACCGCAGCATCATTTCCAGACTGCACAATCACACCATGAAGAAGTTCATCCAATGAATAAGAACGACCAGCCTGCAGAAACGAACGAGATCCGCCCATTTTCCAAGCTTTTTCAGAAACAATAAATTGATCAGTAAGAGCTAAAGTTCCCTCTGCAATTCTGTCAAAGACGATGTAAGCTGTCATGATTTTTGCCATAGATGCTGGCTTCATTGGAGCATCTTTTTGCTTTTCCATTAAAACACGGCCAGATAAAAAATCGGTAACGTACACAAAAGTTGCAGTAGTAGGAATGTTTGCTGATGCCCGCGCTGGTAAGGAAATGATTAATACAACGCATATAAACCCGAATAGCGCCATCCAAACCTGAACCATTAGTTTCACTTTTATTATCGCTTGTTGATATGAACTACCGCACATATCAGCTCCTTTCATATTGGTCATTCTTAGCACTGCCTTTAAAGGCAAAAAACGGGCTCGTCTAAATGAAGAAGACGAAAAATTACGCCGATTGTAACCAAAAACACGACGAAATAAAGCAACAAGCTGCCGACTCAGATGATTTACTTAGTCAACAACGATTTCTGCCCCGTCAAATCCACGTTGCAAGATTTTATGCAGCAACTTATCTGCTTCATTCACTGAAGAAAGGGGACCAAGTCGAGCTCGATATAATATGCGACCATCCTTACTGATTTGGAAAATATCCCCTGAACTGAGCTCTGAGAATTGTTTTATTAAGTTCTGTGCATTTATTTCACTATGAAAAGCACCAATCTGCACCCAAATATCCGTTTCTACAGGGCTTGTTTCCACCACATTTATTCCACGCGAAGAGGCGAGTAAATCAACAGCAGATGAACTGGATTTTGGTTTTTGCGCGAGTGCTCTTGTGGTTTTTGCTCTCAGACTGACATTTGGTTTACTTGCAGCAACAGTCTGGGGTAAAGACCGATCGTTATTGTCTGTTAGTAATGGAAATTGACCCTCTTTTGCCAATTTTTCGAGTCGCAAAGATTGTTCTGTCAACAACTGAACCCTTACTCTGGCTATACCTTCATCCTTAAACCCCAGCAGGCGTGCTCCGGCTCTGGACATATCAATTATTCGGCCAGCGACATAAGGTCCGCGGTCATTTATTCTGACAACAAGTGACTTGCCGTTATCCAAATTGGTAACACGAACTACAGAAGGCATCGGTAATGTTTTGTGCGCAGCAGAAACCAATTCTGGATCAAATATTTCACCATTTGCAGTCAGCTTACCTGCAAACTGGTCCCCATACCATGATGCAATTCCGGTATGATCGTAGCGCAAATCACGCTCCGGATAATACCATTTGCCTGCAATTTGATAGGGGTTACCTACTTTATAATGAGGCTGCGCTACAACATTAGTATCTGACACTTCTTCATCAGCTTTGTCTCGATATTTTTTTTTGGCTAAATCGATTGCAAGCTCCGCAGTTGTGCAAGAACTTAAACCAATCAGCACCGCAAAAAGCCGCAGAAAAAATCTAGATGATTGAGATAAGCTCATCACTATATACCTGTCTTATTTTATTTCTTTCAAGCACAGAACGCCCAGTTATTGCCTAACTTAACCTATTCATATGCCCGGATTTGGTCTGCCAAACTACCAACTGCAATGGCAAAAAAATTGGAACGATTCCACTTTAGAATATTATTATAATTTTCATAGGCAAGAAACGCCCGCCCCTGCCCTCTCTCTGGCAAAACTAAGCGTGATTTCAAGTCACGTTTAGGCAAATCACTTCTATCCGTTAGCCTCACTCCTAGTGTCTGCCATTCAGCCATTTGTTTTACTGTCTTTTTTTCTGAGAGGTTTTTTGCATTGAGTGTGCTCGGAATAATGACTTCTCTGCCCCAAGTAATATCATCACGCCAACCAACAGATGCTAAATAATTCGCAATTGAGGCAAATACGTCGTTACGCGTGTTCCAAATATCGCGTCTCCCATCTCCATTATAATCATATGCATAACTTAAAAAACTGGAGGGCATAAATTGGCTTTGTCCCATTGCTCCTGCCCATGATCCCTTCATATTCTTTGATGTAATATGTCCCTCTTCAATGATTTGCAGGGCATTTAGTAATTCACCTCTGAAATAAGATGACCGACGCCCATCGTGAGCTAGCGTTGCCAGTGCTGCGATGACCGGAAAACCGCCAGTGTGTTGTCCAAAATTTGTTTCAATACCCCACAGAGCTACGATGAAACGTGACTGAACACCAAATTTTTTAGATACCTCGTCCAATATCTTTTTATGTTCAGTTAGTTTCTGACGGGCATTTTTAACACGCGTTTTAGAAACAACTTTGGACAGATAAGTGTCTAGTGTCATTGTGAATTCAGGCTGGCTTCGGTCAAGCTCTATTACTCGCTTTAAAGGTTGCAAGCCAACAAAAGCATTATCAAAGACGTCTGGCGAAATGCCCTTCGAGAGTGCCTCAGTTCGAAGTTCAGCCTGCCACGCTTCGAAGCTCGGTATTGTAGATGCAAAGCTGGGAGAAACAGCAGTGGAAAAGACACAGATGCAGATAAAAATTATTTTGGAACAATAATTACTCCAATACTTATTGTACTCTGAATTCCTGCAGTTTGTCATTTGTTCCTCTTACCATTTCTACAAAGACTTCGCTCTAACTCAAGTACACTAATTCGCCTCCTCTTCTAGAGCAACAAACAATCAATGAGATACACATAAAACTAGTTCAATCATATCAAATCTATGAATCAAGAACTTGACTGTTTTAAAAGTATGTTCATATCCATAAAAATCAGCGTTGACATCAGTAACCTGGTTGACTAATCAAGTTTACACAAGGTTGATTTAAAACCTCAATTTGTGGAGGGGTGGCAGAGCGGTTGAATGCACCGGTCTTGAAAACCGGCAAGGGTGAAAGCCCTTCGAGGGTTCGAATCCCTCCTCCTCCGCCATACTCCTCTTTTACATGTTACCTTTTATTAACTTTAATGCCCAATAATCCCATGTTTTCTGGGGATTTATGGGCATAAAAGTGATGGACCTGTCCATTACTGTCCTGTAGAATCTTAAGTAAATTGTGGGGTGAGTTTATGTCCTCTCACGCTGCGCATAAGCTAAGTGCGCTCTTTGTTAAAAAAACAAATAAACCTGGAAAGTATAGCGACGGGCTGGGTCTCTACTTGATCGTAGAGCCAACAGGAAGCAAACGCTGGGAACAACGACTCACAATCAGGGGTAAACGTTGTGACTTGGGCCTAGGCAGCACAAAGCTTGTAACGTTAGAAGAAGCTCGGCTTACAGCGCAGTCGAATAAGAAGACAGCTAAAGATGGCGGCGATCCAAGGCAGCTTAAAAAGCTTCAAGAAGGTGAGCGATTGAGCTTTTATGAGGTGACGTTATCTGCCCATCAGGTTCTAGCTCCAACATTCAAGAGTGAGAAATATGCAGAGCAGTGGCTAGCTACTCTTGAGAACCACGTATTTAAAGTCATAGGACATAAGCCTATTTCAGGCATCACATCAGCAGATATTTTGTCTGTCCTTGCACCAATTTGGACAGAAAAAACTGACACAGCAAAGAAGCTGAAACAGCGTTTAAGTTATATAATGAAGTGGGCTAAGGCTCAGGCATATTACACAGGTGATAATCCTGTTGAGTTAGCTGAACAAGCTCTACCAAGACTAAAAGCTTCTGAGTGTCATTTTAAAGCCCTGCCTTATATTAAAATACACAATATTATAACAGCATTACAGAGTCTTGAGATTCAAACATCAACTAAACTATCACTTCAATTCTTAATTCTGACTGCATCACGGCAGAAGGAAGTTTTAAATGCCAAATGGGATGAGATTGATTTCAATTTGAACAAATGGGTTGTTCCTGCAAACCGGATGAAAGCCGGAAAAGAACATCAGGTTCCCCTATCAAAACAGGCCCTGAAAATTCTTCAGGACGCAAAGCTGAACGATGGTAATAGCCCCCTGCTCTTCCCAAGTTCTGCCACAGGCAAACCACTCTCAGATAACACGCTTCGACTAGTTCTTCAAAAGAGGCTTCAGCTTGATACAACCACACATGGTCTTCGCTCTAGTTTTAAAGATTGGGCATCAGAGACAACTAATTACCCAAATGAAGTCTCTGAGATGGCGTTAGCACACAGTATTCCTAATGCCGTTGAAGCAGCTTACAGGCGCGGCAATCTGTTTGAGAAGAGACGACAGCTTATGAATGACTGGGCTGCTTATCTATATGGGCAGCAACCTGAAGTCATTCAGCTTGTAAGAGGAAGCACAGCATGAATGATAATAACCCTGTTCAGCCAACACTGCTGCGGCTCAAGCACATCATTGGCGATAAAACACATCCACCTATCATTCCTCTCTCGCGCTCAGCGTGGTGGCAGGGCGTAAAGGACGGCAAATACCCCTCACCCATCAAGATTGGAGCGAATACCACTGTGTGGCGTTCAGATGACATACAGAAACTTGTAGATGATATGTGTGCAGGCAAGATGAGCTAAGAGCATCCCAGCATAAAATGCACATTACTATAAAGTTTTTTCCGCCCTTTAATTTTTTATAAAAATTTTTGAAAAGTGGTGTCTTAGGTGTCTCAAGTGTCTTAACCCTTGCACAGCAACGGTTGTAGACAAGACACTTACAAGACACTAAGACACTTTTAAGTCGGCACGGGAGTTGATTTTGAAATCTGAAAATAAAAAACCCACAGAAAACACTATGGGCAAAGTTGGTAGCTCACTTGTCTAGACAGCCAAGGTTCAAGGTTGGAGGGCCAAGAACCGCGGTCCGTGGAGTTGTGTTATATTGCCATAATTGACTTTACTTTAGGTTTGCCCCCAATACTCAAACAACAGCTAAACCACAAAAAATAATGCTGAAAACGCTCGAAACGTGGCTCAATGTTAGCAAATTAGCTAAAGCAGGCATTCGAATTTGTTTTCTCAGTGAGGACCAATCACAGCCTCTGCCAAAAGAGGGCGAAGGGTGCGCAGGAAAGCCTCAGAGGTCGCGTCGAGAGGGCGCTCCGCCAAATGCATTACGCATATTCTTCGTGTGATGGTGGGCGCCAGTAGCCGTGAAACAAGATAATCATCGTGATTAGAGGGTAATGCTGACGTTGGGACAATGGCAACGCCCAGCTCATTATCCACAAAACTAAATAGCGAACTGTATTGATTTGTGACAACGTTATTGTTCAGCTTAAACCCTTGCTTAAGCGCGGAATTCTCTATGAGACGGCGAAGGCCAGAATCCGTTGGCATAGAGATTATCGAAAGCTCTTTTAAGTCCGATAAACGCAGAACTTTTTTAGTTGCGAGTGGATGCCCCCTGCAAAACACAACACACAGGGTTTCTTCCATCACTGACTCCATGACAACATTCGGAGGGTGATCATCTGCGTTTCCAATCGCAAAATCCACACTCCCCTTCCGGACTTCCTCATTCACAAACGTTCCAAGTCCCTCTCGAACTTCGAAATCAACTTGTGGATACGCCTTACGAAATTCGACTAACGCTCTTGGTAGCACAACATGTGAAATTGACATCAAACAAGCGATGTTCAATTTCGTCTCTGGCAGACCTTGTCTAGTTTGAATGAGTTCTGCCTGCTTGATTAGCTCACCCACCATATGCTCGGCAAATGGCAAGAATTCTTCGCCTGCAGGTGTGAGAGCAACTCGCCGTTGGCTTCGAATAAAGAGTTTTGCCCCCAGCTTTTTCTCCGCCTGCTGGACTATGCGGGTCAGACCTGGTTGCGAAAGCCCAAGATAACTGGCGGCTGCGATGAAGCTCCCAAAGCGCGCCAGGGACACGATAGCATTTAATTGTTTGAAGCTAATATCCGGTAAAGAAGATTGCATCGATAAAACATACTATAACAATTTTGCATACACAAATTGTATCAATAATAAATAGACATAATTCATCAGCGTACTGATGATTAGGTATGAAAGCTAAACAAAAAAAGCAAAAGAGCCAAATTGGTGAAATTGCCAATGCTCGCATTCTCTCTGGGGTAAAAGTTCTGGACTTGACCCGGTATCTGTCAGGACCGCAAGCAACATTATTCCTCGCCGATCTTGGTGCGGACGTAGTTCGGGTTGATGACCCAAAAAGGGTGGATCCAGCTGCAAGTGCACCCCCGTTTTTTGGGCCAAATGGTGTGTCGTTGACAAAACAGACCGACGAAGATCTCGGCATTGCATACCTAAAAAGAGGCCGTGGGAAAAAATCGATCACCATAGATCTGAAATCGGATGATGGGCTTATGTTATTCAAACAGCTTGCATCAAAAGCTGATGTGATTGTCGAAAATTTTCGCGTTGGCGTCACAAAAAGGCTGGGTGTGAACTATGAGGCCCTTAAAGGGGTGAATCCTGGATTGATATACTGCTCAATCACGGGATTTGGTAACGATGGCCCTGAGAGGGATCGGAAAGCGTATGACCTAATGGTTCAAGCAAGTTCCGGGATAATGAGCGTAACGGGTGACCCGGATGGATTGGCATACAAGACAGGGTCTCCGATATCAGATGGAGTTTCGGGGACCTTTGCAGTCCTTGGAATCTTGGGCGCATTGTTTCATCGTACCAAAACAGGAATGGGACAATTTATAGATGTGTCCATGACAGACTGCCTTACTGCACTGATGTATGACGAACCATGGGACTGCTATAATGATCTCGGCCTACCCGTTCGGCAAGGCAACCGGATAATGAGATTTTCACCCTTTAACACCTACAAAGCAGCGAATGGTGTTGTAGCACTGGGCGCGGCTACCGATGCCGACTGGATCAATTTGCTTACGTTAATGGGTAGAGAAGAACTTAAATTGGACGATAATTTCATGAACCCGGGGTGGCGCATTGCCAACAACACTAAGGTTGATTGTATAGTCGCCGAATGGACAGAAAAATTACCAGTTGAAAATATCGTTGAACGATGTGCACAACAGAGCATTCCCTGTAGTCCTGTACGTTCAGTATCAGATTTACAGAGTTGGCCACAGCTCAAACAACGCAACCTGCTGCAGTCTGTTACTCACCCGCAGTTACCAAAAGCAACTGGACCTCTGGGCGCAAGTTTCCCACTTAAGTTCTCATTTGCAGACACTACAAATAACATCCCTGCCGCTGGGCATGGGGAGCATACTGCCTCTGTTATTAAGCATTGGCTCGGGAAAGATGCCGATTTGGGCCATCCAATTCAACCGATACGGCGTGACAGTGACAGGGATAAACGATGATTGATCTTTACTTTTGGCCAACACCCAATTGCTACAAAGTAAGCATCTTGCTTGAAGAGTTGATGCTTCCCTACAACGTTATTGGTGTTCATATCGGCAAAGGTCAGCAGTTTGAAGACCGGTTCACTGATCTAAACCCAAACGGAAAAGTCCCAGTCTTGGTTGATTACGACGGGCCGGATGGGAAGCCCATTACAATTTTTGAGTCCGGCGCAATCATGATGTTTCTATCGGAGAAGGCCGAGCAGTTTTTGCCAAAAAGTGTGCGTGGCCGAATGGAAGTATTGCAATGGCTCATGTTCCAGATGGGGGGTGTCGGACCGATGTTAGGTCAGGCACATCACTTCAGAAAGTATGCCAAAGACGAAATTCCTTATGCGATTGATAGATATACCCGAGAAGCGGCGCGAATTTATAGTGTGCTCGAACGCCGTTTAAGGGTAACCGAATTCATAGCAGGAAATTACTCTATTGCAGATATGGCGGTTTATCCGTGGATACGTCCATACCGTTGGCAGGGCCAGACACTCTCGGATTTCCCGAATTTGCAACGCTGGTATAGCGCAGTTCGCGCGCGCCCTGGGGTTCAGCGGGGTTTAGCTGTAATGAAAGAAGAGCTTCAGCGTAACAAATCTAAGCCAACTGGTGATGCATGGTCCTTTCTTTTTGGCGACGAGAAGCCTGCCAGAATCAATCAAAAAGCTAAAGGAATAAAATCATGACGCCAATGTTGACCGGCTTTAGAGTCCTTGATCTGACCCAGTTCGTGGCTGGCCCAACGTGTACTCGTATCATGGCAGAGCTGGGTGCTGATGTGGTCAAAGTCGAGCTATCGCCTACTGGGGACCACGCCCGCCAATCCGGGCTGCGCGCACGTGGCAAGAATTTAGAGAACTGCACGCAAAGCACTTATTTTATCCAACATAATCATTCTAAGAGAAGTCTCGCTATTGATCTTAAAAATCCAAAAGGTCAGGCTTTGCTTAAAAAAATGCTACCAAAGTTCGATGTGTTAGTTGAGAACTTTGCACCTGGGGCGGTTGCGCGGATGGGTTTAGATTATGACACCGTAAAGGAAATCAACCCACGAATAGTCATGTGCTCTATTTCAATGGCGGGACAAACAGGAGAGCTTTCGACTCAGCCTGGATTTGACTATATGGCTTCTGCCTATGGTGGCATTACTTCGGCGATTGGTGAGGGCGACCGAGGACCCGTCCAAGTACCTATTGCAATGGGTGATAGTGCGACCGGCGTTTCAGCGGCTATGGCAGTCGGCTTTGCGTTGCTACATCGCGAACGGAACGGTGAAGGACAACATATCGACTGCTCATTGTTGGATACCTATGTTCAAATGCATGAAGAATTGATTCCTCGCGTCAGCATTCGCGGCAAAGAGGCAATTCCTCCGCGGTCAGGGTCTCAGCACTTTAATGGTGGACCGACCGGCGTTTTTGACGCTGGCGACGGCAGTTATATTCAAATCATGGTGATGCCATATCAGTGGAAACGAATTGTCGCTGCTATGGATATGCCGCAGCTGGCGGACGACCCAAAATTCAAAAGCCCTCGAGACCGGCGAACAAACCGCTATGAGTTGGAAAAAATTATTGAAAACTGGATGGCATCACTACCTGGTCGGGCTGCTGTCTTGAGCGCATTATGGAAGGAGCGTGTGCCTGCCGCGCCTGTTCTCGAACTGGACGAAGTAATCGAGCACCCGCATTTGCGTGAGCGTGGCTCTATCCGAGAAATTGATGACCCTTACCTTGGAAATTTCTCAATCCCAGGGAAACCTCCTAGCTTTTCAGGATGGACCTATAAAACGAGACTCAAGGCGCCACTTTTAGGAGAGGATAATTTTACAATCTTGCAAGAATTTTGCGAGCTAAGCGCCGATGACGTTCAAAAACTACATGACCAAAATGTCTTGGTCGCTGATCAACGCGCAAACCAGCCTGTAAGTTCTCTCTCAAACAATGAACCAAAAGACTAGGCAAAGAGGAACGTTGGATGTCTACCACTATTGATTTCTATTGGGATCTAGGTTCCACGAACAGCTACTTCGCAATTAAATTAATTAAGCCGATTGCCAAACAATATGGAACAAGTATTTGTTGGCACCCATTTAATGTAGGCTATTTTTTCAAAGCTAACGATTATGCTGTCATGAAGGAGTCAAAAGCAAAATTACGCAATCGCAGGGATGACCTGATGCGCTGGGCAAAAAAGTATGACTTCCCGTTTCATATACCGCGGGCGTTTCCTATCAAAACTAGCCGTGCACTACGGGGAGCCATCGCTATGCGCCAATGGGGTCTGGAAGAGCAGTTCATCGAGGCCATTTTTAGTGCGTACTGGGAGGATGGTGACGGAAATATTGGAGATTACTCATCACTTGGGCCCATAGCACAAAGCCTTGGTGTCAACGCTGTGGACTTTGAAGCCTGCGCGGAAAGCGAAAAAGTTAGGCAAGCACTTATTGATTCTACAAATAAGGCAATTGAGCGTGACGTTTTTGGTGTTCCTTCAATCATCATTGAGGATCAGCTTTATTGGGGCAAAGACCGTATGGACTTTGTGAAAGAACATCTTTCGCAGCTCAGCAATCCCTAAGGCACACGGACTTAAATTCTAAATCCTGCATCCAACACTATCCCCCACCGCCTTTGCCAACCCATCGTAGAAACGCGGGTTGTGAGCCGCAGACCTGGCTCTTTTAACCCCCATCCCTTGAACAAGACCCAAAGCTGATTGCCAAAGCTAATCAGTAACCTCGGTTAGAGGTCCTAATAACTTTGAATTGAGCTGTTTTCCGAACGTTTTTCTAAAAAGAAGAAACTTTACTTTTGGTGCCGGTGTCCTGATTTATTGAGAAAGATCCAAAATCAGTTTTCCAATATGTGTGCTTGATTCCATCATCCGATGTGCGTCGGCAGCTTCAGCTAATGGAAAAGTTTTGTGAACAATAATCTTTAACTTCCCTAATTCAAAAAGCGGCAGCACTCTCTCTTTAAGTTGTGAAGAAATTGCGCCTTTTTGCTCTATTGTGCGTGGCCGCAACGTCGATCCAGTTATTGTCAATCGGTTCAACATAACAGGCATTAAGTTGATTTCATTAACTGATGATTGCAAGAAGGCAATCTGAACCAACCTGCCCTCAACTGCCAGACAGGCTATGTTTTTTTGGATATAATCTCCACCCACCATATCAAGAATGAGGTCCACACCCTTCCCATTTGTGAACTCCGCAACTTTTGCTTCAAAATCTTGCTCACGATAATTTATTACGTGTTCCGCACCAAGGCCTGCACACGCAGCACATTTAGCTTCACTACCAGCTGTTGCAATAACCACCGCTCCGAATTGATGCGCCAATTGAATAGCTGTTGTTCCAATGCCACTTGACCCGCCATGTATCAAAATTTTCTCACCAGACTGAAGGCCACCGCGCTCAAACACATTTGTCCAGACAGTAAAATAATTTTCCGGCATTCCCGCAGCTTCAATAATTGAGAGCCCTTTGGGGATTGAGAGAACCTGCGGTACTGGCGCAACACAATATTCTGCGTATCCTCCGCCAGAAACAAGCGCACAAACCTTATCTCCAATTTGAAAACTTGTAACACCCTGAGCAATAGCAACAACTTCGCCCGCCACCTCAAGGCCGGGAATTAGTGATGCGCCAGGTGGCGGATTGTAGTTGCCTTTTCGCTGAAGTACGTCTGGTCTGTTCACACCTGCCGCTTCAACACGAATCAAGACTTCGTTTTCAGAAAGTTTTGGAACTTCACTTGTTTGCACGACGAGGACATCTGGTCCTCCAGGCTCCAAAATAGTGATGTGTTTCATTGATGCTGGAACTGTCATATCAATCCTCAGATGAAAAATAACCAAATACAAATCTCATGGATGAGGCTTGCTTCTTGCTGACTTTTAACCACAGGCACCTCGTTGATCTGGTATAGACAACTCGATGTTAAGAATGCGAAAACTTGTTGGAACATTCCTTAAAACGTTTCATCTTAACAAATAAAACCACGGTCAGACGTCTCTGCCAACCCATCAAAGGACTGTGGTCCAAGAGCCGCAGACCGCACAACTATATCCCCGACCTGTTCACCAAATATTTGATAATATCAAGGAACAGTTTCTCATACTGTTGCAATGATAGGGATGAGTATAAGAGAAATAATGAATGTCCAGAGCATGGCAAGGGCGATAGAGGAGGTTTCTACTCCATATTTGCTAGCAAAGGTCATTGGCATTAAACCCACTGGCGCTGCGGCCACCATTAGAATACTACGTGCACTATCAAAAGGATAATTCAAGAATTTTATCATTATCAAAAAGGCAACTAGCGGATATATAATTGTCTTTACGCATGTAATAAAGAATGCAATTTTTAGACCCTTTAAACTCACCTTTTCTGAAAGTAAAATGCCTGAGGCAAATAATGCTAATGGCGCAGCAGACAGCGCGATAAAATCAGCCAAACGCATGAAAATAGTTGGTGAGTTAATTATCCCAAGCACAAATGGAGAGCAAATTAACAAACTTATCATTAAAGGGTTTTTCAAATGATTCAGGAACCTAAACGGCTTTCCACTTCGCGAAGAGTTTACCACGTCAAGCCAAACTGTGCTCAATGTTAACGATAAACAATCGATAGCAATCGCTCCCCGTATTGGTAATGTGGCAATAGGGTCAAAAATGAAATTGGAAATGGGCAGCACAAACAGAACGTGGTTTGAAAACGAGCATGCCATACCAATCAAAATTGCATGCGCTATGTTTAACCTAAATGCAAAACGAGCAATAAAAAAGCCGAGGCCATAAACCAAGAATTCTGCCAGAAGATAGAGCCAAATAAGGTTAAGGTCTAAACTTGAAAAATCAGTAGAGAGTAGGATGCTAAAGATTATTGCAGGAACGGCAATCTGACCCACAAACCTAAAAAATAAAGAGGCGTCGGCTAGTTGAAAGATATTCTTTCGGCCCATCCAAAGGCCAATGAAAAATATTGAGGCGACAGGCAGAACAGAATTTACAAAAACACCAAACATATAAAATTCCAAATCTCACAGATATAAAATGTTCTCTGGCGTTAGTCAGCCTAAATAAGCACTGGTGATAACTGGGAAGCTTGTAAAACCAAACCGGCCTCGAGCCTCAGCTTTTTTAAGCTGAGATCTCCAGTCCGAAACCTCCTCTTCAGATATGCCCTGAGTTAGCGCAAAGCTTGCCATCACAGCTTCTGTGTATAGAGCAGGTGAGTTGTCATCTCTTCGCGTAATAACAAAAGCTAATGATTTGTCTTTTACGTTTTTGAAGCCGCGACGCTCCAGCTTCCCAGGAAGCTCCATTGGAAGCATTTGATGACTACAATGTGCCCTGAATGCATCATGGATTTTTTCGTTCAACCTCTGTTCTGCTCCATAGAATTTAAAGTGGTCCCAAAGTATAGAAACATTAACGAAAGCTCCTCCTGGCTTCAGTATGCGAGTAATTTCATCCAAAGCTGGATTTACATCAGGAATATATTCTAAAGCTTGAGTAGAAGTTGCAGAGTGGCAGCTATCAACCTCCAACTGAGTTTCATCTGCATTTCTTTCAATAAGCTTAATATTGTCGAATTCTGAGCATCGCTGATTAGCCTGCTCAAGCTGAGCTTTACTCGGATCTAATCCATAAATTATTCCTTCATTGCCAACAGCTTTAGCTAGATGAATTAATAGATGACCAGCACCACAACCTACATCAATGATGGTATCAGCAGATTGAATATGTAACTCACTAAGAATTGCATTTCGCCGGGTAGTTCCCGCAATGCTCTCTGCCATCAGGCGTTGGAGCTTACCTAAGTCGCTGTCGAAATCTACTCCCACACAAACTCCTGTTCCAAACTACTCATCTAAATTTTTCAGTAGCCACTAATACTTCTCTGGATTTGATTATCCCTGGGTGACGCGCATTAGAAAATTTTTTATTTTCACCTGTCAATCAGCTAATCTCTTGAAGCCTTGGATCTCGCGACAGGCTCCAAACTTATTTTCAGGAGCCTTACCCATTGCAATGCGTGGACCGCCAGTGAATTCACCCAAAACACCTTTGTGACGCCCTGTGCCGTCTAAAAAGGTTGATTTTGTCCCACTGTCGTTTTTTATCTCTCCAATTTCTAACGCCTGACTCCCATCAGCAAAATAATGCATACAATTGTATGTTTGGCCTTTCATTGCACCATTGACCATATGTATGTGCCCCGCGCACTCAAAATAAGAATTCTCTTCATCAGAGATTTCATCCATGTAAGTGCCCTTAATATCAAAACCCATACCCCAATTTTCATTTGATGCTGCCATCATTTTTCGCTCGCCAGTCCAGCACGCCATTCCCTTTAAAGAAATATCAGCAGCATTAGGCGAAGCAATCAGTGCAAAAAAACAAACTGATGATAATAAAGTTAATTTTTTCATTGTTGAATCCTTTCATTAACCGAAGCATTTGAAGCCAATCTTAGACAAACAAGAAGATTTGAAGACTGTTTACGTTTAAATCATTTATTTTAAATACTAATCAGTATAAAAGCACGTCTGATCTATCCTGCCAACCTCTCAAAGGACCGCGAGCCGCAGACCGCACAGCCACAGCCCTCACCCCCCAATCAGATATCCAAAGCTGATTGCCAAAGGCAATGAGTAACCCCAGTCCTAGGCTCAAGAAGCGCTGTGCATATTTTGCACAAGTACTAAGCTTATTTAACACTTTATTTACTTTAAATTTACGAAGACGGTTGAATTATGTGATAATTGACAAAGTGTTCTTCATGTTTGACGAGATGTTAGGCGAGCAAGGTGAGCAATGCAGACTGCCTTACAAACAGCTGCTCAAATGGCTTGAACAGCAAGACCTCAAAAAATTACATAAAAAATCAGGCTTAGCTGAGGAATTATTTCGTAAAATTGGTATTACCTTTAATGTATATGGCGACAAAGAGGCTGAGGAGCGCCTCATCCCGTTCGATTTAATACCCAGAATACTGGCGGCCAATGAATGGCGAACATTGGAACGCGGAATCACTCAACGGGTCGCTGCAATAAATGCGTTTCTTTTGGATATATACAATGGACAGCAAATTATAAAAGCAGGGATAATCCCTGCAGATTTAATATACAAAAATAAAGCGTTCTTGCCACAAATGTGCGGTTTTACCCCACCCGGCGGTGTGTATACTCATGTCGTTGGTGTGGACATAGTTAGAACGGGCCCAAACGATTTTTTTGTGTTAGAGGATAATGCACGGGTGCCTTCTGGTGTGTCATATATGTTGGAAAACCGATCTACTATGCAACATATGTTCCCTGAGCTATTTACAGCACATCAAATAAAACCAATAAGCAACTATCCAAAAGAACTTTTTAAATCTTTAGCTTCATGCGCTGAAAGCACAATCAACGACCCCAATATAGCCGTTCTTTCACCAGGAATTTATAATTCAGCTTATTACGAGCATTCATTTTTGGCAGATGAAATGGGAGTCGAATTGGTTCAAGGCTCTGACCTCCATGTCCATGATGAACGTGTGATGATACGCACCACCACTGGGACCCAGAATCTTGACGTTATATATCGTCGTGTAGATGACGATTTTCTCGATCCTTTATCATTTAATCCAACTAGTTTACTAGGTACACCAGGTCTCTTTGATGCTTATCGCAGCGGTAGTGTAATTCTTGCGAACGCGCCAGGAACGGGCATTGCAGATGACAAAGCGATTTATTCGTATATCCCTGAAATTATCAAATTTTATACAGGAGAAAGAGCGTTACTTAACAATATTCCTACTTGGCGCTGTTCTGAGGCTGATGACCTGCGCTATGTATTAGAGAATTTGCAAAAACTCGTTGTAAAAGAGGTCCATGGATCGGGTGGTTACGGAATGTTAGTTGGGCCAGCCGCAAGCAGCCGAGAAATCACAGCTTTTAGGAAAAAACTTAGGGCCAACCCCGGAAAATACGTCGCTCAGCCAACTTTGGCTCTTTCGACCGTTCCAATACTTACAAGAAATGGCCTTGCGCCTCGCCATGTTGATTTGAGGCCATTTGTTTTAGTATCACCCAATACCATTAACGTCACTCCCGGTGGCTTAACACGAGTCGCCCTGAAGAAGGGGTCATTGGTTGTAAACTCGAGTCAAGGCGGTGGAACCAAAGACACTTGGGTAATAGGTGTTTAAATGCTCGCAAGACATGCTGATAATTTATTTTGGATGGCCCGCTACCTGGAACGCAGCGAAAACCTTTCACGGCGAATTCAGGCAACCCTTCATCACGCTTTATCACGAGAAGATGAAGGTGAAGAGGAATGGACAATTCTGATTTCAAATGAGGGACTAAGGCCTTTATTTGAGGAAAAACACACCGCGCCATCAATAACAAACATTATAAATTTCTTGCTCCGTGACGGAGATAACTCCAACAGTGTATTATCACTAATGTCAAAAGCTCGAAATAATGGCCGCTCAGTCCGTACTTCACTAACTCAAGAAGTGTGGATGGCGCTGAATGAGAGTTGGATTACTTGTGGAACAGCCCTTAAAAGACCTGTAAACATCCGCGAACTCCCATTGCTCCTAGATAATATTATTAAAGGCAGTTCATTATTCCGAGGTGCACTTTATGGCACTATGTTACACAACGATATTTTTAATTTTCTTCGCTTAGGCACCTTCATAGAAAGGGCGGATAATACTGGAAGAACTATAGACAATAGATATCATCGATTGTTACCAACAGCCAAAGTTATCGGAGTTAGTAATGATCAAGGCCAATGGGAGGTAATGCTTCGCTCACTCGCGGCTTGGCGCTCTTTCAATTGGCTCAAAAAAGGTCGACTAGATCCAATTGGTGTTGCAAATTTTCTGATATTTGATGAACGTATGCCTCGTTCGATAAGATTTTGCTATAAAGAAGTAAAGTCTAACCTTGAGGATTTATCCAATTCCTACGGCAGTGATTATAAAAGCCTGGATTTGGCGCGGGAGATTTATTTGAGCCTAAGCAAAGACTGTTTTGAAAATATACGAGAAGTTGATCTAAAGGTTTTTATGACTGATCATATTGCAAAAAATAATCAATTAAGCCAGACCATCT
>CABYIQ010000020.1 GCA_902518965.1 uncultured SAR116 cluster alpha proteobacterium
TTCGCTACGGAACAACCCATTGTATTTAATTGATATTAAAAACTGTATCTGAAGATTGTCAATCACAAACCAAAGTCAGAGATGGAAGGCAATTATAGTAACTTTGAGTGAAATCTCGGAACAACTGGAACCATAGTGGAACAACCCCCACCCAAAAAACCCAATGCAAATGGATAATATAAAATAGCCCCAAAAATTTAATGACAAAATTTTGAGGCCAATTCATGATATATATTATCAAGTCCAAATATTATATTCTGTGAAAATGAGATTTTTATCAGTAATTTTGCTTTTACTTTTTTTTGCATCACCCAGTTTTGCAGTATCCTTCAGGTGCGAGCAAACTCATGGCGGAACATCTATAATTGAACTGAAAAGCTCTTATTTTCCTTTTGGTGACACAAAGGTAATAATCTCAAAGATTCCTGAGGGAAAAAAAATAAGAACAAAGGTAAAATCAGAAGGAGAAGGTTGGATTAGTTGGACAGATGGTTATGGGTATTTCCCAGAAAACCCGGACTTCAGCTCTTGCTCCTCAGGATTTAAACAGGCCTGTGGGCCAATTTCAAAAGTATTTTTTTACAAAGAACCAACGCCTGGTGGCAAAGTGTATGCTTTAGAACAATATACCACGAGAGATTGCTGTCACATTCCTGGAACTTCTGGAGTGGAATATAAAGCAAACAAAAACATATTCACCGATTACTGCTTTAAAAATTGATTGTCCCAGCATTTTTTACTTTTTTAGTTTCCAAGTATTCTATTCATAGTGATGGCATCTTCAGGCCCAAACCAACCACTAAGAAAAATTAGAAATACAGACAAAGCACAAATGGGTTTGAGTGCCCATTCAATCTCTCTGTCCTCTTCATCTAAGTCAGCGAATAGGATGTGAAGGAAGTGCAGCCACCATACCAATACTGCTATACCATAAAGGCCAAATACCATGGCAGCAGACATGAAGAAGATAGCTACTATCTCTGATAAGGTTAGTTTGAACAACTGCTTGTCTCCTATATTTCTATCTTTTTGATGTGAGTATGGTGTTCTGATTTTGCAAGCTCAATAAAAGCATTAACAAACTCAGGTGATGAATAATTCATCACAATTTCATCATTTCAAATAATTGATTTTCTTCTAAATTCTGGACGGTGTTTGTTGTGCTCAATCAGCATTCCTAACAGGTCTTTTTTACACCCTCTAGTAGTTCCTCTATTTGTATATTATCTGTGTTTATAGTATAATTATAGAATAAAGTAATCTTGATGCAGCCCCTTGGCTGTCCGTAGGAGTCACTTAGAACAAAGCTAAGGTACAGAGCTATGGTTATTACAAAAACAAAAGTGAGTAGGCTCTGTGAACAACCACAACCTACGCCTTAATCATCAAATTATGTCGCTGTGTATGGCTGATGATTAAGGTGCGTCAGTCCTGAAAGATGGAAGAGCAGCAATTAATTGGAGGCAGCCTGACCTGCCAACCCTGAAGTGGTTTTGCTATATACAGTGTGGATACCTCGCCTGAAAAGACGTGGTTGACGTACCTAGCCGTAGGAAGGCTAAGTGCGTCTTCCTGCCTGAAAAATATTATCTATATAAATCAATAACCTATAAAAACAGGAAATCCTTCTTGGTTTGAAATTATTTCCTCAATCTTATTCTGAAGGAATTTATCCTGAAGTGTTTCTACATTCCAGAAGGATAGATTTGAATTGTCAATCTGAGACATAATTTGTGGGTAAAGGTGAGTGAAAATAAAAAACAATAGTTCAATAGAACTACTTACCTTTTCAATAGTAGAGTAATCAAACCTCCCGACTTTAAATTCACCTACCCTCAGACAAAAATTGCAATATTCCGTGTCATCTGTAGAAAATATTCCACTATTTCTCTTACTTTCTGTTGGAAATAGGATGGTTTCCAAATACTGGTAATCATACGAACCAACTGCAAAACCTTTTCGCTCTGGGTCAATGGCACTTGGTATCAAATGAAGAAATATTGCAATTTCGTTTTGGTCTTTTTCATATTCAAAGCTCAAGCCAATTAGTAAAAGTTCCTCTTCCCCATGAAAAAAACCTATCGCTGGCATGAAGTCACTTGAACAGTGAGCTTCTTCTAGTCTCTCAAATACTGGAAGATAGGGATGAAACTTTTCATTCAATTTTTCTTGCAAGCTAAATTGCGATACTGACATCCCCAAAAGTGACGGCTTGGTTTTAATGATGTAATCTAATTTCCGTCCTTCGGACTCAATAAGCGCTTTAACATCAACAAATTGGTCACTTCTCTGCTGCTTACGCAAATTTTTAAGGTTTTCGGCAGCGGAAAATGAGCTGGACGTCTTTCCCCATGGCCCTTTTTTAACTGTATCGTCTGACATCTCTTAACCCTCGCCTATCTGACAACGTTGAGGTTACCAAAATCCTGCCTGAAATCAATATACCTGAGTGCTTGATACTGTTCTAATTCGTCTTCTGGAGGCATCAAGTTATATTTATGAAACATATAGTAATTACACTTCAGTACTTGTCTTTTGATATGCAGGGCAAAGGCATCCTGTTCCTTGTAAAGCAGCCGTTTAGCCTGTCTAATTACTGCTAGAGTGACATTAAAGTGATAGGTCCAAGCCCTCTTTTTCCTTCTCGCCATCTCGGGCAACCCAGATGAATACTTAAAGTTTTCGTCATAACAAACATCGTTGAGTATCTCTATATCCAGCACAACTTGCATAACACCCTCAAGCAGTACTGCCCAAACTAAAGCGATTTCTCAGGGCTGTTTTTCTCATAATCAATTACGTGTCTTGCAGCAAACTGGTCATCCACTAAGTCATAAAAGAGGTCAATGAATAGGAATGATTTATCGTCTTCATCCCAGTGTAGTTGGTAGTCTTCGTTATCGTTTTTAGCTTTTGCCGTCACTCGAGTACCTTTGGCCTTAATCATTCCGGTGGATTGCATTAGAGTAATACTCAGTTCTATTATCTTCAATATCACCAAGACAATTGGGATGTTTGCATTGTGAAGAAGTCTGCGATTAATGCCTTAGCGATATTGACCCTGTCTTTGATTGTGTCTTCGGTGAATGCTGAAGAGCTTCAATGTAAGCCAATGAACTCCTCACGTGTAGACCCAAACCAGAACTTTACTCATGAAATTCAAAAACTGAATTTAGATATTTCGGGTGAAAAGATTATTGTCACACCAGTAGACTTCAGAGGCAAAACTATACCAGTTGAATATTCAATATTAGATTCTGATGAATGGATAGTTACTGGTTTGAGCAAGCCCTTTCATGGTGTTATGACCATGAGCTTTAATAAAAAATCAAATCTTCTTTTTCTGAGCAATAACTACCCTCAATTACAAGTCATTGAAGCTGAGACTTATATTTGCAGGAAGTAAATGATGGGAATGCTTTTGAGGAACGGTTATCTGAGTATGGGGCTTCTATTCACAAAAATTCTGGTTCTAATGTCTCTAATGTCATTTCCTAGTTGGGGTTTAACGATGGATGATTTGGTCAAACGTGGAGGTCTTTATTATGAAAAATTCACGGATGTCCCTTTCACTGGTGAACTCACCAAGGGCACACACATAGGTTTTATGGAAAATGGTAAGCCAGAAGGCTTCTGGGTAAAGTACTTTGACGATGGAACATTGCATTACAAAGGTCATTTTAAGAATGGTGTGACAGAAGGTTGTTGGACCGAATATCATAAAAATGGGCAACTAATGGCAAAAGGCAGGTATATCGCAAGAAAGAAGGATGGTTTATGGAAGGCTTTCAATAGTGATGGTAGCGTTGACGTTTGGTTAGGAGGACGGTTTAAAAATGGTGAGCGAGCCACCAGAGCGAGTAAATTTACTATCGATGACACTGGTAAGGTTGATTGCTACAAATAGGTATTTGGTTCCTTATGAAAGGGTTTGAAACAGAAAAAGCAAAAGCAAATTGAACTGGAACTACAAAAACGGTGTGAGGGTGAGTGACTAATGAATAAATATACATTTAACTGGAAAGACACAATTCACGGACAAATAGAGATCGAGGCTGATAACGGAGTTGAAGCTGAACGGTTATTTCGTGAAATGAGTTTAGAAAAGCGTTTAGCCACATCACTAACCGACACTGACAAAGATACACTGCGTATTAAGTATGTTGATAATGGATTAGGTGATATCCAAACACCTGAAGAGTGGTCTAAAACTTGGAAGCAAATCAGTTGAGGTGGTTTTTACGGAAGCTGCAGACCTAAGACTTATATCAAATCTTTTGCTCATCTTGCTCCTCTAAAGCCCAACAACAATGAGGCTCTAGAGATTGACCTAATTTGACTCCCAATTTACAAAACTATGATGCAGACAGCTAATACTTCTGTCTTTTATGCGTCAAAGGTGTAGAGATGTGGAATCTTTTGGATCTGGGAAACATTGTTATAGTGTTCCTTGTTTTTTGTGGAGCCATAGCCTTATTCACAAAGTTGATGTTTTGGATGGTGATTGTTTATCGAATGTTCAATGGCAGTGCAGATGAACAAAGTCCTACAATCTCCATTCTTCTCACCGTGATTGCATCACTACTCTGTTTGCAATTGATGCATATGCATGGTGTCCCAATCACTGTTGATTCAATAATGCCTAAATGAGAACTCTATTCATCATACCTCTGGTTCTAATGTCTCTGGTGTCATTCCAAAGTTGGGCAAGCGAATTAGACGGGAAATACTTGAACTGTACGTGTAAGTCTGATTCCCAAAATTGCATTGATGATTATGATGCAAAAGGAAATGAAAAAAAGATTGCCTTTAGAAAGCATGAATTTTTTAGAATATTTTCTATTTCGTTTACTAATGGAAAAGCACTGAGATTTTATCCTGTTGAAAATGATGAATCCGATGGGATTTCTATCACAGGCTGGTCGATAGATGACCCACCAAAATATGTCACTACAATGGACGAAATACTAATTCCATTTATGGAAAATCAAGAAAACCTCTTAACTGAAACCTCCATTAATAGAGAAACATTAATTTATAAGGAAGAATGGCATTTAAAATATGACACAGGTTTTAAAGTGTGGTTTTCATCTGTTGCGACTTGCGCCCCCGATGATTCAATGTTTGTTTTTGAACTTCAAAACATTCTTCAAGAACAATATGAAAGAATAAAAAACAAAAACAAATTTTAATCATTAAAATTGACTTATACATTGAAAATTTATGGGTACATGCAAAAGTGCCACTGCGTCTTTTGGTACAGCCATTCAAGATGCCCTGAAAAAAGTTGTTTCTCACACAAATTTTGCAAACCCTTAAAGGACTAGCTGTTTGACTATTTTTTTTCGGCTAAGATTTGTATATCTTGGAGTGAAACCCTTCTAATGTGTGGGCATAATAAAGCACTTGAGAAAACGTTTTATGTCCAGAAATTGTCATGACTTCTGGAATTGTCAGTCCCAATTCAAATAATCTTGAAATGGCTTCATGCCTTAGATCATGAAAGTGCAGATCACAAACCCCTGCTCTCTTCCTCAACTTTTTCCAAGATTGCCTTACAGCAGAGCTAGTCGTTCCAAAAACCAAACTTCTTTCTTCTGGGATTTGAGACAATACTACCAATGCTCTTTCAGAGAGAGGAACCTTCCTTGTATCGCCATTTTTACTTTCCCTTATCACCGCCACTCTCTTGTCCATGTCCACATCAACCCATTGAAGTGATGTAATTTCGGACTGCCTCATAGCAGTTTCCAAGGCAAACTCTATCAGGGGCCAGAGATAAGTTGCGTGTGATTTCTCACTAGCAATTTTCAGAGCCTTATATTCTTTTTCTGATAACCGCCTCTGTCTTCCTTTCTTAAGCTTTGGCTTCTTAACTGCATCAAAAGGATTAGAAGGCATAAAATAGCCCCACTGGTGACGAGCTACCTCAATAGCATGACGCATAACCGTCATATCATAATGTGTGGTTCTAAGGCCCGCTGGCAGCCGTCTTTGCTTAAATGCCGTCACAACAACTGGGGTTAAGTCAACGAGCCTACAGAGGCAAATAGAGTCCCTTAAAAGCCATTCTATGCGCCTTGTCTCATCTCTTTTGCTCTTTTTGTGTGGAGTGACTGTTTTTTTATACCTTTTCAGTATATCTGCCAGCTTGATTGTCTTATCTGGCAGCTGAGCAATCCCCTGCTCCAGCTTTACTTCAGTAGCCTTTGCCCATGTTTGAGCTGCTTTAAGATTTAGGAATGTCTTTGAGTGAAGTGGAAAGCCTGTCTTCCTTACACGGACAAGCCACTTTCCGTTTCTTTTCTGGATAGATGCCATTGTTTGTCTCCATTGGAACTCTAGTGGAACCAATGGGACGTTTCGTAACGATGAAGGCAGCTAAGCCATTGAATTAAATGGCGACTCCGGGAGGACTCGAACCCCCAACCTGCTGATTAGAAGTCAGCTGCTCTATCCAGTTGAGCTACGGATAAAACTGTTTTCATTACCTTTTTTTCTGGACACCACACCGCGGTTTAACGTTTCTCACCCCCCTAGTGTGGCACAGGTGTGGCAGGAATTTAATTGAAATTGTCAACTTTTATTTGACTGTAAAAAATCAAGTCTGTCATGGTTCATCAAACATTTTTGACAAAGTAGCTAGATAAAAAAATGATTATATCAAGATTAAGTGCACTTACTACAGCGCTTTGTGTGATTCTACTATCACCTTATGACGCGCTATCTTGCACCGTAGATGATGTTAACAGTTTTTCCTTCTATGCTGACGGAAAGATGAAAGACATTAGCAAGCGGGTGGTAGTATACGAACAAATTCATAATTATTTTGAGAAGCTGCATTCAAGAATTCCAGTTACAACTCCTGAAACTAAACGCATTTTGGATAAGCTAGAATATTCCCAAAAATATCAACGTGTTGATTACAAAATTATGGAGGCAAAAGACAATTTACAAAGAATAAAAACGGTGTTTTCAAATTTGAAAAGAACCTCAAAGGAGCTGCAAGAAGACAATAGTTATAGGGTTGCAGATGCTAGTTTTGAAAGCGCACTTCTTTCTGAAGCCATATATTTTCTGACAAACTTATATTTTCCCAACAGTCTCACCGCCATGTCGGAAATAGGCCTTTTGGAACAGCCAGATGAACGCGGGTATATCTTTGGCTGCTCATTGCTAGCGGGAAGATTGACCGGTTTTAATGCAGATTTATCTTTTGAAATTTATACGCATTTAGAACTCAGTTATGGTGGAATAGCTGACGAACAATTTAAATTTTGAAGTATTCGCAGATGCCTTTGTTTTCCTTTAGGGACTATTTATTTCCTTTACCAAAAGGTTATTCAAATTAGGCTCTTCTCTATAATGAGCAGCAGAGGTGTGGCAGACCAAAATATAGGGAAATCAAAACAACCTAAGTCATTGAAATATATGGCGACTCCGGGAGGACTCGAACCCCCAACCTGCTGATTAGAAGTCAGCTGCTCTATCCAGTTGAGCTACGGATAAAACTGTTTTCATTACCTTTTTTTCTCGGTACCACACCGCGGTTTTAACGTTCCTCACACGCTTATTGTGGCACAGGTGTGGCGGGAATTTAAGTGAAAAACACTTCCTAACAACTGCTTTTAACCAAAAATGACAACACATTTTCTCATATACTTGTTGTAGGACCCGCCGCTAATGACAAGCTCCCCTGCCCGGTTTTTTATGAGCGTTTCTCCGCCTTCTATCCTTGATGACAAAATGTTTGGCAAGCTGCCTCAGTCGAAAAAGTAGTTTGTGGCATTTGAAGTATGCCCGCGTCATCATTGGTTCCATAAAAACTTATCTCAATGATAACCCAATTTTCCTGCATCGCCTGAGCTGGGCCAGCTAAAAATAGTAGAGACAACAGGGCTATGATTGATGCCTTTAGAGATTGGCTCACTTTATTAATACTGTGCAAAACAACTCCTATTTGCATTGCCGCGGCAAAACGTCAAAAAGAAACAAGCCTATGGTTTTGTCAACTGTCCCCTTGTAGTGATTGTTTGAATCTGGTTTGTGTTATGCATGTGGCAAGCAGACAAACGTGGCAACTTTTACCTAACTAAATTTAGGCTCCCTCAGTTCAGCTTAATCTAGATGATGGGTTACTGTAGGCTTCTACTCCGTGCCTATCGGTTACCTCAGACTGCTAAAAATACCACCAGATACATCTACCAACCAGGCTTTCACGGCGGCAACACGGGTTCGAATATCGCAAGAGATGCCACACTATTCAGCAATCGACTTTAGTAAATCACACGCCTCTAGCCCATGAGGCTGAGGACTCTTTTGACATTTGTTTTGGTTTTGACGGACGGGTATTTGGTCGAATTCGTCAATTGAAAACAGAGTAATCATATAAAGAACTAAACACTTTTTTTCACGTAGAAATAATAGCATGTGGTTTTGCTATTTTGAATTGGAAGTCAAGAAGCTTTTTATGCTTGTTGGATAACTCCTTTAAGGAACTCTTACGTTTGTCTAAATATAGATTAAATAAAAACCCTAGTTTTTGTTGAACAGAAAGTATAATTTTGCCTTTTGCTCTTAAAAGCCCTCAGAGTTGGATAAACATAAATCAACTTGTGCATACTGAACCTCCTCGTACAATAACACCGTTTATAATTTGGTGTCTTCGTGGGACACATATTTCATTGGCGATCGCGACTTTTGCTAGCGTAACGATCGGAGTCGTCGAGACTTATATAGCTGCGATGATTGGGTATATTCTGGATCTTGTTTTAGAAACAGAGCCAAGCTTATTGATCTCGGAAAAATGGCCTTTAATTGCAATAGCTTCAGGCTTCTTACTATTCGTTAGACCAGTATCGTTTCTTCTATCGGCATATCTGCAGTCTGTAGTGCTGAGTCCAGGTGTTCGAACTTTGGTTGCTACTCGTTTGCATCGTTGGACTATGGGTCATCCAAAAAGTTTTTTTGATAACGATTTTGCTGGCAGAATTGCTCAAAAAGAAATTCAGGCGTCGAATGCTTTAGCTGACGTCATTGTTGAAACAATTCAAACTGTTTTTTTTGCTATTGCTTCGGTCATAGCATCTTTTTGGATAATTAGTTCTGTTGATTTGAGAATAGGGTTGGTTGTGGTTCTTTGGCTTATCGGCTTTTATTTTCTCATGCGTTATTTCTTGCCGCGGATAAAAACAAAATCTGCAAAAAGAGCCAATGCACAAGCAGTAGCTTCAGGTCAAATAGTAGATACGATTAGCAATATAGGTATTGTAAAATTGTTTGCAAATTCAGTATTTGAAGATAGGTCAGCACTAAAGGCTTTCGATAGTCTAAAAACCTCACTTTGCAAATATGGAATGGAGCTGGTTCGGTTTAGGGTATGCATGGTGTTTTATGCCAGTTTGCTTTTTTTCCTTGTTATGGCAGGCTGCTCGTTTCTCTGGACTAAAGGAGCAATATCACCTGGAGAAGTTGTAATTGCCGGCTCTGTTTCTTTGAGAATTATGATGATGGCAGGTTGGGTAAGCTTTTCATTATTGACGATATATACAAACCTTGGTGACGTTCATGATGCAATGGAAACATTAGCAGTACCTTATAGTCTAGTAGATGAGAAACAAGCCCCGGATCTAAGAGTAGTAAAAGGGGAAATTGAGTTCGAAGATGTTACATACGCTTATGGAAAACACATTGGCGGCATAAAAGGTATCTCACTTCATATAAAGGCCCGAGAAAAACTAGGAATTGTAGGTGCCTCTGGAGCTGGAAAGTCTACGTTTGTCTCTACACTTTTGAGAATGCATGACCCTGAGAATGGGTCTGTTTTTATCGACGGCCAAAATATAAGAAATGTAAATCAGGATAGTCTTCGCAAGCATATAAGTATGGTTACCCAAGAAACTTCCATGTTTAATAGGAGTGCCCGTGAGAACATTCAGTATGGTTACCCAGATGCAACAGAAAATGAAATAATTGAAGCATCAAAAAGAGCTGGCGCGCATGAATTTATAAAGAATCTCGAAGATAATTTTGGGAGACAAGGATATGAAGCGCATCTCGGTGAAAGAGGTGTTAAATTGTCTGGCGGACAACGTCAGCGAATTGCCTTGGCTCGAGCTATATTAAAAAATGCTCCAATATTAATTTTAGATGAGGCCACAAGCGCGCTGGATAGTGAGGTTGAGGCAGTAATACAAGAAGCACTTGTTTCTGTGATGAGAGGAAAGACAGTAATAGCAATAGCACATCGGTTATCAACAATATCGCACATGGATAGGATTCTAGTTATGAAAGAAGGAAATATTGTTGAGCAAGGTGCTCATTCTCACCTCCTGCGGAAAGACGGTATTTATGCTAGTTTTTGGAAACGCCAATCTGGTGGGTTTCTTGGGATACAACCTGCTGAATAGGTAAGTTGCAAAAACTTGGATTTTTCAAGTTTGTGGCTATCGTTTTTCATATCGAATTCAGAACTTCAGTAAGTTCTTCACTCGTTCGCTTATCTTGAAAAAGCTGAGTGGAAACAAATTTTTCACTCGTCATTTCACTTTCACTAATCGCCATTTTGAGCATTTGTTTCGCAATATCATGGTTGGCTAAAGCTTTATTGCAGGCCGCACCGTAAAATAAACTGGTTCGTGTTTCAATTTGCATCTTTTTAAAAGTTGATAATGCTTCTTCATGCTGTCTCAGTAAATAAAGGCAAAGGCCCTGCGTCTCTAAAACTAAATCTGAGCAAAATGGGTCTAAACGAAGAGCCCTTTCTATTTGACCTAAACCTTTCTCAGGTTGTCCTAAATAGCACAATAAAACCGCATATCGAGAAATGTGGTATGTGTCACTAGGGCAAATTTCAATTGCTTTTTCATGATGGAAAATTGCCTTCTCCATGTCTCCTTCAAATAATAGTTTTATTGCACCCATGATCCGATGAGCTTCAGGGTCGTTTGGGTCTAAATCCATTGCTTTATTGACTGATGCAAGAGCTTCGTCCATCCAACCGTCTGGCATCTCTTCTTGAAACCATTCTGCGTTGTTTGCCAGCGAACACGTTTTCCAAGCATGCGCTCTAGCATAATTTGGGTCTGCTTCGATTGCTTTATTGAAAAAAGATAATGCTTTTCTGTTATTCTCAGCATTAAGAGAACTTCTTCGGTGATACTCTAGACCCTGTAAGACAAAGTCATACGCCTCTAGGTTTTCCGGTTTGGCATTAGCAAGTTTTTTCACTTGATCTCTCTCAACAGATCCCACAATTACAGACACAATCCTTTCTATTATCGCATCTTGCACATCAAATATTTCGTCAATTGTCGTGTCAAAATTGTCTGACCAGATAGTCTCTCCTTTTTCTGTTGATAATAAGTTTGCGCTTATACGCATCTTATTTCCAAGTTTCCGAACCTTACCTTCAAGAAGATATCGAACGCCAAGTTCTTCACCTATTTCTGAATAAGTTTTATCCTTAGATGAATACGAGAAACTCGCGTTACTCGACATGACGAGCAGTTTTTTGTAACGAGACAATGAAGATATAAGGTCGTCAGAGAAACCCTCACAAAAATAGTCTTGATCCTCGTCGTTGCTTAGATTTTTAAATAACATTATTGCAATCGAGCCGGCATCTTTTTGAGTGATTTTGATCTTAGGTCTTGTATCTGCACTCAATAATGCCCTTTGTGCGCCTCGGCATTTTAATACATTATAAGCCTTAATAGGTTGCTTTATGTTTTTCAGACTAAGTTGGCCGGCATCTTCATAAGAAACTTTTACTTTCAAATTTACAAACTGATAAACACTGTCAGAAATACATATCCCATCAGCCGATGTCTCTGCCTCTAGTCTCGCGGCAATATTAACAGCATCACCAAAAAGATTTCCGTCAGAATCCATCACATCGCCTAAGTTAATGCCGATGCGGAAATGCATTTTTTCTTTTTCTTCGACATTAAAATTATTTGCTTGAGCTTGTCCCTGAATCTGCACAGCGCACTCGACAGCCTTTACCGGACTAGAAAATTCAGCAAGCACACTATCACCAGCTGTATTGAAGATGCGGCCTTGACTGTCTTTTATTGTCCGGTCAATTCTATGACGGTTCTTCTCTAGATTTTGAAGTGTGTGTGCCTCATCCTCCCCCATCATTTTGCTGAAGCCCACGACATCAAGAGCCAGAATCGTAGCTAACCTTCTTTCCATCTATAAATTTCCAGTTTCTTAATCAAACAAGTATTAAATTTAATTGTAGGCGATTTAATTTCGTTTTCGAATTCTTAAGTCAATAATATACGGTCGTTGAACAGTAAGTGAAATTTTTAATCGATAATGATTACCAGATTGAAACTGTGTTATCCGTTTTCAATCAAGCATTTCATGACAGTAACGGCATTTTATAGCTTTAATTTTTATAATTTCAGCACAAAAAGGACACTCCTTCTCATTGTCCTGTCCACCTAGTCAAACCTTAGCCCGAATTTGTTCTATCGGGGCGCTACGATTTCTCTATTATATCCAGAGTGATGAGAGCGAAAGCGAGCACCCCAAGCACTCAATGTCTCTACTGCGTTAGGTCTTGCATTACCTAAACATAATACGTCAGTTATATCGATCAGCTCTAAAACCTCAGAGGCTAAGGGACTTGCAGCATGATTTCCTAAACGTATCATCATTGCATCACTATCGGTAAAGGCTTCTATAAGGGTGGCTTCACTTCCGTCTTCGGAGATGTGCCATTCATAACTAATGCTATTTTCTTCTTTTAGCTCATAGATATACTTCGCTGCACGATCTCTAGCCCAAGTTTTAAATCCCTCTGTATCTTTTACTTTGGAATCAATTATCAAAACCATTCGATCAGACGCTACGTTTGTAGCAATGTTTTCGATCCTCATATAAGCAAATATGCGAGAAGAGTTGCCGCAAACAAGTGCATAATGTGTTTATGATTGATTACTTAAAGAAATTTATATCAAACTCTCTTAACATGTTAATTTTTTCTAAGATAAATTGCATGATATTCTTTTTGCGCATCTTTGTATTTAATAAATTCTGTTTCCACCGCAAATCCAACTTTTTCAAAAGTCTTGACTATATCCTCCAAATTTTTATTTGGAGCAACTTTATCATCAAAATTTTTAATACCCTCGAATTTACAGACTAAAATACCTAATCCATCAATTTTTAAAATTCTGAAGAATTCTCTGGCATAGTCGATTATAGGGTGCAGAAAATAAATCACATTAACAGCTAGTAATTTATCAAATGAATCATCTTTGATTATGTCAGATAAGCTTTTTGCATCATTGGATAAGATAGTAACATTCTGATTTTTAAATTTTTGGATTAATTTACTACGGAATGAATCACTTACTTCTATTGAAACAATTTCTGTGGAAGTTAACTCTAGTAATTTTTTAATTCCTTGGCCGTTACCAGATCCAATTTCAATAACATGATCATTTTTTTGAACATTTAGTTTTTTTATTGAATCGGTGTAAACAAATTCGTTAAATACGATCATTAGTTCCTTCGCAATATTTCCTAAAAAACCATTGCCAGGACTCTTCATATTTTGTGTCATAAGTTTTGTATGCTTTATTTGAGAGTAGATAAATCGATATAGGTATAATTTAATTTTAGCTAATTTCATTTAATCATCCCTTTGTTTTGTTCATTGAACTAATAGATTAATCCATCCCTAGAAAACAGCAGGTGCATATTGAAGAAAACTAGGGCCTGCATTTCAAATGGGTAAGAGTTTTCAGGAATAGTAATTTTGTAAAATTGTCAGCTAATGTAGAGCGCTATTTACCCTCAAGCACCAGTGATATGTTCCGGTAAGCTCTTAAGTCTTCTTCTCAATCATATTCAGGATATCATCACTGGAATATTTAACTGTAGCCATCCCGCCGGACATAGATATTTTGACTCCCATATCCTGAAGTTGAGCAAACACAGATTGATGAGCATGATGAATTCTTTCTGAGTCAGATTTGCTTCTCCACAAATTTATGAAACATAATGTGGTGTCGTCTATATCAACAAATTGTGTAAGAAGAAGCCCCTCAGCAAAAAATCCATCTACTATCGAAACGAATTTGTCTCTCATAGCTTCTTTTGCTAACTGATTTTGGAATCTGACGGTATGTATACGTGTAAACATGCAACTTCCTCTACATAAATATCTAACATTTATAATTATATGACATAATGGGACGTGCTGTTCTTCAAAATTTTAATTTCACCCAAGTGATTTTCCAAAATTTCGGTAGAAACTTGTAAATAAAATTCCTCTCCATAAGCAGTGGAGCAGGCAGTCAGTAACAGAGCAGCCGCGATAAGTAGGCGCATCATCTTAAGTCCTCATCAAAACGAGGTGGTATCCTCTGACGGCCACTAGGGCTTTTATCCAATTTTTCCTCAAGGTTTTTATTTTCTTACCCTCTTTTTTGCCTCACACCCTATCTCTTTAGGATTATCATATCTGATGCAATAATTTGACAGAAAACAGATAAAAAGAGATTCTTGGGTTTAGATTTCACCATAGACTATTCTTGGGCGTTTTATGACCTTAAAAATTCCATACGATTCCTCAATTCTTCCGTGTAATGTTCGCTCCCGTTTTGTTGATAATAGTAATGGGTTAGAAATGCATATTCTAGAGACAGGATACGAAACTTTTGGACGCCCTGCACTTCTACTTTTGCACGGATTTCCAGAAATTGCGTTTAGTTGGCGAAACGTTATGCCTCTTCTTGCCGACTCAGGTTATCATGTTATTGCACCAGACCTTAGAGGATATGGCAGAACAATTGGATGGGGGCCTGTAAGTTTTGATGATGATTTGGGGCCTTTTACGATTTTTAACGCCGTACGTGATGCAATTGGCTTAATTAATGCTCTTGGCTATGACCGAATAGCCGGAGTTGTTGGTCATGATTACGGGGCATCAATTGCAGCATGGTGCGCACTTATCCGGCCTGATATATTTTCACGTTGTGTGCTCATGAGCGCACCTTTCGATGGCGCTCCAAAACTGCCTGAACCCGGAGCAGCTTATGAAAGCGGTCTACTTAAAACGTCTCATATCGACGAACAGCTTCGGATACTTAAGCGGCCTAGAAAACACTATTACACTTATTATTCAACAAGACAGGCGAATGAAGATATGTCAGGCTGTGATCAGGGAATTCATGATTTTCTGCGCGCTTATTTTCATCACAAGAGTGCAGACTGGAAGGAGAACAAGCCTTTCCGTCTCAACGCATGGACGGCTACTGAACTGGAGAAATTGCCAACATATTATATTATGGAACTACACGAAACAATGCCTGAAACTGTGGCAAAGGTAATGCCTAGTGATGTTGATATCCAAAATAATCACTGGTTAACTGAGGATGAGCTAGCTGTTTACACAAAGGAATATATCCGTAATGGATTTCAAGGGGGGCTAAACTGGTATCGTCGCAGCACCACTCATTTTGATCAAAAACAATTACATCTTTTTTCAGGCAAAACTATTGACATACCATCATGTTTTATTTCAGGTGCAAGTGATTGGGGAGTTTTTCAGCGCCCTGGGGCTGCTGAGCGGATGAACGGCAATGTCTTTACAGATATGAGATTATTTGAGCTCATTGCAGATGCTGGCCATTGGGTCCAACAAGAACAGCCTGAAAAAACTTGCGAGTCACTGCTGAATTTCCTTCAGATGAGTTAAAAGAGCTATCTATGCGTGTTAAAGAACAGCCACCAGAGAGACTGCTTCTTCGAAAAATATTAGTTTTATATCCCATCAGGTAGAGCCAGTGGCAGAGGTGTGGCAGACCAGAATATAGGGAAATGAAAACGACTTAAGTCATTGTTTTTTATGGCGACTCCGGGAGGACTCGAACCCCCAACCTGCTGATTAGAAGTCAGCTGCTCTATCCAGTTGAGCTACGGAGCCACAGCTTTGTTGTAATCGCGTGATAACATAGAATCAAGCAAGCAATCTGGTGCCAGAAGAAATTGCCGGATGTCTTTTTGAAAATTTAGGCTAATGTGTCCAGCTACCCACACGGTTAAAAGCGAAATTATCTGCATAAGTCTTCCTTCGCAGCCTTCGTTGTTTCGGTTTGACCACCTCAAAAGCAAGATTATGCGCCCTGCAATAAGCAATAGCAGCGTCAGAGCTTTCAAAGTAGAGCTTTACTTGCCGGGCTGTGTCTGCTGATGACTGCCAGCCCATCAGAGGCTCGGGTACCACTTTAGATGCACGTGGATGTTCTAGAACCCAGCTTTTTGTCTTGCCACGGCCTGACTGCATTGCTGTCTTTGCTGGCTTGTAGATTTTGGCAACACGCATGACGACCCTCACATTATATACCCGTATATGCTCTTATCTAGTAGTCTTGCGAAACAGAGACATGATACGGATGGGAAATGGTCGGAGTGGAGAGATTCGAACTCCCGGCCCTCTGGTCCCAAACCAGATGCGCTACCAGGCTGCGCTACACTCCGACAGCCCGGTTTTACACCCACCTAAGAAGAAAATTCAACCCTAAATCTTCTGGCATTTGCAAAAAATACACAGACTAGGTTCAGCTCTGGCTGTCCAGAGCACGCATCAATACCTCTGGCAGGATGAGTAAGCTGCCTGTTTTCAGGCCCTGCAATTTTGCCTGACCAGCTTTCAACTCGACCACATAGCGGGCTGGTTTGCCAGACGGCAGCCGCTTTTTGGAAAAGGGTACGGTATTTTCATGACGAGACACTAGGGTCAGTTCAGAAGAAAAAAATAGAATATCCAGGCTGGTCGGCGTGTTTTTCATCCAGAAGCTTCTGTAATCTTCTCCCGGCCAGACAAATAACATCCCGTCCCCACTACCCAGATCGTATCTATTCATAAGCCCCTTTTGGCGCGCTGCAGGAGTAGCTGCCAGCTCAAGCAGATAGTAAAATTGCTTACCTTCAGGCGTTTGAATCACAACCGGATAACTGGCCAAATCAGCAACCGCTGTTCCTGCCTGGAAGGCAATAATCAGAGCTGTTAGAAACCGCATCAATCGCGCACTTTTAGAAAGACACATCATCATAAAGCCTTTCAAACCAGCGGCGAGGTTTCTTGCGCGCCCACCTATGTGTCCATTTAAGCCCAGCCAGAAGTCTGCTTGCAGTTTCCGGTAAGTCACATCGATAAGGGTCTTTCCCCGAAATCAAACCCCAAAGACCAGCCCATGCCCGTGCAGTGCTGATCGGGTTATAGCCACCACCGCCGAGAACCAGTGTTGGCTTTCTCAGCCCCAAAACCTTCTCTGCAGCCTGCCAATAGCCATTATTTGAAAAAACTAGCCCGGATTGGGGATCATCTTCCAGACCGTCACAGCCAGCTTGCAACACAATATATTCAGGTGCGAAACGCGCGACCTCAGGGAGGATATCCTGGTCTATGCAGCGCAACAACTCATCATTACCAGCCCCCCGCTCAAGGGTAAAATTCCGAGCAAAACCCTCACCATTATCTCCTGATTGCCCTGTACGCGGCCACCGGTTTTTCTCATGAATAGACCATAATTGCACACGTTCATCACCAGAAAGATGGGCTTGCACACCGTCAGGGTGATGTGCATCAATATCAATATAAGCGACTTTCTGCGCTCCTTTGAGCAACAGCCGCAAAATCGCTAAAGCAGGATCATTGACAAAACAAAACCCGTTTGCCTTGTCCGGCATGCCATGGTGTGTTCCCCCAGAAGGGTTGAAAGCTGTTTTCACCCTGCCCTCAAACAGGGCATCCGCAGCCATAAGACTGGCTGCAGCAGCTGTTGCTGGCCGGCGGTAAACATCAGCAAAGATGGGGTTGTTATCAAGCCCAATTCGATAGCGTTGCATGTCTGCATCCTGCAATGCCTGATCCCGCTCAGCCATCTGCAAGGCACGGATGTAAGACATATCATGAAACAGATTCAGTTGTTCTGGCGACGCTGGTTCAACAGGCTGATAGTATTTATCTGGAAGCCAGTTTAAGATACGGCATAAATCGATCACAGGCCAGACCCGAGGGATATTTAGCGGATGACCTTCACCATAGACAGATCCGCGAAAAATATCAGACCCAAAAAATACATAATCAACGCAACCAGAGGCGGTTAAACCTGATCTTGCTGTTGAAATCTTCTCATTTTTAGTCATTATAATGCAGAAAACTAAATGGTGGCCGAGTTAACTGAACGTGCCTAACGTAGACTAACCCGAAGTTGCCCGGTAAATTTTAGAGTTGTTTAACACAGGATAAAGAACATGTCATCGTCATCAAATGGCTCGCTCTGGAGCTTTATTCAGGAATATTCAGTTCTTCTGGTTTTTGGGGCTTTTGGCGCACTGATTTGGGCGAACATTAATTACGACAGCTATCATCATATTGTCGATATGGTACTGGTCGACCATTTCTTTATTGGTCATCTTCATGATGGCCACCGCACCTTAACTCTGCATTATCTGATTAATGATGTGCTGATGGCGCTGTTCTTTGCCATAGCCGGTAAAGAGGTGTGGGAAGCAGTAGCCCTTAAGTCAGGCTCTCTAAGGGGTAAGAAGGCTATGACACCCTTAATCGCTACAGCAGGCGGCATTATAGGGCCAGCAGGCGTGTACCTTTTCGGAGCCTATATGTTGGGCAAGCTAGCCATCCTGTCAAATGGCTGGGCTATACCGATTGCCACAGACATTGCTTTTTCTTATCTTGTCGGCCGGATTATCTTTGGGGCCAAACACCCGGCTGTTGGGTTTTTGCTGCTGCTGGCTATCGCCGACGATGCGGCTGGTCTTGTAATTCTCGCTGTATTCTATCCGCAAGGCGAGCTCTCACCTGAATGGTTGCTCTTGTCAGTGGGTGCAGCATTGGTGGTCTGGTATATATTTAATTATCTGCCCCGGCAGATGGACAAGGACGACAACGCCCGGCCAGTCTCAACAAAGGTTCGGTCCCGCTTTGGCTTCTGGCCTTATGTGGTTGCTGCAGCATTGAGCTGGTATGGTTTCCAACAAGCAGGCATTCACCCTGCTCTGGGACTGCTTCCAGTTATTCCTGCTCTTCCGCATGCTGACACGCCTTTTGGCCTGTTCGGGAAGAAAGAAAGCTTTAAACATGATATGCTTAATGATGCTGAACACGGCTTAAAAGCTCCCGTTGAGGTAATTTTGATGCTGTTTGGCTTTGCAAATGCCGGGGTGGTGTTTTCATCAATTGGGGAGGCAACATGGCTGGTTTTGATCGGCCTTATTGTAGGTAAACCACTAGGCATTTTGTTCTTTGGTTGGCTTGCGGCTGCGCCAATGCGACTTGGCCTGCCTGAGGGCATGCGCATAATCGACCTTTTGATTATTGGCTTTGTTGCCGCGATTGGCTTTACCGTCTCGCTGTTCATCTCCGCAGTTGCCTTCTCGCCAGGCATTGTTCAAGATGCAGCCAAAATGGGTGCACTATTCTCTTTTGGAGCTGTTTTTATATCAATCGGCGTGGCAAAGGTCATAGGTGTGAAAAAGATAACCTGAGAGGTGAAAACGAGCACCGGCAGGCTTGCAGGTATGCTCCTATTTGTTGACAGTAAAAAATAAAATTTTATTTCGGGGTATAAATAATGGGTAATAAGAAGGATCTACCAGCAGGCGTTCCAGAAGAAAACGAATATCATAGTTTGCATTGGACTGTCATTTTAGCTTTCTTGTGCGCCTGCGGGGCAATCTATATGCTGATGTTTGCCTAAAAAGGCATAACAAATTTTCGAGCGGGGATAGGGTCAGCTCATATGCAGTCTATATATCAGGACCAACTTCTTGCCCTTGCCCGCCGAGTGCGTGACAACAGCTCAATCGTTTTGACTGAACCCTCGCATGTGGCAGAGGTAAACAATCCAGTATGCGGTGACCGTGTCCTGTCTACCATCAAGTTAGAAAATAATATGATTATTGCCGCTCATGCGGAAGCAAAAGGCTGCGCTCTATGTGAAGCAGGCGCCGGCCTCTGGCTTGATATTGTGGTTGGCCAAGACATTTCATCTCTTTTAAGCTATCATACAGCGCTTACAAGCTGGCTTTTAGGAGAGAATGATATGGAAATCTCAGTGAAATTCCCAAATGGTCTAGACAGCTTCTCACCTGTGCGACCTATTAAGAACAGGCATAAATGCGTCACACTTGCATTTTCTACAGCTGATAAATTTAAGAGAGTGTGACAAACGTTGCCTCATTAAAAGACAAAAAAGGCCTAAGATCACACCAGAGGCCTTGAAGATTTAACAAATACAAATAGCAGTGCCTATTTAGGCTCAATAGATGAGCGGCCAAAAGCCCAGATCGCGATACATAATATCAGCGGAAAGCCGATAACCAGCAACAGACCAATTGTTGGATCCATGAAATTGTTTCCCGTCAGGTAATATTTTATGAATTTACGCCGGACACCATCAAATGCATAGCCCGCTCGATTACTTTAACTTAGTGCAAACATCAACTCAAGTCCTATGTGGTTGAGGTAGATTTTCACCGCTTGCCCAGCTGTTCTTCAATCCAACAGCAGACCAAACCTTGCACGTAGGCGAGCATCAATTTCCGCGTCAAGCACCTCATTATCCCCCTGTGCCAAAATGGCTGCAACTTTGGCCGTGGCTTCGTTAACCAGCACCGGCTTTCCCTGCTCTTCCCATTCCTTTGGGCTAGACCTGTCTGCTAAGTCAGGGTAAATATACTCCGATTGCATCAGCGACAAGGTCTGCTTATGGCCAAGATAATGGCCCGGTCCATCAATACAAACATCGCGGAAGACATCAACGCTGAGGCTTTAGTCACTCACATCCACACCCCTCACACAACGAAGACACTGACCCAGCATGTCATTATCGATCACAAGACTTTCAAGGCAGAAGCCCATCAGTGAGGCATGCATCCCGGCAGCCTCATAAACCATATTTAGTCCTGACAAACCAGCCATGACCAGTGTTAAGCCCTTTTCATAGCCTGATTGCGCATCTGGAAGTTTTGCATCGGCCATGCCAGCTGCCGCCCCACTAGGCAGACCAAAATGCTGTAGCATCTGTGCGCAGGCTGCTGTCAGCAACCCCTGCTCGCCAGACCCACCAGACATCGACCCGGTGCGTAAATCAGAAACAAAAGGCCAGGTACCAGCAATTATTGGGTGACCGGGAATCATTCCATTAACATAAACAAGGCCAGCCAGAACTTCGGCAACAGCTTGCGCTACAGCTCCAGCAACAGATGCAGGGGCAGTTGCTCCAGCCTGACCCGCTGATAACAATAAAACGGGCATGCCTGCCGTCACCATAGGCCTCTGAAAAAAATGAATATTTTCCATCTTTTGAACAATTCGTGCTGCATCATAAATATCATTCAATTCAGAATCTCGATATTCATTCTTTTTTAAATCAACCAGATGCACCGCCGCACCAGCAGTGCCATAATGCACACGCGTTCCAGAAAGACGCAGGTCAAAATTGGGGTCACGCCCATATAGAGTAATATCCTTTGCCGCTAGCTCTAGTGCTTTATCCACCACTTGACGATTGAAACGCAGCCTTCCGTCATTACCCTGACGGGCACCGAAGGCTGTCATATACGCCACGCCGCTGGTAGGGGCTTGCGACAAACCTATCTCATCCAAAATCTGATAGATGGTTTGCTCTATTTTCTGGATTTGCGCATTTGTCAAGGGTTTGTACTGGCCTCCACTTAGACCAGGTTGGACCGGCTTAACATCAGTGGCGAGGGGTGCAGCTCGCAATGCGTGCCTAGCTAAGCGTCCACCACCTCTTTTAGGTTGCTCACCTCTAGTATCTGCAGCGTTATTTTTTTTAGATCGTCGCCGTTGATATCATCCATGGCCTATCCTTCTGTACAGCCCACAAATTGAAATGATCTTTTCTGATTTCTGCCTTCCTCTCAAACACTGGAACCAATTTTTTAACTCAGTCAAATGAAAAATGTATCAGCATTAAAAATTTACAGAGAGCGATATGCAACATCTTGAGCAATTGGGAAAAACCAACATCTCTCCCAACCATTTTTAACTCAGCTTGGAAGGCTTAATTTATCACTAACACCATGCCGTTTCAGACTGTCAGCCACAAATCCATTTGCCAGCAAATCAGCAATTGTTTCATTCACAAATCCGAGCGCCTCAGTGTGCCCCTTATTCAGCCCAATTGCCTGCCGGATTGCTGTAAAGGGTGGGTCAATAATCCTATAATTTGGATTATCTGAGCGCATCGCCATCAATTTTGGTTTTAGACAGGCCAGTACGTCACCTTGCCCCTCTTCAAAGGCTGTTACAGATTCATTAATTGATTCCACACGCTGATAGGTCGGCGCTGTATAATTTTCCTTCAACCACAAATCGTAAGCGCTGCGTTTATAGAGCACTACTTCAACGCCTTGCTGATTCACATCTGCATTATTGGCAAGCGTACTGCCTTCACGAGTCATGAAATTTGCATCAATCTGGATATAGGGTTGACTGAAATCAATGACCTCAGCCCTTTCCGGCTCCACCGCAATATTGCCAATATCCCAAATATCACATCCTGCCGCATCGGCAAGCATGCCTGGTCCCTCAAACGGAATTAGCTCACAGGAAACGCCTAGCCGGCGAGCCAACTCATGTGCCACATCAGGTGAAAGCCCGTCTGGCTGCCCAGATGCTGTCCGCCCCGATACAAGCAAGAAATTACTCATATTTATTGCTGCTCGAATCATTCCATGCGGAGCCAAGCTCGCTGTTATAACATCATTCAATTGCTGACCCTGTTCGATATCGACTACTTTATTTTGCCTTGCCTGTGCCGTTTTCTGCAAGCCGTAATCACCTCTCCGCCTCTTGAAAAACCACACTGACATCATACCTAAGAAGTATGGGGCTTAGAGATCTTTGCGTCAAAAGCGGAAAACAAAATGTACAAAATATTGGTTTGCCTGATTGCCGTAATGACATGGCCACTTGCAGGCGCAACAGCCACTACTCTTGATAAGGTCTGGCAGACAGGCCTTTTCTGTCAGTCTGTGTTTCCAGACAGGGCGCTAGACAATTTTTTCGTTATTGATGCTCAGAAAAGCCGTATGCTAGTCGCCTCATTCAATGATGATAGAGTGAGCTTTGATGCGCCGCCAATTGGCCTCAGCAAAACACCTGATGAGCTGGTGAACCGAAAATCAGGACTGACCCTGAACCGGAAAACCCTTCAGATGAAATGGCGAAATCGGAAAAGCCAGTGTCAGATAAAGTCTGTGGATGAGCTAAACGAGCTGGCACAAGCGCATTTAAAGTACCTGTTGGGCGACAACAAGATTTGAGTTAAACGACACTACATTATAAACCGACATATCCCGTTGGCTAACTTTCGACACATTTTGAAGAAAATGGCATCCCGTACGGGATTCGAACCCGTGTTGCCGCCGTGAAAGGGCGGTGTCCTAAACCACTAGACGAACGGGACGCAAGCGGTTTGATCTGTTATCTATCCAAACTCATCTGGTAAATCAAGCCTGAACCGTTAAAAAATCAGCAAAAAATGGAATCAAAATTAAATTTCGGCCTGATGCCTACTCGCCAAGACGATAGTCTTCTCACAATGCTGTCAGGATGCGGCGATATCTTCGATCAGAAACTGAACAGCCCCTCCCCCTCGCCAATTGTCTCTCTGCAGGCGGCCTAATACCCGCACTGGACCAGGTTCAGGTGTTTTCGCGAGAAACTGGCCAAGCTTTGTACCCGCAATGCCAAAACTGACTGCCTGCAGAGGGCTAGCAGTCCCATCATCTAGCAAAACTGAAAGATGCGCTTTTTCCTTGCCCATCCAGCGCAGATTCTTTAACCGGCAATGCGTAATCACAAACCTTGGTTCAGCATGACCTGCTCCAAAGGGACCAACAGCATCCAGACCATCTACCAGTGCAGAGTTGCAGCCTGCAACAGAAAGGCTGTGGCAATATCTGAACACACGGTTGGGTACACCTGAAAAAACAGTTCGCGCTCTGTCGATAAGAAACATCTCAAAATCAGCTAACTGCGCCTCATCTAGACTCAATCCGGCAGCCATATCATGCCCACCCCCACTCTTCAAATGACCCAGCTCACAAGCCGCTAATATCTGATCACCAATTGAGAATCCAGCAACCGAACGGGCTGATCCTTTGCCCCGGCCCTGAGCGTCAAACGAGATTATAATCACAGGTCGATGATAGGCATCTTTTAGGCGGCCGGCAACAATACCAATAACACCTTCATGCCAGTTCTCTCTGGCCAGCACCAGAACGGGCAAATCAGGCTGCGCAGCTAGCTTTTCTTCTGCCATCTGTTCGGCAGCGATGCGCACAGCAGCCTCTTCAGCCCGCCTGTCTGTATTCAGCCGATCAATCTGCATGGCCAGCGTATCTGCAATATCTGGATCTGAGTTTGTAAGAATCTGTACACCCAGATCAGAGCAGCCAAGCCGCCCTCCAGCATTCAGACGCGGCCCCAGCACAAAGCCAAGCGTGTGCATAGAAGGAAATTGATCAAGGCGGGCAATGTCCATCAAAGCTCGTAAGCCTTCATTGCCCCGCCGTCCCAGAACTTTTAAACCCTGTTTGACAAAGGCCCGGTTAACCCCTTTCAGCGGTACCACATCACAGGCTGTTGCCAGCGCAACCAAATCCAATACTGCCATCATATCCGGCAACTGTCCCGTTTGATCTGTTATACCCTGCGCCCGGCAGACCCGCACTACACCAGCTAGAACCAGAAAGCACACCGCAGTGGCACATAGATGGCCAAGACCACTGTCATCATCAATCCGGTTCGGATTAATAACCGCCTCTGCTCTGGGCAACACAACACCTGCTTTGTGATGGTCAATAACAATTACAGACATACCTTCTTCAGCTGCAGCTGCCAGAGGCGCATGTGCTGTGATCCCGCAATCGACTGTGAGGATTAACTCTGCACCCTGCGCCTTCAGAGCTTTCAGTGCCTCCAGATTTGGCCCATAACCCTCTTTAAAACGGTCAGGAATATGGCACCATACAGGCACACCAAACGCTCCTAACACCAGCCTGAATAATGCCGCACTGCATGCGCCATCAACATCATAATCACCAAACAAACCAATGGGTTGTTTGTTTTTTACAATGTCTTTTATTAAGTTTATAGCATGTTCTGCATCCTTCATGACATAGGGATCAGGCAAGCTGGTGCGTAATTTGGGATCCAGAAAATCAGCGATTGTCTCATCGTTCAAGCCTAAGCTGGCTAGATGCCAGCACAAGGAATAGGGCAGGTTTAACCGTTCTTCAAACAAAGCTGCCATACGCGCTGTCTCAGCGTCTGAAAGTTGGGTGGGCACTTGCTGCCATCTGGCCCCGGAATACGAGCTATTCACACTAGCAAGAGCCATTGAAGCTATCCTCATTTGATCGGGGTTTACGCCTCATCCACAATCGGCAGGGCCATTACCGCACCAGAGATAAAGCGAGCTGATGACAGGCTGGAACAAGCAGCCTTTATCTGGTCAGGTGCAGTTGGATGAGTGGTCAGAACAAGCGCAACCGGCTTATCATCTGACTGCCCTTTCTGCAGCATGGATTCAACTGATATCTGCTGGTCTCGCAAAATAGAGGTAACCGCAGACAGGACCCCTGTTTCATCCATGACCATCAGACGCAAATAATACCGTCTGGCCTGCTTATCTTTTTTTTGCGTTGCTTGAGCCAACTGTCCAACACGCATGCCAAAGGGCAGGCCGCCACGCGATGCGGCAACATCAATGACATCTGCCAGCACAGCTGAAGCTGTTGGCCCAGCCCCTGCTCCGGGTCCGATGCAGAGCACAGTCTGAACAGGCTCTGCCATGAACTCAACCGCATTGAGCGCCCCGCCGATTTGTGCCAATTGGCTGGTTTTGGCTACCAGACAGGGCTGAACCGTTGCCGGGGACTGAGGCTCGGCATGACCAAGCAGCTTGATTACATAACCCAATTCACCTGCATAGGAGATGTCTGTATCTGTAACCTGACGAATGCCAGTGACTTGCAAAGCTCCAAAATCAATCTGTTCTGCAAAAGCCATTGCCGCCAATATCGAAAGCTTATGGGCAGCGTCAACACCATCAATATCAAAGCTAGGGTCAGCCTCAGCATACCCTTTTGCCTGTGCCTCAGCCAGCACATCATCAAAACCGCGACCTGTGTGCGTCATCTCAGAAAGAATATAATTACATGTCCCGTTAAGAATGCCAGTAACCCTCCTTATATCATTACCTGCCAGCCCCTCGCGCAGCACCTTTAGCGCCGGAATCCCACCTGCAACAGCAGCTTCAAATTTCAGCCTGACACCTGCTTGCTCAGCCAGTCCCGCCAGCCGCTGACCGTGATGGGCAATTAAAGCTTTATTGGCTGTGACGACATGTTTTCCCGCCTGCAGCGCACTCTCAGCAAGCGCCAGCGCGATCCCGCCCTCGCCGCCAATCAATTCAATAACCACATCCACATCAGCGCGTCTAGCTAGGGCCAGCGCATCAGTTTCGAAGGCAATTCCGGTTCTCTCAAAACCGCGATCTGAATCTGAACGTGCACTTACCGCTACTAGGCGCAAACAGCGACCAGCCCTCGCCGATAGTCTGTCTGCAGCCTGAACAAGCTGCCGTGCTGTTTCCGCGCCAACTACGCCCAAACCGGCAATAGCTATGGTCAAATCCGGTCCAGAAGAAAGCCTCAGTTCTTTATCTGTATCTGACATAATGGTCTAACTTTCGTCCCTGACTATGCGGTGTCTTTAACGGTTCGCAAACCTCAAAACGTTCCGATGGCAGATGTACCCTTCTGCTTGGACTTTGGCAAGCATTACACAAAAATCATTTTTGGGCAGACCTATCACCAGCGCAAATAAAATTAGTAATCTGCGCACAATGCAGGGCGGTGGTGTCAAACACGGGTAAATCTGTGTCCTTCTGGCTGATCAGAAGTCCAATTTCCGTACAGCCTAAAATTACACCGTCACAGCCTTTTGTTTCCGATTCATCCCTGATTATCTGCAGGAAGGTTGTGCGCGAATCTGAAACAATCACACCTTTGCATAATTCTTCATAAATCACCTGATGAACGATGTGACGGTGCTGTGTTTCCGGTATATGAACCGCCCCGCCTGCGGATGCGAGGAACGCATCCAAAGGGGCGGTGTAGAAATCCTGTTCCATTGTAAAGGACGTTGCCAACAACAAAGGCTGCCGTGATGGGCTAGCCAGTATCGCTTCGGCTGTTGCATCAGTGATATGCAGGAACGGGACTGCCACAGCAGAAATGATATAATCAGCCAGCTTATGCATAGTATTTGTAGCCAGAGCTATAGCCTCCGCCCCTGCCGCCTGCAGCGCCGTAGCCTGTTCTGCCAGCAGCCTGCCCGCTTCTGCCCACTGCCCCGAAGCTTGCAGTGTTTCAATTTCAGCAAAATCAAAGGACTTTATCAGCAAAGGGGCAGAATGAAGCCCACCTTTCCGGGCTTGCACATCTTCATTGATCAGCTTGTAATAGATCTGGGTGCTTTGCCAGCTCATGCCGCCAAGAAGTCCAACTGTGCGCATCTGCCGCTCTCCGCCCGAAAGTGTAATTTGAAGTAAGGTTATCAATTGCCTACAACCCCAGCAAGCTGCTGTTCTATACTCTTTGTCTTCTGAAGACGATTTCTTTTCGTGATTTGACAATTATGCATCAGTAGAGGGTTGGTAATGTTTGAGATGTGGCGTAGTGAGATAGAGACAGCTATGGCCGCAAAATGGCAATGCAGACGGGGGAGCATATGGCAGAAACAAATGCAGTTGAAGACACAAACGGCACTTTTTCACTTCCTTCTCATGCTCGGGTTGTGATTATTGGTGGCGGTTCGGTCGGCTGTTCTGTTGCTTGGCATCTGGGCCTTGAAGGCTGGTCAGATGTAGTCTTGCTAGAAAAAAATGAACTAACCTCTGGCTCCACATGGCATGCGGCAGGCAACTGCCCGAATTATGTCGGCTCATGGACCGTAATGAAAATGCAGCATTATTCCTGTGAGCTTTACCGCAAGCTGCCGGAATTAACTGATTATCCGATAAACTACCATGTCACTGGGTCTATACGTCTTGCCCATTCGCGCCAGCGGATGGAGGAATTTGCCCATGTCCGATCTATGGCCCGGCAGATGGGTTTTGAGATGGAAATTATGTCAAATTCGGATATGAGGGGTGTCTATCCCTTTCTTGAAACACATGATCTGGAAGGCGGCATCTGGGATGATTATGACGGGGATATCGACCCTGCCCAGCTGACCCAAGCCTTTGCCAAAGGCGCACGCGATATGGGTGTGAAGATTATCCGGTTCTGTCCGGTCACTCATGTTGCCCGCAAGAATGATCTATGGTTCATCAGCACTCCGCAGGGAACCATCAAGGCAGATGTAGTTGTTAATGCCGCAGGGTACCGCGCAGCAGAACTTGGTGCGATGTTTGGCCGTGATGTGCCCTGTATTTCGCTAGCACATCAATATCTGATCACAGAAGCCATTCCAGAGCTGACCGCACGGGACAAAAAGCTGCCATTGCTGCGGGATCCTGACAGCTCTTATTATCTTCGGCAGGAAAAAGATGGCTTGCTGCTTGGTCCTTATGAAAAGAACTGTAGGGCCCATTGGACAGAGGCATCGGACCAGATGCCGGAAGATTTTTCCTTTCAGCTTTATCCTGATGATCTGAACAGGCTTGAATGGTATATTGAAGATGCTTGCGCGCGAGTTCCTATTCTAGGTTCAGGGGGCATCACAAGGGTGGTGAACGGGCCAATTCCATACACACCAGATGGATTGCCTAATGTGGGGCCTATGCCGGGTATACCAAATGCTTATGAAGCTTGCGTATTTACATTTGGAATCGTCCAGGCTGGTGGAGCGGGAAAATTGCTGTCTGAATATATTGTTCATGGTGAACCAGAAACAGATGCTTGGGCTGTGGACCCGCGCCGTTTCACTGATCATGTTGATAGTGTCTATGCCAAAGCTAAGGCATTGGAAGTCTACAGTCATGAATATGCAATTCACTTCCCGGGAATTCAATGGGCTGACGGCAGACCTGTGAAAATGGGCCCACTCTATCACAAACATCTGGAAGAGGGGGGCATTATGGGCTCCTATGGTGGTTGGGAACGGGTTGACTATTTTGCACCTGAGGGCCATGACCACAGCCAGGTTGACAGCTACGACAGACAACCTTTCTTTAAAATTGTCGGGGCTGAATGTCGCCATGTGTCTGAACATGTCGGCATTTTGGATCTACCAGGCTTTTCGCGCACACGCCTCTCCGGTGCAGGAGCAGCTGACTGGCTATCCGGGCTGATGACCAATAAGCTTCCAGGCATTGGCCGCACAGGCCTTGCCTATTTTGCCTCTGTAAAGGGAAGAATTTTGTCAGAAATGTCTGTCACCCGCTTTGCAGAAAATGAATTCTGGTTAATTTTTGGTGCAGGAGCCTATTGGCATGACCGGGATTTACTTGCTGCAGCCCTACCTATCAATAGCGCCATAACCCTGGAGGATGAAACCCGCGCTTATTCAACCTTTCTGGTCACGGGCCCACGTTCACGCGATCTTCTGACGGCTCTGTCTGACGATGATTTTGGCAACGATGCCTTTCCCTGGCTGGCTCACAAATCTGTGACCGTCGCCGGAGTGAAAATGACAGCTTTGCGTGTATCCTTTACGGGTGAAATGGGCTGGGAACTGCATCTGCCTGTTGCTGAAACAGAAGCAGTTCATTCAATGTTACGTGCTGCCGGGCAGGATTTTAACCTAAAACCGTTTGGAATGCTTGCACTGGAGAGTATGCGGCTTGAAAAAGGTTACCGCTCCTGGAAAGGCGATCTGACCTCAGATTATAACCTTTTTGACTGCGGCCTCGGTCGGTGGGTTCATCTTAGCAAAGACGAATTTGTTGGCCGAAACGCGTTGGCGGCACTAAAGGACAAACCTCACCGCCAGTTTGTCACGCTGGCAGTTGATGATGCTGCTGATGGCGTGAATTTTGGAGAGGCTGTCTATCTGTCATCTGTCTTTAGTGACAACAAGGGTCAGAAAATCGTTGGCCTTGTTTTGTCTGGTGGGTATGGGCACCGCACCCGCACATCTCTTGCTCTTGCCGTGCTTGAGGTTGGACAGGATGCGAGCATTGGGCGCGAGGTAAGTGTAGAGGTCGTAGGCAGGATGCGATCTGCGCGGATAATTGCGCATACACAAGCGTCATATGACGCAGAGAATCTGCTTCTGAAAGGATAAAGCAAGATGGCTGATAAATCGCCTCCCTCACAAGCCCGTGTTGTGATCATCGGCGGCGGTGTCGTCGGCTGTTCTGTTGCCTACCATCTGGCAGAACTGGGCTGGACAGATATCGTGCTGCTTGAACGCAAGACTTTGACCTGCGGGACAACATGGCATGCCGCCGGACTTATTGCCCAGCTGCGGGCTACCCAGAATATGACAAGGCTTGCTAAATATTCACAAGAGCTTTATGCCAGCCTTGAGCAAAAAACTGGTGTTGCCACTGGGTTTCGCCAGAACGGATCTATAACGGTTGCCCTCACAGATGCACGGATGGAAGAATTGCTCCGCGGGGCAGCTATGGCCCGTGCCTTCGGGGTGGAAATCGACGAGATCGGCACAGCTGATATCGCGTCCCGTTATCCAGGCTTGAATGTGTCTGACGCAAAAGGGGGCGTTTATCTGGCAAAGGATGGTCAGGCGGACCCGGTGAATATTACACAAGCTCTTGCCAAAGGCGCACGGGCAAGAGGTGCTAAAATTATTGAAGGTATAAAAGTCACAGCCATTAATCAGAAAGACGGAGTGGTCAGCGGTGTGTCGACATCGCAAGGAGAAATCAAAGCTGAATATGTTGTGAATTGTGGGGGCATGTGGGCCAGAGAGATTGGTCAGATGGCTGGCCTGTCTGTTCCCCTTCATGCCTGTGAGCATTTCTATATTGTCACTGAACAGATCGAAGGGCTACAGAGTAATCTGCCTGTGCTGCGCGTGCCTGATGAATGCGCTTACTTCAAAGAAGATGCAGGCAAAATTCTATTGGGCGCTTTTGAACCTGTGGCCAAACCCTGGGGCGGTGAAGGCATTGCAGACGATTTTGAATTCACCACCCTGCCAGATGATTTTGACCACTTTATGCCAATACTGGAAAAGGCAACAGCACGTCTGCCAGTGTTAGAAACAACGGGCATTCAGACCTTTTTCAACGGTCCGGAAAGTTTTACGCCAGACGATCGTTATCTACTTGGCGAAACCCCCGAACTTAAAAATTTCTTTGTAGCTGCCGGTTTTAATTCTGTTGGCATTCAGTCTGCTGGTGGGGCTGGAATGGCCCTAGCCCAATGGATGGATAACGGCCGCCCACAAATGGATATTTGGGATGTCGATATCCGGCGTATGCACCCGTTTCAGGCAAACCGCCATTACCTGTCGGCTCGGGTGACAGAAACACTTGGGCTTTTATATGCAGATCACTATCCCTACCGCCAGTTTGCCTCAGCCAGAGGCCTCCGCCGCACCCCACTTCATCATAAGTTGGCTGAAAATGGAGCCTGTTTTGGAGAGCTGTATGGCTGGGAACGGGCCAACTGGTTTCTGCCTGAATCAGAAGCACATAAAGGCAAAAAACCAGAATACGAATATAGCTGGGGCCGTCAAAACTGGTTTGATTATTCAGCAGCTGAACATAAAGCTGTACGTCATACAGCTGGCCTCTTTGATTTGTCGACTTTTGGCAAGATCAAAGTGATCGGACGCGATGCTGAAAAGGTTCTCCAGCTTATCTGTGCAAATAATGTGGCAGTTGAGCCAGGACGTATTGTCTATACCCAGTGGTTAAATGAGGCTGGCGGCATCGAAGCCGATGTGACAGTCACCCGACTGTCATCAGATGAATTTTTGGTGGTGACACCTGCCGCAACCATCCGGCGCGAAATGAGCTGGCTAAACCGCCATATTCCTGATCACACCCAATGCGTGGCTGTGGATATGACAGTGTCAGAGGCGGTGATTGCCGTTATGGGACCACGGGCACGCTCTGTGCTTCAGCCTGTGATTGACCAGTCTCTTGAAAATGACTCCTTCAGCTTTGGACAAGCGAAACAGATAACAATAGGTCATATCAATGCTCGGGCGCACCGGGTGTCCTATGTCGGTGAACTGGGCTGGGAGATTTATGTCTCCTCCGAAATGGCTGAACATGCCTTTAATACAGTCTGGCATGCGGGACAAACACATGGACTGACACTTGCCGGCATGCATGCACTTGACAGCTGTCGTCTTGAAAAAGCCTTCCGACATTTTGGACATGATATATCTGATGAGGATCATATTTTGGAAGCCGGATTGGGCTTTGCAGTCAAGACTGACAAACCTTCCTCCCAGCTGGGCCAATTTATCGGTCGTGATGCGGTTCTAGCTAAGCAGGAAGTCGGGCTAAAGAAACACCTTGTCCAGTTCCAGCTTGAAGATCCTGCACCCCTGCTCTATCACAACGAGCCTATTTTGCGCGATGGCAAAATTGCCGGCTATCTGACCTCAGGAAATTATGGTCATCACCTTGGCAGCGCCATCGGGCTTGGCTACGTGGCCTGCCGCAATGGTGAAAGCGTGACAGATATTCTCAGTTCATCTTTTGAAATTGATGTGGCAGGACAAATCTGTGTTGCTAAAGCCAGTCTGAAGCCACTTTATGACCCCACCGGCGCGCGGATGAAAGGTTAAGACTAACACGCTACAGCGGCCAGAGCGATAGAAGCAAGGCGGGCGGCAGGAGGGTCTGCACGGCTGGTCAAAAGAACAGGCACAGCCCCGCCAACTACAATCCCGGCTGCGCAGCCTCCGCCTAAATAAACAAACGCCTTATAGAGGATATTGCCAGCTACAATTTCTGGCAGCAGAAAGCAATTCGCCTGACCGGCTACATCATCACCGACCAACCCTTTCAGCTCCACAGATGTGGCCGACAACGCTAAATCAAAGGACAAAGGTCCGGAAACATCAACCTCGCCTAGATGTGCCCGTGCCCAGTCTGCCTGACGCGCTGCTTCAAGAGAGGCAGGCATGGACTCAATGGGTGTTTCTGTTGCGGATAGAACCGCCAGCCTTGGTCTGTCCTGACCAATCAGCGGAGACAGGCGGGCCATTTGGGCCATGCTCTGCTGCTTTGTCT
>CABYIQ010000021.1 GCA_902518965.1 uncultured SAR116 cluster alpha proteobacterium
AATTCCTAGTGTTTAGCCTGATGGTTGGACAGGGGTGATACATTTAGAGCAATGGTGCGACAATAAAGCAGTAGTCACCTATCAGCCGGACACTAACTAAGTGTAGGTGAAAAAATTGGGCCTCGCTGGGTAGGACAGCGGGCTCTAACCCTCTGACTCTATAATACCACTTACATGTATCACTTAGCTATGCACTGCGAGTGATCACACATCATGTGACCCAACCCGTGCATGGGCCATAGGGGCTGTGTGGGTATTATGTTTATGGGATGGGTAATTGATTGGGGGTTAGAGAATCCATATCAATAACAAATTGATTATGAGCGTAAGGTCTACTGCGTCCATAATTAGTTCCTTTAACTAATTTTCTTCCATGTATCTGACCATTCGTCTGCCAAATGAATATCACCTAATCCATTATCAACATACTTAATATGCAGTGTATCTTTGTCAGTGTCGGTTAGTGATGTGGCTAAACGCTTTCCCAAACTCATTTCACGAAATAGTCGTTCAGCCTCGATACCGTTGTCTGCCTCAATTTCTATTTGCCCATGAATTGTGTCTTTCCAGTCAAACGTATATTTATTCATCGTAAACCCCTTTTAATATATTCTCTTTTACTTAATGAAACTCGCTACAGGAGGACACATAAATTGAATGTGGTTTATCGCTGGTGTAGGGGCTCATTTTACTACGATATATTTTTAATGAGTCTTTATGAAGGAATTGTACAACCCACACCTCGTTATAAAACCCAAAAACGCTCAGGGCTGTATAAGTTCGGTGCTGCCTATCAGTCCAATCTTCAGTCAATTTTGGAGATGTAATATCAAATAAAAACCTAGGCAGTGTGCCATTAGTTTTCGCATTTTTGCGAGCAATTTCGGCCGTTTCGGTATTAAAACTAATTTCAAATTTTTCATCGAAAAAAGAACCATCTGCCGAATTGATAAAAGTACTGCACTTATAATGATGATGCACTTCGGTCAAAGGTCGGACAGAACAATCCTTAGAAAAACAAAAGTTACTATACTCAACTCCGTCATGTTCAAAATGTGCATGAGACTCTCTAATAAGATTTTGTTCAAGAAGAAAAAACGAACCAATCATCAATATTCCAAAGACTTTACTCATGACTATGATGCTATTTGGAGAAACGTAAAATGGGTGTTGATGAGATTACTAATTAACATCTACGGCGTCTATGTTTTTTGAATTGCTGAAAATTGTATCTCCGTAACCAGCACCTTATTTATTCAATTTTCTATCTGTTATAGAAATCAATGATATGGCTGGCATTTTGCTGACGCAAAGATAGGTGGGTTTATAAACGCTTTTGCATTCCAATTTATTGATGAATCAATATAAGCTTTGTGGAAATATATTTCTTTTGCCGAACGATCAATAAATAACATTGGCCTGCGCGTACCCAATCTTTCAGACAGAAATAACCTATTACGGGTGCTGTAAAAATCTTTGCCACCATTATTCACTGAAACGAAAGTTTCTTCTGGCCGGCCTGCGCAGCCATCTGTTGTACAATATCGCATTTTCAAACCATCTGTTGTTAAATAGAATTCCAAACCACTAAATGGAGATGATCTGTCTGGATAATACCCTCTTCCACAAATAAAATGAGTTGGCTCTCCATTTGGCGGTGTTTGTGCGGGTATTTCTGTTTCGTTGTCAAAATGAGCATAAGAATTGAAAATGAAAAACGGCGCTAAAGTCATAGCAAAAAGACATATGCTGAAAAATCTAATCATAGCGGATTCCTATCAGTCCAAATCCCACACTTATCAGTCTCAGAAATTATCCAATCAACGTCAACATCCTCTGGTGTTAAGCTAACCAGACTGGCTTTGGCACTATCAAAGAATTTGTGATTATGGACTCTAGTTTTAAGAGAGTTATAACTATACTCTCAACAGTTGTTGTGACAGAAACGAAAAAGTGGAGATAACGAATGTGTCAGTATTGCGCAGCTTCAACGATCGCAAGTAATAGTGATAAAGATTTGAGTGCCTCCGAAGCGGCCATTTATTTCGTTGTGCTCTTCGTCCTAGTCTTCATCAGCTTTCACTTGTTGCGAGGCAGTAAGAAAAGCACCGAACTTGATAAATTAGAAGAATGGTCAAAAAAGAGAGAGGCTATAAATATTTAGCCCAAACCTGAACATGTCTTAGAAAATGAGCCCTACCGAATGAAAAGTAATTGGGTAATTCATTATGCACAATTCTTATAGACAGCTATTGTAATTGAAACACGCAATATGCTTTAGTCGCCATCAATCATAGACCCGATAAAAAACAGTCCATAGGCAATAATCGTGCTCCCATAAACAACTTGGGCAGGAAACCAATTCCCATTCATGAAACCCTCAACTAATAGAGCAATCGTTAAGAGCACTGGAGCGACAAAAAATCCGACAATGAAACCTAAAATGTCGCCCATCCAATTTTGAAGGATGTCTATTGAGAGAAAAAAACCCCATATCCCTCCGATAATAAATACCCCAATACCTGGATATTTGAAAATAGCGCCCATTATTATTCTCCCTTCTTTAGACCACCGTTAGAACCCTTGTTTAGCCGAAGCAATTCCATAAAATGGAACACGAAATATGTGTAAATTACAATGTGTTAACACATCATATGTAGGGAAGAATGGTGCCGGTGGAGAGTTAAAGTTCCCCATGTAAGCACCATACCTACACTGTATTTGAAGCTATGCTTAGAATCTCATCTGTTACCTGACACGTCAAGTGCATCACTTTGGTCTACCCAAATGTACATCACATGATGTGTCTGCAGAGTTCCTACTGAGTATAGGGAAAGTGAAGCATGGTAAGTGTCTTTATACCTACCTTTATAATATCACTTACATGTATCACTTAAATGTACATTTATAAGTGTGAGTAAGAGGGGTATTGATAAGTACTAGTCTGTGCTTTGAAAGTATATTTATCTTGGTGCTGTTTAATAGATTCTCTGAAAGAATGTACGTGATGAAAAGAAGCACGTCTGATGAACTGTATATCTCCACCTACACCTCTACATATTTGGGTGTTGGCGTTTCAATGATGTTAACAAACCCATTACAGTTTTCACACCATGCCATCGGGTTAGGAATGGCAATAAGGTCTTCCTCATCATCAACGATGCAAGCAAGGCGATTAATGCGCACCAGCATTGTCTCATACACATCGTAACTTTGACATTCATAACAGATGTAATGTTGCCTCATGATTTACCCCTTCTTTAACCCTTTATTATATAAAGGGGGTTAAAGAGGGGTATTTTGACTATACTCCTGATTCGGATTTTACCCTTACGTACGTATATGCACTCGCACCCACTGTTTCCTTGAAACACTTTGAAAGGAAACAGATGGGTGCATAGAGTGCATACCCTACCTACTTCCCATCACTCCTTTCATCACAACAAACCACGTTCAAGGAGGTTCTGATGCGTGATGAACTGAAAAAAGTGATTAAAGAAGTCAGACGTAACGAAGCTGTAATTGAATACCTGTATCTGCGAGGCGAGTTGCCTCAACCTTTCAGGTCAATCAGTGAAGTTACTGAAGGCATCATGGCAAGTATATCTGCACAGGAGGTCAATCATGATTACTCCTCTGCGTAGTAATAACTGGCTGCATGGCCAGAATACGCTTGTACAGCTTATTCCTAAGAATGAGGCTGCAGAACATATACTGAAGAATGCAAGCCATCACTGGTCCATTAGGCCCATGCCAAAGCCATTACGTGAACCTCAATATGAAGAGGTAATGCGTGGATGGATATTGCTTCGGTCCATGCGACAGCAGCAACGCTTCGTTCATGTCCTTCATGACAGATTTTTTGACGTGGTCTTCATAACCAAAGATCCCATCCCTGCGAATGAGCAGATGGATAACCAACACATGAAAGGAAAAGAGAATGTTCAATGACCGTTTCTATTTGAATTGCCCATATGACGAGAAGGATGAGTGTAAGGCACTTGGCGGCAGATGGGATAATGATGCCCGTAAATGGTATGTGCCAAGCGATGTGGACAAGGACATGTTCAAGGAGTGGTGGCCTTCAGGGGCTAAGAAGCCTCTGTTTGCGGCTAAGTAATGTCAGATGACACTGCTTATGAAGACGCAAAGGCTGAGTATGAATATTGGCTAAACTTCTGGGAAGAAATCAAAGAGGAATTTCCAGTAGAATTTAAGTTCAAATACAAAAAAGGCCGTGAGCCTGACGTGCTTGCTTATCTCATCTTGGATGATGAAGAGAAGAAACTCATCAGGAACTAGAATTTACCTCTTGGTGCATCGGTGATTTCATTGATGCACCATCACCTGCATATGACACTAAATATTCCCAACATGAACAAAATTAATGGCCAAGCCAAAAGAGAAGATTGTTCACAGGCTCGACATATGTATCGGGCCATAGTCTACCCATAATCTGATCTCATGGATAAAAAACATCGGTATCAGGTCGTTTATCACATTCTTTAGGGTTTAATTTTTCACGCTAAAATAATTTGCAAAAAAACTTGGTAAAAATGCAAACTAAAAACTTGAGGACTGATAATTGGAAAGCAAAAGCTTCAATCCTGCTCAAGAGGAACTCCCCAGTTGGATAAATGCAACTCTCGGTGAACTCACCATTCAGGGAAAATTTCTGGAATTATCAGAATTTTGTGAGCAGGTCATTCAAGAATACCCTAATTCCATCATCATTTGGAATAATTTAGGAAATGCATATAGACAATCTGAAAAATTTGCAGAGGCGTCCAATGCCTTTAGGAAGTTGCTGGCACTAAATCCTACTTTATCCGATGGTCATTCTAACCTTGGCGCAACTTTCCAAGATGTATCAGCATTTAACGTAGCAATTGAATGCTATAAAACAGCAATTTGTTTAGACTCGAATAATTTAAATGCGCATTACAATATGGGTCTTGCTCTAAAATCACAGGGCAAATATCGGGATGCAATTATGTGTTTCAATCGCGCACTAGTTTTAAAAAACGATTTTGTTGAGGCGCATTGCAATTTAGCTGATGCTTACCGATGTGAGGGCCGATTGGTTGAAGCCAAGGAGGCCTGCAATAAGGCATTCTTCATTCAACCTGATAATGTTTTTGCCAAGCACATGTTAAATGCCTTAAAGGGGCAGACAACCAAATCTCCACCACAACAATTTGTAGAACAATTATTTGACCAGTATGCACGCACATTTGACCATGAACTCGTTGAAAAGCTGAGATACAATCTCCCTGCGACCCTGGGAACACTTATTTTTAATAGAGCAGACGGAAAAGTTGTGAACTCAGTTTTGGATATGGGTTGTGGGACTGGTCTGTTTGGGGCTGAAATAAGAAGTTTTTGCTCAACGCTTGAGGGTGTTGATATTTCAAAAAAAATGCTTCAAGTTGCTAAACATAAGAATATCTATGACAAGCTTACGCATAAAAGTATCACAGATTTTTTATCCGAAGCGGAATTGAATTATGATTATTTTGTGGCAGCAGATGTTTTTGAATACGTTGGGGATTTGTCTGAAATATTCAAGTTAATAGGTAGCAAAACGCGGAAGCGAGTGACATTTATTTTTTCAACAGAGCACAGTGAAACATGTGAATACCGGTTGGAAAATACAGGGCGTTATTCACATTCTAAGCTTTATATTGAAAAGCTGTGCTGTGAATTCGGATACACTTTATCTCATTTCGAAATAATTAAACTTAGGAAAGAAATGCATTCGTTTCTTGATGGCGGAGTTTACATTTTAGAAACTAAAGTTCCCTAACCCCACATGCACAGCCACCACTTCAAAATGCTCCAAAACAGATTTAGGACATATAATTAAGAAGTTAAGGCAAACAGGCGCAATTACACTCCTAAAAACTGGAAAGAAATCCAGTTGTGGGGGAGGTATACTGGGCACAAAATGTTCATCAGTTTGTGCATTACATGAAGGGCCTAAAGAGTTCCTACTAAGTGCAGGAAAAGTAAACCATGGTAAGTGTCTTTAAACCTACTTCCATAATATCACTTAGCTACTTCGATTAACTGTACATTTAACATGATCACACATCATCTTATCTATCCCAAGCATCAGTTGTTGGGGGTGTACAGGTATTTTGTTGTTTACATTAGTAAGTAGCTATTCCCAATCAACAATATTTCTTGCCTTTGGTTGGCTACTTTTCAACTAGGGACAGTTCCACACCGTTGTTCATTGGCACGTCATGAAAACTGCAATAATCAATCTCATCGAAACAGCCAACATTGATACCACAAATTTTCGGAGTAGTGCGTCTTTGATGGTGTGTCATAATTCCACACTTTGAGCAAAAATGGTGAGTGGCAACATTCGTATTCCACTTATAATGGACTAGATTCTCAGCACCATTTTCGATCATAACATCTTCGATTGGGCATGCCAACATAATAGCACCACGACGTTTACAAAGGCTGCAATCACAGCGTCGGACAGCACTCATATCCAGGTTGCGTGGGATAGAAAACTGCACTGAACCACAATGACAATTGCCGTGAAGTCTCTCTTTTTTCATTTGCTTTATCCTTTCTACCCATTACCCAAATCTCTTCTTTTGTCATAGCAGATTTTATTACCTCACGATGAATTTTCATATGTTTTATGTGCATTTAATTGAGCTTACAAATTTAATACCCCAACCCTCGCATGAGGGTGATAGGGAGTGTTCAGGTATTGGTTGTTAAAAAGAATGCATTTGAATCCTTAAATTTCTTTGATAGACTATTACGCAAAACACATTTTTTAGCTGTCTCCTTAAAATGAGGTTATGATAATACTTCAATATGTCAGATAGTTACATAGTTTTCGTAAACGGAGGAATTGCGTTTCAGTTCACCCAATTGCAGAAAGATTAAATTGAAAATTTGTTTCGGGGCAAATTTCAGAAGGAATAAAAGTAACCATGAGATATTCAGATTACCTCAATTCTGTTGCCGTAAAACACAGAACAGTAAGCTACAACGCTATCACACCTAAACCTCAAAAGGGTCACAGTTCAGCCAGTTTGCCGCGCATTAAGGTTACTTTTTCACAAGCCTTGGAATTGCTCGCACCCTATTGTGGTTCTCGAATTATTGGACAGTTAAAGGCCGTAGTACCTCTTGCAGCATATTTGACGCTTTTCCAGCTTCTCGTCCTGAGACATCCAGTTGAAGCGGCATTAAGCTTAGGTTTTGGTCTAATAGCCGTTGTCGTCGGTCTAGCCTTGTTTATGGAGGGTCTGAGTACTGGGCTTATGCCTTTTGGAAATATTATTGGAGATAATCTGCCAAAAAAAGCCTCTATGCCGTTGGTTTTGTTGATAATTGGCATTCTCGGTGTTGGTGTAACGTTTGCAGAACCTGCAATTGGGGCACTTCAAGCATTCGGCGCTTCTGTAGATGTCACAAAGGCTCCTTATTTATATGAAATTTTGAATAATTGGACTCTTCCGCTTGTTCTTATGGTTGGGGGTGGTGTGGGCATAGCCGCTATTTTGGGGACAATTAGATTCGTGCGTGGATGGTCGCTTAAGCCAATGATTTATTTGGCTCTATTGCCCGTCGTTATACTTACGGTTTTCGCATGGTTTGATCCTAATTTGCGAAGCATACTCGGTCTAGCATGGGATTGTGGTGCGGTCACAACCGGCCCTGTGACTGTTCCACTCGTATTGTCCCTAGGAATTGGAATTGCAAATGCTGCTGGCAAAGGGACGTCTTCACTGTCTGGCTTTGGCGTTGTAACAATGGCATCCTTGTTTCCTATTTTGGCCGTTCTTGTTCTGGCCATTTTTGTTTCATTTTCTGTAACACCTGAGGAAATTATAGCTGTTGCGGCTAACAGTGCAGGAAACATCTCAGAAATTGAGCCAAGTATATGGGAACAAACACCGCTTGTTGAGACTGTTTTAGGCGTAAGAGCAATTTTACCGCTAGTGTTGTTTTTAATGTTTGTTCTATTTTTTGTATTGAAATCATCCCTTCCGAACAGAATGGTCACTATTTATGGTCTGTGTCTATCGATAATAGGTATGTGTGTTTTCAACATTGGCCTGACATATGGACTTGGAGCCATCGGATCTCAAACTGGCGGAGTACTACCTGCCGCTTTCATGGAATTACCAATAAGCGCGACATCTCCAATATTTGGTCTAACTATGGGATTGATAGTTGTTATTGGCTTTGCTTTCATTCTTGGGTTTGGGGCAACATTAGCTGAACCTGCATTAAATGCTCTGGGGATGACTGTTGAAAACCTAACGAATGGGGCCTTCAGAAAATCAATGCTAATGTATAGTGTTGCTGGAGGTGTTGCAGTGGGAATCGCACTTGGTGTCTCTAAAGTCGTTCTGGGCTTTGACTTGATGAAAGTTTTACTTCCACTATACGGCCTAGGCGTTATTCTAACTATATTTTCAACGGAAGAATTTGTTAATGTAGCTTGGGACAGCGCCGGTGTAACCACAGGACCTGTTACAGTTCCTTTGGTTTTAGCGATGGGATTGGGGCTTGGAAATGCTGTCTCTGCTGTTGAGGGTTTTGGGATTCTCTCACTAGCCAGCATTTGCCCCATCGTTGCCGTTTTGTCCATGGGGCTTGTTATTCAATTTACGAATAAACGTTCCGCCAATCAAAGTGTTACACAGGGATAAATTTAATGGCAAAAAGAAATATCACCTATTTAACCGACGCATTGCTTATTACTTGTGTCGTTCAAAAAGACCTAGCTGAACCAATATTGGAAGCTGCAAAAAATGCAGGAGCACAAGGCGCAACAATTAGCTTTGCGCAAGGCACCGGAATTCGTGAAAGAATGGGGTTGCTAGGCGTGACCATCGACGAGCAAAAGGAGGTCATCAGAATAGTGGTGTCCCAAGAACAGTCGGAACTGGTTTTTGAAACAATGTACCTTGCAGGAAAATTGGACGACCCTGGAAAAGGTATTATGTTTATGAGTAGCCTAGACCGCGTTGCTACATATATCCCTGAATAAATTGTATAGAGATGAGTTGAAAAAATGACAAAATTTGTCGCAATTGGGGCTCTTATCGAAAAGAATCTGGGCATGAGCAAATTCAAAGAAATCTCCGAATTTAAGGGGGTTGAATACGCTTTTGTAGAGACTGGTAGGTCAAACGATTTATTTCAAGAAAAGCAGTTTGGCCAATTTGGCGAGGCGTCAATAATGACCATAATTGTACAAAATAAATTCAAAGACGAAGTGATGCAATTACTCGCCAAACATTTAAATGTTTTAGATAGTCAAAGCGGCCTAATCTTTGAAGAAAAAAATATTGACGCACTCAAGTTGTTTTCTTAATAGATCAAAGCTCTACTTGAATACCAAAAATATAAGCGTTTAATGACACTCATCTGGATTATTTTATCAATTTTTCCAATAAGGCTTTATGCATTTATTGTTGAAAACAGTGCTGACTCTCCACCAAAGACCCCTCCCCCGAAGCACCATATGTTGAAACACTTTTTTTGAGACATATTGAATTTTTCAATTGAAGTGTAGTCAGTTTGTAGCGAATACCATCTTTGACAGTACATTTATCTTAAGAGCAACTTTTATTACCTCTTAATATGTGTTCCAGAATAATTGTATTATAGTCATAGCACGTATCGCATGGATATTCGCATTAAATACCAAAGCCGCGCGAACGCTAGTCTGGCCAGGGTCCAACCATAAAATGTTGACGGTGATAATAGATACAATGAAACTGATGGGCAAAGAAGTTGGCCATAGCTAAACTCAGCTTTGAAAATGATGAATAATGAAGTTTTGATAAGAATAGCTAAAAAAACGAGTTAGCGAGAAAAGCATGGAAACAAAAGAATATGTTCAGGGCCAAACAATCTTTAAGGTGGGTGACTCTGCTGATGGGCTTTTTATAATTGGTTCAGGAGAGGTTGGAATATATTTTCCTGAGAACCGAGAGATGAAAAAGCAAAATCAAATTTTGAAAGAAACGCAGATATTTGGCGAAATGGGTGTAATCGATTCTCAACTTAGGACAGCTAGTGCGAAGGCTCACACCGATGTGAATTTACTTTTCGTTTCAAAAGAAGATTTTGATAAAAAGATAGCAGAAGGCGACATTGTTGTAAGAGGCGTTATCGCAGTATTAAGCGACCGCTTACGTCAGCTTCAAAAGAAATAAAGAAATTTAAAACATTTAAAAAAACAAGTCTGTTCAATCCATTTCTCATTACTTAATGGTTTTGCTGGCAAGCTTTATACTTCATAAAGCCATTCCTCAATGAGGCGTCTTGAAATAGATAATGGTCGTGGCAAATACATAGTTACGCCGTCAAACTTTGCAATCTCGTCACGGCTATACCACTCTGCTATCTCGATTTCTTGAGTGTTGATAGTTAGCTTATGTGACACCGCTTCCGCCCGAAACCCAACCATCAGTGAAGCAGGAAACGGCCAGGGTTGACTATGCTGATAGGAAACATTTTTGGTGATTACTCCTGCCTCTTCATACACCTCACGTGCAACAGCATGCTCTAATGTTTCGCCTGGCTCAACAAAACCAGCGAGAACAGACAACATACCTTTGGGCCAAATTGCCTGACGGCCAAGTAGGATTTTATCTTCAAACGTTACAGCAACAATTACTGCCGAATCTGTGCGTGGGAAATGCACGACAGCACAATCTACATTAGTACATTTCCGGGTGTGACCTGCCTCACTAGATAAAGCAAAACTGCCACAAACACTGCAATGTTCTGAGTGCGCATGCCAATGACACATTGCTTTTGCATAGGCTAAAATAGACCCGTCATCACCAGAAATTGATGGATTAGCTTCCCGCAAGTCACCAAACTGACCATTAGCAGACAGAGGACCAAGTTTATCCTCGGGATATTTTGAAATATCAAGACAGACGTATTCAACCTGGCTTCTGTCTTTACCAAGGTAAATACAAATTGCTTCATCCAGAAACGAGCTTACTGCCTCTATGGTAAGCCACCTCATAGATTTCAGACCTGTTATATCAGATTTGAATAAATTAAGGCCTCTCCATACTATGATATATCGTGTTTCAAGCTGAGCCGTTAACCGTTTAATCAACCCTGTGTCTCTGCGCGCCATATCATTTCTGTTGAGACCACCATAACTTAAGTGATGTGGGCTTTTAGGGTGAATTAAATTAGGGTCAAAAACAGACATCTGGACCTAAGGGTTGAAAGTTGCAGAGACAGGCTGATACTCTTATAGCTCTTCTTCTCTTAGTCAACTTCTGGACATCACTAAAGATAACTTCGTTTATTTTCTAATTAAAGCATATTAATTTTTGACAGATTCTTATAGACATTGTCAGAATAACAACCAGCAAAATTTATGAAGGCCCGTTTTAATGCCAAAACTTCATATTCAATTCACTTTATTCTCTGCTTTTTACTCTCCTTTAATTTCTTCTATGACTGGGAATTTTCTTACAGAAGAAGGTTTTGACTATGAGTGGAGTATCGCAAAACCAGGAACATCAGCCTTGAATGCATTGCGAGAGGGAACAGCTCATGTTGTCCAGTCAACTATAAGCCAAGGCTTCACTTCTCTCGAAACGGGTGAGCAGCCCACATCCAGGCATTTCGCGCTCATAAATAATATGGATGGATTCTTTTTGTCGGGAAGACAAGCCGACGACAATTTTAGCTGGTCTTCTCTTGAGGGAGCAGACGTTATTGTACATCATGGCGGCCAGCCAATGACTATGTTCAAATATGCCTGTTATAGAGCAGGTATAGACATCACAAAAATCAATGTTATTGATGCAGGTAACGCACAAGAAATGGATTTGGCTTTCCGGTCAGGGCAGGCAGACTATATACATCAACAAGGTCCCGGGCCACAGCAACTTGAAGCAGACGGTCTTGGCCATGTGCTTACAGCGCTTGGGCCAATGGTTGGGGCTTGTGCTTTTTCCAGCTTAGCTGCCATGCCAGCTTGGATAGAATCGGACGAAGGCAGAGCTTTTTGCCGGGCTTATGCCAAGTCCCGAAAATATATATCCTCAACACCGGCGGCAGAAATAGCAAAAGCGCAAAATCCATTATTTCCGAAAATTGAAGAGAATGTATTGAAACAGTGTATCCAATCCTATCAAGAGATGGGCTGCTGGCCTGAAAACATGCAGATCAGCGAAGAGGGGTTTGAGGCTATGCTAGACATCTTCGATTTTGATGGCAAAATCAGTCGGAGGCATTCTTATGATGAGATTTGCATGGAAGTTAATTAAACAAAAGTATCAAATAATGCCAAAGCGTCATTTGAAGAGCACTTATTATCCTGTCATCTAGGAGACGATTTTTATGTATGTTAGGGTTGCTGAAATCACTTCTCAATCATCACTTCAATTCAAAATGCTAATGGCGTTCATTGAAAATGAATTTTTGCCCAGAAATATAAAAGCTGGTCAATTAAGTGGAGAAATTTTTCGTACGTCCGACAACTCATGCTTTGTCATTTCCCGCTTCACCTCAAAAGCTGAGGCAAATAAGATAATGTCCATTATGAAAACAGAATTAGAAGAAATGAGAGGTTCGAACAAAATTAAAATGATTGAAGGTGAACGCTTTATTCATTTGGGACAGGATATACCTTCATCAAGCTAAATAGAGAGAGCGGACAAGAAAAGCTTGCTCATCTGATATAATGATTGCTGTTTATGATAACGCATAGATATATCAATCTTTGGCAAGTGCAGTGGTGACTAGCTTTATTGAATAGCCATATAAAATCGTCAGCATTGATACAGCTAAAGCCGGCCCCATTTTTTCTACGTCACCCCAAACCATAAATCTGTTTCCAGTTATAGCTATTAATCCTATTAAAGTTCCAAGCCAGCCAAAATACACCGCTCCTTGCCCGAAATTTGCAATGTGTTGATCAGGGTTATTTTTCATAATTAAAAAACCAGTTGCGCCTCCAATAACAAATAAAGCTGAATTTAAATCAACAAACAGGTGAGGCCCAATTTGGACAAAAGCACCAAGCATTATCGCAAAACAAATTACTAACCCAAAAATTTTCATTCTACTAAATCTCCAGTTAAAGGAATGGTGTGGCGGTCTATCTCGTTATACTCTTGGAGCATATGCCTTACCGTATTCAGATATTCAACACCCTGCTTTGAGTCACTTTCTAATTGATCCGCATGACGAACAACGATACTGAACACCTCTTCATCTTTTGTCATGATAAAGCTATCAACTATGCCTTTTCTATCTGGCAATGAAATGAAGTGTTTGAGCGATTTCACAAATTCGCCATAATGCTCAGACTTAGGCTTAAATCTGATGATAGATAGCTTTTTCATCCTCTTGCTCCCGGGATATTATTTCAATATTGGCGCAGTAGTTTGAGCAACCTGTTTATCTTAAATCATTAGGGAGTTAAGAAGTTAATCCAGGGTAGTTGCACCCGTCTCCATTCTAATTATCTTGCCGTCTTTTAGCATAGCGACCAACATAACCGCCTCACGTGTATCGTCAGGATAGGACATAAAACTATGCGATACGATGATTTCATCATTTTCATAAACACAGCGCGATGATTCCTGAATAAATTTCTCGTTGGCCATCATTCCTCTGACCATTTCAATCCACTCTTCTTTAGCAAAGGAATTTCCTGACTTATGAAATACTACAGTAAAGTCCTTATGAAGAATATCTTGGTATGCGTCTACGTCTCTATCTAACATTGTTTTATTGAGTTTCTCATACATTGACATTGAAGGGTCCCCTTCGCGCTAGGATGTTGTTGTGAAAGATTCAGAACTTAATATAGTCACCACTGTTGATTCTAAGATGGCACCTGCAGCAGCTCTTTTGGCTTTTAATTCTTCGTTGCCAGCAAAAGCTTTTAAAGCATCTGGAGAGGAGAAGTCCATAATTACATGCATGGTATTATCATCATCTTTCTCTGAACCAGCAAAGATAAGTGTGCCGCCCATCTCATTTAGTATGTGTTCATTTTCAAAAAACATCTTTTTCCAAGGACCAAATCCTCGCTCTAATTTTTGAGTAAGCTTTACTATCATTGCAACTCTCATTTAAAAAATACTGATTGGTATTTTAGTCTTTAGTATAAATTCATTTTAGTAAAGCAGAAACTTGTAACTATTGTTATATATCGTTTGAAACAGCAAAAAATAGCCTCAAAACTCTAGTAAATTAGACAGATAGAGCTTCAAACCGCTCAATTGTTTGCTTAGCATTCAGATATATGGGGACTTCAATCTTAGTCCCTTTATGGAGCACCTGTCCCTCACCTGAACCCCGCCCTTTTTCGAATGCAGACACGATCTCCGCGGCGGTCTCAACCTCGCGTTCATTTGGCGTCAATATCTCATTGATGATTTTACAATGACTGGCATTGACCGTGCTTTTTGCTAGCATTCCAATATCTTTTGCTAACATTGTTTGCTGTTTGACACCTTCATCATCAGTAAAAGTATAAGGCATATCAATTGAAGTTATTCCCACAGAACAACAGGCGATGTGAAACACACTGCGCACATGGTTTAATATCTCATTATTTTTCTTCCTTGGCGCATTCAGGGATACAACCATATCCTCAGACGCCACAAGAGCTCCAGCAATCTGCGTACTTGACGACAAAATATCCGTTGCGTTCATCAAACCGCGCGCCTGTTCAATATTCGGAATAATATTTGTGCTGCTGACAGTCTTTCCATACTGTTTTTCCATCTCGTTAATATGCTTTTGCAACAACACGATTTGTTCTTTTGTATTGGCTTTTGGGAGCAAGATCGCATCCGCACCTGCACGCATTGCGGCATCTAAATCCCTCAAGCCGTCAGGGTCCTCCAATGGGTTTATACGCACCGTTGCAACAATTTTCCTCGCTCTCCAATCGCTAAGAACATCAGGCATCATTAGCCTAGCTTCGCGCCTGAGCTCCGGAACGCAGAAATCTTCAAATTCCTGTATGCATACATCTGCACCGCTGTCATAGGACGTAAGAATGGCGTTTTTATCCGCAGCCCCAACAAAAAGCCAGGAACGTCTTAACTGCATTGGCCGCATTAGAAAAATCCGCATTTAAATTAAAACACACAAAATGACTCACCAGAGCCACATCGGAAGCCATGCTCAGGATCTCATCTGTAGAACAGCAGGTCAAGCCTCTCAAAAAGCTGGTCTTTTATCATTGCTCAATTTTTAAGTAATTTTACACTGCTCTGTGATAAATATTAAACACAAATTCAGTATTTGATTGAAACACGTTTAATGAATAGATAGGCATGTTGATAGACTACGGACAAAAAGTGGAAGTCTAAATGCCAATAAAAGAAACAGACCTGACAGATGTAATAGTGCAATGGGGTAACAAGCTTATCGCGATTTCTGCAAGTTATGAAGAAAAGGGAATTGAACAGGCAACCATTGTGGCAAGTGAAATGCTTGATAGGCTCTATGGTTTTGAGTTTGGGCCTGTTTTATTCAAGCCAACATTGAGCGGGGGCGAGCAAACTTTCCGCACAACGAAGCAGGGTGCGCTATCCTATTTTGTAGGACATGACCCTCACTACCCAGCTGATACAGGTTTTGGAATAAAATTCTGGCGTGAAGTAAAATCAGAAACATCTGCCATCATGATTGAGTGCAATATGGCTATGTGGATGGGTTGGGTTATGTTTACAGACAAAGATGGTGATATGGTCAAAGTTGACAAGAGCTTTGGTTTTAGGAAGTCGCAATCTGGTGAGTTAAAAATAGTCTTGCATCATTCCTCACTGCCGTATGAGGCTTAGCCCAGGTTTACTTGAAATTCATAATAAGAAGAAAAAATATCAACACAAACATCAAAAGGAGGGTGAAAGCGTGAAAGTCCTGCTGCTGGGGTCTATCGGAGTGCTTGCTGAAACATCTGAGCTTCAGCGTCAAGCCTATAATAAAGCCTTTCATAAGCATGGTTTAGACTGGTATTGGAGCGTCGCAAATTATTGTGATTTGTTAAAAAATCCCGGCGGTAGAAAACGCCTAATATCCTATGCTAACAGCAATATATCTGAGCAGTTGGTTGAAAGCATTCATAATAGCAAGGAAGAATTTTATCGCCACGCTCTCAAAGGCGGTCTTTCCCCGCGTGAAGGGCTTGTTGAGTGCCTTGATTATTGCCGTTCTAATAACATCTTAGTTGCCCTCATTACCACAACAACTGAAAGTAACATATCTGCATTATCTGATGCGCTAGAACCAGAGATAAACTTTGATCAGTTTTCCCTAATAACAACTAAAAAGGATGTGCAGAATGAAAAGCCCAGCAGTGATATATATAAATATGCACTATCCTATTTTGACATCACAGCTGAACAGGCTATCGCAATAGAAGACACAGAGGCTAATCAGGAAGCTGCATTGAAAGAAGAGATTATCTGTTATTTATTTGCCGGGGAATATGCTACAACTGCGCACAATTTAAACGCCATCAACAGCTTGCATGTCATCAAAAATCTGATTTGAATCTGACAGTCCCTGCTCTGCATAAAATAAAGGCTGTGACCAGCGCGAAACACTGAGTAACCTCTCACAGCCAGAGGCGCAGCGACAAACAGGACATTCCACCATCAATTTTGGCACATTCACTATTGCCAACGCAGATGATTGTGAAGCCTTTCGCCCTCAACATTGTTTCAGTTTTAGGAAAGCCCGCAGGCATAATAATGTGATCGTTATAACGTATCATATTTGCCGCAGCTTCTTCACCCGTCGGCACCAGCAGAGTTTGGTAGCCCTCAAAACAGCCATTTGATGCCAAACGTTGTGTGCTAAGAATACACTGGTCAGCAATCAAACTGCAATCGGTTTTGAAATGCAAAACGTCAGAAGGCGTTTTCAAAATCCGCATAGGGTAGCCATGGCCGTTGAGAATTTGCCGTAACTGATCTGCTCCTGTTTGATTTGTTCGTGCTGACAGACCTACCAAAACCTCAAATGGTGTGGTCAGAATGTCTCCAGCCTCAATACATCCATCCGTGATGTCTGCGATGTTTTCAAATAATGGCGAAAGCACTTCACGCATAGGCGCCACTTCCCCCCTTCGTGTTTCTGCCCCGGGGCGCATCATCACCACCAAGTTGGGAAGGCATAGGGCTGTATCCTCAACAAACTGTGCATCAGGATATGCAGGCAAAGCTGGAAGTTCAGTTACAATCGCACCTGCTTGTCGTAAAGCTTGTTGGTATTCAATGTGCTGTTCAGCCATAAGCTCAATATCAACTGCACCTGTATTCACTGCCCGCAAACCATCAACAGCAGTGTGAGCTGGCATGCGCGTAATCGCAGCGGAAAAGTGGGTCGCATAGCTGGCTGCGGTGCCGGGCAGGCCTGAGTTATTCAGTTTAGCCCTTTTCATTTATCAGAGACCTGCAGACATTTCCGCAAGGTTTGGATTCTACATCTTTGTTGCCGCAAAGCAGCTTGTTGTTTTTGTGCCTCAGTCATCTGTTGGTTAAGGCTGTTTAGAGACTCTTTGGCGCCGGGCGCGTTACGGTCACGTGCCAGTGACCACCAGAAATGAGCCGCTACAACATCTTTTTCTTTCAGCTTGCCCTCGAAATAAACCCGACCAATTTCCACTGGCGATAAAGCATGTCCAAGCAATGTTGCTTCTGTGAGGTAAAACAGAGCTGCCTCTGCATCTACATCACTTCCTCTCCCGCGCAAAAAAGCCAGTCCAACGGCATAATTTCCCAGCATATGGCCATCTTCCGCAGCGGCAATGAAATGTGTCAGGGCCTCTATGTCATCCTGATCAACGCCAAAGCCTTCACGATACATAACGCCTAAATTATAATTCGCCCTTGCGTCGCCATTCGCCGCAAACATGCTGAGAAAATAAAGTGCTGTTTTGTAATCTTTCTGCTCTAAAGCTTCAAAACCCCTTAAATAGGCATCAGCCTTTGCCACCCCCGCAAAGGCTGTACAAATGAAAAGCAGAACAATGACAATCAGCTTTATCTTTCTCATAATTCATAGATTCCTAAAACGTTTACGAACCCGCTGACCAGTCTCAGACATTACCAAAACAAGTTCAACAGCCACAGCTCATTAGCTTACAAGCTGCAGCAAAACCAAATAGTCTAAACTTTTATCAGGTTCCGTTATCTTATTTGTTACTGCTTTTCCTGATAGAAACAAACCACAATTGCCGTCTTTTGGAGTTAAAGAGCGGTAAAGGCGCGGTTGGCTGTGCATGTAGGCGTGGAATATATAGCTGAGCCGGCCATCACATCGCTGGTATTCGATACAGCTTTTAGGTTGCCGATTTTTAAAATTCGGGCCATTACCATCCGTAAGCTCCAGACGCACAATAGCAGTGTGTTACCCAACAGATCTCAGTGAAGCGTGTGGTTCACGCTGAAATGCCAGCGTTCTGGATTTCAAAATGGCCAGTGATGTATTCAACGAACCTGGCGATTTTTGTCCGCATGCAGTTCAGAGTTTTGCCGTCACGCGTCCACCCATTGTCACAAGCGGAGCATATTTTTCAAACAACTCAAAAAATTCACCAATACGTGACCAATTCTGTCCCATCTCCACATGCTTACCGAAGTGCTCATCATCTTTATGAACTTCGCTTACGCAATAAATGATATGTCCTGTGGACCCTTTTGACGGGTCCATCATATCTGCAAGCTCTTTCGCTTTCGAAACAAAATATTCAAGTGTATGAAGTTTTCCCTCTTCTTCTTTGAGTGAATGTGTATCTGCCATCCAAGCGGCATGAGATGCAAATAAATCATCCACCGCAGCTTCATCACTATCGGGAACACGCATCGTGAATCCAAATGTTGTATGTCCTTTTTCAAAGCTCATTAGCTAACTCCATCTATTGAATGCCAGACAGTATGTAATCATTTTTTATCGAATGTTCAACAAGTATTCCCACCAAATAGTCAATTATCAGTAGTTGATATTTTATGCGGGATTTTGCAGATGAATAGCCTGAACTCAGTCATCCAATGCATCATAAGGACCAGAAAGAACTCTCTTGTGAGCAGTCTTTAAACTGGCTGGTATTTCGATTTACGGCAGGTGCGGTCAACAAGACTGTATTCCGGCATTTTGAAGGTGATGTCCACGAGCATCTCATTTTGGCGGATGACACACTGAGCTTTTGTCAAAGATAGTCCTCTGCTGTCTTCGAGGATAACGCAGTCCGCACTTAGCATGCTGCAGATAAGGATTTGGGCAACGAACATGTATAACAACCTTTCATTTGTTATGCATTCTCTAAGCATACATGTTTGGCGTGATGTGCTACCGAGAGGGCGTGCTATTTTTTATTCAATGTGCATCAAGTGCACAAAACTGTGGTTTTGCCAGGTGCTTCTATCTGCTCTCATTATCTTACTACGATAGTGACAAAATTAAGCGCTGCAGCAATTAAATCCACTGCTTAAAATTGCTCTTCGCGCTGTCATAAATGCATCACCCAAAAAACAGAAACGTGATGAATGTAATAATGGCTACCATGGCTTTAGTGGTGATTCTCAACCCTCACTAGCAGTCACTTCCCTGTAGCTGAGGAAGGCCGTTGCAGCGATGATCAGCAAGCTACCTACATAAAGATGCAATGTTGGTAACTGGCCAAATAAAATAAAGCCAAGTCCGGCTGACCAAATAATCCGGATATAATCAAGAGGCAGAATTACAGATACCTGACCAACTTTCAGAGCCGCATATAACATAGCATGGCCGACTGTACCCAAGGCCGCGATGCCCAGAAGAGCTCCCAACTGGACAAAGCTGGGCAGTTCCCAAACAAACAGCGATGCAATGAAGGCCAGCGGCACACAGCCCATCGCTTGCCAAAAGGTGATCGAAATGACCGTATCTTTTTCAGTTAATTTTTTGGCAATCAGAATAGACGTAGACCAAGATAAAGCGGCACATACGATAAATAGATGACCTGTACTCAGACTTCCTTGCGGGCGAGCAATAATCAGTATGCCTAAAAAACCAACGAAGATGGCTGTCCAACGCCTAATACCAACTTTTTCTGACAAAAACACTATAGAAAGCAATGTGGCAAAGATAGGCACAGTAAACAAAAGTACCGTAACTTCAGCCAGAGAGATCATACTTAAGCCTGTGAATACGCACAGCATACCTAGACCACCGATACCGCCGCGTACAACTTGAAGCCTTATAGAGGATGTATTGAATACAGCCCTGCCCTGCCAAAATAAAATTGGCAAAAGCACAACAAAGACAAGTGCTGCCCTGTAGAGAGTTATAATGAAGGGGTGTAATTCGAAGCTGATCAATTTCACCGCCGCCTGCATTAAAGCAATTGATACACCGCCTATGACCATAAACATGACCGCGCGCAACAATCCGACATTCAACATAGCATTCAAAGGATTTCCACTTTCTGACTGAATAACTAAAAAACTAAAACGACACTTCTTTTAGGACAAATTGAAAATTTACCATCAATCCAGAGGTTCAACATAATTTTTTACGATTCGCTTCAAATTTCTGGAGGCAGACCAACACACACCAAAGTAGGAAATTAAACCTACAGAATTTCCATATTTGACTGTTCAAAATGAGAAAAATTTAAATGAAATTGATTAATTTATTTGCTTTTACAAAAATATTGTTCATCCGCAATTTACTTACATCCAAACCTGTCGTTTACTAAATGTCAGCTATTGTCCCAATGATGTTTAGATACATTCGTGTATGAAACGAGGTCGGTCACTAGCCCTCGTAAAAAAAGGCCAAAAAAATGCAAAACATAAAATCATCACCTGTAAGAAAAACAAATCATTTTAATAAGATCTTATTCTTGATTAGTATCGGTTGTTTAATCGGAACATCCACAACAGAAATATCTGCAAGCAGTGAACCAACCATCGAAGCTGTGGCGGTTGTAGAAATCGTTAGTGGTTTCAAAAATACTTATAACGTCGGCTTATCCTTTGCAGATGGCCCCACTTGCGTCGCTCAAATTAGGCAGTTAAATTTGGTTTTAAACAACCTAAAAGCCCAAGGAGTTATTCTCATTGATAGACCTGTTGAGATGACTTGCGAAAAAAGCAGCATGCTTACTTTGAAGTAGTTAAAAAAAATGCGCAAAATGCAGCTCAGGAACGTTATTGACTAATAACTGCTTAATTTTTTGATAAATTCATTTTAAAAACAATGACTTCCGACATGTTTGCTCATAGCAAACCCATCGTTTAGCAAACACTTTATCAAAATATTTTCTAGACACTGAGCCAAAAATCTTTAATACCAGAAATAACCTGTTAAGTGACAGGCTGGACGGCCGGATTTTCTTAATTGGATTTGACGCTATCCTTAACACAAGTCTCAAAGGGAAAATCATGAGTACTGGAAAAGTTAAGTGGTTTAATGCCACAAAGGGCTATGGTTTTATCGAACCTGATGAACAGGGTTCTGATGTTTTTGTCCATATCTCTGCTGTGCAAGCTGCAGGGATGAGTGGTCTAAATGAAGGCCAGCAAATTTCATATGAGCTGGAAGAGGGCAAAAACGGAAAATCATCCGCTGTCAATTTGAAAGCCGAATAATCGGCTCAATTTATCAAAACGCCTCTTTTTAAGATGTCGGAAAGATCTGCCCTTCACATGGAAGGGCGATTTTTCTTCATGAATTAAATGAGGCTAAAACACTGAACACTCAAAACCAGAAAAAATCCGGCCTCCGTCCCGCCAATCATGTTTTATCTCCCTAACATCGATGCTACTTTGTTGTTGTTATAACTCGCAAAAACATAGGTCCTCATGGCAAGACTTACAGCCTCTTCGATAACGCAACGCATCCTGATTATTGGTTCCGGTCCCAATGCGACTGAGGTGCGGAGTTGGCACCTATCTAAATTTGACAAGATCGTGGTAATCAACAACGCCTGGCGCGTCACCGAACACTGGACTGATATGGTCTACCCTTATGATTTTCCATCAGACCGGCTACCAGAAAAATTGGCGACAGGCCAGCGGCTGATTGATGAGACTCATTTCGTGCCCGCGCAGAATCACTATGGCGGTTTTGTGTATGCAGGCGGCACAATGGCCTATACAGCTGCCTATTGGGCCTTGAGAGAATATGCACCAGATGAGATTGGTTTCATCGGCTGCGATATGCATTATCCAGAAACGGGACCCACGCATTTTTATGGCACCGGCACCCCTGACCCTTTACGTGAAGATATTTCGTTAACATCTCTTGAAGGCAGCTCCGCACGATTCCTGTGCCTTGCTGCACGCCAGAATTGTGTTGTCTTCAATTTATCAAAAGGCCCTTCACGCCTTATCTTTCCGCGCAAAAGTCCGCATAAATCTCACCCATCAACTCCCCTCCCGGTCATTGATACAAAAATGGTCGAAGACTGTTTACAGACAGAACACCTGCTTGGCTATTTTGTTGAAGATGGCCGGTACTGGCTGGCAGCTGATCAGTTCAATAAATCAGAGTTGGAACAACTGAACAAAAAATGGCTTATGGCGGCCAGGCAGGCATGAGAAAAAATGAAAAAAAACAGGAAGACGGCTTGCACGCGCGAAAAGGTTTTGTACACTCTTGTTTTACAAATAGAGTTGGGACAACCCAGCTATAAGGCAAAGATTTAGGGAGGATGCCGTGGCAGCAGCTGAAACCAGCGCGGCCAGACGTGATACTGTACCACGTCTTCTGGCTTTTAATGCAAAACATTATGCTGATAAACCAGCCTACCGGGAAAAAGAGTTTGGTATTTGGCAAAGCTGGAGCTGGGCAGAAGCTGCGAGTGAAATCAACAAACTAGCAGCGGGGCTCCTGACAATCGGCCTTCAACCTGGTGACCATGTCGCGTTACTGGGACGGAACAGGCCTTATTTTTACTGGGCGATGATAGCAGCGCAAACTAACGGGGCTGTTCCTGTGCCTGTTTATCAAGATTCTGTTGCTGATGAAATTGCCTACGTGCTGGCGCATTGTTCTGCCCGCTACATATTTGCAGAGGATCAAGAACAGGTAGATAAAATTCTTGAAATTCAGGACAACCTGCCAGAATTGAGAGGCGTCATTTTTCTGGATGAAGGTGGCATGCGCAAATATGACCGCAGCCGGCTGTATAATTACCTGGATGTTCAGGCTGCCGGTGAAAACGCAACTCAAAAACAGAAAGCTGATTTAGCTAAGCGTGAAGAAGCGCAGACAGGCGCGGACACCTGTGCAATGCTATACACATCTGGAACAACTGGCCAACCCAAGGGCGTGGTGCTGTCAAATGACAACATTATTAAAACAGCTGAAGCTTCTTCTGACTTTGACAAATTGAGTGTTAATGATTCCGTTCTGGCCTATCTGCCGATGGCCTGGGTTGGCGACTTCATTTTTTCGATGGGTCAAGCTATGTGGACAGGATTCTGTGTTTGCTGCCCTGAAAGCACCGAAACCATGCAGCATGACCTGCGTGAAATTGGGCCGAGCTACTTTTTTGCCCCACCGCGCTATTTTGAGGGCGTTCTGACAAATGTTATGATCAGAATGGAAGATGCTGGGAAATTCAAACAGTCCCTGTTTCATTATTTTATGGACCATGCCCGAAAAATAGGTGGTGAAATCCTGGACGGGCATACAGTCAGCACATCAGACAGGCTTAAATACGGACTTGGCCGATTTCTTGTATATGGCCCGCTGCTGAACACCCTTGGCCTCACCAAAGTGCGGGTTGGATATACCGCAGGGGAAGCAATTGGCCCTGAGATTTTTAGCTTCTACCGGTCACTGGGTATTAATCTAAAGCAGCTTTATGGCCAGACAGAAGCCAGCGTATTCATCACTCAGCAACCCGATGGGCAGGTCCGCTCGGATACTGTTGGCGTACCCTCGCCCGGAGTTGAAATCAAAATTTCAGATAGTGGAGAAGTGTTCTACCGGTCCCCTGGAACATTTGTTGAATATTACAAGAACCCCAAGAGCACTAAAGAAACAAAAGACAAGCAGGGATGGGTCGCAACAGGCGATGCAGGCTTTATGGAAAAAGATACCGGGCATCTGCGGATTATTGACAGAGCCAAAGATGTTGGCAAAATGAAAGATGGCCGCTTATTTGCTCCTAAATATGTTGAAAACAAGCTAAAGTTCTATCCCACTATCTTAGAAGCTGTTGTGTTCGGGGCGGGCAGAGATATGTGCACAGCCTTCATCAATATTGACCTCCAGGCTGTCGGCAACTGGGCAGAGCGAAATAATATAGCCTATTCATCCTATCAAGAACTTGCTGGCAACCCAGACGTGTACAAAATGGTGCAGAACCATATTAACGAGATAAACAGGGATGTGGCCGCAGATGAAATGTTGTCTGGCTGCCAGATTCACAGATTTCTTATTCTGCACAAAGAGTTGGATGCCGATGATGGTGAGCTGACACGGACACGCAAAGTCCGCCGCCGAGTAATTCAGGATAAATTCAAAGATTTGATTGGCGCGCTGTATGGAGGCAAATCAGAAATATTTACAAAAACGCAAGTCACATATGAGGATGGAACACAAGGCTCAATTTCAGCAACGCTGAGGATTGAGGATGCTGTCGTGATATCTGTGCAGGAGACTGCCGCATGAGCAAACAAAAAGCTCCATCAGAAAGACAGAACAGCTATGTAACCGCAGACGGCCGTACCATAGGCCCTGCTGTGATGGAAATGAAGAATATCACTTTGCGCTTCGGCGGCGTTATTGCAATTCAGGGCATTTCCTTTGATATACATGAGGGTGAAATCCGAGCTATCATCGGTCCAAACGGTGCAGGTAAATCATCTATGCTGAATGTAATTAATGGGTTCTACCATCCGCAGGAAGGTAAAATCATATACAAAGGTGAAGTTCGCAGACCTCTAAAACCCTTTGAAATTGCACATCAGGGCATCGCCCGCACATTTCAGAATATTGCCCTGTTCAAAGGTATGACAACGCTAGACAACATCATGACGGGCCGATTGACTCACATGAATACAGGTATGCTTTCGCAGGCCTTATGGTGGGGAAAGGCACAAAGAGAGGAAACAGAAAACCGCGCCTTTGCTGAACGAATTATTGATTTCCTTGAAATTCAGAGCATTCGCAAAGTACCTGTCGGCCGTCTGCCCTATGGATTACAAAAACGCGTAGAATTGGGCCGAGCGCTCGCCGCAGAGCCGTCGTTGCTATTGCTAGATGAACCAATGGCTGGGATGAATGTAGAAGAAAAGGAAGATATGTCGCGATTCATTCTGGATGTGAATGAAGAGTTTGGCACGACGATCGCTCTAATTGAACATGATATGAGCGTGGTAATGGATTTGGCTGACCGGGTTGTGGTCATGGATTATGGAAAAAAAATCGGTGATGGCACACCTGATGAGGTGCGTAAAAATCAAGCAGTGATCGATGCCTACTTAGGGGTGTCTCATGATTAACAACACTATTAAAACTGCAAAGTCGTAATGGTTCTAAGTTAAGGGAAAAAACATGCCAGCAGAATTTTATTATGGCGTTGAAGTGTTTCTGAATGGGTTGATGGCCGGGGTAATGTATTCCTTGGTTGCACTTGGCTTTGTGCTAATTTTTAAAGCATCAGGCATATTTAATTATGCTCAGGGGGTCATGGCCCTTTTCGCTGCAATGACGCTGGTTGGATTCCAAAATGGGCAAATTCCATTCGCGCATCTAATTAACGCAGCTCTCGGAACAGAAGTGCATCATTTTGGGTGGACCTTGCCAGCTTTCGTCGCAATTATCATGACTCTTGGGGTGATGCTTATTTTTGCTTTCTTAGTTGAGAAGTTTGTACTTAAACACCTAGTCAATCAAGAGCCTATTATTCTGTTTATGGCTACCATTGGGCTAGCCTATTTCATGGAAGGTTTTGGCGATTTAATGTGGAATTCTGACGTCAAAAGATTAGACGTTGGAATACCTAAAGGCGGTAATATTTGGGTAGAGGAGAGCACCGCATTTCTAGGGGGGGAAGATTTTTATGGGTTTTATTTAGATTCCCTAGACATCTCCGCAGCGCTTATCGCTGCGGTCCTGGTGGGAGCACTTGTTGCATTCTCGCAATATACCAAAACTGGACGAGCATTGAGAGCCGTAGCAGATGACCATCAAGCCGCCCTTTCGGTTGGAATTTCTCTTAGAACAATCTGGGTCATAGTTTGGGCCATCGCAGGGTTTGTTGCCCTAATTGCGGGAATCATGTGGGGTTCTAAGTCAGGGGTCCAATTTTCTTTGTCGCTAATCGCATTGAAAGCTCTGCCGGTTCTTATACTTGGGGGTTTTACTTCTATTCCAGGGGCTATAATTGGTGGCTTCATAATAGGTGTTGGCGAAAAGATGTTTGAATTTCTTATCGGTGTTCCGTTTCTCGGTGGCGCTACGGAAAACTGGTTTGCTTATGTACTTGCGATGGTTTTCCTGGTTTTCAGACCTCAGGGTCTTTTTGGCGAGAAAATTATTGAGAGGGTTTAACTAAATGTTGTACCGAGAAGTTGGAGAGTTTAAGACTTCCTATCAAAGCGACCAGCAAACTTTTCCGATTACGTCGGATAGATTAGTCGTTTTAAGTCTCATATTTATTGCTTTCTTTGTCATTCCGTTTTTTATAACCGAATATATGGCGAGCGCGATTGTTTTGCCTTTTCTGATTTTTGGTATTGCTGCTCTGGGACTTAATATTCTTACAGGATATTGTGGACAGGTCTCGCTTGGCTCTGGCGGTTTTATGGCGGTAGGAGCTTATTCTTGTTATAAAATAATGACCAGTTTCCCTGACCTTAATATATTCTTTTGCGTGATTTTGTCAGGTTTAGTCACTGGTGTTGTGGGACTAGCATTTGGACTTCCAAGTTTAAGAATTAAGGGCTTCTACCTAGCTGTTTCTACCCTTGCAGCACAATTCTTCTTGGTTTGGGCTTTTACAAAATTTCCTTGGTTTTTTAATTTTTCTGCGTCAGGACAAATTACTGCGAATGAACGACTTATGTTCGACATTCCTGTCAGCGGAGCAAACGTGGCGGCTCCGGTAGCATATCTTATTTGCCTCATATTTTTTGTGTCACTTGCATTTATTGCAAGGAATCTAACACGAGGGTCTCTAGGCCGAAAATGGATGGCAATCAGGGATATGGATATTGCTGCAGAGATAATAGGGGTAAATCCACTGACGGCGAAATTATCAGCGTTCTGTATTAGTTCTATTTATATTGGGATTTCTGGAGCTCTTTTGTTCTGTCTATATTTTGGCGCAGTTGAGGCAGGTGATGCCTTTGGAATCGATAAATCATTTTTGATTCTATTTATGATTATTATTGGTGGCTTGGGTTCAATATTTGGTTCCATAGCTGGAGCGGCATTTCTAGTTGCCATGCCAGTTATATTAAAAAACATTATGGTTGATTTTTTAGCCTGGCCCGTTGATCTAGCTTCCCATTTTGAATTTCTAATTATTGGGGCTCTTATAGTTTTTATTCTCATCGTAGAGCCCCACGGATTCGCCATGCTTTGGCGCATCATTAAAGAAAAGTTAAGGCTTTGGCCATTTCCACATTGATGCATTCTGCTATTCAGTAAGTCATCTTGACTGCTGCTAACTGATGTATTCGTATTAGGATGAGAAAGCTGATTTGAAAGGGAGGAAAACATGAAATTCAAATCAATTGCAATTGCGTTAGCTCTAACAGTCTCAACACCTGCTATAGCCGACCTGACATTTCCAAACCTGACATATAGGACTGGGGCATTTGCTGTAAGTGGCATTCCATATGCCGATGGTTTTGCCGATTATATGACCTTGCTGAATGAACGTGATGGCGGGATCGGAGGTGAAAAAGTAAATTATATTGAATGTGAAACTCAGTATAAAGTAGAAAAAGGCGTTGAATGCTATGAAAATACAAAAGGTGAAGGTTCATTAGTTTATCAACCAATGTCTACAGGCATAACTTACGCATTGATTCCGAAGGCTACTTCTGACGGAATACCGATTCTTTCAATGGGTTATGGCCGAACTTCTGCTGCAAATGGAAAAGTGTTCAGCCACATTTTTAATTATCCTGCAAATTACTGGGTTGGGGCATCAGTAGTCGTAAAGCATATGCTGGACGAAAACGGAGGAAACATTAAAGGCAAAAAACTAGCGCTTGTTCATCTTGATGCCGCTTATGGAAGAGAACCAATCCCAACACTTGAAGCACTTGCTAAAAAGCATGGCTTCGAATTGACCACTATTCCCGTTGCTTACGGCGCAGAACAGAAGTCACAATGGTTACAAATTCGCCGTGAAAAGCACGATTATGTTACAATGTGGGGTTGGGGTGTGATGAACCCTTCCGCCATCCAAGAAGCTGCAAACATACGCTTTCCAATGGATAAATTTATCGGTATTTGGTGGTCTGGCTCTGAAGGTGATGTCTTGCCTGCTGGTGATGCCGCGAATGGGTACAAGTCCCTAGCACTGCACAATACAGGAAATGACTTTCCTATTTATGCTGACCTAAAAAAGCATGTTTATGACAAAGGCTTGGCATCTGGCGCTGGCGACCAATCTGGAACAGTTCTCTATAACAGAGGCATATATTCCGCGATGCTAGTGACTGAAGCAGCAAGGCAAGCGCAAAAAAAGACTGGAAAGTCAAAAATCTCACCGGCAGACATGCGTGATGCAATGGAAGCATTTTCTATTGATGAAGCAAGAATGACAGCTCTTGGCCTACCAAACTTTGCACCGAGCTTCAGCGTATCTTGTGAAAATCACGGAGGAAATGGAATAGCTGCTATCCAGCAGTGGGATGCCACAGCAAAAACATGGAAAATGGTTACTGATTTTATCGAAGCAGATATGGATGTGATCAGTCCACTTATTGCGGCGGATTCTGCGGCATATGCAGCCGAAAATAAAATCAAAGAACGCTGCGGCTAGTACTCAATGCAACTCAGCCCCTGTAGTAAATGCAGGGGCTGACCTTTATAATTTAAAATATTTTAAGTGCAATCATGGATGATACAGATGCTTGATAGCCCACTAACAAATGAAAAGCTGCTGGATGTAAATAATATTGAAGTAATTTACAACCATGTGATCTTAGTTCTAAAGGGCGTCTCCTTATCTGTTCCCAAAGGCGGTATAACTGCACTATTAGGCGGGAACGGCGCAGGGAAAACCACAACTTTAAAAGCAATTTCAAATCTACTGCATTCTGAACGCGGTGAAGTCACGAAAGGGACAATTCTATATCGGGGCAATCCGGTTGCTGACTTAAATCCAGCTGCATTGGTGAGGTCAGGTGTCATTCAGGTCATGGAAGGTCGGCATTGTTTTGAGCACCTGACTGTAGAAGAAAATTTGCTGACTGGCAGCTATACACGTTCTGTAAGCCGCGGCGACATCGCCCGCGATCTGGATTTGGTATATAATTATTTTCCGCGGCTGAAAGATCGGCGTAAGTCGCAAGCTGGTTATACCTCTGGTGGTGAGCAGCAGATGTGCGCTATTGGCAGGGCCCTAATGTCAAAACCAGAAACTGTTCTGTTGGACGAACCATCAATGGGACTTGCTCCACAGTTGGTTGAGGAAATTTTTGGCATTGTCAAAGCCCTGAACGAAAAAGAAGGTGTCTCGTTCCTGCTGGCTGAACAGAACACCAATGTGGCCCTTCGCTTTGCTCACTATGGTTATATTCTTGAATCTGGTCGTGTTGTTATGGATGGTCCTGCAGCTGAGCTGCGTGAAAATCCTGATGTGAAGGAATTTTATCTAGGCATGTCTGATGAAGGCCGGAAATCATTCCGCGATGTGCGGTCTTATCGTCGCCGAAAAAGATGGCTTAGCTGATGTCAATTTTCTATGATGACCTAGAGCGACGTTCTGAGGATGAACGCCAAGATGAACTCTCAAAAGAGCTCCCAAAACTCATTAGATTAGCGAAAACAAAGACTGCTCATTATCGTGAAAGCCTAGCTGGCATCGACCCCTCTGCAATTTCCAGTCCAGA
>CABYIQ010000022.1 GCA_902518965.1 uncultured SAR116 cluster alpha proteobacterium
GCGAGTTTCAACAGGATGCTTGATGACGTATCCAGTAGCCGTGAACAGCTTGTGCAGGCGAACCGTCAACTAGATGCGCGGCGTGAATTTACTGAAGCAGTGTTAGGGGGAGTGTCTTCAGGTGTGATAGGACTCGACCATCAGGGAAAAATAACACTTCCTAATCAAGCAGCTTGCGAGCTTTTGGAGAAACGTTTTGATGAACTTTATGGTCATGAGTTAACAGTTATTCAGCCTGCATTTGCCCCTTTATTTGAATATATAGACCAAAGAAGACGTATCCATCCAGAATTGCAGATTGATATGCAGATTGGCCGCCGAAAAGTCATTCTGCGCACACGTGTAACTTCTGAGAGAGTTGATGGCAGGCTTGTTGGTTATGTTGTTACATTTGATGATGTAACTGATTTTTTATCTGCGCAAAGAAAGGCGGCCTGGGCTGATGTTGCAAGGCGTATTGCCCATGAAATAAAAAATCCACTTACGCCAATAGCTTTGGCAACCGATCGTTTACAAAAAAAATATCGACCTTCAGATGAGGTTGATGCTGAAAAATTCGATGATTATGTATCCATTATTTCACGTCAGGTTAATGATATTGGTCGAATGGTGGAAGAATTTTCTCAGTTTGCTCGGATGCCAGCACCGGTGTTGAAAAACCTTGATGCACGGAAATTGCTAACAGAACAAAAAATTTTGCTTGACCCGAATAGCCAGGTCTCTCTGGATATTAAATTACCGGAAGATGATGCCCCTGTTTACATATCCGCGGATGCTGGTCTCATGAGACAAGTGATTACTAATCTGACGAAAAATTCAGTTGAAAATATGCAGGACAATAATATGACTGCTCCAAAAATTCAACTCTCGCTGCAAGCAACTGATGAAAGAGCAGAGATTGAAATTCGGGATTTTGGATCTGGCTTTGCTGGTGAGGATACAAGCATGTTTTTGGAACCTTATGTCACGACACGTGAAAAAGGCACGGGTCTTGGTCTTGCTATTGCTCAAAAAATCATCTCAGATCACTTTGGTGAGATAAGGCTGGATAATCACCCTGAAGGAGGTGCCGTCGTTACACTGTCCATGCCTCTGGCAGGAGGTGAAGAGTGATGAATGAAGAAATTCTTGTTGTTGATGATGAGCCTGATATTCGCTCCCTTATCAGCCTGACGCTTGAAGACGAAGGGTTTTTAACCATCCAAGCAGCTAATGCGCAGGATGCCCGTTCAATAATTGCCTCACGCCCACCATCATGTGTGATTTTGGATATTTGGATGCGCGATTCAGATATGGACGGTATCGATATCCTAAAATGGGTTCAAGAACTTTATCCTGAGGTACCAGTTCTGATGATTTCAGGGCATGGTAACATTGAAACAGCTGTTCAGGCCTTAAAGTTCGGTGCGCATGATTTTATTGAGAAGCCGTTTAAGACAGAGCGTTTGTTATTAACTGTCAAGCGTGCTTTACAGCAAACACGTTTGGCGCGTGAAAATGCTGAGCTGAGAGCAAGCAGTGGGCGGACATCACCGCAAAGACTTATCGGTCAGTCATCTGTAATGAAGCAATTGCAGCAGGCGATTGAGCGTGTAGCTCCAACAGCAAGCCGGGTTTTGATAACAGGCACCTCCGGTTCAGGAAAAGAGCTTGTCGCCCGTTTGATTCATGAGCAGTCTGAAAGACAAGATGGTCCGTTTATTGTTGCTAACTGCGCAAGATTGAACACAACACAAGCCGCTATGGAATTATTTGGTTCTGAAGGTCTGCAGTCAGGCCGCCGCGTGATTGGGTTGTTTGAGCAGGCCCATCGCGGCACGCTGTATTTTGACGAGATCTGTGATTTACCTGCAGATATTCAGAGCCAGTTAGTCCGCACAGTTGCAGAGCAGACATTTAGACGGGTTGGCGGGAATACAGAAGTAACAACAGATGTACGGATAATTTCTTCGTCCAGCCGGGACTTACAGGCGGCCATTTCCGAACATCGATTGCGTGAAGATTTGTATTACCGACTCGGAGTGATTTCGCTGGTTGTACCCGCTTTATCTTCCCGTCGGGAGGATATTGGAGCCTTGGCACGTTATTTTGTTTCAGAATTTGCTAAACAGTTGGGCACTTCGCCGATAAAGTTGGGTGAAGATTTGTTAAATGCTATGCGGGCTTATGACTGGCCAGGCTCTGTTAGGCAATTGCGTAACGTGATTGAGACCCTAATGATTATTGCTGATAAATCATCTGATGAACCGTTGAGCGCAGACTCGTTGCCAAAGGAGGTGATTGCAGGCGCTGGTCAGAATGTAAATGCGGTTCTTGACCAAAGTTTATCACTGCCCTTGCGTGAGGCCAGAGAAGCATTTGAGCGGGAATACATGCGCTCTCAATTAGAGAAATTCGAGGGAAATGTGTCGCAGATGGCAAAATTTGTTGGAATGGAACGATCTGCCTTGCATCGCAAGTTAAAGAACCTGGGTCTGCAGGCGCCCTAGATTTTGGTATAATTAGGCTTGCCCTGGGATTTAAAATGAATAGAGTGTGGATAAATCACTTAAGTTCTAGCCTGTTTAACTAAGTGAAGAGTTTCCAAGCTGATCGCCTTGCTATTATAATTTTACTGTTGACGTGACAGGCTGAAAAGAGAGACTTCATGAAAATTGTTATTTGTGGGGCAGGGATTGTCGGCAGTGCGATTGCGCGCCACTTAGCCGCAGAGCAGAATGACGTTACTGTGATCGATGCGGATCCTGACAAAATTCAACGAATCATAGAAGTTGCTGATGTGGGGGCTGTAACAGGTGTTGCTTCGCATCCAGATATGCTTGAACAAGCGGGCATTGCTGATGCAAAGCTTTTAATCGCAGTGACAGAATCTGACGAAATTAATATGGTGGCCTGCCAAGTCGCTTATACAATTTTTCAAACCCCGACTAGAATTGCGCGGATCAGGTCACGTGCTTATTTAGATCCTGGCGTCAAGTCTCTTTACGGACCTGAAAATCTGCCAATTGACCATATTATTTCGCCTGAACTTGAGGTATCCGCCGCCGCTGCGCGTCAATTGCAACTGCCAGGTGCGTTTGACGTAAAAGATATGGTGAAGGGAAAAATCAGGCTCATTGGCGTCTTATGCCGTGAAAATTGTCCAATTTTGGCAACCCCAATCCGACATCTTACAAGTTTGTTTCCTGGTCTATCGATGACGATTATCGCTATCATCCGAGGGAATGAAGTTATTGTGCCGAGAGACGGTACAGATATGATGCAACCTGAAGACAGAGTTTATTTTGTCTGTGACGCTGAACATACGGAAAGAGCGATGGCAAGCTTTGGCCATACTGAAAAAGAAGCTCATTCAGTTGTCATTGCCGGCGGCGGCAATATTGGCAGTTTACTGGCGCAGGATATCGAAGCAAACTCAAGCAATACAGTATGCCATGTAATTGAAAAGGATAAAGGGCAGGCGCGCTTAATAGCAGAAAAATTACAACAAACGGCCGTTACCTGTGGCAACTCATTGGAAGCTGATATCCTGACCGAAGCTGGCGTCGGGGGAACAGATACTTTTGTCGCAGTTTCAAACGATGATGAAGTGAATATACTATCGGCGTTGCTGGCCAAAAGAATGGGTGCACGTCATACAGTCGCTCTGGTCAATATGCCTCAATTTGTGCCGTTGATAAGCGCTCTTGGCGTTGATGCAGTCATTAACCCACCCATGATTACAGTATCATCGATTCTTGAACATGTCAGACGTGGGCGCATTTTGGATGTTCATTCTGTTGTCGAAGAGCTAGGTGAGGTTCTAGAAGCAGAAGCACTTCCCACATCACCACTGGTTGGCATGCCTTTGCGAAAAGCGCGAATACCGAAAGGGGTCGCTATTGGGGCAATTCTTCGTCTTGATGAGGTGATTCCTGCACGTGGGGATACAGTAGTCGAAGCCGGTGATCACCTGGTTTTGTTTGCTGCACAGGGCAAAGCTGCACGTGCTGAGGCTATTCTTTCTGATTCTAACTCTGAATTTTAGCTAAAGGAATATTATGTCACGATTTGCTTATGTCAATGGAAGCTATGTCCCTCATCGTGAAGCAGCAGTGCATATTGAGGATAGAGGCTATCAATTTGGCGACGGTGTCTATGAAGTTGTGTTGCTCATAAATGGCAAGATGGCAGATTGTGAAGGGCACCTTAAAAGACTGAATAGGTCGCTTTTTAAATTAAAGATGAAAAGCCCTCTATCTGAAGGAGCACTTCGTCAGATCATGGCGCGGTTGACACGCCTAAACCGGCTGAAAACAGGGATTATCTATATTCAAATTACACGTGGTGTAGCAAGTCGGGATCATTCCTTTCCGAAAAACAGCTTGGCCAGCCTTGTTATGACAGTGAAACATGTGTCTTTAGATACTGGCCGTCAGCTTGCAGGCAAATCCGCAATCACAGTTCCAGATCAGCGTTGGGACAGACGGGATATTAAAACAATTCAGTTGCTGCCGAATTGCCTGGCAAAACAGGCGGCGTCAGAAAAGGGGGCTTACGAAGCGATAATGGTTATGCCCGATGGATCGGTATCTGAGGGATCGTCTTCAAATGTATGGATTTTGAACAAGGAGAATCAGCTGATTACACGCCAGCCAGATGAAGATATTCTTAATGGCATAACGCGCCAGTCCATTCAGCGCATTGCTGGTGAACGTCAAATGGAGATTGTTGAACGATCCTTCTCTGTTGCTGAAATGATGCAGGCTAAAGAGGTATTTGTCACAAGTGCCACATCCATGGTTACGGCTCTTACGCATATAGATGGCCAAAAGATTGATGAGGGAAAGGTGGGGCTCATTGCTTCTGCCCTAAAGGCTGACTATATTAAGTATGTAGAGACTTGTAGCTGAATAGGCCATCAAGGGTTCAGTGTCGGTCTTAATAAAGGCACTAAAGGCGTTGATATGGAAAAATCACAAAATCTTCAAGATGTATTCCTCAATCAAGTCAGAAAGCAGCATGTGGCTGTAACCATCTTTCTCGTAAATGGTGTCAAATTGCAGGGTATTATTACCTGGTTTGATAATTATTCTATGTTGCTGAAACGTGATGGTCATATTCAATTAATTTACAAACATGCTGTGTCAACAATCATGCCCTCTACACCTTTGAACATGCAGGATATAGAGGGTGATGAGAACAGCTGATACAGCAGCGTTTGTATCTGATAAAGCAGTTCTATTGGTTCTGAAACAAGTGTCAGAGGCGATAATTTTGCCGCGTTACAAGCGGCTTTCAGATGCGGATATTTCAACAAAAACAGATGCAAATGATTTTGTCACTGTCGCTGATCGCGAGGCAGAGGCGGATATTTCCTCAAAATTGTTAAGGATGCTGCCGGGATCACGCTGTATTGGAGAAGAAAGCGTTGCTGAAGGCCGGTGTGATATTACCACGTCGGATGCTGATTATACTTGGATAGTAGACCCGATCGATGGCACCAGAAATTTTGTTGCTGGCGAAGAGCATTTTTGTTGCATGGTCAGCCTAATTAGAAAGGGAACCCCCCTGAGGAGTTGGATTTACAGACCGTTGGTTGGTGATGCTGTTGTGGCAGGCAAAGATAAGGGAGTAAGTCATCACCTGCCGACGGGAGAGGTTGTAGCATGTAAGCCTCGCTGGCGTCAAAATGAACTACCACTTTTGCAAGGCACATTAAATGCAATGGGTTTTGATTTATCGATAAGAGAGCGGGTTAGGAATAAGTTAAGAGGCTTAAAAGGGCGGTTTCATCTGGGTTCAGCGGGCGTTGACGCTTTGTATATAGCGCTTGGTCAGTCAGATTATTTGATGCACAGTAAGCTCACGCCATGGGATAGCGTACCAGTTGAAATGACCTGCCGAGAACTTGGCTACCACGTTCGATTAGCCCCTGATGAAACACCTTTCCATTGGCAGGCAAAGGGTGTTCTTTTGGCAGCATGTACTGAGAAGAAATGGCAGGAAATAGCAGATTTTATTTGGTCAGAAATAACATAAATAAAAATATTTATTTGCCTGAAAAATATGATTTTTTAGCCTCTTTCCATAAAGCTTCCATTTGCTCTAAGCTTGCGTCTTCTAGTCGGCAATTCTGGTTATTCAAACGCTCTTCAATATAGTGAAATCTACGTTCAAATTTACGGTTACAGCCAAGTAACGCTGTTTCTGGATCAAGCCCGGCTTTTCGGGCGAGATTAGAGGCGACAAACAAAATATCGCCAATTTCATCCTGGAGGCGCTCTTTATCCTGAGGGGTATCTGTCAAGACCTGGTCTAATTCATCAAGTTCTTCATACATTTTTTTGATGACAGCTTTCATGTCAGGCCAGTCAAAACCGACAGATGCAGCTCGTTTCTGCAGTTTAGTCGCTCTGACCATTGCGGGAAGTGTGCTTGTTATATCATCGAGTATACTTGCCGTTTGACCATTTGATGCATCCGCTCGTTCAGCTTTCTTAATCGCTTCCCAATTTTGTTTGACAAGCTGTTCATCTATTGCCGGTAAACTGCCAAAAACGTGTGGGTGACGACGCACCATTTTGTCACTAACTTGTTTGGCAACATCTTCAAACGTAAAGCTGTCTTCTTCCGTTGCCATCTGTGCATAAAAAACAACCTGCAACAGCAGATCCCCAAGCTCATTGCATATCTTATCTCGATCCCCTGAAGCAATGGCCTCACTTACCTCATATGCTTCTTCTATCGTGTAAGGCGCAATTGTTTCAAAAGTCTGCTTTATATCCCAAGGGCAACCTGTCTCTGGGTCGCGCAATCGCTCCATTATTTCAAGAAGGCGGGCAAGCTGAGTGTGTTTTTGTTGCATGTATACTGCTTGCATTATTATAAATGTCAGGTCAATATTTGGTTTCGAATAGAATTTTTAGGAATACAGCTATGAGTGATGCTGAAAATATGTTTCAGCCTGCACAAGCAGTTCAAAAAGGACCGATGGTTCGCTTGCGTAGCTGGTTTTTTACAGGCCTTCTGGTTACAGCACCTGTTCTTTTGACCATTTATATAACCTGGTTGTTCATTGATATCATTGACGGGCAGGTTGAGGCGCTGATGCCATCTGGGCTACGTGACTATATCTATGTTAACGCGCCAATAATTGGAAAAATACCTGGTGTGGGTTTGCTGATCGGTGTGATAGTGATCACAGTCATTGGGGCAATTGCTGCAGGTTTTTTAGGCCGCTGGCTGATTGGTCTTGGCGAACGTATCCTAAATCGTATGCCTGTTGTGCGGTCAATCTATGGCGCCTCAAAACAAATTCTTGAGACAGTTCTGTCAACACAATCTGATGCCTTCCGTGAGGTTGTTCTGGTTCAGTATCCGCGAAAAGGGCTTTGGGTTCTGGGGTTTGTAACCGGGGCAACAAAAGGTGAAGTTAGGGATATGATGTCCGAACAGACAGTTAATGTGTTTATTCCAACAACACCGAATCCAACTTCTGGATTTTTGTTGTTCTGCCCGAATAAGGATATTACCTATCTGGATATGAGCGTTGAGGATGCAGTGAAATTGGTTGTATCCGGGGGGATTGTCACGCCGCCTTATAAAAAAGCCAAAACATCCAAAAGACAAACGGTGAGGAACGAGCGCATAGGGACAAAGGCCAAAGCAGTTAAAAAGGCACCAAAGGCAATTAGATCTGCAAAAAAATAAGCTGTTTGGTTTTAACCGGAATTCAAGAATTGCACTGCACTGTCTCTTTCAAACAAGCTGAGAAGCAGAACATATTTTTCCATTTCAGGGTGATCAAGTCCTCGTGAGGACAATAAGATCTTTTCAGCCTGCTGATGGGCAAGGCCAAGTAAATCACTGTGCGCAGCCAAATCAGCAAGACAAAATTCAGGAAGTCCCGACTGGCGATGCCCCAGAACTTCACCTGGGCCCCGAAGGCGGAGGTCCTCTTCAGCAATCACAAATCCATCATTTGTCTGTCGCATAATCTTCAGACGTGAACGGGCTGTGTCACTTAGGGGCGGTTGATACATTAGTATACACGACGACTGTTTGTCACCTCTGCCCACACGGCCTCTCAGCTGGTGGAGCTGGGCCAAGCCAAACCGTTCTGCATGTTCAATGATGATAATGCTGGCTTCAGGCACATCAACACCCACTTCGATTACGGTAGTGGCCACAAGCAGTTTACTTGTGCCATCTTTGAAGGCAGACATAGCTTCCTCACGTTGCTCTGTTTTCATTCTGCCATGTGCTAAGACGGGGTTCGCATCTGGTAATACAGCAGTTAGAGCGCGGTGTCTGTCCTCTGCGGCAGCGGCGTCCAGTTTGTCTGTTTCCTCAACCAGAGGGCATATCCAGTAAGCACGCTGTCCGTTTGAAATTGCGGCTGCCAGACGAGCTGTCACATCTGGCAGGCGGTCCTGACTAATAAGCGCCGTTTCAATATCCTGCCTCCCTGCAGGTTTTTCATCGAGCCTGGATACAGTCAGATCACCATAGGCAGTCATAGCGAGCGTACGCGGTATAGGGGTCGCAGTCATAACTAGTACATCACAGTTTTTACCTTTTTGACCCAGAACAAGACGTTGCCGAACACCGAAACGATGTTGCTCGTCTACAACTGCTAGGGCCAGATCTGCAAACAGAACCTCATCTGTTAGCAAGGCATGGGTACCAATAGCAATTTGACAGCTGCCATCAGCAAGCCCCTGCAGAATGTCTTGTCGTTCTTTCTGCTTTGTACTTCCGCTCAGAAGAACAGGGGTAAGCCCAAGTGGTTTGAGAAGCTTTGATAGTCCCTGATAGTGCTGGCGGGCAAGAATTTCAGTTGGTGCAAGGAGAGCAGCCTGTGCACCAGCTTCGAGGGCAGTAAGTATGGCCATCAGAGCAACAAAGGTCTTTCCGGAGCCAACATCCCCCTGCAGCAGTCTGAGCATCCTGTCTGGCGTGCCTTGATCAGCGGTAATTTCTGCTATCACTCTCTGTTGGGCGCTGGTTGGCGTGAAGGGAAGGAGCGGCAGCAATTGTTCAGTTATCCTTCCAGTTCCGGCAATTACACGCCCAGGAAGGGCTGAATTTGTTTGTTGGCGTATCAACCGTAGAGCAAGTTGGTTTGCCAACAGTTCGTCAAAAGCCAGACGCGATCGGGCAGGGGCTGTTGGTGATAAATCATTAAGTGAAGTGGGGGCATGCACCTGGAGAAGCGCAGATCTGAAGGATGGCCAACGCTGTGCTGCAAGAAGTTCCGGGTCAATCCAGTCTTCTAGTTCTGGAACTGTCTGCAGCCCAGCCTGTATCGCATTGGTAAGTGTGCGTGCCTTCAGCCCAGCAGTAAGTGGGTAGACTGGTTCAAATTCAGGTATGTTGTCAGCTTTTTCCAAGGGCTGAATAAAATCAGGATGTGGCATTTGCAAGCGGCCCTGGAACCGTTCCACACGCCCACTGATTAAGCGCCGTTCACCAACAGGTAATGTGGCTTTGAGGTAATCTGTATGAGCGTGGAAAAAGATAAGCTCAATCTGGCCGCTGGATGTTTCTGCGGTTATGCGGGCAGGTCGGCGTGTACGGGGTGGGGGAAGATCAGCCTTTAACACCAGTATTTCAAATGTGGCGGTCTGTCCATCTTCTGCTTCGTCAACAGAAGGCCGTGCGGTTCTGTCAATCACACTTATAGGCAGGTGACGCAATAAATCGATCACGTGCCGGCCTGTCTTTTTGGCCAGTATCTTTTCCATTTTTGGGCCAACACCTGGCAGGCTGGTCAAAGTGGCGAACAAGGAATATATAACAGGGGGACGGGCAATATGCATAAATAACAATCGGGCCTGTGACAGCTGTTCTGCAGTCTTTTCTTTGATTTGGTATGGACACAGCCACCCCAGATCGACATAAAGAAATCGTCCTATCATAACGGCGATAAATGAGGTAAATCAATGTCTGAGTCACCTGTCCAGTCTGAAAAATGTGCACTGTCAGCTCGCCAAGTCCGGGTGAAGCGTTTGATATACAGGTCAAGCTACACAGGCATGAAGGAAACAGACTTATTACTTGGCCAGTTTGCGGCACGCCATCTAACTGAATTAAGTGATAATGAGCTTGATATGTTTGAGGCTCTGCTGGATGCAGGGGACCCAAGAATTCTGGCTTGGGTTCAGGGTGATGAACAGGTGCCGGAAGCGTTTCAAGGGACTGTGATAGACTTGATCAAAAATTTTGAAGTTCAATAATAAAAATATGAATTTGATCAATAAAATTGCGGCCTCTAAGCAGATATTTGGTTGTCTAGACGCGGTAATTCCGCTTGTCATTAACCAGTTAGCGAACGAAACAGGTCCAATCATATTTATTGCACGTGATGATGCACGTATGTCCCGCATTGAAGCTGGCTTACAGCGTTTTTCAGACCAGATTGAGTGTCTGTCGCTTCCTGCATGGGATTGTCTGCCCTATGACCGTGTATCTGCGCATTCAACTATCACAGCGAAGCGCATTCAGACACTTTCACATTTGTCTGTGCTGATCCAAACAGATCATCAGAAACCCTTTATTGTGCTCACAACTGTAAATGGCTGGCTTCAGAAAGTGCCGCCTATATCTTTTTTTACTTCGTCATGCCTTAGATTGCGGGCTGGACAGAGCATTACGCAGGATAAGATTGCCAGTTTCCTGGCGCGCAACGGGTTCAGGCGCGCACAAACCGTTAGAGAATATGGTGAATTTTCAATCCGGGGCGGTATTGTGGATATTTATCCGGACACGGATGCATCGCCGGTCCGGCTTGATTTCTTTGGTGATGAAATTGAAACTATAAAATCATTTGATTCTCTCAGTCAGCGTTCAGAATCTCAGATTCAGCATGTGGACATTCGACCAGCCTATGAATTCCTTCTGGATGATGAAACCATCACCCATTTCAGACAAGGCTATTTAAAGAATTTTGGGGGACGTTCGGCCCGAGACGAGCTTTATGAATCAGTATCTGCCGGACAGGTTGTTCCTGGATTGGAGCACTGGCTGGGTCTGCTGCATGACCATTTGCTGCCTCTGCATGAGCAATTGCCGGGATGGCGTTATGTTTTTGATGTTCAAGCAGAGGCTGTATGGCAGGCTCGCCTTGACCAGATTGCTGATTTCTATGACGCCAGATGCGCTGCACTTGCCGATCAACAAGAACAGGTCTATCGGCCTTTGCCGCCAGAGACTATGTTTGTGTCAGAAGACGAGATTAGGCAATTCACCCAGCAGGATAACTTATCGTTTCTAGCTGGGTTCAGCCGGTCGGAGGCTTACCCGGAAGATAATGACACTGGCGCATCACTAGGCCCAACATTTGGCGCAGACGCGGCATCGCAGACCTCACCATCTTTAGCTGCTGCGCACTATATTGAACAGGCCGTTAAGACGCGGCCAGTTATTTTAACTGCTGAAACAAGTGTTGCCCTAAAACGGATGCTGGAATTAATAGGTGCGCATCTGGCTGAAGAAATTAAAATGATTGACCGGTTAGAACAGATAGAGGCATCTGGCTGTTTTGCTCTGATTTCACCTGTTGAGTCAGGTTTTGAGAGTTCTTACGCGTGCCTTGTCAGCGAGCAAGACGTTTTTGGCACCCGCAGCGCCCGCCCGCAGGGGCGTCGCCGAGCAGATAATTTCCTACGTGAGGTTTCGTCACTTGAGACAGGCGATCTCGTGGTCCATGTCGAACATGGAATTGGTCGTTATGAAGGGTTGGAGACAATTCGTTCAGATGGCACAGAACATGATTGTCTGCATCTCAGCTATGCCGGGGGAGACAGGCTTTATCTTCCTGTTGAGAATATTGAGCTGCTGTCACGTTATGGTCAGGAGGGCAGTGAAGCCAGTCTTGATAAGTTAGGCGGAGCCGGCTGGCAGGCCAGAAAAGCCAGAATTAAGGGCCGCATCCGTGAAATGGCAGATCAACTTATTAAGGTTGCGGCTAAACGTGAAATCGCGTCTGCTGAATCCCTTCATGCACCGGAAGGTCTTTTTGCTGAATTCTGTGCGCGATTTGGTCATCCTGAAACAGATGATCAGCTGGATGCCATATCTGATGTGCTAAACGATTTATCATCTGGGCGGGCAACAGATCGGCTGATTTGCGGTGATGTTGGTTTCGGGAAGACAGAGGTGGCCTTGCGGGCGGCCTTCGTAGCGACAATGGCAGGCTATCAGGTGGCACTCGTCACCCCAACAACATTGCTGGCCCGCCAGCACGGGCACCTGTTTGAAGAACGGTTTAAAGGGTTTCCAATCACCGTGGATACCTTATCGAGGATGACCAAACCAAAACAGGCAGCAACGATAAAGTCCGGACTGAAAGATGGATCTGTACAGATGGTTGTTGGTACACATGCGCTATTAGCAAAATCAATTGATTTCAATAATTTGGGCTTGCTAATCATTGATGAAGAACAGAACTTTGGTGTTGCTCAAAAAGAGCGTTTGAAAGAATTGCGCGGTGACATTCATGTTCTGACCCTGTCTGCAACGCCGATCCCCCGTACGCTCCAGCTTGCCTTATCGGGTGTGCGGAATATGTCCATTATTGCCACGCCTCCAGTTGATAGGCTTGCTGTGCGGACATTTGTTGGCAGTTGGGATGGAGTTGTACTAAAAGAGGCCCTTCTTAGAGAAAAGTTCAGAGGTGGCCAGACATTCGTTGTGTGTCCCCGTATTGCAGATTTAAACCGAATTTACGATCGGGTTATCGCATTGGTACCAGACCTGAAAGTCCTGACCGCACATGGTAAGATGTCAGCAGCTGAACTTGATCAGACAATGACAGATTTTGGGGAAGGTGCAGCAGATGTTTTGCTTTCAACAAACATAATTGAATCTGGCATCGATATTCCCACAGCAAATACACTCATTGTGCACCGCTCTGACATGTTTGGCCTCGCCCAACTTTACCAGCTGCGCGGTCGTGTAGGCCGCAGCAAGGAACGTGCTTATGCATATTTGACAACAGATCCACAATTGTTGCTGACATCACAGGCTCGCCGCCGACTTGAGGTGATGCAGACACTTGACAAGCTTGGAGCCGGCTTTTCTCTTGCGTCTTATGATATGGACATCAGAGGGGCAGGTAATTTGTTGGGAGATGAACAGTCTGGCCATGTAAAAGAGGTGGGTATTGAGCTGTATCAGGATATGCTCAAACAGGCTGTTGATGCCGCACGGCTGGAACGTTCAAACACCGCAGATGAGGAATCAGATACCAGCTGGTCTCCACAGATCACTCTTGGTACGAGCGTGATGATACCGGAAGATTATGTTTGTGATCTGTCAGTGCGCCTGTCACTATACAGGCGCATAGGAGGGTTGAGTGTGTCTGATGATGTCGCCCTAATGGCAACGGAATTAGAAGATCGTTTTGGTGTAATTCCAGATTCAGTTTCTAATCTTTTAGATATTGTAGTATTAAAACAGTATTGTAAAAAATGTAATATTCAGAAATTGGATGCAGGAGATAAGGGGTTTGCTTTATCTTTCAAAGACAATCACTTTGCACGTCCTGATCAGTTAATCGGCTGGATTGCTGCTAAGGGCGGAAGTGTTCAGTTGCGGACTGACCATAAGTTGATTATTAGAACAAATTTGGTTGCCAAAACGCACAGAGCAGAAAAAGCAAGGGAATATCTGCAGGAGATCGCAAATCTTTTGGTCGAGGCTGCTTAGGCTGGCCGCGCTGCAGAATCAATCACATTTAAGAGGATATCAGGCGGGTAGGCTCCGGCCAGAGACAGGCTGCCATTAAAAATAATCATGGGTACACCCTCTATAGCTAAGGTATGACAGTCATGCAGATCTGTTTCCAGCTGGTTGGCAGCTGCAGTTAGCTCAGAAGACAATGTTTGACGGTCCAGTCCGCACGCTTCAAGAATTTCGTCCTGAATGTTGACCTCACTTATATCCTGCCCGTCCAGAAAATAAGCCTTATAAAAGTGATCAGCCAGAATCTCACTTTTATCACCAGCTGCCAGCATTAAATGATGTATAGGCCGCGTGTCAGGTGTTCTCTGTATCTTTGAGAATTGGAATTCAATTCCCGCATCAAGACCAGCCATTGCGATACGACCATAAACTGCGGATGCGGCATGGCCAAATTTTGCTGTCAAGTAAGCCTGACGGTCCATTCCTTCCGCAGGCATAGAAGGATTTAACAGGAAACTGCGCCAGCGATAAACAGGCGTAAGGTTTGGGCGTTGTGAAAAGGCCTGATCAAGCCGTGTCTTGCCAATATAACACCACGGACAAATAATATCAGCAAAGATGTCAACATCAATTCGGCTTGTCATTTTATCATCTCATGCTTATGTCGTAAGGGCCCATGGGCTTGTCGATTTCAGACTGCCTGTTAAGCATAGACGACTAGGCAGTATAACTGAATAGTTTTATGGTGTAGTTAATGGTTGATAAGCAGATAAAACATGTGCTGAAAAAGCGTGATCGGCTGCTGGCCTCGGCAAAAACACTTGGCATTTCTGTTCTCGTTGATGAAAAAAATATTCCTTTCGCTGATGTTGGCTATGCTCCTTTCATCCGAGCTGAAGGTTGCTTTTACATTTATTCTAGTCACTTATCTTCACATATCCGTGCTCTAATAAACGGATCAGAGGCCCGTTTTTTTCTGATTGAGGATGAGGGAAAATCGACAAATATCTGGGCACGTGTCCGACTGAAATTTTCTGCAGATGTGCTGGAACTGGCACGTGATGACAAACGCTTTTCATCTATTTGCAGCCAGATTGGGCAGGTTCACGGCCCTGTTATGGAGATGATCCGGAATTTTGAAGATTTTCACCTCTTTGAAATTCACCCCAGACATGGAACACTTGTCACTGGATTTGCGCAGGCGTTCAGCGTAAACGGCCCAGCTTTTGAGCTCACCAAACATCTGCGAAAGAGCTGATTGATGGAGCAGGAATGGCCAATATTCTGGAGTTTTAGGCGTTGCCCTTATGCGATGCGGGCGCGTCTCGCCTTAAAATCTGCAGGTATAACTGTTGCATTAAGGGAGATTCTTCTGCGTGATAAGCCAGATGCCTTTCTGGCTGCTTCAAAAAGCGCGACAGTTCCTGTTCTTGAACTGAGAGACGGACGTGTCATTGAGGAAAGTCTGGATATTATGTTCTGGGCCTTGCAGGAAGCGGGTGACCCTGCGGGGTGGCTATCCGGTTGGTCTTTGCGCAAACAGGAAACACAAGCCTTTTTGGATGAGCTTGACGGTGAGTTTAAGACTGACCTCGATCGTTATAAATATGCAAGTCGTTATTCAGCAGACGCTCAATCAGCCTTAGAACTTGCAAATACGCATAGGGCCGGTGGGTGCAATTTCTTAAACAGGATTGACATGCGGCTGTCCAAAAAGCCTTTCTTAAATGGGTATTCTGCTGGACTGGAGGATTATGCTGCACTTCCCTTTGTGCGTCAGTTTAGGATTGCTGATATGAAGTGGTTTGACAAACAAAGTTGGCCATTTTTACAGAAATGGCTTCAAGCGTTTTTGCATAGCCAGGTATTTAAAGGTGTGATGTACAAATATAAGCCTTGGGTCCCAGGTGCCACACCAATCATTTTTTGAGTTTTAAATCTCAATCAAAATTCAACTAAGGACGACGATATTTTCATTTCGTTGGTATATCCGGTGCGATAAAGTTTGCGCTATTATGCGAAAAAAACATCGGTTGTTGGAAAATTTTGTAGTACTCTTAGAATGTCAACAATCAACAAAGTATGATAGTTTTTGGAGAGTAACATGAAAAAAGATGACATCGGCGATTGCCGAAATTCAATTGTAGCAAGCCAGTCCTTTTCCGCATCACGAAGAAAATTTGTATCGGGAAGCATGGCGGTTGGCGTTTCAAGCCTTTCAATTCCTTTCATTTCTAAAATTGCCCACGCTTCTACAGCTGTAAACGTTCTTGCATTCGGTGGATACGAGGAGCCGGGGATGCTTACAGAATTTGAGGAAAGCACAGGCATCAAAGTGAATCTGAAAATTCATGATGGCTCTGATGAGGAGATGATTGCCTTGATGCAAACATCCTCTCCCGGTACTTTTGACGTGATAACTCCGACTAGCGCGTATATTCCTCAAGCAATTGAGGACGGGATCATAGCAGAACTAAACCCAACAGATTTTCCTTTAGACGACTACTTCAATATAATTGCTGAGTGGCCACCCGTTTGGAAATCTGGAAAACTTTATGCTGTGGTGAATAGATTCGGTTATTATGGAATTACCTATAATTACAAAAAATTCAGTGAATCAGCGGTGTCATCATATGACGTTCTATTTGATCCAGCAGTAAAAGGTCGAGTTGCATTGTTTGACTGGTTCTTGCCAAATATGGGTTGCCTGTCCAAATATAATGGAAACAAAAATCCATATGATCTAAATGCTTCCGAATTTTCAGCTTTAGGCGACACGTTGATGAAACTTCGCCCTCAGGTTGGGTTAGTAGGAAACACCAGTCAGGTTATTCAAGCGATGGCTGGCGGTTCATATGACCTCGCGATTGCCGGCGAGTGGGTTCAGGCAGGAATGTATGATGATGGTCTTCCTTTTAAGGCGGTTGTTCCAGCACAAGGCGGTGTGACTTGGGACCAGGCTGTTTGTGTTTCTGCGAAGACACCAAACAAAGCAAATGCAATAAAATTTGTGCAGTACGTCACCGGTCCCGCATTTCAATCAAAACTCGCAGTTGCGAAAACTTATTACAGTATGGTTCCAAATAAAAAAGCAGCAGCTATGCTTCCATGGAATAAGAGGCAATTACTTAACCTCGGTAATCTTGAAAAATTTGATGAGATTTTCATGGCAAATCTCTCTCCAAGAAAAAGCCCTGATAATCGTGAAGAGTGGATGGGTTCCTGGGAAAAGTTTAAAAACGCATAATACAATCTTATTGATGGCTACTTTTTGTAGCCATCAATTTTTAAGGAATTGAGATGGAATATGTTAGTCTTTCGCAGACGATTGAAGCTCACTGGTTTTGGGACACCTTCCCTTTGGTTTCTCAATCATATGAGGACGGTGATGAATTTCAAGAATTTGGCTTAAGATGGGCTGGTAAAGGGTTTACATATACGAGTTCCCCAGGCTGGCACTTTCCAAACAAGCCTTTACTTGAAGATTTTAATCTAGATAATTTTGCGGGTGTTGCTAAGGTCATCGACCTAACAGATAGAGCAAAGAGCGGATTTATCACAGCCGGCGATTTCACAGATAAAATTGGATTAGGCCCTCTCCCAAAAATTACTATTTTAAAAACGGGCCATTCAGATGAAATTCCCCTAAGACGCAGAGAGTATTGGACACAAGCTCCCCAAATCGCTCCAGCGATCGCAGAGATAGCTGCGGAAAGAGGTGTTTCACACATCCTCATCGATTTATCCTGTGACAGTTTTGAAAGCAGAAGAAAAGATTTTACTCAAGGTATTTATAATCCTAATTCAGAGTTTAGAAATCGGGCACACGTATCTGGTTTAATTTTAACGGAAAATCTCTGCGATCTCAGCAAAGTGGCTTCCGAAATCTTCATACTATGTCTACCCATAAAAGGTGAAGGGATGAGCACCTCTCCGGTGAGACCAGTAGCTCTCACTTCTTGGCCGTCACAAAATCCATCTCTTTACGATGTGTCTACTCCTATACTAAATCATTGGCGTTGGCGGATGGAAACTTGGCGGGTGCAAACAACAAAAGCTGATTACCACATTGATCAAACTGAATATATTCAATCAGGCCACGCATTCACACATTGTGATGCGCCAAGGCATATGGAGCGTGAAGGCGCAACTATTCAAGAATTGCCAAACATGGGCTTGGATTTGTTCATAGGAAATGCACAGATTATTGATCTGTCAGATATTGAGTTGCCTTCCCCTGTCACAGCAGACTTACTAGAAAGTAGAGCTGGTAATTATATAAAACCAAATCAGAGGATTATTCTGAGAAGCGACCTTACAAATCGTCTCGGATATAAGTCTACCCGTTGGCACACACACGCTCCAAATCTTGAGTTGTCTGCGGCTAATTGGTTAATCGATAAAAACCCAGATGCGATCTGTCTTGATTTTCCTCAAGACTATATCGCAAGGGAAATGCCTGGAAGGCATGTTTTTAACCATGAATTTGAGATCCACCACAAAATTTTCCAAGCTGGGATACCATTCATCGAAGACTTTAAAGATTTGGGACAGATATCAAAAAAAGACGTTTTTTTAGCGGCAGTTCCATTAAAAATGACCTGTGTTGATGGCGCTCCCATGAGAGCAATTGTGATTGATTGGTAACATTCATGGTTGGCTCTTCAAACATCACTAATCCGTGGCCATTTTTGCTTCCTGCTTTAATGCTCAGTTGCTTATTCTTCTTGCTTCCTACTATAAACATGATTTTTTTAAGTCTTACATCAGAGAGTGGTATAGGTTTTGGCAACTTCCGCGATTTCTTTGCAACACCTCATTTGACCCAAGCTTTGATGCGAAGCCTCTTAGTGGCTTTATTTTCAACAGTGATAGCAGGCTTTGTGGCATGGCCATTGGCATATTTTATTGTTTTTTGTGTTAAAGAGAAATGGCGGCCCCTATTTCTATTGGCTATCTTGGCACCTTTTTGGACAAGTTTCACAATAAGGGCATTTTCATGGCAATTGGTTTTATCTGACAATGGGGTAATTGCTTGGTTAATCGAACAGTTAACTGGTTTATCCATTGCCCTAGGTTTTCTATACACAATGAAAGCTTCTGTATTCGGGTTAGCTTTATTCGGCTCGATGTTGTGCACCTTCACACTTTATGGGGCTTTGGTATCAATAGATAAAAAAGTCATTGAAGCGGCATCTACGCTAGGTGCAAAGCCCTTGCAAATCTTCAGGGACATAATTCTTCCACTAGGTTTGCCAGGTTGGTTAGCGGGTATAGTACTCTCATTTATCGTCTGCATCGGGGACTATGCTGTACCCACATTGTTGGGTGGCGGATTAAAACCGGTTTTAGCTCAAATAATGCTATCAGTATTAAAGGGGACTTATAATCTTTCACAAGCTGCAACTATAGCTACAATTTTAGCAACTACGGTGATTATTTGCGCCGCCCCTCTGGTGCTTTTGAGACATATATTTAGAAGAAGCATTTTGGCATGAACAACCTAATTGTAAGCAAGAGTATGTCAGTGGCTTTAACGGCATTTTTTTGCATTGCACTATTTGTAATATATTTGCCAATTTTGGTAATGATCATTTTTTCATTTAATAGTGGAAAATATCAAACACTCCCTTTCCGTGAACCAACATTCGAATGGTATGTAAATTTAATCGCGGATAGGAGTTTTATAGAGAGTTTTTTTACAAGTATCGTTATGGCTTCTCTAGCAAGCCTAGCGGCTACATCACTAGGGTTTTTCGCTGCTTACGCATTCAGTAAAGCGAAAGTTCCTCTCCATACTTTGTTCTTAGGATTAATTCTTTGTCCCCTTGTTATTCCAATAATTCTTATTGGAATAGGCATAAGGCTTCAGGTTGTCTCTATTGGTATCCAGCCCGCTCTATGGCTTGTTCTAATAGGACAAACTCTATACGTTTTACCTTTGGCTGTCATAAATTTGAAAAACAGAATAGACAAAATACCTAATTCAATAGAAGAGGCAGCAATCTCGTTAGGTTCAAGCCGGTTCACATCAATTTGTTTAATTTTGGTGCCAATTTGTGCGCCTACTATATTTGCAACGATCCTACTAACCTTTACCTTTTCATTCGACGAATTTGTGATTGCATACTTTTTAACAAACTTTGAAATTACTCTACCTATAAGAATCTGGACCTCATTGGTTACGGGTTTCGAACCAAAAATTAATGCTGTTGGGACTGCTGTTTTTATTTTTTCATTAACACTTGGCCTTATAGCTCAATTCATTTTGTTATTTAAACAAACAGAAACACAAAAAAACTAACTTTTTTAGAAATGAAAACCGCGATGAAACTTCGAAGATCACCAACATTGGAAATTGGAGAAAAAATTAAAGCTGCTAAAAGTGAAAATAAAAAACTATTTTCCTTATCAACTCCCTCCCTTCCAAATTATATTGGTGAACTCAAGACTGATAAATCTTGGGGTAAATTAACCCCAGCTGCTGGACTGCCAGAACTAATAGAACGGACTGAAACTGAAATTTTTGAAAATTGGAACTGTTCCAACCACAAAGTTGTGATATCAGCGGGTGCAAAATCCGCTTTATTTACAATTTTAAAGTGTATTACAAACTCGCAAGATAGGGTTCTCATACCCTCACCGTGTTGGCCGAGCTATATTGATATTTGCACTGTCGCAGACTGTTTGGCTATTGAAATGCCTACTCGCTTTTCAAATAATTTTTGCATGGAATTAGAAGAAATCCAGAGCGCATATTTGGAAAATCAATTTAAAGTTATTGTTTTCAGCAATCCAAACAACCCTACTGGTGTAATTTATGATGGGGAATTTCTTCAAGCTTTGGATGAGTTAGCACAGAATTATGGTTTCTATATAATAATCGACCAAAGTTTTTCAAAAGTCATTTTTGATTTTGAAAAGTGGCAAAGTTCTTATTTTATAAACTCAGATAAAGTATTTATAGTGGACTCTTTTTCGAAAAATTATCTTCTCCAAGGAGCGCGTGTTGCTGCTACTCTAGTCCCTTCAGATATGGAAGAGAATTTTATAAATATTCATCAAACTATTCTAAGTTCCGCACCAGCTCCTGCTCAAATTATGGCATTAAAAGCGCTAGAAAAAAACCTAGTGATCCCTTCATTACACCACCAGCGGGAAAAAACTCAGGCGTTCATAACTGCACAGAAATGGGACTTCATTCAACAAACGGGGTCCTTTTACTTTTTTCCAAGAGTCGATGACTTTAAAAATTTTGAAGAAAAAGCTCTAAGTGAGAATATACTTGTTTTAAAAGGAAGTATTTTTGGAGCAGAATATAGCAATCATTTTCGATTATGCTTTGCCCGTCCGTTACTAGAGTTAGAAACGATTTTCAATAGGCTTGATAGAATTTTAAATGGCAGATAGTAAAAAAATAGATTGTATTTCTCCAAACACTGGTGTGGCATTCGATCAATGGGAAGAAACGGGACCTGCAGAATTTCAGTCGGCTCTTGATAAATTATCAAGCGCTTCATTTTCAGACCTCTTTGAGGTGTCTTCACGACGTAAAGCGCTCTTCGCAATAAGTAATGCCATCGAAAAAAATCGCAATGAGTTTGAAACTATAATCGTCAATGAGGTGGGAAAGACGAAGGCGGAAGCTGTTGCAGAGGTTGATTATTCAAAATCATTTCTGACCTACATGGCGGACTTGGTTATTTCAGAGAGTTTTTTGCAAAAAATTGATACTGACCGAAAAGTGCATTCAGTTTCTCGTGGCTTGGGTCTATTGATTACTCCATTCAACGATCCATTGGCAGGCATAACACGAAAACTGGCTAATTGTTTGGGAGCTGGATCAGGAGCCATCGTTAAGCCACCTGAATTAGGAATAAAAACTGCATCAAAATTAGAGCAAGTAATAAATGAAGAGCATTTAGACCATTTAGTAAGTTTTTATCGGACTAGAGACCGGGATTTGATTAAAAGTCTAATCGAAACAGATGAAATAGGTACAATAAGTTTTACCGGTTCAACTGAAGTTGGAAGAGTATTATCAACACTTGCAGGAGCAAACCTAAAGGCTTTTGTTGGAGAGCTTGGTGGAATAAACCCTTTTATCATATTTTCAGATGCAAATATCGAAAAAGCGGTAGAGGATCTTGTAATCAGAAAAACAAAGGCTGCTGGTCAGGCGTGTTCTGCTCAAAATATCTTGTTTGTTGAGAGAGGAGTAGCTCACCAGGTCATAGGTAAAATTACTGAGGCATTCGCTAATATTGAGGCGTTACCCACCAACCAATTTGAAAATGCTCTAATGGGACCGGTTAGGTCACAAGATGCCTTGGATAAATTACTTAATTTTGAGGCAAAACTGATTAATTCAGATGCAAGCATGGTTGTAGGAGCAAAAAACAAAAATAAAACTTCTGGATATATGTATAATCCCTCCGCTTATCTTGTCGACGATCCTTTACTGTTTATGGAGTATGAGATTTTTGCTCCTCTATTAGGTATTTTCATATTCGAAGATAGATCAAAAATTAAAGAGATTATAAAACAAAATAAGCAACCTCTGGTTTTATATGCGTATTCTGAGGATCAGATTTTTTTAGAGCAATTTATTTTCTCCCTGAATTACGGTTCTATTGGACTAAATGACACTGGAATTCAAGGGGCATTTGCTCCGACCGGAGGTTTTAAGAACGCAGGGTTGGGCAGAGAAGGCGGAAAATGGGGGCTAAACGAGTTCACCGCAACAGTTAATGTGAAGTCAAGATCTGCTTAGGGGAGAGAAAAACAAATGAAGACGACAATCAAAACAGACAAAGCTCCTGCTTCAACGTCTCCCGTTGCGCAGGGCACAAAAGGTGGCGGATTATTGTTTGTTGGCGGACAGATGCCACGGGATATGAAAAGTGGTCAAATTGTAGATGGGGCGTTGGAACAAGCTCGGCTGTCGCTCAAACACTGTGGAACAATATTGAACGAGGCCGGTTCAACAGTTGAGGATGTTTTATTAGCTGTTGTATATATGACTGATCTAAGCCAAAAAAACGCTGTTAATCAAGCATTTGAAGAATTTTTTGGTGATAATCCTCCAACCAGAAATTTAGTTGAAGTTTCCGATATTGGTGAAGGAACCATTGTGGAAATAGCGCTCACTGCTGTGGCGCATTAACTGATGAGTATTCAGCTATATACAAGCGAAGCCTTCTCGATGTTTTCAAGCACATGTTGCTCTGTGAGCACACGTGCATCTGTTAGATTATTTTTTTCAATGAAGGCTACAATCTCTTCATGATAAGTTAATGATCTCCTGGAAGGAAGAGAATGTTGCATGAATTGATATCTTACTGGGAGAGAAACCTCATTTACAAGAGCAATAGTTTTTTTCAGTATTTCATTATCGGCAAAGTCTATGATTTTTTGGTGAAAAATTATATTTTCTTTGAAATATTCAAATACTTGGTTTTTTCGGAAAAAAGTCTCCATCCTTTCGTTGGATTTTTTCAACTCCGTTATAAGATGATCGAGTTCTCGTCCTTCAAGTTCAATTATTACCAGTCCTTCCAAATTAGCTCTAAGTGTATATATCTGCCGTATTTGTTTTGGGGTGTAATCTCTTACCTTAAATCCTTTTCTAGGTTGATGAACCACCAATCCAGTCTGCAACAACAGTCTCAAGGACTCTCTAATTGGTCCTCTGGAAGAGCCAAAGCGCACACTTATTTCTTCCTCACGAAGAGTCTGATTTGGCTTGAGGCTTCCGTTGATTATACTCTCCCGAAGATCGGTAAAAATGTAATCGGAGATAGTTGTAGGTAATTTGGATAAAAGCATCGTCTTTAAAAGCTGTTGAAAGAAAAAAATAGTAGAAATCACATGGTGAGTCAAAATGTCAATGAGCTTAAAAAATATTGTCAAAGATTTCGGAAAAACACGAGCTGTAGATAATATTAATTTGGAAATACGTAATGGCGAATTCCTCACCCTGTTGGGGCCGTCCGGATGCGGAAAAACAACCATGCTAAGAATCATTGCGGGGTTAGAAAACGTAACGAGTGGCAATGTTTTTTTGAATGGAAAGAATATAACAAGCGATAGCCCTTCAAAACGTGATATCTCCATCATGTTTCAAGATTATGCCCTTTTTCCGCATATGACTATAAATGAAAATGTTGCTTATGGTCTTCGGATGAGAGGGCTTCGCAAAAAGGAACGTGAAAAAATGGCAAATCAATGGCTCGAGGTTGTGCAATTACCGGAGCTTTCGAAACGACTACCATCAGAATTATCTGGAGGCCAAAAGCAGCGAGTTGCACTTGCAAGGGCTTTAATAACAAATCCAAAAATTTTACTATTGGATGAGCCTTTAAGCGCTCTGGATGCAAATTTGAGAGTAACGTTACGAGAGGAGTTGAGAAGAATTCATAAGAAAGTCGGCACTACGTTCATTTGTGTTACGCACGACCAAGAAGAAGCGATGACATTAAGTGATAGGATAGCCATTCTCAAAGATGGAAAGATAGAACAAATAGGGCAACCAAATTTACTTTATGATAAGCCTAATACAAAATTTGTTGCTGAATTTTTTGGTAAATGTTCACTTTGGCCGCTAAAAAAAGCCAAAAATCGGCTCATGTTAGACAACACAGATGTAGAATGTAAGGTGAACAGCATTACTGAATTTAAGAAAAGTAAAGCGGTCATTAGGCCGGAGTTTTTGAAAATAGTCGCAAAAGAAAGTAAAGCTAATGAGACTTTCAAGGCAAAAGTGTTGGATGTACTTCCAAAAGGAGCAATGAATCAAGTGACGGTAGAGTTTCAAAATGGCTTAATTATGGACATTGAAGTAGCAAGATCACAAGTAATGCCGAAATTGTCAGAATACGTCCAAGTGAAGTTGCTTCAAAAAACGCTTCATTTGATTAATAGTTGAATTCATGAGTGGTGCAGAGGTAACAAAAGTTTTTGAAAGCACTGCGGTCAACACCTTTAAGCTGTTAGACAAGCCTCCCGTTTTTATGAGAGGAGAGGGGCCATGGTTATACACTGACAAAGACGAGCAATACCTCGATTTAGTGTGTGGTTCTGCAACATCCAATCTTGGTCATAATCATCCCGAACATATAAAAGCAATAAAGGAGGTTACAAAAACCGGTATATTCCACACGGGAACAAGGTTGATATCTCCCTATAGAGCTGACTTATATCAACAATTAAGTGAGTTCATGGAAACGCCAGATATTTCTATACATTTGTCTAATTCTGGTTCCGAGTCGATCGAAACCGCAATCAAAATTACTCGTTTTATAACAAAAAGACAGAGATTTATATCTTTCGAAGGTGGATATCACGGCAGAACCTTGGGTGCTCTGAGCGTGACGCATTCTGAAAAAATTAAGTCTCCATTTATTGGCAAGATTGGCGATTTTGTAACTTTTGTTCCATTTCCCAGAAAAGAAACAGAAGTTGGATTTTGTTTAGAAAAGTGTTCTGAGATTTTTAAATATTATGAAAGCATCGAAGAACCAATAGCGGGGCTAATAATTGAGGCTGTTCAGGGTGTCTCGGGAGTATGGGGACCTTGGACGTCTTTTTTAGAAGGCCTTGAAGATCTAGCAAAAAAACATGGTTCTTTATTTATTGCTGACGAAATTTGGTCAGGATTAGGTCGTTCAGGTAAAAAATTTTCTTTCAACTATTCGAAAATCTCTCCAGACCTGATTGTTCTTGGTAAAGGTTTGTCATCTTCAACACCTCTTTCAGCTGTTATTGCAAAAGGTGACTTGTTAAAAAGTTGGACACCAGGAGCTCATACTTCAACATTCCAAGGTAACCCAATCTCCTGTGCAGCAGCCTGTGCGACTCTTAAAGAAATAAAACATTCGTCTTTGTTAGAGCATGTAAATAATTCTATTGAGCCATGTTTTTACAAGTTATCAAAGCAACTTAAAAACTCTGGAAAAGTGAAAACTGTGAGATTTGTAGGCGCTCAGTGCGCCATAGAATTAGATAACTCAAAAACTTCAAATTTGGTTCAAAATATAGCGTTGCAGCAAGAAAAAATGCTTACTTACGGTGGAGGAATAAATGGTGAGTGTGTTTTAATCCTTCCACCTTTAAATATAGATAAAGATCTTTTAGAAAAAGCTTTGGAAACACTTACCATGATTATAACTGAAGAACTTCCGAAACACTCTTCGTAATAATTCTGCAGGCTTTTTCAATTATCCTAAGGTCTGCGTTTAAAGGAGGCACGAGTCCCAGGCATTCGCCTCCCTCTCCACATTCCCATGTGATCAACCCATTGCCTAAAGCTTGCTTGCGAACCTTCATGTTAGTTTCTTGTGAATTAAATTCTAAGACCCAAAAACTCCCAATTCCTCTTATATCGACAAGCTCGCGATTCAATTTTAAACTTTTCAATTCTGTTTTAAAAGTTAGACTTTGTTTTTTTGCATTCTTTGTTAAGTCGTCATTTTTCAATTTGCTTATAAAGCTTTGGGATGCGGCCGCAGCAATTGGACCTAGTTGGAATGTTGAGGATTGAACGCCTTTCTGCCATTGAGCTAATATTTCTGCAGTGGATACCACTAATCCGGCAGGAAAACCCGCAGATATAGCTTTTCCAAATATAAGTATGTCAGGCACCAAATCATAGTGCTCAAAACTGAACATCTTACCAGTTCGAAAAAATCCAGTAAATGTCTCATCAAAAATCAATGGAATGTTGTTGGACTTGGTATAAGCTCGTAATTCTACTAAGGCATCTTTGTCTACAAATCGAAGCCCAGCGGTTGCCTGGATGGGTTCAATGATCACACCAGCCAAAGGCTCTTTATCCAAAGATGAAATGCTATCTTTTATGCAATCTTTGCTTTGAGGGAAGGGTATTATTTCACATTTAGGATAAAATGGTCCAAGCTTAGCATTTTTCCCTTTTTCGCCTGACACAGAAAGAGCTCCAAATGTGCGTCCATGATAACCTCCAGTGAAGCCAATGAACTTTTTTGCTCCAGTTCTATGCATAGAACTTTTAATAGCAACTTCCGTTGCCTCGGAGCCACTAATAGAGGGATGAAAACGTGAAAGCGTAGGCGGAAGCAAATCACTCAAAGCCGAATAAAACTCTGCCTGTGAGTCGGTCTGAAAATGCGGGCCTATGTGAAATATACCAGAGTCTAACTGCTCTTTGACTGCTTTAATTATATCCTCATTACCATGACCAAGTGATGTTGTCCCTGAGCCGCATGCAAAATCCAGAAATGATTTATTGTCCTCATCAAACAAAACAGGTCCAATGCCTGTTTTGAATATAGGAGGAGCGTCTGTTAATGAAAAATTTTTGGTTCCTGTTGAAAGTTTTTCTTTAATGACATTCTCTGCTGTTTTGCTTTTTTGTTGTTGAAGTAAAATTCCAAGACCATTTCTAGAATAATTTTTACCAGTTGCTTCTATAGTGTTTTTAACAAGTGCTCCAACCGCTGTAATCACCGGAATCTCAAGCAATGACTCAAGTTTTGCAATTTCAGAAGAAAAAGTCACACCGCCGCCAGCTATAATCAGTATTTCAGGTTTTGCAGCGCAATTTTGGATAAAAGCAAAAATTTTATCGGATAGATTGGTGATAGATAATTCGTCAACTAGGCGTTCTTCGTCAAAGTTTAGCGATAGGGCAGAAATGGTGCTTATGTCGTGTTCTGACAGATAATTCTGGAATTTTAATGTTAAATTTTCTGTGTAAGGAGAAATTAAAGCCACTTTATTGAATTCATTATTTTTAACGATATTCACTATTGATTTGCTAGGAAATGAAACGGGGCAATTCAGTGTCTCCTGTAAGCTCTTTATGAGTTTCTCTTCATGTTTTTTCCCAAAAATAAAACTAGCGGCGTGGTCTCCGCAAGCCATACCATGTAACGGTATAGTGCGAAATAAACTTGCTGCTTTTTTTAATATTTTGAGACTAGCATACTGTTCTAGATTTCTTTCTGTTAGCTCTTCTGTTTCAGTTTCTGCTCCATATCTAGCGGTTAACCATCTCACATCTTTTGGCAAAAATTTCCAATATTCTTGTTCGTTTAACCCGTCACAAGGCCACAAAAAACCAATATTTTTTTTGAAGTTAGTCATTACTGTTTATTCCTGAACTTTTTTGAAGTTTTTGTATATGCGACCGCTGGTGGGTGATGGTTGTTGAGTTCAGACATTAAATCTTTAATTTTACTTTGAACATTCTGCGTCCATTGCGGAATTAAAATATTAGAAGGAATAATTCCATAAGCACTCACGCTCATTGCTAACTGTTCTACTCTAGAGTCTTTTAATTTAACCGCATTAATGGCTTTATTTATTTCAATCTCATTTAATTCCGAAAACAGATCCTCTATTTTATCTTGTGCGAACAAATTTAACTCTTGTTTTATTATTTCGATAGTATCCAAAGTTATCGGGTTTGCGGTTTTGATATAGATGTGCATTCTCCCAATTTGATTAAAAAACTCTGGATAAATAAGTAAATCAATTATGTCCCTGAGCCTGTTTTTTAGTGCTGAAGAAAATGCAAACCTGTGATCAAAACTTAAAAAAAATGCGACGAGCCAAAAATAATAAAAGTCGCATGGTTTCTTTATTTCAAAGGGTAGACTGAATGCAAGTTTTGAATTTTCTTCATCAATACTTACGCTTTTGAGGCCTCCGCTCCAATTGGGGGGTGCGCTCTGAGAATAACTTTTTAATGTCAGGCTGGAAAACCATTTTTCTGCGTATTCTTCTAAATTTTGATGATGAATATTGCCACTTGCACATAAAAAACTGTTTGAAGCCAAATACTCTTTTTCTTGAAATTTCAATAAATCTTCCAAGTGAATTTTTGAGACTGTCTCCCATGAGCCAGCTATAGGCATGGCGTGAGTTTGATTTGGAAAAGACGCAGAATTCAGGGCTTGAAATAGTTTGTTATCTGTATCCTTGGATAATGAAATTAACTCTTTCTGAATATCAGATTTTGCATCTTTAACACTCTGTGAAGTTAGATACTCAGCTGAAAAAATCCTCCAGAGTAATTCAACGCACTTTTGAATATCTGTAGTTTTTATGTGTTCAATAAAGAAAGCGGTATTTTCAACAGTCGTAAAGGCTCTAATTTTAAGATCATTGTTTTTAATTTCTTCATAAACGCGGGATCTTTGATTTTTTGAATATTGTCCAAAAAGCGAATGCTCGAGTAAGTGCGCTATACCGTTATTTGTCGCTGGTTCACGAACGCTGCCAGTTTTAATCCATAAACAAAGTGATGTATGTTTCTTCCTCACATCGTTATGACTTATGATTTTAAACGAGTTTGAAAGTTCGGAAATTTCTGTTTTAGGGGATGATATTGCTGTCAATTTAAACCTTCAGCCTGGCTTCCAAATATTTTGATAAAAACATTAAGCATCCAACTATAATAAGATATAGTGCGGTTAATTGTATGATAACTTCTATAACTACAAAATGTACAAAAATCAGATCATTGGCTACTTTAGTTAACTCATTAACTGAAATCACAGATAACAGAGAGGTTGCTTTAATAACATTGGCTAATTCATTGGTTAATGGAGGCAAGCTTAATCTGTAAGCTTGAGGCAACAGAACTAATCGAAAACTTTGAATTTGAGTAAAACCTAACGCCTTTGAGGCATCTAATTGCGAGGAGCTGATAGCATCTATCGCTCCTCTGAATATCTCAACGGAATAACCTGCACCAATTAGTGACAGGGCTATAACACCAGTCCAGAATTCGTTAAAAACTACACCAAATTCTGGAAGTAAAAAATAAATTATTGATATATGTACGAGAGGAGGTGCACCTCTTGTGAATTCCACGAAACTAATAATTACATACTTCGTAAGAGTGCCTCCCAGCATTCTAGCCGCTGTTAGCAAAATACCTAGAATAACAGACAGAACTACCGTGATTAAACTTATTTGCACAGATAACCAAAAAGCTCTGAGCATATCAGGAAAAATTTGTTGCATGAATGCGAGATCAAGTGACATAGATAATCCGGATCAGTGAATAGTCAGCGCTGTGAAAAGTTTTTTATTTGCAGCCTTGTTCCAATTCTTTTCTCCAAGTAAATAGAAAATTGTGTCATAAGCACCACAAATGCAACATAAAGGA
>CABYIQ010000023.1 GCA_902518965.1 uncultured SAR116 cluster alpha proteobacterium
AAATAATCGTGACCGCATCAGAGGTTGAAGCCCTCCTGCTGGAAGCAAATTTGATTAAAAAGTTGCGGCCGCGTTTTAATATCCTCTTGAAAGATGACAAGAGCTTTGCCCATATTCTGCTGACCAGCAATCACGACTTTGCACAAATGACCAAACATCGAGGCAACCAGAACCGAAAGGGGACATATTTCGGGCCATTTGCTTCAGCCGGAGCGGTGAACCGAACCCTTTCCGCACTGTCTCGGGCGTTTTTGTTGCGTACTTGTTCAGATTCCATGTTTGAAGCCAGGTCCCGCCCATGTCTGCAGTATCAGATCAAACGCTGTTCTGCGCCCTGTGTGGGGTATGTAAGTAAGGCTGATTATGCAGCACAGATTGCAGAGGCGCAGGCCTTTCTGTCTGGCCAGTCAGATGATATCCAACGCAGATATGCGCGTGCCATGCAGGCCGCGTCAGATACGCTGGAGTTCGAGACCGCTGCGCTGTGGCGGAACCGGATCCGAGCTCTGACCGCCATTCAGGCCAATCAGGATGTGAATTTGCAGGGGCTTGTGGATTGCGATATTATTGCAGTGCACCGTGCAGGCGGGCGATCTGCTGTGCAGATTTTTTTCATCCGGGGCGGTGCGAATTTTGGCAACACTGCCTATTTCCCGAAAGACAAGGGGCTATCTGAACTGCCTGTCCACCCCTACCCAGATCAGAAAAATACAGACACAAGCGATGATGATTCGAGTGAAATAGACCAAGATGATAAGTTTTGTAAAGATACAGACGCAAACCGTGATGGTGCGGTCATTGCTGCTTTTATTAGCCAGTTCTATGATGAACGTCTTGCCCCAAAACTGATCTTAGTTAGCGCGTTGCCAGATGAAGCCAGCTTGCTGGCAGAGGCCCTATCGCTTTCCACAGGTCAAAAGGTTGAGATCAGCCAGCCGCAGCGCGGGACACGACGCAAGCTGGTTGAAATGGCACATCGGAATGCCAAGGATGCGCTGAGCCGCAAACTGGCAGAGACTAGCAGCCAGACCGAGTTATTGGCCAGGGTAGCTAATTTATTTGCCCTTGAAGAGCCGCCCCAGCGTATTGAAATTTATGACAACTCCCATATTCAGGGCGCGCAGGCTGTTGGTGGCATGGTTGTAGCTGGCCCGGATGGATTTATGAAGTCAGCCTATCGAAAATTTAACATGAAGGAGGAAGGCCCTCATGGCGTGACAGATGGAGATGATTTTGGCATGATGCGACAAATGATCCACCGGCGGTTTGAACGGGCCTTAAAGGAAGACCCGGAACGTGATACTACAAGTTGGCCTGATTTGTTGCTGATTGATGGTGGGCGCGGCCAATTGAGCGCAGTGACCAGTGTAATGGATGAGTTCGGCCTTGATGATATTTGTGTTGTAGCCGTATCGAAGGGGCCAAACAGAAATGCTGGACGTGAACAGTTCCACATGCGCGGTAAAAAGAGTTTTACCCTGCCACATAGTGATCAGGTGATGCATTATCTGCAACGCCTGCGTGACGAAGCGCATCGCTATGCCATTGGCAGTCACCGCGCCCGCCGCACCAGACAGAGCTTAAAAAACCCACTTGATAATGTTCCAGGCATCGGGGCTAAACGTAAAAAAGCTCTGTTGACTCATTTTGGATCTGCCCGTGCGGTAGCCCGTGCCGGTGCACGTGATCTGCAGGCTGTTGACGGTGTATCGGAAGCGCTGGCCCAGACCCTGTATGACTGGTTTCACGAAAAAGACAAGTAAGCAGGGCTGGACGCCGGCTCACGGCAACGATAAAAAAGGAGGACGCAACACATTAAATGGTTCCAGACAGTCGAAGAAGCAAGTCATTAATGAAACAGCATATTCCGAATTTTGTAACCGGATTGCGGATCGCACTCACTCCGCTAATTGCGTTTGTGCTCTGGCAGCCACAGGAGAAGTGGTTGACTGCTCTTGGCCTTTTTCTATTTATTATCGCCAGTGCCTCTGACTGGCTAGATGGGTATTTGGCTAGACAGATGAATATTGTTTCGCCGGTAGGCCGCATGCTAGACCCGATTGGCGATAAACTTCTGGTGACAGCCTGTTTGCTGGCGCTGGCTGCCGGCCGTGCCGCTGATGCTGTTTTTCTGGTGCCGGCCCTGATTATCCTAATGCGTGAAATTCTGGTCTCTGGCCTGCGGGAACATCTAGCCGGCAGTAAGGTGGTTGTGCCGGTCAGCCTGGCCGCGAAATGGAAAACAGCTACGCAGATGACCGCCCTTGGAGTACTTATTGGCGCGCCAATTCTGGATGGTGCTAGTAGGGTGATGGCAGAGACCAGCGGGATAGTTCTACTATGGTTTGCCGCAGCCATGACTGTGCAGACTGGAGTACTGTATTTCCGAGCCGGCTCCAAACATATTTAAGCGCTGTAAAAATGGAAGGTTGCTGATGCCAACCATCCCCGTCATTTTTTTATTCTGCTGATATTCTGGTTGCTTCAATTTTTGTGTTCTTTCTGTTGACTCTCATCTTTCATAAGCCCCCAGCGCATTCGTCAATAAGCTGCAGGGTAAAGTCTAAAACCTCTTCTAAAACAGACCTATGTTGCAGGATATACTCGCAGAGGTGATAGCAAAAAAAAGCCTAGTTTCAAATGAAGCGCAACTAGTATAAGGGAGGTGGCGCCGCCAAAAATAATTATTCTTTGAGCCAACGGTTTAACAGTTGTCTGACTAGAAGTTTTTATTCTGGCCTCATGAGGTGAGCTAACCTCCGCCATTCACCAGTTTGGCATAGCCGTTCACCAACTCTCGGGTAATCTCGCCCGGTGTAAAGCGATAATCACCAATCCGGCGCACGGGCGTGACTTCAGCTGCGGTGCCTGTCAGAAAACATTCCTCTGCTTCTGCCATATCACCAGGCTGCATATGGCGCTCAAGAACCTCTATTCCTCTCGCCTTGGCCATATCAATAACGGTTTGGCGGGTAATGCCATTCAGAAAGCAGTCTGGAGTGGGAGTATGCAAAGTGCCATCTCTCATTAGAAAAAAAACATTCGCGCCTGTCGCCTCGGCAATATAGCCTCGCCAATCAAGCATCAGAGAATCCTGAAAACCCTTTTGTTCAGCTATGTGTTTGGACAGAGTGCAGATCATATATAAGCCTGCTGCCTTTGCATGAACCGGGGCTGATTCTGCTGATGGCCGCCGCCAGTCAGAGATATCCAACGTGATGCCTTTCATTTTAACCTCCGGATCAAAATAGCTGGGCCATTGCCAGGCCGCGACCGCCAAATGAATTTTGGTTTCCTGCGCAGAAATCGCCATCATCTCTGAACCACGCCAACAAAAGGCCCGCACATAGCCATCAATAATATCATTAGCGGTCAGAACCTGATACTTGATGCCGTCCAATTCTTCATCAGACACGGGCAATTCAAAATCAAGATAACGACAGGATTGGCGCAGCCTTTGTGTGTGTTCACGAGATTTGAAAATATTACCACCATAAGCCCGCTCACCTTCAAAGACCTGTGAGCCATAATGCAAAGCATGGCTCAGGGTGTGGGTTTTTGCATCCCGCCAATCCACCATCTCACCATTCATCCAGATTACACCATCTCTGTCGTCAAACGGGATCAGCGCCATTACAGATGCCTCCAAGTCAATTGTGTCATCCTGGCCAGTCACAAGCTGACCAAGGTTATAAAACTTCAAAAAATAGACAAAAAAACTAATATTTCCGAATATTGTTTGTTTTTGGTAGCAGTTTTGTTATGATTGGTCAATATAGCTGACATAATTGAGCAGGGAACTACTGTGTCGCCAGAAAACACGCCAACAGGAAATGTGCCCCGCGTGAAATCCGCTTCCATCTCTGGGTCAGCCTCTCAGTCATCATCTAGCTCGCTAAAAGGACTTTATCTGCGCAAACAAGACTTGCGCCGGGGTATTGAATTGATGTTTTTTGCCTATCGCGATTTCACCGGCGAAGCTGACCAGATGTTATCAAACCTAGGCCTGGGAAGAGCGCATCACCGGGTGATCTATTTTGTTGGCCGGCAGCCAGGAATGAGCGTATCTGATTTACTTTCTATATTAAAAATTACAAAACAGAGCTTGTCCCGCGTGTTAAGCCACCTGATCAACACCGGTTATATTCAGCAGACACAAGGGGCGCGAGATAAACGTCAGCGCCTATTGTCCCTGACGAAAAAAGGTGAGGCGTTAGAAGCAAAACTTACCGACCTTCAGTGTCGTCGATTTGCCGCTGCCTATTCTGCAAGAGGCGGAGCTGCGGTGGACGGCTTTGTAAAAGTGCTGAGCAGCCTTCTGGATGATGAGATACGCGCCGCTTTGCGCCAGCAATATCCAGATCATATCGACTGATGACAGGAAAAGCAGATATACCAGCAGCACATATTCTGGTCATTGACGATGATGAACGACTGCGAGATCTATTGCAACGGTTCCTGTCTGAAAGTGGGTTTCTAGTCACTGCAACAGGCAGTGCCAAAGAAGCCCGTGCCTTTCTAGTTGGCACCATGTTTGACCTTATGGTCATTGATGTGATGATGCCAGAAGAGACGGGCATAGAATTCTTGGAAGACCTGCGCAAGCGGTCTTCTGTGCCAGCGCTGTTCCTGACCGCTATAAATGAAACAGAAGACAGGATTGCCGGACTGGAAACAGGGGCCGATGATTATGTTGCCAAGCCATTTGAACCCCGTGAGTTGATCCTGCGCATCAAGAGGATTTTAGCACGTCAGAAGCTAACAGAAAGGTCGAGCCTAGTGCACTTTGGCATGTTCAGCTATGATACAGACAGGCAGATTCTAATGGAAGACGGGCTTAGGGTGCATATCACCACTGCAGAACAGGATTTGCTGCGTTGTTTTACAGCCGCCCCGAATGAGGTGCTGTCCCGTCAGAATATCTCAGACAACCTGAAGGGTCGGATGAATGGCCGGTCGATTGATGTGGCCGTCGCCCGCCTACGCACAAAACTTGAACGTGATCCCCGTTTTCCTGTATTCTTGCAGACTGTACGTGGAAAAGGCTGGATGTTGCGAACGAACTAAAGTGCGACAATTAAAAAAAGCTTTGATATTTTTTATAAAAGGATAGGTCATGCAATTCCGCTCCTTTATGCCAAAGACCCTTTTTGGGCGTATGTTGGGGATTATTTTGGCACCAATGATCCTAGTTCAGATTGTTACCGTCTTTATCTTTTATGAACGGCATTGGGATTCAGTTACACGACAGATGGCTGGCAGCTTGGCCGGAGAGATTGACCATGTCGTGCGTCAGACTGGCCGGCAGCCCGATGATGAGCGACTTGAACTAGTGCGCACTAGTGCGCAGAGAGATTTTGGATTTGCCGTGATTTTCAGCAATGGGGCGATCCTTGAGCCAACAGGTCCACAGGTCAAACAAACCGGCTATGCTGCCAAAATGCTTGCTGAAAATCTCAACAGAAGGCTAAATTTTCCGTGGCTGGCTGACTTGGACAGTGCAGCAGATTTGATTGCCATTGATGTTCAACTGGCCAACGGGGTGCTTCGAATCCTAGCAGGCAGGAAGCGGATTCTATCGTCAACAACTTGGGCATTTCTTGGCTGGACGATGGGCTCCTCGATAATTTTGTTCTGTATTGCGTTGGTCTTTATGCAGGCCCAAATCAGACCTATTAGGCAGTTGGCTAATGCCGCCCGTCAACTAGGGTTGGGCCGTGAGACAGAAGATTGGCAGTTAAGCGGCGCAAGGGAAGTTAGGTTAGCCGGACGTGCCTTCCAGGCGATGCGACACAGAATTACTCGACAGATGAGTGAGCGCACCGCCATGCTAGCCGGAGTGAGTCATGATCTGCGCACACCATTGACACGTATGCGCTTACAAACCGCGCTTATGCCTCAATCAGCGGAGACAGCCGCGCTCGATGAGGATATTTCTGAGCTAGAACAAATGATTGATGGCTATCTTGCCTTTGCCAAAGGCGAGGGTAGAGAAAAATCTGTACAGGTGAAGCTGGACCAAATACTTGAGCAAATGATCAACCAATATGAAAAGTTGAAAATTGGGCAGTTGGCTTGGAAAAAGCCAGAAATACACGTTCCCATAATGGAAGTACGTTTACAAGCCATGCGACGCGCCCTAGATAATTTAATTGGCAATGCACTACGTTATGCTAGTTTTGCAGAAATCAGACTTAAGGTCCGTGACGATAATGTATACATCTTTATCGATGACAACGGACCAGGCATTCCACCTGACCTGCGTGCAGATGCACTAAGACCTTTTGTGCGGTTGGAAGGCTCGCGCAATAAAGAGACAGGCGGCACCGGCCTTGGCCTACCGATCGCACATGATATCATCCTTAGCCATGGTGGCGAGCTAACACTGAAAGACTCACCGCTGGGCGGTCTACGCGTAACCATCCTGCTACCTATGTAAGAATTTCAATAGAGTTCGTCTTAGTCAATGCATCGGTGCGCCATTGGGCACAGGACGTTCTGGGGTCAGCAGCACAATAGCACCATCTGCATCTGACAGTCCGAGAGTCAGTACTTCTGAGAGAAACGGGCCAATCTGGCGCGGCGGAAAATTAACCACAGCCATCACCTGACGCCCTCTTAGACTGACGGAATCATAAAGGTCTGTTATCTGAGCTGAGCTTTTTTTCACCCCAATATCTGGCCCAAAATCAATGGTCAGCTTCCAGGCTGGTTTGCGAGCCTCCGGAAAGTCCTCTACAGTAATAATTGTGCCGACGCGGATATCCACATCCAGGAACTGACCAAAGCTGACCTGTGGTTTTGCTGATGTCATAATGCTAGCCTTTTCTTCCTGTTCAAAATGTCACCTAACCTGCTTAACATCAGGTATTTTTGTGTTTCTGCTTTCAAACTGGTTCTTGTTTTGAGGTCTCAGGTGCGACGGCATCATCCAGGTCAGCAGCATCAAGAACACTAAAAGATACCGCCCATTCCGCTGCCCGCCGCAGTTCTTTATCCAGGCTGCTTAAAGTCAACGACAGGTCAGCTGTGTCATCAGACTGCCAAACAGGCCGTACCCGCAGCAGCACAGCCATAATACCTTTGATCCGGGCTTGCCGCCGCCAACCAGCGACCTCATCCCCACATAAGTACAGCAGGCGGTCTGTCATATCTGCCAGCCTCGCTAACAGACAGGCTGCTAAAACAGGATTGCGCTGGGCAGCGCCGTGAACTGCCTTCATCTGTACCCTTAAGGGAGCATAAACTTCAAACCGGCTGATCAGCCCTTCCAGCAGCTTTTCGTGGACAGATGCCTCAGGTACATCCGCAAAATCATTGGCGGACTGGCGAAGCGCAGCTGCATCCAGCGCTCGCAGAGCGGCTAGCAAAACAGCATTGCTGTCAGCATAACGAACATACAGATCTGTGAGTGCCAGCCCGGCTTTACCCGCCAGCTGTTCAAGGCTGACAGCCCCAAGCGGTTGCTGGTCAAGGGAAGACCACAGCGCTGCAAACAGGGCCTGGTCCATCTGGTCAGCTGCAATATGCCCAAAATCTGTCATCAACCTATCCTTTTAAAACGCCTTTTTACAAGCGGGCCATGTCATTATCTGTGTTGTTTATCTGATATGGGTGCATGTTGCTTAACTATCCAGTTCTCTTCCTCTGTCACGGGCCGCTTGCAAAGCCCGGTCAAAGACTGGCTGCAGCCCATCATCTGCCTGCAGCACAGCAAGAGCAGCTGCGGTGGTTCCTCCTTCAGAGGTGACATTACGGCGCAGCTGTCCTGCCTCTGTGGCTGGTTCAGCGGCTATCAGCGCCCCTGCCCCACTTACCGTCTGACGGGCTAGATGAACACATAGGTCTGCAGGCAGCCCTAATTTCTCGCCTGCGGCTGCCATCACTTCAGCTAACAGAAACACATAGGCTGGCCCAGAGCCAGATAGCGCCGTAACCGCATCCATCAAGGTTTCATCCGCCAGATCAACAACTTCACCAACAGCGCCCATCAGCTGCCGGGAAAGGTTGATCATCTCCGGCGGCACATCAGGCGCGGCATATAAAGCAGAAATACCCTGTCCAATAGCCGCTGGGGTATTTGGCATCACCCGCAGCCAGAGGGCAGACCGGCCCAGCTGGACTGCCAGACGGGCTGTTGATAGACCCGCAGCAATAGACAGAAAACAGGTCGTCTCATCTCCTAGACTAGACAGGCCAGCCAGAACAGATGCCATCATCTGCGGTTTCACAGCCAGAACCACAAGATCTGGCTGATAGCCGGTTTCCAGATCGGACAGCTGGTGCAGATAGCGTGTTGCTTGGTGGTCCGGTAAGCCGTTAAGGGCAGGGTCAATCACTGTAAATGACGCCTTAAGCTGGCTGTCTTGTTGCCAGCCTGCGAGCAGCGCCGTCCCCATTTTTCCGCATCCAATAAGGCAGATTTCCATCACATTCACCCTAATCTGTTCAGCAGCGGTTCAGACCTACGTCCCAAAAGTCTGACCGCAAGCAGAATAGCGTTTGAGCTCAATACAAAGCAAGCGTTCTTGTCAATCAGCAAAGAAACATGGAAGCCAGGCTTACGCCTGGCCAGCAACGGGAACCATAATAAGACCTGCAGATGACGCTTGCCGGTCAGGGGCAAAGACAAGCTGAGCAAAACCAGGGGCAGCCTGTTCACACTGGCCCAGCAGAATATCGACTACATCCTCAATCTGCTCAGGCGTGGCTCCGCCTGCCCCGCGCAGCGGCAGCCCATAATAAAGCTGAACCTGGCGCTTGTCAGAGGAAAGCCGAAAATGGCCAAGGAACAGATGTCCATTCAGTTCAGATAACAGTGTTTCCAACCTTACTGCCGGCACATCGTCAAACAGTAGATCAAGCATGACATGCACACACAGAACCTGTAAGTCCTCCTTCCAGTCAACACGCAGCTGATACTGACCCCACTGGCCGGGAACGTCCACTACCAAATTATCAGCGTGAGTCTGTTTTAAATGCCAATCCTGCTGAACCACAAAACGCGCAACCAGCTCAATCGGATCACCCAGTTCGTAAAAATTAGCAGACGATCTGTGTTTCATTGTCAGGCTCTTTGACGTCGATTTGTCTAATGCGCAAAAGCTGAGCGGTCATGACACCTGACCGCACAGACACATCACTCCTGATGAAAATGACAAACTTGCCAGATGGATTCAACACTAAATGTAGGGGTCATAATAAATCTAGACCACATTTTCTTGTGCTTTTTACAAAAAATCAAGCATTCGCAGCGAGTCGGCACTGATCAAACTTTTTTTTGCTTTTTAGCTGATTTTGCTTTCGCGGGCCGGGCGGGTTTAGTTTTTGTCGTCACCCGGGTCTGAGCCAGAGCATCAAGACGGGCCTCTAGTACAACGATTCGCGCCGCAAGGGCTTCTATACGGCTGAGAGCAGCATCGAAATCCTCACGCAGAACAGACCCTGAGGCAGCAGCCTGCCGATCTGCGCGCCCGGCCCGAAGCACATCAATTTCAGATCGCAGATTGCCTAACGCAGAAGCAGCCCCATTGGCCATCTGCGCCAAATCAAGAAAAATAAAAGAAGGTGTTTTGCGTGTCTGTTTCATAACTCTGGTCTTTCCTATGACAGACAACTCTTGAAAGTTAAGACAGCCTGCCCTGAATATGAAGCGTCTGGCCCTGAATGGACAATGCAGACCATATGGACAATTCAGCTAACCTCGACCATAAAGATAGAAGGCAGGGCTGAACTGCCCGTCTTGCCTTTTATGATATATAGCATGCTGTTTTAGAATGCCAATATCTGCAGAACAATCCAACCCGGGCGGTTTGCCGCTGCTGTGCCCAATTATACAGGACGCATAACGAGATGACCGAAACCCTGTTCACCTTCCCTGCGATAGACCCCGTGGCCATTGCACTGGGACCCATCCAAATCAGATGGTATGCGTTGGCTTATGTGGTAGGGCTGATAGGTGGCTGGTGGATGACACGCCGCCAGATCAGGGCTGGTCAGTCTGTTCTGGACAACAAACAGCTGGACGGATTGCTGAATGCCTGCCTCATCGGGATACTGGTAGGTGGTCGGCTGGGCTATGTTCTGTTTTACAATCCTGCTACCTATCTAGCAGCGCCGCTGGATATTCTGAAAGTCTGGGAAGGTGGCATGTCCTTTCATGGCGGACTAGCTGGGGTTATTCTGGCTACCTTATGGTGCGCACGCAGCTACCGGTTGAGATTTCTAGCAATCGGTGACGAGGTGGCGCTAGTGGCGCCTTTGGGACTGTTTTTCGGCAGGCTGGCTAATTTCATCAATGGTGAGCTATATGGGCGGGTAACCAATCATCCGCTGGGTATGGTGTTTCCCGGCGGCGGCCCGCTGCCACGCCACCCCAGCCAGCTTTACGAGGCGGGTCTTGAGGGGCTTGTATTGTTATGTGTGGTTTGGGTGCTGCGCCGCTGGCAGCTTGCAAAGAGACTTGGCCATGGTCTAATCTTAAGCTTTTTCCTAGGCGGCTATGGTCTGGCCCGGTTTGGGATTGAGCTCGTGCGCGAACCTGATGCCCATATTGGCCTGCTGGTGACAGGTGTGTTTCCTGCTGGCTTGACCATGGGCCAGCTTTTATGTCTACCCATGATCACAGTTGGTCTTCTGGGTTTTGTTTGGTGCTCAAGACAGAGGTTGACATGAGCCTTGCTGAGCGTCTGAAAATCCATATTAAAACACAAGGGCCGATCCCGCTGGAAATGTTTTTAGACAAGGTGATGACCTCAACACAAGGCGGCTATTATGCTGAAGCCGACCGGTTTGGCAAGGACGGTGATTTCGTCACTGCTCCTGAGATCAGCCAGCTGTTTGGCGAAGTTCTGGCTGCCTTTCAGGCCTGGTTGTGGGAATTATCAGGCAGTCCAGATGCTAATGAGATGATGATTTTTGAGGCAGGACCGGGCCGCGGCACACTGTTTGAAGATATGCATCGCAGCTGGCGTCAGATCTGCCCGCAGATGGCCGCTGCCCCAGTCACCTTTCTGGAAACCAGCCCCTATTTGCGCAGTGTGCTGACCAGCCGTTTCAGCGGGCTGGATATCCATCTGGCTAAGACTGTAGACAACCTGCCTGAAGTACCTTTGTTTGGGGTGGCAAATGAATTTTTTGATGCGCTGGCAATCCGGCAGGCGATCAAGCGCGACAAGGGCTGGGTCTGGCGGGCGATTGGGTTAGACATAGACCAATTTGTCTTTTGTGACGGGCCAGCTCTGCACCCTGATGAGATGCGGCAGCATAAACTGACTGCTGACGCGCCAGCAGACAGCGTGGCTGAGTTCAGTCCGGCCTCGGAAGCTGTTTTGGCGAGACTTGCCCGGCATGTAGCCCGGTTTGGAGGTGGTGTACTGATCTGTGATTACGGCAAGGCGAAGCGGCAGGACGACAGTCTGCAAGCGGTGCGCGCGCACAAAGCGGTGCCGGTTCTTGACATGCCGGGGCTTAGCGATATTTCTCATCTCGTGGATTTTGCGGCGCTGGCCCGCTGTGCAGAAGCACAAGGCGCGCGGTTGGTCGGGCCTGTCGAACAGAGCCATTTCTTAAGTGAGTTGGGCATTGAGAAGCGAGCAGAAGCGCTGCGGCGCAAGGATGATCCTGAGAGAGACAGAGCCCTTTCCGCCGCGCTTGACAGGCTCTGCTCGCCTCACCATATGGGTGGACTGTTTAAAATTGCTTTGCTGGTTCCTTCTGGTGAAGGGCTGCCTGCCGGCTTTCGCAGTCTGCGTGAAACAGACCTGCAGCCGAATTAGAGGAGGGGTGGATGATCCAGAAGCAGATTTGCCCGGGCGGTCCGGTTTATTTCAGCCACCAGGCGCTAGAAAGTGCCGGTGTACGGCATGGATTCTTCACCCGCAAGGGCGGCCTGTCCACAGGTCTTTATGACAGCCTGAATTGCGGACTGGGATCGGATGATGACACAAAAATGGTGCGAGCCAACAGAGGCCGCGTTGCTGCTACAATGGGGCTTGACCTGACGCAGATGGCCGGGCTGTATCAGGTTCACAGCCCGAAATGTGTGACCCTGACTCACCCTGGCCCTTACACAGACCGGCCACAAGCAGATGCTTATGTCACCGCCCTGGCCAGCACCGGGCTGGCCATCCTGACCGCAGATTGTCTGCCAGTATTGTTTTGTGATTCAAAGGCAGGCGTTATCGGGGCAGCGCATGCGGGCTGGCGCGGGGCTATGGCCGGCGTTATCGAAGCTACTGTTAGCGCGATGCAGAGCCTAGGCGCAACGCCAAATCACATCGTGATGGTGATCGGCCCCGGAATCCAACAAATCAGCTATCAGGTCAGCTCTAAACTGAAAGCAGAGGTCACCGCCCGGCATGAGGCAGCGGAAACTTGTTTTACCACCGATCCCTCTGCTCAAGAAAAATGGCTTTTTGACTTGCCTGGTTTTGCCCTGCAACGCAGCAAGGAAGCTGGTCTCAGCCAGGTTTATGATTGCGGACTGAATACCTATGATGAAGATGAGCTGTTTTTCAGCCATCGTCGCGCTACCCACAGGTCAGAGCCGGATTCAGGACGTTTAATTTCTGTGATCACGCAATGCTAGAAAGACAAACGAGAGAGGGTCATGCCGCATTTATGGATATTTTTAGGGTTGCTAATGGTCGGGCTGGTCGCCTCTTGCGTGTTGGTGTAAAGGAATGTTCCCTTTTTTGCCTTGCGGTGAGCGGGTCAGATTGCTATCACAACTCTATGAGCGTTCAGCCATCGGTGCTGTGCAAACAGGACCGTATTGCCCTAGTTGTCCCGAGTAACAAATAACAGGCTGCTGCGATGAAGATCATGTCCGGCAATTCCAATCGTCCCCTGGCTGAGGCTATTGCTGCCTATCTGGATATGCCGCTGACACGAGCTGATGTAAAACGCTTTGCTGATATGGAAGTGTTTGTCGAAATTCAGGAAAATGTGCGGGGTGAGGATGTGTTTGTGGTGCAGTCCACATCCTACCCGGCAAATGATAATGTGATGGAACTGCTTGTAACGCTGGATGCACTGCGCCGCGGCTCTGCCCGTCGCGTGACAGCCGTACTGCCTTATTATGGTTATGCGCGGCAGGATCGCAAATCAGGCCCGCGCACGCCAATTTCTGCCAAGCTGCTCGCCAATCTAATCACGACGGCTGGGGCTGACCGGGTGCTGACGATTGATTTGCATGCCGGCCAAATTCAGGGCTTTTTCGATATCCCAACAGATAATCTGTTTGCTGCCCCTGTGTTTACAGCTGCTCTGAAAGAAAAATACAAAAATGGCAATCTGATAGTGGTCAGCCCTGATGTTGGAGGGGTGGTCCGGGCACGAGCGCTGGCTAAACGGGTGAATGCAGACCTAGCCATTATTGATAAACGCCGGCCAGAAGCTGGGGTGTCTGAGGTGATGAATATCATTGGCGATGTGGATGGCCGGCATTGTATCATGGTTGATGATATTGTCGATTCAGGCGGCACTTTGTGCAACGCTGCCAAGGCACTGATGGATGCTGGTGCGCTGAGTGTGGATGCGTATGTCACTCACGGAGTCTTGTCTGGTGGGGCGGTTTCACGCATCGCCTCAAGCCCTCTCTCATCACTTGTCACAACAGATTCCATACAGGCCACAGAAGCAATGCGGGTAGCACGGAATATCAGGCAGATTTCAATTGCTCCGCTGCTAGGTGAAGCGATCATGCGAATCAATAAGGAAAAGTCTGTCTCCAGCCTGTTTCAATAGAATCAGCAGCACACCCACGGCATCGATTTTTCTTGATATTTTCTCCGGTTCAGCTTAAAGAGTGTCCATCGCGTCGCTTGCACCCCTGGAGGCAAGGGCGCATGTTTTTTTAAATCAAATAAAAAGACAAGGATGACAACAATGTCAGAAAATACTTCTATTGACGCAACTCTGCGTTCTCGGGTCGGTAAGGGGTCCGCCCGTGCGGCACGCCGCGCAGGCCGGATTCCCGCCGTCATCTATGGCGATAAACAAGCACCACTGAGCATTGAGATGGAAGAGCGGGTGGTCCGCAAAGTGATTCATGAACCAGGCATTTTCGGCCGCCTTCTGGACATCAATGTTGAAGGCGACACTACAACTGTCCTTACCCGTGATATTCAGATGCACCCAGTAACAGATGAGCCAATGCATCTAGACATGCTGCGTGTAGGCAAATCGTCAACTGTTTCAGTTGGCGTGCCTGTTGAGTTTATCAATCATGAGAAATCACCTGGCCTCAAGATTGGTGGCGTGCTAAACGTCGTTCGTTTTGAGGTTGAGCTGAATTGTCCAGCAGGGGACATTCCTGAGAAGATTGTGGTTGATTTGGATGATGTCAAGATTGGCGATTCAATTCACATCAGTGCTATCACATTGCCAGAGGGCGTCACCCCTACCATCTCCGATCGTGACTTTACTGTTGCCACCTTGCAGTCACCAGGCGGCGGCGTGAAAAACGAAGATGAAGACGGCGAAGAGGTTGCAGCGGAAGGCGAAGAGGCAGCAGAAGACGGCTTGGAATAAGCCTGCCCATCAACCTGCTACAGAGCCCCTTATGCATATGTAGGCCAGACTGCAGAGGCGTGTCTGGCCTTTTATACTACACAAAAAGAAGAGGACAGAGAATGCTGTGGGTAGGTCTGGGGAATCCAGGACGAAGTTATGCCGGCAACCGGCATAATGTCGGCTTTATGGCACTTGACCGGATTGTTCGTGATTACAGCTTTTCTGACTGGAAAGTAAACACTTCATCTGCGGTCAGCGAAGGCCGCATCGGACCAGTTAAGATACGGGCGTTAAAGCCTTTGTCCTTCATGAATAAATCTGGCCTGCCTGTAGCCAATGTTGCCCGCTATTACAATCTGCACCCAGACCAGATCACCGTCTTTCATGATGAGATTGATTTAGGCGAAGGCCGGTTCCGGGTCAAACAAGGTGGTGGGCATGGCGGGCACAATGGGTTGCGCGATATTGACCGTCATATTGGCAAGGAATACTGGCGGGTGCGGATTGGTGTCGGCCGGCCTGCTCAAAAAAATGACGTCCATAAATGGGTGTTGCAGAATTTCACCGCAGCTGAACAGCAAAACTGGCTCGACGGTCTTCTGGCTGCGGTCAGTGACGAGGCTGAGCGTTTGGCCACAGGTGACACGCAGGGTTTTGCGTCCCGTGTGGCCTATCTTTCCCCTGCCCCTCATAATAATGAGGAGCCAGATGATTATAAGAAAGACGAAGGTTAGGGAGCAAGTAGATGGGATTTAACTGCGGGATTGTGGGTTTGCCAAATGTGGGCAAATCAACCTTGTTCAACTCACTAACGAAGACAGCCGCAGCGGATGCTGCTAATTATCCATTCTGCACGATTGAACCGAATACAGGCCGGGTCGCTGTCCCTGACCCGCGGCTGAACCAAATTGCAGAACTGGCAAAATCTGCCGAGGTGATCCCAACCTTTTTGGAATTTGTTGATATCGCAGGCCTTGTGCGGGGAGCGGCCAGTGGTGAGGGACTGGGCAACCAGTTTCTAGCCAATATCCGTGAGGTTGATGCGATTATTCATGTGCTTCGCTGTTTTGACGACAGTGATGTAACTCATGTTGAGAATTCAATTGACCCCATCCGTGATGCAGCGACTGTGGAGACGGAATTGATGCTAGCTGATATGGACAGTCTGGAACGCCGGATGAGAGCCTTAACCAAGAAAACCAGAGGCGGGGATAAACAAGCAGCAGCTGATCTGGCACTAATGGAAAAGCTGTTCGCAGGACTGTCAGAAGGGCTGCCGGCACGCACGGTCAACAGATTAACAGACTCTGAGGCCTTGCGCTTGCCGCAGTTACAGCTGCTAACTGCAAAACCGGTTTTATATGCTTGTAATGTGGCTGAACACGACAGCGCAACAGGCAACACCCTGTCAGCAGAAGTTGCTGAAAAAGCAGAAGAGGAAGGAGCAGCCTATGTGGTTGTATCTGCCGCAATCGAAGCTGAAATAGCCACATTATCTGATGAAGAAGCAGCGGAATTCATATCTGATATGGGACTCAAAGAACCGGGACTGAATCGGCTGATTCGGGCAGGATACGACCTGCTCGATCTGCTTACTTTTTTTACCGCTGGTCCGAAAGAAGCCCGGGCCTGGACCGTGCGCAACCCGGCAACTGCGCCAATGGCGGCTGGGGTGATTCATACAGATTTTCAGCGCGGCTTTATTCGGGCAGAGACCGTCAGCTATGATGATTATATTACCTGTCAGGGCGAGGCCGGGGCAAAAGATGCCGGCAAACTGCGGATTGAAGGCGCAGATTATAAGGTCAAAGACGGTGACATCTTCCATTTCCGTTTTAATGTGTAACGCTGGATGTTCGCATTGGAACAAGCCGCCACCCTCTATCTGCCCACTTGAAAAACAACAGATACCTAGCCCACTTGACCGTGATGTGCTGACCTATTTCGAAAAAGGCGGTGAAGGCTTACTGTGCCACATGAATACCACTTTGTGGCAGCTGGCCGGGTTGGCACCAAAGAAAGGCAATTAAAATGGAATATGATAACATCATTTACCAAGCCAAGTAACTTGCAAAACGGTACAGCAAAAAACAGTCCTTCTGAACCGGCTTCAGCGCAGATGTGCTAAGCTCTGGTCTTTTTCACATCTGCCCAGATAAAGCGCATAGCCCCGAAAGACAGGCCGGATAACAGCACGAGAAAAATCATTACAGCAACGCCAGTGCGTTTACGTTCTTCTAATGCTGGCTCAGCTGTCCAAGCCATGAAATTCACCAGATCCTTGGCGACCGCATCCATAGACGTGTCTGCACCATCAGCGTACTCGACATCATCGCCATACAGTGGCTGTGGCATTGCAATCATGTGTCCTGAATAAGCAGCATTATAATACATGCCTTCAGGAACAGCCGTTCCAGCTGGTGCGTCTTCATATGAAGTAAGAAGCGAATACAGATAATCGGCCCCGTTTGCCCGGGCTTTAACAATCAAAGACAGATCTGGCGGATAGGCCCCATTATTCGCTGCCCGTGCGGCCAGCTCATTCGGATAGGGAGCAGGAATACGGTCAGCAGGAATTCCGTTACGCGTAAACATCTCACCTTCGTCGTTAGGTCCGTCGACCACCTCATATTCAGCGGCAATAGCTTTGATCTCAGCTTCGTTGTAGCCAAGGTCAGCCAAATTGCGGAACGCTATGTAATTCATTGAATGGCACCCCGCACATACTTCGGTGTAGGCCTGAAAACCTCTTTGCATAGAAGCCTTATCAAAAGTCCCAAAAGGACCTGAAAATGACCAGTCCGCCTGCCGAAGAACCACATCACCTCCGCCGGCAGCCAGCACAGGAACGTTGCTGAAAGATGCTGTTAAAACGGCAGTCGCTAAGGTTAAAAACAGCTTTTTCATTCTACTTTCCTTTTTGGGGCAGCCGCCGCACCAGCCATCGCCCCTGACCCACCAAATACGGGCGTCGATATCGATTGCGGCAGCGGTCGCGGCGTCTCTGCCACAGACAATATTGGCAAAATCAAAAGGAAGTGCAGGAAGTACCAGATTGTAGCTACTCTTCCAATCACAACATAAATTCCTTCAGCAGGCATCGCTCCTATATATCCAAGTACGAGACAATCAGCGAAGAACACCCAGAAAAAGATTTTAAAGATCGGGCGGAAGCGACCAGAACGGACAGGCGATCTATCCAACCAAGGCAAGATAAACAGCACAGCAATCGCGCCGAACATGGCCAGCACACCACCAAGCTTGTCAGGCACGGCCCGCAAAATTGCATAGAAAGGCAAGAAATACCATTCAGGCACAATATGAGCCGGTGTCTGCAGCGCATTTGCCGGAATATAATTGTCTGGATGCCCCATGAAATTCGGGAAGAAAAACACAGCTGCTGCAAAGAACGTTAGAAAAACAGACAAGCCGAAGAAATCCTTTATGGTGTAATAAGGATGAAACGGGATCGTATCCTGCGGGCCGCGTGTATCAATGCCCAGCGGATTGTTTGAACCAAACCGATGCAAAGCTACAAGGTGCAAAATTACAACACCAACAATGACAAAAGGCAAAAGATAGTGCAGCGAGAAGAAACGGTTCAGTGTCGGATTATCTACAGAAAACCCACCCCAAAGCCATGTCACAATCCCTTCACCAGCGAAGGGGATTGCTGAAAACAGGTTGGTGATCACTGTAGCTCCCCAGAATGACATTTGACCCCAAGGCAAAACATAGCCCATAAACGCAGTCGCCATCATTAACAATAGTATCACAACGCCCAGCATCCATAATAATTCACGCGGGGCTTTATAAGAGCCATAGTATAGGCCCCTAAAAATATGGATAAAGACCACGATAAAAAAGAAGGAAGCGCCATTCATATGGATGTAACGTAGTAACCACCCATGATTCACATCACGCATGATCCGCTCAACCGAATCGAATGCATAATCAACATGGGCGGTGTAATTCATCGATAGCACGATGCCCGTAATTATCATAATCACTAACGATATCCCAGCTAGAGATCCGAAATTCCAGAAATAGTTCAAGTTTTTAGGCGTAGGATATTCTGTTGCCTCATGATTAAGGAAACTGAAAATTGGCAGCCTGTGGTCAATCCAGCGGACAACCGGGTTTTGAAACTGATTTGCGGACATGGTGTTTATTCCCAAAAAAAACTAGTTAAAAATTACTACTTCAAACTTAGCCGATCTTAATCACATCATCTGATAGAAACGAATAAGGCGGCACTTCCAGATTGGTTGGCGCAGGCCCTTTACGAATTCGGCCCGATGAATCATAGTGCGAACCATGGCAGGGGCAGAACCAGCCATCATATTCGCCGCGCACCTCACCCACTTTTTGGCCAAGTGGTACGCAGCCAAGATGGGTGCATACGCCCAATACCACCAGATATTCCGGCTTCTGAACTCGGTCACTATCGACTTGCGGGTCCCGCATATCCAGCGCATCATCTCGCAACGCTTCATCAATCTCAGTTTTTGTGCGATGACGGATAAAAACGGGCTTGCCCCGCCATTTTAGTGTAATAGACTGCCCTTCAGCAATTTTTGACACATCCACCTCAATACTAGCCAGCGCGAGTGTATCTGCAGCTGGGTTCATTTGGTCGATAAGCGGCCAGGCAAAGGCCCCTGCACCAACAGCCCCCATTGCATAAGTTGCAACAACGATGAAATCTCGGCGAGATTTCTGTTCTGCTACCAGCGCAGCTTTATTTGTCTTTGATGCAGCCATCTTCCCCTCATTGTAAACAGCCAACCTTTTGCCTGTGACCAGCCAGTTTGTTGGGGAGTGATCTATGAGCGTGAGAACCAACCGAAGCGGCACGCGTAAAAAATCTTCCCCATTATTGCTACCATTATAAGCTAACAACTGTTAGTTTACTACGTCGATAACTGCGTTAAATTAGCGCAATCAGATGGCATAAGGCAAGAAGAGAAGCTGTAATTTTTGCAGATTGATTAATGGCAAACGCAAGCCCGGTTATGGCCATCTCACTTCTGGCGGCAGACTCATCAAAATGGCCTCAATATTGCCGCCTGTTTTCAAGCCAAACGACGTGCCTCTATCATAAAGTAAATTGAATTCAACATAACGGCCCCGCCGGACAAGCTGGAAATGCCTATCTTCTGCTGTAAAGTGCTTATTCATAGTTTCCCGGACAATGTTTACGTAACTTCCTGCAAAGCTGCTGCCAACATCTCGAGTAAAGCTAAAGTCAGCTTCTCTGTCACCGCTGTCTAGATAATCATAAAATATACCGCCCGCCCCACGCGGCTCATCCCGATGTTTAAGGTAAAAATAATCATCACACCATTGTTTATATTTCGGATAATAATCCGGATCATGGCGTTCGCAGCAAGCTTTCAAATCAGCATGGAAAGTATTTGCCTGCTTTGGAGCAGGTTTTAACGGTGTCAAATCACCGCCGCCACCAAACCAAGCTTTACTGGTAATTACAAAGCGAGTATTCATATGGGCAGCAGGTACAAATGGGTTTTGTGGATGCGCAACAAGTGAGATCCCACCCGCCCAAAACTGGCCATCATCAGTTGCTCCGGGGATTTGGGCTCTAAAGTCTTCTGCAAACTGGCCATGCACCACTGAAATATTGACCCCAACCTTTTCAAAAACGCGCCCATGCATCACTGATATTTGGCCACCGCCACCGCCATCACGTGTCCAGTTTTTACGCTCAAAATGACCTGATGGCTTGTCAGATAACGGGCTGTCTTCTGCGGCACTTTCAATAGTTTCAAACTGGCCGCAAATATTATCGCGAAGTTTTTCAAACCAGTCTGCTACCCGAACAGAAAAGTCAGCCATATCAGGGGTCAGAAAATCTGGTGGAGCACGGTTTATCATCTGTCTCTGTCACTGCTTTTGTCTTGGTCAATAAAATCTTTTATATCAGTATGGGCTAGAAGTTGGGTCTTTGTCGCGGTGAATTCAGTTTCTGCCCATAGCTGACGAAGCTGGTCAAGGCAGGCCCCGACCGCTGGCCCAGACAGCCCGAAATGCTGTTCTACATCACGGCCTGAAACAGGACAACTAGGAGGCTGGAAAAAGACAATTTGCCTCAATTTCTCAGAAAGCTGGTCTATAACAAGATTGGAACAAGTTGTGGGCCTGTCAGCGTCTTGATAAGAACAAGCTGCCTCCAGTGCATAAAGAAAACTAACATCACCCAAATGATAAGCGGAACAGGCCCAGTGCGGACCTAACAATCCGGCAACTAGAATTCTATCCGCGGGCCGGTCTGCGGAGGACAAAAAGCGCAGTTCTGCCCGGCTGAGTTTCAAGATGCTTCCTGCTTTGACGCGCTGGCCAATAGGCAAACAACAGGCCAACCTCTGGACAAAGCTTAAATCACCCCATATTTTTTCCAGGACCGGGTGGACTAGGACGTCCGAGCTAAAGCTTGCGCCAAACAAAATCTGATCAACGCCCATTATCGAAGCTTGGCGTAAGATAGGCAGAGCAGCAGCCCCAGCCATCAGCCGTTTCAATTCTCCTGCGATACGCTCTGCAGACAAAACTGGTAGCAGATGGACGTGTTGGGATAAGGCTAGTTGATCTGTTTTCGGCATGGACAAATTAGGATAACAGGCTAGAAAGCGTAGCGCGCGCAGAAGCCGAAGATGGTCTTCTTGCAGCCGGCGCGCGGCATCCCCAACAAAACGGAGACAACCCTTTTCTAGATCTTCTATGCCCCCAACCAAATCGTGCACGGTCCCCTCTGCATCTAAGTAAAGCGAATTAATGGTGAAATCTCGTCGCAGTGCATCCGTCTGCCAGTTTGTGGTAGGCCTGACTGTCGCGTGACGGCCATCCGTATTTACATCAGAGCGCAGCTGAGTTACCTCTGCCTGTTGTTCGTTAGCCATAACTGTCACTGTGCCATGAGCAAGACCAGTCTCAAGAACACGCAGCCCCTGTTGACGAGCGGCTTCAACAAAGACCGTCACTGGCAGACTGACCGCAACATCTAAATCCTGTCCAGGATCAAAACCATACCCTTTTTGAAGAGCTAGCAGGCCATTGCGCACCACCCCACCAACAAGACGTGCCTCGCCTCCTGCAGAACGGGCGATAGAAAAGATATCGCTGATAAAGGCCTGACGGGCAGCAGAGAAGGATAGTGATAGAGAGACAGACATTAAGTAGAGCGGACAATTGTCTGTTGAACGATGAAGGGTAAAATCGGCCAATTGTCTTTGTTCAGTCCACTTTTTTTGAATTCACCGGGTTTAATCTTACCACCCTCGATACGAGGCGGCTGATAATCTGTTCCAGGCTGACTCGTGCCGCCAACTTCCAGCATCAAGGCAGCGCCTAAAAAAACAAGTAGACCGACAGCAGCTGAGATCACATGCCGCCAAGCAATGAGGGCCGAGCCTTCAGCATGACGTCGACCAAGCCGCACAAGTAAAGCCAGAACTATTAGCCCAGCCAGTATAGCAATAATAGCTATGAGATAAATTCGAAGCATGGTTTTAATCCCTTACAGCAGACGAGATAGTCACCCCCATAGAATCAGGGGTAGCAAATCAGGTGTGACTTTACAATAAATGCCCACCTATTCGGCGCTCTTTATAAGCGGTCCAGTTCAGGCTGAATACGTGTGTTTAGACAAACTGCCAGATTCCTCAGCATTTGAGCAGTCGCCCCCCAAATCATTGGATCTGAATGCGGAATTTTCCAAAACCTGCGCAGTCGGCCATCCTCACTCAGCCGTTCGGATCGTTTATAAGTATCAATAATGAGAAAAGGAGCAAGGGGTGTGAACCAGGTCATATCCACTTCCGCCGGATCCGGTTGCAGCAGGGTTTCAAGCTGACGTGGATCCTCTGCACAATAGCCCACCACCTGATCAACCAGATAATTGGTGCTGGTTAGTACCGGCTCCAGATAGCCAAGGTGAGTGATCAACTGAGCGCTGAGACCTGTTTCTTCCTGGCATTCACGTGCAGCTGTCATTGCTGGAGTTTCATCACCTGCTTCCGGTTTTCCGCCTGGAAAGCTGACCTGGCCAGCATGCAAGCGCAGTTTATCTGACCGTCTAGTTAGCAGAATCTCAAGCCTGTGCGGGGGGCCTGCTAGTAGCAGTTGGACAGCAGCTTTTTTTAGCGGACCATTCTTAAGTTCAGAGACACCGTTCCAGTCTGGCGGTACGGGGGCAACGATTGCGGTTAAATCAGAGTAGCTGAGCGTCATGAACTGTCTTATTTTAGTTAGGTTTTATGAGTAGCATGGCATATCGCTATATGGTCATAAGTTCTCCGGTTGCAAGGCGAAAAATATTCCAGATGACCACAGGCCGGGTACACCTTTGTCATCCTTATCATCGGCAAGGTCAGCTAGCTCATACCAAACGGGCCGCGACAGCCTAGCGACAAGTCCTGCGGGTAACCGCAGATAAGGACGGCTTTCGGCTAAAGCAGCGTCTTTTGCTGCCTGGTTTTTGAAAAAGAGCCGCGTGTCTGGACCAATGGTATAATCGCGACCCAGATTATCTGATGCCTTTATTACACGTTGCTCTCTCTTACCGGCACTGGTCAAGGCAGTAATAACGAACGGGGCATCTTCAACCTCAATCTGCCCATATTCAATCGGTGTGCGCAGCCAATGCTGTCCAGCCTCATCAACCGATAGAACTCTAGCGAATAATTTCACCAACTCAATTCGCTTAATTAGATCTCCTTCATGGTACCAGCGTCCTTCTTGATCAATGCGCATGTGAAAATCACGCTGAACAGGGCTGGAAGGAGTATCACAATCGGCTTTTGTTGTCTTGTCCGCACTTTTCATAAAGTAAAGTGTAACCGGCAATAAAAAAAAACAAAACGAAAATACAAAATTTAGAGATTTTAGAACTTTTTTGAAATTAAGCTATTCTTCGTTGTTAATGCATAAGCAGTTTGACACTCCAGTGAATAAGCATAGAAAATAATCGACCTAAACATCAAAAAAAGTTAAAACAACCAGGTCTCAAGGTGGTGCTGCAGACTGACCAAGCTAAGACAGAATACTCAGCCTTGATTTAGCTGGCCAAACATGGCAAACCAGCCCCCAATACTTAATGGTGTTTTACTCCCTGGCTGAATTTCTTTTTACGCGAGCAAGTTGGGCAGACCAAAATAAAACACTGGGGAATCCAACCGGGTGCTCTTGATCTATGTACATTTATTTACCCATTGCTGAAATTTCGATGCATATTGCAGTCGTGGTCGGTCTCGGTGGTGGCGTCGGCTTTCTCTCTGGAATGTTTGGAGTTGGAGGTGGCTTTTTGATGACGCCGCTTTTGATTTTTCTGGGCGTGCCCTCTGCAGTGGCGGTTTCAACGGAAGCAAATCAAATTGTAGCCTCATCTGTGTCAGGTGTGCTTGCGCATTGGCGCCGCGGTAATGTTGATTTCAAGATGGGTGGCATTCTAGTAGCCGGGGGGCTTGTGGGCTCATCTATTGGGGTGTTGCTTTTCTCCATCCTGCGTGACATCGGCCAGATCGATTTAGTTATCAGGCTGTCTTATGTAGTGTTTTTAGGTATTATCGGCGTACTGATGTTAATGGAATCTGTCCGCGCAATTATGCAGACTCGCCAGCCGGGAGCAAAACGCGGCAAACTGCATCAGCATAACTGGCTGCATGGTCTGCCGCTGAAGGTCAGGTTCCGCAAATCAAAGTTGTATATTAGTGCGCTACTGCCTTTCTTTCTTTCGGCTTTTGTCGGCGTTCTGTCAGCGATCATGGGCGTGGGTGGTGGCTTTATTCTGGTGCCCGCCATGATCTATCTATTGGGCATGCCCACGTATACAGTGATCGGCACATCGCTTTTCCAAATCATTTTTGTCACTGCAAATATCACCATTCTGCAATCTGTTCAGACGCAAACTGTCGATTTTGTGCTAGCCGGGTTGTTATTGGTTGGCGCAGTTATTGGCGCTCAGTTTGGGGCTCGCGTCGGGGCCTTGTTGCGAGGTGAACAACTACGCGGTCTATTGGCTTTGATTGTTTTGGCGGTGTGTTTGAAGTTAGTCTTTGATTTGGTGATAACACCTGAGGATGTCTTTTCAGTGGAGCTCCTGAAATGACCTCACGCGTTTATAATTATCTGCTCGCAATATTATTACTGGTGACAGGTTGGACTTGTCCGGTACATTCCAGCACGTTGGTCGCTGATTTGGATTTGGACCAGGTTTCAATCACGATAGATTTCAACGGCGAAAGTCTGCTGTTGTTTGGGGCGGTAAGTGGAGGAACAGCAAGCGATATCATCGTTATTTTCAAAGGCCCTGATGTGCCGCTCGCCTTGCGAAAAAAAGAACGGGCTAGCGGTATTTGGATGAACAGGCAGACCATTATTTGGCAAAACGCCCCTAGCTTTTATCATATTTTTTCTAACCGAACGCTGGATGAAGTTTTGTCTGAGGAGCAGCAGGCCAGGTTGCGCATCGGAGCTGAACATATAGGCCTACGCACTAGCCAGGTAATGTTGGACAAAGAAAAAGCGAAGGCGTGGCGGAGCGCGCTTACCAGTAATATGACCGAACGTGGCTTGTGGAAGTTGAATGAGAGGAATGTATCCATTATTAGGGGCGCCCTATTCCGCGCCCCTGTCTATCTGCCAGCAAATATTGTTCCCGGAGAATATGAGGTGCGAGTTTTGCATGTGCAGAACAACCAACTGGTTGCAGAGGATACCACCTATATTTCAGTGGCCAAGACTGGAATTGGGGCGATGATTTATGCCTTTGCACATGACTATTCCATTTTTTATGGGTTTTTTGCAGTTTGTTTTGCCGTCTTTGCGGGCTGGCTGGCAGCAGCCGCTTTTCGCAAACAGTAATTTGAATAAATCTGCCCACGAAGCTATATTTGAACGAAATTAAATTGGATTCTGCTAGACAGGTGGAGTCAAAAGGACACACAGACAACCTGTGTCCAGTACTGAGGAAAAGATGACTGCAAAATCAAAAAAACAAGTCGTAGACGCAAAATTCTTTTTGGTTCTGGTCGATGAGTCGGAGGAATTACATCAGGCGTTATATTATGCCTGTATTCGAGCCAAATCGGCAGGTCTCCGCGTCGCCTTGCTCTATGTTATCGCGCCTGCTGAATTTGCCCACTGGGCCGGGGTCGGTGCATTGATGCGTGAAGAAGCCCGCGATATGGCTGAGGAAAAAATGCGTGTACATGCAGATTATGTTCAAGATTTAACCGGGCAACCACCAATTATGTACATTCGTGAAGGCAAGGTGGTCGAAGAGGTAATCAGCCTAATGAATGAGGAAGATAGCATAATATCGCTTGTGCTGGGCGCTGAAACTGAATCAGACAGCGCTGGGCCAGTGATCAGCTATCTGGCTGGGCGCGGAATTGGACAATGCCGAGCCACTGTAGTGATTGTTCCTGGGAATCTGAGTGATGAGCAAATAGATGTGCTGGTCTGAAAGGCCTTGGACAAAGACACGACCCTTGAAGTTTTGGTCTGGCTGAACCATGTAGTGTGAAGATCAAGTCGGCCGTCGTTACTTCTTATCGGCGGCTTTATCAAAGATTATGGTGGGAAAGGGGTTGTCGCGATGATGCGAAATTTGCGAAAGATCCGGTTGACTGTTCTATCTGCTGTTCTGGGAGCATTTTTTATTATGTCTGAAAAATCATCTGAAGCTGCTGTTGTTGTGCTAGAAACTAGCAAAGGCCAGGTCGAGATTGAAATGAAACCAGAGCTTGCCCCTAATCACGTAGCCCGTATTACAGAACTAGTCAAACAAGGCTTTTATGACGGCATTATCTTTCACCGTGTGATCCCAGGATTTATGGCCCAAACAGGTGATCCAACAGGCACAGGCATGGGCGGTTCGGGTGAAAATTTAAATGCTGAATTCACCGACTACGAGTATGTCGAAGGCACAGTTGGCATGGCTAGAGCCATGAATCCAAACAGCGCAGATAGTCAGTTTTTTATTTGTTTTGAAGGCTGTGGCCATTTAACCGGCCAATACACCGTCTGGGGACAAGTTACAGACGGCATGGATGTAGTGCGGAAAATTAATGAAGGCCAGCCTCCAGCTGAACCTGACCAGATTGTCAGCGCCCGGATGAAAGATTAGGTGGGGAACCGCTTAAGGACGGTTTGATGTAAGCAATTTTGTCGGGGCAAATTGCAGAACCAGCGCTACCCAAATCAACGTAAAGGCAACCATATCTACATTTGTAAAGGGTTCTGCAAAGACCAGCAGTCCCAGTAGGAGTTGCAGAGACGGATTCAGATAAAACAAAAAACCAGCTACAGATAGCGGCAGATAACGGTTTCCAATATGGAAAAGCACTAGCGGCACAGAGGTAATTATACCAGAGGTGAATGCCATTAAGATACCATAGGATGTGCCATCTAGAAAAAAGGAAGCACCGGCTGGCTTTCCTGTCAGAGTTAAGTAAGTGATCAGCGCCAGAGCCAGTGGCGCGATCATCAGCAATTCTATCACCATCGCCAAAAAGGGATCCATATCCAGGCGTTTGCGAATCAACGCATAGAAAGCAAAGCTAGACCCAATAGCAAGCGCCACAAAGGGGAACCCATCCAGAAGGGTGGCTTTCAGGCCCACACCAGCAGTCGCGCAGAACAAGGCCAACCAGCCTCGCCGACCAAGACGTTCCCCAAGCACCACAACACCAAGGCCAATAGCCATTAGCGGATAAAGAAAATAGCCCAGAGCTGACTGAACCAGCTGGTTGGTGTCAACAGCATACAAATATGCGGTCCAGTTTGCTGTCACCATTATTGCCCCTGCCGCAAGGCTCAGCGTGCGACGAGGATAGACAAAACCCTGCGCCAAGGCACCTCCCTGACCGGTTGCAAGTAAAATGACAAGCAGAAACACAGCTGCCCATAGGGCCCGGTGTGCAATTATCTCAGCCATTGGAAATAGCACGAGATAGCTGAAATAAAGTGGCGCAATGCCCCAGATCAGATTTGAACTGACCGCGCCTAAATAGCCACGCTGTCTATCTGAAAAACCAACCTTCACGTTAGCACAACACGGAAATCATTCACATTTGTGCGGGTTGGGCCCGTAACAAGTGCATCACCAAGAGCGGTAAAAAAAGAATGGCTGTCATTATCAGAAAGCATCGCTTTCGCATCCAACCCTTGTGCAGCGGCACGGGCAAGACTGTCCGGTGTCACTATCGCCCCGGCTACAGGTCCTGATGGCAACGGGCGCCCATCAATACCATCCGTATCTGCTGCAAGCGCATAAAAGCTGCTTTCAACCACCTTGTCAGTATCAGCAAGAGCAAGGCACAGCGCATGGGCAAATTCCGCATTACGCCCACCGTAGCCACTGCCGCTGACCTTCACTGTGGTCTCACCGCCAGAAATCAAGGCCTTGCCCGGTCCAGCATTGCGAGCCTGTTCTGCCATCCATGCTGCCAACTCACGTGACATGCCTTCCAGCGCATCGCCTAACAGAACAGGCTGATAACCTGCTTGTTTTGCAACAACAGCAGCAGCTTGCAGCGATTTACGGGGTGTTGCCACAAGATGCATCTCAGAACGCGATAACGCGGGATTATCTGGAAAAGGCGTCTCGCAAGCCGGGCTGTTAAGCAAACGGTTAACAGCAGCAGGCAGTTCAATGCCATAATCAGTTAGCACGGCGCGGGCCTGTGCCGCACTAGTGGGGTCTGCCACAGTTGGGCCAGAGGCAATCACCGTCACATCATCGCCTGGAACATCAGAGATGGAGAGAGCCAGCGTGCGCGCAGGATAGGCCGCCACTGCCAGAGACAAGCACAAGCATCAGGTCTGTTGTTGTTAAAGACCGGGCTTGGTCTAGGATGCGCCCCGCAGCCGCCAAGCCGCGGGCATCAGGAACTGGATGAGACGCTGTGGTAATGGTGCTCAGTTTGCAATCTTCTTCATGA
>CABYIQ010000024.1 GCA_902518965.1 uncultured SAR116 cluster alpha proteobacterium
ATTATTGGAGTATTTGAATTGGTTCAAGTCGGACTAGAAAAGGCATCGGCTGAAATTAGAGCTATCGATGCTTTTCAAAATCTCCACCTCGCTGAATTGAAGCTAAATAGTGTCTTAGTTGGAGGTCAAATGGGGCTAGAAACTAACGCCATCTCAGATGCCCCAGCTAAGAAGGCGAAAGGGCATTAATCTTGCCTGGTAAGGTAATTTCCATAAATCTTGGAGGTAAAAATGAAAACAAGACGTGATTTCATCAAGATGTCAGCTGTAGCTGGAACGGCTTTAGCTGGCACTACAGTGGCTACTTCTTCATTAGCTCGATTGCCCGACCCGGTAATACAAACATCACCGGACACCGTAAGCCCCACAAAAACAGATGAAATTTCAAATTATAATCCGGTGGTCACACTAAATGGATGGACTTTGCCGTATCGAATGAACGGAGAATTTAAAGAGTTTCATTTGGTTGCAGAACCCGTAGTGCGCGAGCTAGGGCCAGGCATGACAGCTAACTTGTGGGGTTATAATGGCCAGAGCCCGGGCCCGACTATTGAGGTTGTTGAAGGCGACAAAATCCGTATTTATCTAACAAATAAACTACCTGAACATACCAGCATTCACTGGCATGGCCAGCGCCTACCAAATGGTATGGACGGAGTAGCGGGGCTGAATCAAGCGGCAGTAAATCCGGGAAAAACTTTCGTTTATGAATTCCAAGCCAAACGTCCTGGCACATTTATGTACCACCCTCATGCCGATGAGATGACACAAATGGCGATGGGGATGATGGGATTTTGGGTTACTCACCCAAAGAATGAGCATCCATGGATAAGTACCGTTGAGAGAGATTATTGCATCTTGCTGAACGCATTTGATATTGTTCCAGGAGCGGAAACTCCAAACATAATGACCATGCTTGACTTTAATTTGTGGGCTTGGAACAGCAGAATATTTCCAGGAATTGCGCCCCTTGTTGCTAGAAAGAATGACCGGGTGAGGGTGAGAGTTGGCAATCTCACGATGACAAACCATCCTATCCATGTGCATGGCATTGAATTTGAAGTAACAGGAACTGATGGAGGTCCAACTAGGCCTGAGAGTCGCTGGAAAGAGGTTACGACTGACATCGCCGTAGGGCAGATGCGACAAATAGAGTTTGTCGCTGACGAAGAGGGCGATTGGGCAATGCACTGTCACAAAAGCCATCACTCTATGAATGCTATGGGACATGATGTGCCTACAATGATTGGCGTTGATCATAGAGGCATTACGGAAAAAATAAGGAAGTTAGTTCCAGATTACATGGTAATGGGGGAGCGAGGAATGGCCGATATGACGGAAATGACAATGCCTCTTCCTGATAATACTTTGCCAATGATGACAGGAGATGGACCATATGGCTCTGTTGAAATGGGAGGAATGTTCAGCATGCTCAAGGTGCGCTCAGATCTTGCTCGGGATGATTATAGTGACCCAGGTTGGTATAAACATCCAGAAGGTCACCAGGCGTATGAGTATAGTGGCGAATTGCCGGAGGTATCTGAAAGATTTACACCAGGGAATTCACTGATGGCTCCAAAATCAGAATTGGCGTCAGCCAATTTTAAGGCAGTCAAGCCAAATCATCGTAAAAGTTAGCCCAAAAACAAAAAATCTACAGCGGTGTGACGCATGGACCTTTGGATTATTCTCACCCCAATCCTAAAAACATTTTTTTACATTGTTAGCTTATTGGCTTTGGGAACGGTATCTTTTGTGGGACATTTTCACCAGTTCCAGACAGCTGAAAATTCGAAATTCTGCAAAGTTCTCAGCATTAAAGCGTGCAAATTCGGTATAGCCATTTCTGCTGGTTTGGTGTTTTCAGTAGCTGGTAATCTCGGTGGAGAAATTTTGAGCTTATTTGATCCAACCATTTTTAGTATTGCCATCGCCTCTAGAGGTGGAAATGCAGCGTGCTTGGCCCTTTTAGGTTTTGCACTCATCTTGATTGGTAAAAGTTATGAGTCGGGCTCACTTTCCGTGCTTGTTTGGATCGGCGTCTTATTGTTGTTGGCCTCCTTCATATGGACAGGACATGCCCAAAAAGCCGGTCTTATAGCACAAGGTGTTCTCTCATTACATCTAATCGGAATAGCGTTTTGGCTTGGTTCTTTTTTTCCATTACAACGGATGTGTTCTGCACTCGAAACGGAAAGCTTGTATAAAATAGCAAGTCGATTTGGAACACTTGCTATTTTTTATGTTTGCCTTCTGATTATCTCTGGTTTGGTTTTTGCTTATATTTTAATTGTCGACTTGTCGCTCCTTTTTAGCACAGTTTATGGGAATGTTTTTTTGCTAAAAATGACTTTTGTTTCCTCACTTCTGGGACTTGGTGCTTTGAATAAATTTAGACTTGTGCCTTTAATTAAAATGAATCCATCGATTGGTGCACAGAGGCTACAGAAGTCTATTCAGATAGAAATGATCATTGCTCTGTTTATCCTGTCGTTTAGCGGTTTTCTCACGACATCGACAACCCTGCCGATGGGCGGGTAGCTATAACACCTGGCCATACATGAGCTGCTCTCATTTTATAGAGAAAACCCCTATTAAGTGGAGACGAGAAACATTACTGTTAAAGGATTGGCAGAGGACTGAGGTTTTATTTATTCATATTACTGAATGTATCAAAAAACTATAACAAATGGTCAATTAAAATATATCTGTTGGAAGCAGATAGAAAAGGAGAGATTAATATGGAAATTAAGTGCATTAATCTAGGTTATGTAGTCGCTGACGAAAAAGCGGAGCACGTTGAGCAAATATTCAAAAAGCATGCTGAGTGGATGAGTGTATTTTATTCAAGCAAGAACGACGGGGAGAGCCACTTGATATCAGCCTATTTCACTAAATCTCCAGAATTTACAGATCCAACAGACCCTTCAAAGGGCACTACTGGGAATACTATTTTCACCATCAATGAGAGGTTTACATCAATCGAGAGCATTCAAAGACATGTCGAAAATGCGTCCCAAAATGACTACTTCCCAGAGTTTTATGAAATTATGGGAAACTACGGAAAAGTTATAGGAATTGGCGGTGAAGTTTTACATTCGATCAGATAACACAACCAATTAATTTGCTCAGCTTGGGATAGATTACTTTCTTTGTCTCACTGCTACAATAAAGCTCCAACTATCTCAGATAGAGCGGCATCTAATTTAGCAGTTTCGGTTTCTATTTAGAGGGGGTGGGAGCCGTGGAGGGAATTTAGAAAATAGGGGCAAAAAACAAAAGTAATATTATTGCGCGGAAAAGTCTCTGTAAGTCATTGAATTTACAGCGACTCGCGACTCGACAGTCGAGTTTTTGTCGAGTCGCTGAATCGCTGTCGAGTTTTGTCGAGTCTTTGTCGAGTCGCCGCGTAAGTGTTTGATTTTATAGGGGGGTCGTCAGGCTCATAACCTGAAGGTCGTAGGTTCAAATCCTACCCCCGCAACCAAAAAATACACATGATTTCAGTAAATTAGCCACTTCAATTTTGAGGTGGCTTTTTGCGTTCTAAATTATTGCCGCGTTCATTGCCACGTTTAAATTGCCCATGAATCTATTTCTATGGACCGTGGGCCACGGACCGGGGTTACTGGAGCCGTTTCTGCCTCAGGCTTGGATGTCTGTTAAGGGGTAGGGGCTGTTGCTGCGTGGTCTGCGGTTCGGAGGAAAAAGCACAACAAGAAAACTGTTTAGTAACAATTGGTAAGCAGACGCACAAAATTGCTGTGTTAGTTTTGTGATGCTTCCTTCTGTCTCATGCGTGTGATTTCAGATGGGGCGATGCCAAGTTTTTTGAGAATGGGATGCTTTTCATCTACGACCCTCCAAAATGGAATTGGGGCGTCATCGATTTCAAAAACACCTAAAACTTCCTCTATTGCTATTCTAAGAAATATACCTGTAGTCACTGGGCAGGTGTTGTCAGCACCTTTTTCTTTTGCAAGCGCGTTTCGCATCTCTTTGGGTGTGATAGTTGTTCCCACCGGAATTTTAGAAATGTAATTAGCGATAACTTCAGGAGAGGAAATAAGCATCCTCTCACCTGCTTTCATGTCACTAAAGTTCTTTTCTAGGATTTTAATTATATTTCTTGGCATTTAACGGAACCAATAGATTTACTCAATACTAGATAACGCCATTCGCTACTGATGGCGTTGCTATCCTTCTCTTGCCTGCTGATATAAGGTCAACAAGGTAGTGTCGTTATAACACCAATATCCTGCACCTCTAACTTGTTGCCAGTTGTAACCTAATTCAGATACGACGGTTAATGCAGATCCTGATAGGGTTGTTAATTCTCCTCTAAAGATAACTTGTCCGTTATCTGCAACCTCGCAAGTAATTGAATCATCCTTCGAGAACGTAAGAATTTCACCAGGATTGATGCCAAGAATTCCGAAGTAATCAACCCTGTTTTTGCGGTTCTTGGCATTAGCAAGTGCTTTTTTGTCCTGTCCTTCATGCTCCCTATCTAGAAGAACTTCAGTGGGTGTAACATCTTTACCGCCCATTACCTCCGCAATTTTCAATGCTGATTTTGCCTGTTCCGGCGTGCAGTAGAAAAACTCGCGCCTTTCTCTTACTATTTTGTCATTAAATGCTTCGTGAAGGAGGTGCTCAATCGCTCTAGCATCACTAACCTCTACCGCGTAATAACATTCAAAAGGAAGAGGGGTAGACGTTTTGTCTAAATCTTTAAGTCGTCTAGGGAGATTATCAGTGAAACCAATTTTAATGATTTCAGGCATACTCTCGTTAGTTAAAATATATACAACAGGCATATCTTAATTTTAGAGCATAAATTAATTATCATCTCTTTTATGATAGTTGTTAAGTTGCTGAACAGTAAAGCATAATGCTGGTTTTCAGAGATATGTTCCAAAATCAAATGGTTCAGGACCAATTAGAACAGTGTCGAAAGACCCCAGTTTCTAGGAGGTTTTTATACAATTGAACAGGCCTGCTCAAAGCTCAGGCGGTTGCCTCTTGGATGCAGCTTTGAAACATCACCATAGCCTAGATTCATCAGGAGAAGGGAACGCCATGATGAATTTTTATAAAAAGACTCATCTATTTTTGCTTTATCAAAGCCACTCATAGGACCACAATCCAGACCCAGTGAACGAGCCGCTGCGATCAAAAAACCAGCTTGAAGCCAACTATTTTCAAACGCTATATTTTCCAGCTTTGTCTTTTCCTGCCCACGAAAAGCATCTGCGTCCATATGTGGGGCCAAATATTCTGTATGATCATAAAAATGTGTGTCATAGGCAATAATGGCAACCACTGGGGCTGATTCTATCTTTGATTTATTCCCTTCGGCTGCAGCATCTATCACCTTTTGCTTTTCTGATTTGCTCATCACAAACGAAACACGCATAGGGCAGAGATTAGAGGCAGAGGGTGCTATTTTTGCCAATTCATAAAGCTGGTGAAGCTGGCTTTCTTCAATTTGCTTGTTTGAAAATAGGCGATGTGTGCGCCCATCTATGTAAACCTGTTTTATCCATTGGTCAGCAGTCATGAATTCATTTTCCTTTCACTTTGTGTTTATCGTGCATCTTGTAAGCCAGGCACTTCGATGATCAGCACTTCTGCTTCTGTCTCAGCCTTGAGAGTGACGCTGCCTTCATCGTATATTGCAACGCCGTCCCCTTTGCGGGCATGCAGGTCATTCACCAAAAGGTTGCCTTCTGCTACTAATAAATAGGCCTTGCCAGCTATCGCGTGTTGCAGCGCATTCCCCTTGCTGATCCGACCAGCATATATCCGGGCATCCTGGTGAATATGGAGAGGCGCCCGGCCATCACCTGACACCAGAAGCTGTAAATTATTGGTAACTGGCGTTTTTGGAAACTCGGCTGCATCCCAGTTTGGGCTGACCCCTTTTTCCGTTGGTTTGATCCAGATTTGATAAATATTTGTCTCTTCATCTTCCAGATTATATTCGGAATGAAATATACCTGTGCCGGCACTCATAACCTGAACATTGCCTGCTGTGGTACGACCTTTATTCCCCTTATTATCCTGATGCGTAATCGCCCCTTTGCGGACATAGGTAATAATTTCCATATCTTTATGCGGATGGGTGTCAAAACCTGTATGGGGGGCGATACGGTCATCATTTATGACCAGCAATTCGCCATGGCTTAGTTTTTCCGGATCATAATAATTTGCAAAACTAAAATGATGTTTTGCGTTAAGCCATCCATGGTCTGCACCACCAAGATTTTCGAATTTATGATGCTGAAGCATTTTTGTTTTTCCTTAAATACTAGAGTTAAAAGGGGTGGCATTGTAAGCCACCCATACCTTAGGTTAGTGGTCAGCCGCGAATAGATGTAGGCAAATACGCATCAAATGGGTTGAATTTTACCTGAAGCCGATTGCCGGATCCCATTAGAGCAATGGCAATAGCAATTACTGTCAATGATGCTGGAAACTCCCATCCGCCACCTTCGGCAGAGAACAGCCAACCATTACCAAGATGAACAAATGTTGCGCCTAACAAAATCGGCACGCTAAGAGCGGAAGCGAGCCTTGTCTGAATGCCTGCGATGAGCGCGAGGCCAGCCGCAATTTCACCAAAGATTGTTAGATAAGCAACAATGCTTGGCAAGCCTAAGCTTGAAAAATACCCAACAGTTCCAGCAATTGTGAAAACCGAAATTTTAAGCCACCCATGGGCGAGTAAAATGACTCCAAAATGGATTCGCAACAAGCTTAGTCCCCAAGTTGAAGCAAATGAGTTTGATGTTGTATTTGACATTGATTTCTCCATTAGTGTGTTGACTAAAGGGAAAGATAATGTAATTAAATATTTTATAAATAGTATTTATATTTAATGACAATAAATAAAAAGTTTATAATTTGTTTCTTCACCAGTCCTTTTATGTTTTGCAGATGATTCTTCAGGAGGGAAGCTTTACAAAGGCGGCCCAGAAATTGGGAATGTCGGGCGCGGCCGTGGGCAAGCACGTCAAGATGATGGAAGCCAAGATGAACCTCCGTCTCTTCCACCGTACGACCAGAACAATCACGCCAACCGATGCCGCCCTAAAAATTAATGCAGCGGTTATTCAGAGTGAAGAGCATCTTAATAATGTTCTTGAAGAACTTGGTGATGAACAATCCACGCCTACTGGGCGATTAAAGATTAATGTTCCCATGTCCTATGGAGAGCTGTTTCTGGCCAAACCCATGGCGGAATTCGCGGCGACCTATCCCGACGTGATTGTTGATGTCGATTTTGACGACAAGCGCGTTCATTTAATTGAAGAAGGGTATGATTTGGTCATCAGAATTGGTGCCCTTGAAGACTCTGGGCTGATAGCGAAACGTATTTCTGATTTTCCTATTTTGATGTGCGCATCACCAAAACTTGTTCGAGCATTAGGAAAACCCCAAACTCCGAAAGAACTCTCAAATTGGCCTCTCATTTGTTACTCGAATGCAGCCAACCCATCTCTCTGGACATTTAAGGGAGATGGAGAAAAAAGTGGTTCAGTGAACCTTCGACCATCACTTTATGCTAACAGCGCGAGCATGATGAAAGAGGCCTGCTTAGAAGGTGTGGGAGCGGCCCTACTCCCACAGTTCTGTTGTCATTCAGATATTATGGATGGCAGCCTGATTCATATTTTGCCCGAATACTCAACGGCACCCGAACGCGGTGTTTATGTTATTTACCCTGACAAAAAGTTTATGCCGTTGAAGGTAAGAAAATTAATCGATATCTTGGAAACAAGTTAGAATAGTGATGTATTTGTGTATTGTCCTTGCATAACTCGGTTATCTTGATACTGAATTTTAGTCATCCACCGCCCAAGGATGTTTAGGTCATAGCCTTTGCCATAGGACTGACCTACCCCATCTGTAGACCATCCTCCTATTGCATCTATGATGTCAGATGGGCATTCAACTGCCCTTAATCTGTCTCGCATGGAATGTCTGAAAGAATGGATAACACAATTATCTGGCACTCTTGGCCTTAACCACTTATTGCAAAGGTGGGTTCTTTTCGTTTATCATGATCCATGTTTGTCTTCTATTGTCTCCGGCTCTTTGACGTTCCAAGTTTCAAGTTACTTTGTGGAAAAGAAGAAAATCTTTACTCAATCTTATTCGAAAAACCCTTTTTTAAACAATAAATTTTTGGTCCCTTTTAGTTCCGTAAATTTTTCTGATCTGTACTCCCTCTTAGTTCGTGTTTCGAATCCATGAATGGTTTTTGCCGCTGCGCTACGTTGCCTTCCTAGGTCTGTTTTCGGGCCTGTTGACTTGCCTCCATGAATTGCACAAACGCGCTTTCCTTTAATGGCTGGTGACTTGCATTGCTGTTTTGTGCGTTTTGATGACGCCTGGCATCGTGGGCAGGTAATTCTTCCGCCAAGAGTAGAGATGTGGGGTTGTTTTTCGCAGGAGCTCATGGATGGTGGCACCCTCTCAAAAACTGAATATCTGAATAACTAGCATATCTATCGCAAATGCGGGACTTTTTGGGGTTTGCAGTTGGCTCATTTCAGTAGTTATCCAGTTTTCCCAGATATTCAGTTATTCCAGATATCTAGTAATTTAATTTTTTGTGTGGGGGTAGAATTTCATATACGTGCCGGTTGTGGGCTTGCTTGCGGGCCCTCCATCTGTGCCCCAGTTGAAAAATCTCCCCTGTGCGTTTATCGAGGACCTTCCGTACGTTGTTACTGCTCTCGCTACTCAACTCGTGCGCCTTCTGAACGATTTTCGACTTGCTGACCGTTCCAGCCGTAATCACCGTACATATAGCCTCTATTATGGGAATGTCATGCTCGAGCTCTGAGTCAATACTGGCTTTACCTTTGATGTCATTAAGGTCATTGCGCTCCAAGCGCTTCACTGTGTCAATAAGAGCTTCGTAGGACTGGCCATGCTGCCTTTCGAACGTGAATCCGACCGCGCTAGCAACATCGCCTCGAGCCTTGATGTTGTTGAACTCAACTGTGTGGGTCGTCACCCCATTCCGTTCTTCCGATGAGACCTTATCGATAACAAAGCAGCAGTCAGAGTCATCAACGATATCACTTGTTCCGGAATATACGCGTTTGCCCTCAGCATCGGGATGCTTATTTGTATGCGCTAGGGCTATTAAAGTGCCTCCTGCAGATACAAAGCCACGTGCTACCTGTCCAAATTCGGACGCGGCTCGTTTGTCCATCAGATCGGTAAACTTTTTCAAGGTATCGAGAATGAACACAGCGCCTCGAGCGGTCCCACCCTGTCCCATCTCGCTCATCAGAGCTGCAATCCGTGCTATGTCAAAGCCGTTATGATGAGGAGCTATAACGTGCATCCCCCAGACTTCTGCTAACTCAATCTTATCGACCAAGCCTCGATAGTTGTCGTCTGCATTAATGTAGTAGACGCTTTCGCCGTCAATTTCGTCGGACAATAGACCCTCTACTAGTTTCCCTGCTGAGCACTGTTTTGTTCAAGCCAAGCTTTAAAATAATCTTCTAGAGATTGGCGTTCTATACCTTTAGTAATAAAGACAATCCTTGTTCTTTCGTCACTATCTGGCCATGCATCTAGCCACATGGGATCATGAAATATATGCTGTACTCCATGAATGACTAATGGCTTATTTGGCTGATCTTTTGTTTTAATTACACCTTTGATACGAAGCACATTATTGCCATGGAGAAGAGTCAAAGCTTCAATTGAGGTGGCAAAGTTCTCAACATCAATGGGATAATCAAAGGAAAGCGTGAACGAGCGAATATCAGAACCATGGCGAGAAATGTCGTGAATTTGACTGTGGTCATGACTGTGAGGCGCGTCATGGGTTTGATGATGGTCAAAATCTTCAGCTTCTAAATTTAGCCACCGCCTCACATTCATTCCTTTAGTTTCTGGGTCATAAAGCGAAGTATTAAAAAGCTCATCAGGGTTGAATTCAGGGGTCTGTAGGTCAATTATTGGAGCCAAATGATTTAAACTGGAAATTAATTCCCTTAGATTACTAAGTTTCTCATTCGACAGATCCCCTTCAAGTAAGTCTGTCTTGGTGATCACAATTCTATCAGCTACCGCTGCCTGCTTTTGGCTTTCAAAATGTACATTCAGTGTCTCAAGACCGTTTAATGCATCAATTATGGTGACAACCCCCCCAAGAAAATATCTTCGGTCAAGCAACGGGTCATTCATCAACGTGTGAATAACTGGCGCAGGATCCGCCAAGCCAGTTGTCTCAATTACTAGTCGATCAAATTTGGGAATTTGCTCTTTCTCTCTTTTGCCAGAGAGCATCATTAATGTTTCATGAATGTCACCCCTTACTGTGCAACACAAGCAGCCAGATGTCATTTCAACAATCTGCTCCTCAGCATGTTGAATCAGAAGTCCATCTAGACCTGTGGCACCAAATTCGTTGACTACTACAGCTGTATTCTCAAAACGTTCATCATTTAACAGATTCGACAAAAGAGTGGATTTGCCACTTCCAAGAAACCCAGTGAGCAATGTGACCGGTATTTTTTTTGAACCATGAGTGCTTGTCATAAAAATAATTTAGGTAAGTTTCACAGATCTATGGACCATAGTGGTGCAAGCTTTTTCAGCACTATTGAGGCTCATTTAGAACTAAGTTTTCAATATCAGCTGAACTTATTTCTGCTATCGATTTCTGAACCTTCAAACTTCTCGTCTCACCCGAAGGTAAATGTATTGATATCACTGTTTCCTTTGATGGGCAGCCAGACTCCAAACAGTTTAGCTCAGAAATACTGACAAAATCGTTTTCTGATAGACCAAAGTGATTACCAACGATTCTTTTCAAATTTTCTGTGGAAGTTCTATTTGGCCGCTTACGTTCAAACATTCCAATCATCTTTTTATCCCACTAGACGTGTCCACAGTAAATTTCCTTTTGCATCACCGATAAAAATGTGTGTATTACACGCAGATACAGCCATTGCAGTTATTTCCGAGCCTGTTGCTTTCCGGATAGGAATTACTCCGTTTGAATCACTTACTTCGGCCGCCAGTACACTTCCATCGCGAAAACCTGCAAACAATGCTTCGTCACCTGGCAAGGCTGTGACACATGTGACAAGCTCGTTGTTATTACTTGCCACACAAACTGGTTTTCTCTCCATGGGGCCAAACTTACCATCAAACGGCCAACAGACTGCTTCGTGAGCGCCTGAAGTCACAAGAAATGGCGTTCCCTCTACCCAATCGAAACTTTTGATTTTTGCTGGATACCCAGACATTGCAAGGTTGGCCTTATCCCTAACTCTCCATCCATGTAAAGCATTCTCTTGCATAGCTGTTACGATAAACTTTCCGTCTGGACTGAAAGTTATGTGATTGTGTGACCCATTCCAGACTAATCTCGACGATTTCCATCGGTTTTTATGTTTTTCCCATATTGTTGCTCCGCCATAATGAGCTACTGCAAGACGACGCCCTTTAGCATCAAATGCTAAGCCTCCAATAGTGCTGGGATGCTCAAGTCTAGTGGGCCTCGAATGAAGTTCATCCCACACGTAAGCTGAATTTCCAGACGAGCACGCAGAATAATTTTTGCTTGATGCAACGCAGTCAACCCATTTCGAATCAAATTTATATATTTCCTCAGTAGCACCATCCTGAGTAATTCTAAGGAAACGTCCATCATCTCCACCGGTCAGCACCCCACCAGTATCTGCAACCATACTCAAAATCACGCCCTTGTGGGCTTCGACCGTTGTATAGGCAAGACCTGGTCGAAAGAAACGTACGGTTCCATCTCCAAAACTCACTGCAACAGATTCAGTAATGGTGACTGCGTCAACAACTGGAATATCCGTTTGTATGTTCAGCCCTCTTTTTTCTAGTTCAGTTCGTTGGGCAGTTGGAAAAGCGCTCATCTGACTATGCAAATCCAAACTCAATGTGCTTTGCAACTTTCAAAGCCCTCTAATAAATTCATGTTCTCAAGATTGCGACCTATAAAAACCACACGAGAGCTTCTAGATTTACCCTCAGGCCAAAGACCCATTGGAGAAGCATCCATCAGCATGTGAACACCTTGGAAAACATATCTTTCATCAACTCCAGTAAAGTTCAAAATACCTTTGGACCGTAAAATATCTTGTCCTTGTGTCCGCAACAATTCTCCAAACCAATTTTGAAATTTATCTAGGTCGAGAGGAGTCTCAGAAGTGAAAGAAACGCTGGTTACATCGTCATCATGTTCGTGATCATGGTCTGAGTCCAAAAAATCCGGTTCTACTTCGAGTATCCTATCAAGGCTAAAAGCGTCCAAGCCAAGCACTTCATTAAGAGGAGCTGAGCAATGCTTTGTTTTGATAATTTTTGCAAAAGGGTTAATTTTTCTGATTCTATTTTCAACTTCATTTGTTTCTGAAGCTTCTACAAGATCTGTTTTATTCAGCAATACAACGTCGGCAAATGCAATCTGCTCCTCAGCTTCATGATGTTCACCTAATTGGTCACTTAGGTGGACTGCATCGGCCACTGTTACTATTGCATCCAATTTTGTTTTATCTGCCACATCTTGATCCACAAAAAATGTCTGAGCTACAGGAGCAGGATCAGCAAGCCCAGTTGTCTCTACAATGATTGCGTCCAATTGATCTGCGCGTTTCATGAGACCGCCAAGAATTCGGATCAAATCGCCTCGAACAGTGCAACAAATGCAGCCATTGTTCATTTCAAAAACTTCTTCATCGGCATCAACTACCAGATCGTTGTCAATGCCCTCCTCGCCGAACTCGTTTACTATGACTGCGAAACGACGCCCATGTTCCTCTGTCAAAATACGATTCAAGAGTGTTGTCTTTCCTGCACCTAAGAAACCAGTTAATACGGTGACAGGAACTTGTGCTTCTTCAGTCATTTCTTACTCCAACATTGATACTAACATATTGCACACTTAAAAATGATTAGACTTTAAGGGCGAAAGCTGGGAAAATTTATTGTTACTTTATAACATAAAATAATAACTATAAGTCAATCAGTCATATAACTAGAGAATAACTTGATATTTTGCCTAGGGTCCCTGGGCAGGTAGCGCTTGTCACTTAAAGTGGGGGTGTGAAAAGCTTTTTTATATCGTAAAGCAACTGCCTGAGGAAAGCTGGGTTTTACTCAAGCAAACATTTCATTCGTAGAGCAGCAACTTTTGCGTGAGCTTAATTTTAATAGGAAGTAACAGCGATCTTTTTCACAATTCACCGCGACTCCACAGCGACTCTGCTTTCTAAGTGATGGTCCACAGCGACTTAACAGCGACATTGGTGAAAAAACCGCAGAAACCCTAGGAAGACGTCAGGCTCATAACCTGAAGGTCGTAGGTTCAAATCCTACCCCCGCAACCAACAAGACCCTACGCACACCGCTATCCTCCGTGATAGCGGTTTTTTGTTTCTCAGATACAGCAAGCTCTAATATAGCCGCGAGACCACCCTCGAGTTCGACGCATGGATGGCCGGGCTTTTGGCTGGCTGTGATTACTATTCTGTCAATTAGTGACCTGATTATGTTTACTGCTTCTTGCTGAGTGTTTTCATCAAATATGAGTTTGGTGAGGTGTTCGACACGCCGCCTATATAGCTGTCCAATATTCGGGTGGGGCTCAACTTTAAATGACGTTGGCTCTTGTTGAATTGATTGCAGAACTTTCTCTTTTGAGTTTTCCAGCTCTGCGAGTTTTTCTCTTACTGCATCCATTTTTCCATCACCGTCAGTGATAAAATCTAGACATCGGTTAATAGCGTGCTGTATTTTTGTAAGCTCACGTTGCTTTGTCTGTGCAGTTAGGTGCCGCTCGCGTCTTATTCTAGCAGTCTCATCTGAGAAGGCGGCAGCAAATGCACTAAGAAAATCCTCCCGACCGAGCAATATTTGCTTAAGTCCATCTAGAACTCGTTTCTCAAGCGTTTGGGCCTGAATGCCTGCGGGGTTGTCACAAGTGCCTTTTTCTCGTTTGGCAGAGCATGAGTATCGTTCCCTGTTGACAATTGTCATAGATCCCCCACAGCCACCACATTTTATTAAACCAGATAAAAGGCGTTTTTTAGTCTGCCGTTTGTTTCCTCGGTGTGAAGAAAATCGCTTCTTTAAGGCTTGGGCTTTGTCCCATGTTTCATGATCAATGATCTGAAGTTCAGGGACATTCTTTATCACCCAAAGGCTCTCCGGATTGGGTTTCGACCGGCGTTTTCCTGTGTCTGGGTCTTTAACAAACATTTGCCGGTTATAGATTATTCGACCTAGGTATAGCTCGTTGTTTAGGATGCCATTTCGGCGTTTAAGGTTGCCGTTGATGGTAGAGGCATTCCATTGTCCGCCACGTGGACTCGGAACTTGTTCAGAATTGAGCAAAGCTGCGATTTTGCGAGGGCTTTTACCGGACAGATATTCTGAGAAGATACGCCGCACGACGTTAGCTTGTGCTTCATTGATTGTGCGCTGGCCGCGTTCAACTTGCCCATCATCTCTTAGGCAATGGAGCATGTTATAGCCGTAGCTTTTGCCGCCAGGTATTCGCCCTCGTTCTACTCTGCCCCGCTGGCCTCTACGCGTCTTATCGGCTAGATCTTTTAAAAATAAAGCATTCATCGTTCCTTTTAGGCCGATGTGTAGTTCTGAAATATCACCCTCAGACAATGTGGTCAGCGTAACGCCGGCAAATTGCAGCCTTTTATATATGGCTGCAATATCCTCTTGGTCTCTACTTACCCGGTCGAGAGCTTCAGCTATAACGAGGTCTATCCCACCCAACTTGACAGCGTCTAGCAGACGCTGAATGCCCTCTCTGTTGTGGATGGATCCGCCGCTAATCGCGCGATCCTGATAGACTTGCACCAGTGTGTGTCCATCAGATCTCAGTCGCTCCTCGCACAGCCTCACCTGATCTTCAATGGATGCATCGTTCTGCAGGTCGCTTGAGTATCTAGCATAGATAACTGCGCGCTCAGTCATGCTAGCACCTCATCTATGGCGAGGAACGGCAAATTGAGGTCATCAGTGAGCGGCGCCACACCGGCTAACGCTTGCTGTTGTAGTTCTTCCATGGTTGAGGCGAGATTAGCGCCGGCGGCTAGCATGGATGATTGCTCATAATGGCCAAGTGTCGTGGCAAGATCGCTGTGTCCTAGAATACGGCTAGCAGCTAGAATGTACTCTGGCGCATCACTTGAAAGCGCGCTTGCCGCGCAGTCACGAAGTAGATGCGGGTTCAGGGGAGTGCCCAAAAGCTCGTCAGAGATGCGAGTGATGCCATAATAGAAAGCATGACTAGTCATTGCCCGGCCGCGAGTTGAGACCCATAGGGGCCCTATGATGTTTTGTAACTTATCATTTGTAAGCCCCGGCGCCTGCAGCAACCTTTGCCTGCTCACCAGAAGATAGTGCATGAAGGCAGTGCAGAAGCGCTCATCCTCAGGTAGGGTAAAGCTGATAGGAGAACCATCCTTCGTCTCATTACCCGGTATATCACAGTACCAGATGCCATCATCAAAGGTTAAGTGCTCGCCAAGTACTAGCCCGTATATGTTTCGTCGACGCAAGGGCCGCTGAGCTAAAAGACCAAGTGATAGCGCATCCCTGAAACGTGAGGCCTGATTTATGTTTGGCGCCGGGTTGTCTTGTATGGATTGCTCCATATATCCAAGGCACGCCTGCCAGATTTCTTTTGGCGGTTTGATGCGCGCATGTTTCTTACGAGATGGTGTGGCTCTTTGCTGCAAAGTGCCTGAGAGCTCTCGCAAAATGGTGATATCTGCTTTTGGCTGCATGACGCGGATGGCTTCAGAGAGGTCAACAATCCGAGAGGCAATGGTTTGTGAAGCTAGGCCTTGAGCTTTTAGACGCTCCAAATATGAGCGAAGCTGATTTTCACTGACGCGGTCAATAGGTGGTTGCAGTTCTTGTGAAGAAAGAGTCCCCTCTGCTGTTAGGTGAAAAAGCCATTTACCATAACCCTTTTGAACCTGAAAGAGGGTTGCGTCCGACCAGTGTGCTGCTTTGCCGTCAGCCTCTAGAAAGTCACCTCTCTTGGTAGCTGTTTGCCAGAGCTGCAGGTCAAATGCTGGCCAGTTCTCAATCTTTATAGATGTAGGTGCACTTTTGCTCATCACTTCCTACCAAAAATCTGAAGCGGATCCATAAAGGGTGGTTCACGCCGTTGATGGCGTTGTTTGGGTTCAATTGCTCTACGCTGGCGGTGCTGGATGATGACATCGTCATAAAGATTAATGGCTGCTTGGGTTTCTGCGCCTGCATAATGGCTGTAAGTGGTAGACAGAGATTTATGTCCCAGAACCTTCCTGACGACTTCATAATGACCTGGTTTAGCATCAAGCAATATTTTCGCTGCAGCATGCCGGAACTGATGAGGTGTTAGACGAATGCCAGCTTCTTTCCAAAGCGTGTTTTCAATCTGATTACGAAGTGCAGAGCTGTCCTTTGGCGTGCCATTTCGGCCTGGAAAAAGAAAGGGGTTGGCTGTTGATGTTAAAGATCGCCGGCTCCCATCAATATATCTTTTGATGCGTTTGCTCACACTTTCGGGAAGTAAAAAGTCGAGTGCTTGACTATTTTTAACTTGTTGCCGAGGAATGTTGATGCGAACGCGGTCGGCCTGCCATGAAATATGTTCATCTAATCGAAGGCCTTGAAGATTGCTGATACGCATGGGCGCAAACATCAAAATTTCTATCGCAACTGAGGCCTGAACAAGAAGGTGTGCTTTTCTTCTAATTCGTTTTGAGCAAACTGTTTTTTGCATGGAAGCTGCTTTGTCCCACAGACGCAGCGGCAGGCTAACAAAGGTTTCAACTGTTTTAGGGTTGTCAAACTGTGCCATAGCGGCTTGGTTTTTATCGCTGAGGCCAAGTTGAGTAACACGCAATCTTGCTAACGCATCAGTATAAAAAGCGGTGGTTGTCTCATCCGTGCCGATATGTTTTACGGCGTAACAGCGCACTGTCCAGGCGATTTCGCCTATATTCTTAGATGTCTCATTCTGGTTTCTTTCCCAAAACCAGCGGATGCCAAGTGTAAACATATCCTTGGTCACGAGATCAGACAAAGAGTTGACGGTCATAAGGTTGATACCCTGATAATGAAGTGCCGATAGGTAGCGCCACAAATGTCCTTTGACTGCATCAAGACTTCTAGGTTTAAAAGGCCTAGCATGTGCTGTAAATGGGTCGTCCCCAGCTAAGAAGGTTAGATAGTCGTTAAGTTCTTGCTTGATGCCATCTGACACTAGCCCTTCATCTATACTGTACAGACGTTCGTCATAACGTGGCACAGTTAGAGAAATATTAGGCCACCCCATCTCTTGATGAAGTTCTGCGCATTTATTCCACACACGGCAGACAGATTGGTGCCGAACACGAGGCTTGTTTATTAGAGCTTCAGTTTCCAATGCCTGAAGATAAGAAGCAGAAACTGCATCCGTTACATCATTAGGGTTAATTTGCTGGTTAGAACAATAACGAAAGAAGCGGCTAAGTTCCGTTTTGTGATATAGGCTACCCTCAAGCATATCCCAGAGCCTCTGCCACGCAGGAGACATGTCTGTCATATAAGGTGCCAACTTTGTCGTAATACCCTCTGCTCTGAATGCTGCCATCATAAGGGAACGCACATTTTGGATCCGCCTCTTACTTACGTTTACATGATCGTGGTGTACATGATTAAACCGGTCCCGAAGAAAGCTTGTTGATGCGGGTATCATATCAAGCGATAAATTGAACCAAGTGGCTACGGTGTTAATCGCTGAGGATATTTCCCGCCTGCGGGGATAAGACAACCCGTCATTTATCCAAATCTTTTTTTGCAACTCAGCAAAGCTAATCAGATAAGGGTCTGCAAATGGATTCTTATTGCTCATAATCCACCTCCACAAAAGATGCGTGAAATATCATTAAAGACAATAAATGACAGGTGAAGCCAAATCAATACAAACACAACATATAGTGTATTTATGGCACAATTTATAGTGATGAGTACAACATATAGTAATTCACTATTGTGTGAATGCCTGTGACCAATCAGGTCATGCTTGTTCATAATATGACTGTCACAACTGCTCGTCATGACCACCTGCTGCGCTCAATGTAAAATTCCAAATCTTGTAGTTTAAAGCGCATTGAGTTTCGGACTCGAACGGCAGGGAGGTTTCTTTCAGATACCAGTCTTTTAATTGTGCGACCGGAAACCGATAAAAAATCGGCTGCCTCTTTCGGGGTGAGTAGCCTTGGGGGCTTATGGTTTTTCATTTATGACTCCACTGGGTTTATCATGCTCATTTAAAAGCCATCTCTGCTCAGTTTTGTATTTTTCATGTACAGCCTTTTTTGCGAGCAGCTTTGTAAGTGCGATAAGAAGCTTGTGAGCCTTCGCCTTAGGACATTCAAATTCACTAAAATCATCTTCCATAGGGAGATATTATTAATGAATAGGAGCAGTGGAATGTTGTCGCAAAAATCAGCCAATTTTGGCTACTTTTTTGGTTTAGACCTTACAGCAGACCTATAAAGGGCTCGAGCACCTTCTATTGAGAGATGAATGCCGGCTTCAGCGAGATTTGCTAATAGTATTTTTTCAAACGGGGTTTTGTACGACGGCCCTAATGTTGTCTGGCTTGAGCTGATGCCAGCTTTTTTGCCTGTCGATAGACTGTATATCAGAGCTAAAGAGCGCACCAACTCATATGTTGCAAAGTCGTGGTGGAACCCACGCTTCTCTTCAAGCCACTGTTTGGCTTTTTGGGCAGCTACAAGTAATTTACCACGATCCTCAATGCATCGGAGGTTTAAATTATCGAAAACTATTGGTTTGTTGAAGACAATTTTCAATTGAATGTTGATAAAAATTTTAGCTTCTTTCGAGAGTCTTTTCCAATTCCTTCTAATGGTTGGGGGCCTAAAATGCCTGTATATCGATCGGTAAAATAATTGAATTTCTTTTCCAACTATCTGTGTGGGAACGGGCCCTCTTTTTTGTTCTTTGTTTCGAAAATAATGGAAATGCTCAATAGCTTTTTCTAAGAGTTGCGAGTCAATTTTATCATAGTTAGCAGTTCTGTTCATTTTCGAAAAAATCGCTCATCGTTTGAAAGGATGAATGCCTAACAAAGAGCAAAGAAATATTCCTTCACTGAGGGTATTGTTGAAGCTTGATTAATTACTCAAATTTTTATTCAATTATATTTGCGATAATAACAACTGTCTAAATAAGATGTTTTATGATAATTGCTAGGCGAAAGAAAAACCGGGGAAGATTTGTTGTTTGCATGAGAAATTTGCATGACGAAAACTGAGCCACTTAATCTGCATTTCTTTGAAGTGCTACAATTTGCCCAGTTGGAACAGGTCTTTTTGTACCCGACCAGCACCGGGCTCTCCAAAAGCATATTTGATGCAACTAAAACAATAACAAATTACTTTTTTAGCAGCAATTTTCATAATTATAGTCACCAAGTGCAGGGGCAAGAAGCGAAAGTCAGTCGTAATTGCAAAATCATAACTCAATCTAAGATTGTTCTTACTACTGTGTCGCTATATCGCCCAATCACAAAAAGGGGAGATAACCGTTTTTGGATTTCTGGCATTGATAAGCACTGCAAAGCAGGCGATGTGATAGGACTTTTTGTTCGGGATCAGGCTCTTTGGGTAGCTAACTTATCAATGATAAGTGTTGAGCAAATTGTTCAGGCTTTGCCCCTCAAAGACTCAACTGAGGAACTCTTTTTCTCATTTGAGCAAGTTAACTATTCCATCGGTAAGGTAATTATCTCTGGAACGTTTTGTGACGCTCCACTTTATTTGGATTTTGATGGGTTGTTTTCTGAGGCAGTTTCCAATTATTTGAAAATTCCGCCAGCTAAGCTTTCTGGTCTAATTTTTGAATTAGCCCGGTCCAAACTGGATTTGGAAACACCGAATCCATATTCAACTCTTACCAAAGAAAATGACGCATGGTGGGCGTCTGGATTTGCCTCACCCCCACCAACAATATTATTCCTGTGTTGTTTAAGCCTAGCTGCTGACCAAATGAGTTCAGATGGAGAACATTCTCTTAATAATTACTACGCCAGATTATTACAACTTCTTGGGATTGAAGATGATGCAACCAAGGCAGCGATTAGAAACAAATTCTCTGTCACTGAAAAGTACTGGAGCCATTTCAACAGCTGGCTTCGAAAGAACGATGGGCGCTTTGGAACAGTTACTGCGAGGCCTGTAATCAAAAATTGGAAATACGTGAGTATTCCGATATCACAAGCGCTTTTGCGGTTAGGTGATAAAGAAAATATCAAACAGTATTTAACAGAGCGAAGGCTCGATAGGGAAAGTGAGGTTGAGCAAGCTGATTTAGCTGATGTTCTGAATCGGTGGCTGACATCTACAGCCCCGACCAAATATTTGCGAAATTTGTGGAAGAATAAGGACCTCCGTCAATTTATCACAAATTCAGCTTTCGATTTGCTGATGGAAATTGAGCCCACACCAGAGCGACTGGCAAGAAAAAGAACTTTAAAGGTTGGAATAAGAGAAGTTACATTTCCCATTAGATCTCTGCAGCCATTTATATTTTGTTCTGAAAAGCATGAAAATGAACCTGAAGAAGTCCGCCGCCTCAGAGGAAGTGCTGTAATTGGAGAGCTTCACTTTTCAGAAGTCGATGAAGATATTTCGATTTTAGGTCCACCACAGCATTTGTCTTTAGATAATTTATTGTTGAGCGGAATTGAGGTGAAAAATTCAGAAGAAAAAGTCTTCGCTTTTTATCCTAAAAAAATTATTGCACTTAAACGGCTTCAAAGTGGCTATTTTGTGCAAATAAATCGGCCGCGCATTTTTGAGGAATATCTAATTTTTGGCTTAGACAAGGGACAATTAAAAGAGCAGGCTATAAAATTTTTAAATTTTTGTGCAGCTCAAGGATACAGGCTCCTCGATAATCCAAATGGTCTCCCAGCTGGCTTCTTTGTCATTGATAAGGTCATTTTCACCCGTCCAGTTGAAGACGATCAATGGCCTTATGATGACCCGAATTATTTTATTCGCCCGTCTGGAAGTTTGGCTTCGATATCTATTTCTGGAGCTGTTAATTTAGGTGGAAACATTTTTCATGCGGACAGCAAACCAATCTTTAGATTTCCGCTTGAAAACGAGGAGCCTTCTAGTGTGACACTATTTGTTAGTTCTGGTGGTCCTGAAAATGAAATTGGCTCAGAGCTTGTCCCTAGTTTCTCGGAGGCAGTTGCAGAATTTAAAATCGATCTATCAGAAAATCATGGCAAAAATTGTGAAATTAGAGTTGCGTCGTCTAGCGGTCAATTTGTTGAGACAAGGCTTTCATTTAGAAACGCCAGTGTGCCAAAAATAGACGAGCCGCCATCAACCTTCCACTCTTTTCAAACAGATGAGCCGAGCATATTCCTAGGGGTTAAAAAGGGAGTAGAAAATCAGCAACAAGCGTATTTTTCGTCCTTTAACATGAAAAATATACGTAACAGTCCGAGGAGCACCCTTGCTGACATCTATGATAAGTTTTCCTACAAAAAGCTTGGTTCACAACAAGCTAATCTTTTCGAGGTGGAAAAAGAGTATAGTTATGCGGTAGACAACAACACATTGGACACCTCTGTTGACAATTTGAGTTGTATTTTGGGGCAGCATTATTTCAAGATTCCCGATGAAAGTTCTGATGGAAATTGGGAAGCTGTTTGTCAAAAATGTGGAGAACAGCGATATTATCCAACTCAGCAAAGGGTAAGAAATCAGAATGTTTTAAAACAACGGCTGGTGTATACAAATGATAATTTGTTCGCTCCAATTTATTTAAAAGAAACAGGCGACAGTTATAGCGCAAACATAATTTTAGATTCCGTTCATTATCTTCAAGAGCTGAGTTTTCAAAAATTTTCTGAAATCTGTCGTGAAGTCTCGGACAAGCCCTTATTTTCGTTTGAGCTACTAAATGCTTTTGCTGTTTTAGGTGAGATAGAAATCCTAGTCGATGAGAGAAATCTTAAACCAAAAAGAATATTCAGTGCTGAGCCTACCTTGGTTAAAACACAGTTTGGATATGCTTTGCGCGGGTTCAAAAATGCAGAACTGGTGCGCAAATTAGTTGAAGAATTAGGTGTTACCCCGAATGATGGACAGTTATTTCCGCGAAATCCAACTGAGACAGTTTTGTTTGAAGTAACTGATGAATTCGGCCCAAAAAACGTGAATGTCACTGATTGTTTTGGACGTAAAGTTAATGTTGGTGAAGACTTTTCTCATACATTTGTGGACCAGCTTCCTGCTTTCTCTGATGTTTATACTAACCTTCCCAGCATTTCCGTAATCGAGCGCGGTTCTTTGGAAAAATTCGATCCAGTTCTTTTGGAATGGGTGTCTGCAGACACCTCACAAAAAGCTGCTGCGTATAGAGTTAACTGGCCTTACCGTCAGTATTTTATAACGCTAGCTGATGGAAAAACAGTTTCTTCGAGCTATGAATTAGCAAAATTATATGCTGGGCACATTAATCAAATCAGGTTCCAAAATTATGATGAGCAAAATAAATCATTTATTTCAAATTTAGGGTGTGATCTTCCATATATCGTCCAGCGCGCTTTGGTTGCCTTCTCTGGACAAATGCCCTTAGTCGATGATTTTGGCTACAAAATCTATCAAGAAGTGCCGAAGGATTTCGCACGAGTGTTGATCAACAGGCTTTACTCGTAAAAGGAGAAGTGCGGTATGAGTGTTCTGAACTCTTTGGAACATGTGAAGGAAGCATTCAAAAAATATTACTCTTCTCAGTTTTGGGTAAAGGCGCCTGAGCTAAGACAAGAGAGGGCTGATATAATAGAGAATGATGGCGTAATGTTCACAAAGCCATTAATCGAACTCGTGAGGCCATACCCATCCGAAGTAGATATAAAGGAAATCTGTAACGAGGTTGGTATAGCAGAAGAGCTCGGTGTTGAGCTAGTTAACACAGTGTTTGGCGATAATTTTAAGTTAAGAAAGCATCAAGCAGACTCAATATTAGAAACGATCAAGAATAATGCAAATGTGGTCGTAACGACTGGAACTGGCTCTGGAAAAACTGAATGTTTCATGTTTCCAGTGATAGCCAGAATGATAATTGAGAGGGATAAAGCTGGCTCGAAAGGTTGCATTAACCCTTGGTGGGATAATGATATTAATTCAGGAGATAGCTGGAGGCCGGCCAGGCATGGTCAAAATAGGTCATGCTTTGGTCTAAGAAGCCTCATTTTGTATCCAACAAATGCGCTGGTGGAGGATCAGCTATCTCGTTTGCGGAAGGCTGCCCTCAGAGGGACGCAAAATTCTGAGCCATTATTTTATTTTGGAAGGTATACCGGGGAAACCCCGGGTGGAGCTTGGAACCCATCGATCAAAAAGATTAATGCTGCACAAGCTAAACAGATAAATTCCATTGCTAATGAAATTCGCGAGCAGCTGCACTTACAAGACCAGATAGCAGCTGCTGACGGTCAATTTTCTTTGCCTCTCAACGGTGAGATGATGACCAGGTGGGATATGTTGGATGCTCCACCAGACATTTTGATCAGTAATACATCGATGTTAAATGTCATGTTGATGAGAGAAAATGAAGAAGTAATTTTTCAACAAACGAAAGATTGGTTGGCGTCTGACGCCGCTAATACTTTTACATTAGTCGTTGATGAACTCCACGCCTATAGAGGAACATCTGGTGCTGAAGTTGCTATCACCATTCGTCGTTTTCTTGATAGGATCGGGTTGGAGCCCGATTCAGAACAACTGCGAATAATTGCAACCTCAGCCTCAATAAGCGATGATCAAAACGGACGAGACTTTGTGGAAAAATTTTTTGGTGTAGACAACAAAAAATTTAAGTTCCTATCTGGTTCGCCATCCCAAACTTTCTCAAGCGAAAATCACAGCGAGCAAGCTCTTCTGGGTAATGCTATCCAACAGTTAATGTTGGCTGATGAAGTTGATGAGCGTCCGCAAGACCTAAATGACGTAGAAGATTTGTTGTCATCTAAGTATGGAATTAATAATTTTGAACAGTTTTATGAACAAATTATAAATAAGTCACAAGCTTATCCTGATGACAGTAGTAATCCATCACCAACCTTCAGGATACATGGGTTTTTCAGGCAAGTTGAAGGGATTTGGGCTTGTGCCAACCCAGAATGTTCTGAAGTCTCTGAAAAATATAAATATTCGAATAGAGCCGTTGGTAAATTATACTCAAGTCCTCGTTCACAATGTGATTGTGGCTCGCGAGTTTTAGAGTTGCTGTATTGCTACGATTGTGGTGAGACCTTTCTTGGCGGTTACGTTTTGCAATATGAGGATAATGTTTTTCTTTCTTCATCAGGTCATCAACAAAATCTTACAACAAAGGTGCCTCTTGGACAAAGACAACAAGGAGGTTATCGCTGGTTTTGGGCAGGAAAATTATCTTCTATTCCCTCAGAATTTAGGACATGGAATATTGGGCAAAGACAAGGTCAATTTATTGCTTTAGCAATGGATCATGTGAATGGATTTATTTCGGAGACAGAAGCAGGACAGCCTAATTTTCTAACGGGGGTTGGCTTTAGATATAACGAAGTCAATGAAGCTTTTCCCAGCATTCCTTCTCGCTGCCCATGCTGTTTGGCCGAGAAATATAACAGCTCTGAAACGATTGAGGCTGGTTCTGTTTTTTCTCCGATTTTAGCCATGGGCACTGGGATAAATGTATCCAATAGATTGCTCGCCAGTCACTCCGCTACTGCGTTGACTTCAGACCAAAGTTCACGTCCACAGCAGTCTGTAATTTTCAGCGACCAAAGAGAAGGAGCAGCTGAAATTGCAGCTGGGGTCGAAATCGAACATTTTTCTAATTTGGTTCGGCAGATTGTTACGGAAATTCTATTAGGTTCTGAACTTGCGCCAACGGTGGAGGACATCAAAAATGTGATGGGGGGAAATGAAGATGTTGACGCAGATCTAATAAAGCGCGTTGATGACTGGCTTGCCAATAACTTTCCCCCTGGTCATAGGAATGCTTTAAGGCTTTTTATTCTTGCAAGAGATGAAAGCTGCCGTTCAGAGGCAGAGATGATATTGCAAACTGCTGCTCACAGCCGGGAATATACTAACTG
>CABYIQ010000025.1 GCA_902518965.1 uncultured SAR116 cluster alpha proteobacterium
TTGAAAAAGGAATAGAAAGTCATGGAAAACCAGAATATTCGTATTCGGTTAAAGGCATTTGATCATCGCATTCTTGATCAGTCTACTAACGAGATTGTGAATACTGCAAAACGCACAGGCGCTAATGTCCGTGGACCAATTCCTCTACCTACAAATATGAGACGTTTTACTGTTTTGCGCTCGCCCCACATTGATAAAAAGAGCAGAGAGCAGTTTGAGATGCGGACGCACAAACGTCTGTTAGATATTATCGATCCTACGCCACAAACCGTTGATGCGCTTATGAAGCTCGATTTAGCTGCTGGTGTGGATGTTGAAATAAAACTTTAGATAAAAAATAAAAAGTGAAGGAACAGCGTTATGCGTAGCGGTGTGATTGCAAGAAAAATTGGTATGACTCGGCTGTTTGATGTTTCTGGTAAACACGTTCCGGTAACCGTCCTGCAACTCGACAATGTACAGGTTGTCGCCCAAAAAACATTTGAGCGTGATGGCTATACAGCACTTCAGTTGGGCGCGGGTACGGCCAAGGTGAAGCGGGTATCAAAGGCAATGAGGGGACACTATAGCAAGTCGTCTGTTCTGCCCAAACGAAAGCTGGCAGAATTCCGTGTAAGTGATGATGCAATGGTAGAAATTGGTGCAACATTTTCTCCATCACATTTTGTATCTGGTCAGAAAGTTGATGCCGTTGGCATATCTCAGGGTAAAGGTTTTGCTGGAGCGATGAAACGCCATAATTTTGGCGGTCTGCGTGCGTCTCACGGTGTTTCCATTTCTCATCGCTCGCATGGATCAACTGGCCAGTGTCAGGACCCTGGTAAAGTGTTTAAAGGTAAAAAGATGGCTGGTCACATGGGAGCTGTACGTGTGACAATGCAAAATCTTGAAGTTGTTTCGATTGACGAGGAAAATGAACTGATCCTTGTCCATGGTGCAGTGCCAGGTTCAAAAAATGGATGGGTGCTGTTATCAGATGCCATCAAAAAGCCACGTCCTGATGATGCACCTTTCCCCGCAGGCCTTGCGAAAGAATCGGCCGTAACTGAAGCCGCGGGTTCCGTCGATGAAGCTGTTGAAAAACAGCCCGTAATTAAAGCGCAGGCAGATGATATGGCGGTTGTTGAATCACCAACCAAAGAGCCTGAAGAAGAAAAGGAAAAGGGGTCACCAGATGAAGGTTGATGTAAAGACCATCGACAATCGCAAAAAAGGCGATATTGAACTAGCTGATTCCGTTTTCGGTATTGAGCCACGTGATGATGTTGTTGCGCGTGTGGTGAAATGGCAACTAGCCAAGCGTCGTGCGGGCACACACAAAGTTAAAGGCCGCAGCGAAATTGCCAAGACAGGAGCGAAAATTTTCCGTCAGAAAGGAACAGGGCGTGCGCGTGCAGGTAACGGCTCCGTATCCCAGTTCCGTGGTGGCGGTGTGGTGCACGGCCCTGTTGTTCGTGGCTATGAACATAGCTTGCCTAAGAAAATTCGGAATTTAGGTATGCGCTCAATTTTGTCTGCTAAGATGGCTGCTGGCCAGTTAATTGTGATCGATAACATGAAAGCTGATGCTAAGACGTCTGTTCTAAACGGCAAATTGAAAAAACTGGGTGTCACAAATGCTTTGATTCTGGGCGGTGAAAAGTTAGATGAAGGTTTTATCCGAGCGGCTTCAAACCTACCCTTTGTTGATGTGTTGCCGCAACAAGGTGCAAACGTATATGACATGGTTCGCCGAGATGTTTTGGTATTGTCACGTGATGCGGCTACTTACCTTGAGGAGCGTCTAAAATGAGCATTCGGCCCCGCAAGCGTCTTGATACAAAGTTGAGCCAAATACAGGCTTACGACACCATCATCCGTCCATTGGTGACTGAAAAGTCCACTACGGGAGGAGAACATGGTCAGGTGTCATTTGTTGTGGCGATGAAGGCAACTAAACCTGAAATTAAAGCAGCTGTGGAAATGCTGTTTAATGTCAGGGTAACAGCTGTCAACACCTCTGTACTGAAAGGAAAGACCAAGATGTTTAGAGGTCGTAAGGGTCGTCAGAACGATATAAAGAAGGCAATTGTCACCTTGGCCGACGGTCAGGCGATTGACATGATGGGAGCTTAATTCAAATGCCATTAAAGAAGTTTAATCCCACAACGCCTAGCCAACGTAATTTGGTACTAGTCGATAAATCGGCGCTGCATAAAGGTGGGCCAGTGAAGAAGCTAACTGAGGGTTTAACCAAGTCGGGTGGCCGAAACAATTCTGGTCATATCACTGCATGGCAGCGCGGCGGTGGCCATAAAAGGCGTTATCGAATGGTCGATTTCAAACGAACAAAACAGGGAGTGATGGCGACAGTTGAACGAATTGAATATGACCCTAACCGAACAGCCTTTATTGCGCTGATAACCTATGAAGATGGCGAGCAGTCATATATCATCGCACCTCAGCGCTTAGCTGTTGGAGATAAGGTTGAAGCTGGCCCATCAGCAGATATAAAGCCAGGCAATGCCCTGCCGCTAAATAATATACCTGTCGGCACCTTGATACACAATGTGGAGCTCAAGCCCGGAAAAGGTGGTCAGCTAGCCCGTTCAGCCGGAACATATGTTCAACTAGTTGGTCGTGATCGTGGTCACGCAATTTTGCGCCTAGCCTCTGGTGAGGTTCGTTTGGTCAGGTCTGAATGCATGGCGTCCATTGGCGCTGTATCAAATTCTGACCAGCAGAACATCAAAATTGGTAAAGCTGGCCGGAACCGCTGGCTTGGAAAGCGCCCGCATGTACGTGGCGTTGTCATGAATCCGATTGACCATCCACATGGTGGAGGTGAAGGACGAACCTCAGGTGGCCGGCATCCCGTAACCCCCTGGGGGAAGCCAACCAAAGGCAAACGCACGCGCAACAATAAAAAGACTGATCGTCTTATTGTGCGCCGTCGCAAACCTTAAAAGGAGTATATGCAAATTATGGCTCGTTCAGTATGGAAAGGTCCTTTTGTGGATGGCTATTTGTTGAAAAAAGCAGAAATAGCCGCTGCATCTGGTCGAAATGATGTGATTAAGATTTGGTCACGCCGGTCGACAATCCTGCCGCAGTTTGTTGGGTTGACATTTGGTGTTTACAACGGCCGTAAACACATCCCTGTATCGGTATCTGAAGACATGGTCGGACACAAGTTTGGCGAATTTGCGCCGACGCGTACATATTATGGCCATGCTGCCGATAAGAAATCAAAGCGATAGGTAGATTTAGATGGGTAAACAATCTTCTCCACGCAGGGTTGCGGATAACGAAGCAAGGGCCGTACTACGGAATCTCCGTGTAAGTCCTCAGAAACTTAACCTCGTTGCGGCAATGATTCGCGGCTTGGATGTCAATAAGGCGTTGTCAGCATTGTCATTCTCTCGCCGCCGAATCGCTGGTGATGTAAAAAAGGTTTTGCAGTCGGCCATTGCCAACGCAGAAAATAATCATTCACTTGATGTTGATCGTCTTAAGGTGAAAGAGGCCCATGTTGGTAAGGGGCTTGTGATGAAGCGGTTTAAGGCACGGGCGCGTGGACGAGGCGCACGCATACTTAAACCATTTTCACATCTCACCATTGTTGTTGCTGAAAAAGAGGAGCAGGCATAGATGGGTCAGAAAGTTAAACCAATCGGCCTGCGGGTCGGAATTAACAGAACATGGGATTCTCGTTGGTATGCAGATCGCAATTATGGAGAGCTTCTGCATAAGGATATTGAGTTACGAAATCATCTAATGGAACGTTTGAAGCAAGCAAGCATTAGTCGCGTTGTAATTGAGCGTCCAGCTGGTCGAGCACGCGTAACGATTTACGCAGGTCGTCCTGGCTTGATAATCGGTAAAAAGGGCCAGGATATTGAAAAGCTGCGCGTTGATTTAACAAAGCGCGTAGGGACTGAAGTCAGCTTGAATATCGTTGAAGTTCGAAAGCCAGAAATTGATGCAAAGTTGGTCGGCGAAAATATAGCGCAGCAACTAGAACGTCGTGTTGGTTTTCGTCGAGCAATGAAGCGGGCTGTTCAGTCAGCTATGCGTCTTGGCGCGCAGGGCGTGCGAATTAATTGTGCGGGTCGTCTAGGCGGCGCAGAGATCGCTCGAACAGAATGGTACCGTGAAGGGCGTGTGCCGTTACATACACTGAGAGCGGACGTTGATTACGGTGAAGCAACTGCACAAACAACCTATGGTGCAATCGGTATCAAGGTCTGGGTCTTTAAGGGTGAAGTGATAGGTCATGATCCGATGGCTCAAGATAAGCGTCTTACTGAGCAGCAGTCTGGCCAACCTATTAGACAAAATGGCTAAGTAATTAGAGGATAAGTTACGATGTTATCGCCAAAGCGTACCAAATTCCGGAAAGCCCATAAGGGCCGCATTCACGGCATGTCAAAAGGTGGCACAACCTTAAATTTTGGAGCTTATGGGTTGAAAGCAACTTCACCCGAGCGGATTACAGCACGGCAAATTGAGGCTGCTCGTCGGGCTATAACCCGACACTTGCGTCGTGCTGGTCGTCTGTGGATCCGCGTATTTCCCGATGTGCCTGTATCGTCAAAGCCTGCAGAGGTGAGAATGGGTAAGGGAAAGGGCTCGCCGGAATTTTGGGTGGCGAGAGTTGCCCCTGGCCGGATTATGTTTGAGTTGGACGGTGTGTCATGGGACTTAGCGCAAGAAGCATTCAAACTAGCTGCTGCTAAATTACCTATCGAAACAAAAATTGTCCGTCGTCTAGGCGATGTTGAGTAGATTGAATTAAGGAGTTTTTCGAACAATGTCGATTGTGAAAGCAGCAACATTCCGCAGCCAGTCAGCCGACGAGTTGAAAGCAAAATTGGTTGAATTGAAAAAAGAACAGTTCAATCTGCGTTTCAAGGTTGCATCTGGTGAGATGGATAACCCTTCTAGAATTCGCATTGTGCGGCGGGAGATTGCGCGCATTAAGACAGTGCTTGGCGAAATGTTAGCAGCAAAAAGTGAAGTGTAAGAGGTAGTAGTTATGCCAAAGCGTATTATGCAGGGCACTGTAGTCAGTGATAAGGCGGATAAAACCGTTATAGTGCGTGTTGAGCGCCGGATCATGCATCCCGTTTATAAAAAATTCATCAACACGTCCAAAAAGTTTGCGGCACATGATGCTGAAAATAAGTCGAAAACAGGTGATACAGTCAATATTCGTGAATGCGCACCTATTTCAAAAAACAAATCATTTGAAGTCGTCTATGACGACGCTGCGAAATAGTTGGCGTAGAGGAGGACTGTTATGATTCAAATGCAGACAAACCTTGAAGTCGCTGATAATTCTGGCGCGCGGCGCGTTCAATGTATTAAGGTTCTTGGCGGTTCGGGGCGTAAAATTGCTGGCGTTGGAGACATTGTTGTAGTTTCTGTTAAAGAAGCCATTCCGCGTGGTAAAGTTAAAAAGGGTGATGTTTATCGAGCTGTTATCGTGCGCACAGCCAAGGAAATTAGGCGTAATGATGGTACAGCCATTCGCTTTGATAGAAATGCGGCTGTTCTGTTGAACAAACAAAATGAGCCCATAGGGACACGGATTTTTGGTCCTGTCACACGTGAGTTGCGTTCACGCAATTTCATGAAGATTGTGTCTCTTGCTCCGGAGGTTCTGTGAGATGGCAAAACTTAAGATTAAAAAGGGTGATCAGGTGATCGTGCGGACTGGCAAAGATAAGGGGCGCAAAGGTGCAGTGATTGATGTCCGGCCTCTGGAAGGTCGTGTTAAGGTTCAAGGTATAAATATGGTAACAAAGCATCGTCGGCCGACGCAGGCCAATGCTGGTGGCATTGAGCAGATGGAAGCTCCTATTCATATTTCGAATGTTGCTCTGATTGATCCTGAAACAAATCAGGCCACCAGGATCGGTTTTGACCTATCTGATGGCAAAAAAGTTCGAATTGCCCGCAAGTCGGGCAAGGTGATCGGTTAATTAAAGGAAGCTGAGATGAAAACGCGTCTTGAAGAACATTATTTGACTGCTGTTCGCCCGGCTCTTATTGAAAAGTTTGGATATGGTAACATGTTCGAAGTCCCGCGCCTTGAAAAGGTTGTGATCAATATGGGGGTTGGCAACGCTGTGCGCGATTCTAAAAAGATTGAATATGCAGTGAATGACATGACAGCCATCTCTGGTCAGAAACCGGTTGTCACGCGTGCAAAAAAGGCTAACGCGGCGTTTAAATTGCGCGAGGGTATGGCTATTGGCTGTAAGGTGACTCTGCGTGCTGATAGGATGTATGAATTTCTGGATCGTCTGATTACAATTGCGCTACCGCGCGTACGCGATTTCCGCGGTCTGAATGCAAAGAGTTTTGATGGTGGTGGTAATTATGCACTAGGCATCAAAGAACAGATTGTTTTTCCTGAAATTGAATATGACAAAGTCGATGAAGTTCGGGGTATGGATGTCATTGTTGTTACAAGCGCAAAGTCGGACGATGAAGCGCGCGAGCTCCTTCGCGGCTTTCAATTTCCGTTCGCGAACGCCTAAAACAGCCGATAGAGAAAAGGGTAAAAATCATGGCCAAGAAAAGCGCTGTTGAAAAGAATAACCGCCGGATGCGCATTGTCGCCGCAAAGGGCGCGCGCCGCGATAATCTTCGTGCAATAATGCGCGATAAATCAATTTCCATGGAAGACCGGTTTGCTGCATCATGTAAGTTGGCCAAAGAGCCACGTGATAGCGCGCGCTCACGGGTGCGTAACCGTTGCTTGGTGACAGGCCGTCCTCGTGGTTATTACCGTAAATTAAAAATGTCACGAATTGCACTTCGAGACTTGGCTTCATTTGGTCAAGTTCCGGGTGTCGTAAAGTCAAGTTGGTAAGAAGGAGAGATTGCAATGTCTATGAGTGATCCTCTTGGAGATATGATAACACGGATTAGGAATGGTCAATCAGCCCGCAAAGCTGTTGTGTCCAGCCCCGCTTCAAGGCTTCGTGCGAATGTGCTCGAGGTACTGAAGCGCGAGGGTTATATACGTGACTATTCGGCTGTTGAGGTCCGTCAGGGAATTTCTGAGCTGAAAATCGAATTAAAATATCACGAAGGTCTTCCTGTTATCTCTGAAATAAAACGGGTCTCCACACCAGGTCGTCGTGTCTACAGTGGCATCAAAGATCTGACACGAATTTATAACGGTTTGGGTATTGCTGTACTGTCCACACCTCAGGGTGTCCTGTCCGACAATGAAGCACGTGTTGCCAATGTTGGCGGCGAAGTTCTCTGTCAGGTGTTTTAAGGGAGAATTACTATGTCACGTATTGGAAATTCTCCGATTAAATTGCCCGATGGTGTGAATATCACAGCTGAAGGCTCACGGTTGGTAGCCAAGGGCAGCAAGGGTGAACTGGAAATGGCATTACCAGATAATGTAAACGTATCTGTTGGAGAGGGTTTGGTTAAAGTTATGCCTCTCGAGAAATCCATCCACGGTCGTTCTATTTGGGGAACAGTGCGAGCTAATATCAATAACATGGTGATTGGTGTGTCCAAGGGATTTTCGCGTAATCTCGAGATCAATGGGGTTGGTTACCGTGCAGCTATGCAGGGTAATAAGTTGCAGTTGAGTCTTGGCTTCAGCCATCCTGTTGAAATGGATATTCCTGCGGGCTTGGCTGTGAAGGTGGAAAATAACACAAAGATTGAGATTACAGGTACAAACAAGCAGTTGCTTGGCCAGTTTGCCTCGGAAATTCGAGCTAAGCGCCCTCCAGAGCCTTTCAAAGGCAAAGGTGTAAAGTATGCTGAGGAGCATATCGTCCGCAAAGAAGGCAAGAAGAAATAAGGATTTAAGCTAGATGTTGAGCTCAAGACAAATGTTTGAAAAGCGTCGTGCACGTAACCGCAACAGCCTTAAGAGAAACGCAAATGGCCAACCACGCTTGTCCGTTCACCGTTCATCAAGGCATATCTATGCGCAGATTATTGATGATGCTACTGGCGTAACGCTTGCGTCAGCCTCAACCTTGGATGCTGATTTCAGAAAAAGTGGTAAGACTGGCGCAGATATGAGCGCAGCGTCAGCTGTCGGCAAGTCAGTAGGTGAGCGAGCTGTTGGCAAGGGGGTCAAAGAAGTTGTGTTTGACCGTGGTGGATATATGTATCACGGCCGGGTAAAATCCCTAGCCGATGCCGCGCGTGAAGCCGGACTTGAGTTTTAAAGGAGCGAGCAATGGCACGCAGCAATGATAGAGCAGAACAAAGCAACTTGAGAGAAGAGCCTGACCTGGTTGAAAAGCTGGTTGGTATCAATCGTGTGGCTAAGGTGGTCAAAGGTGGCCGTCGCTTTGGTTTTGCCGCCCTCGTAGTTGTTGGTGACGGCAAAGGCCGTGTCGGGTTTGGCACAGGCAAGGCTAAGGAAGTGCCTGAAGCCATTCGCAAGGCTACTGAAAATGCTAAGCGTGATATGGTGCGTATTCCTCTTCGTGACGGTCGTACGTTACATCATGATATTTTGGGCCGCTATGGGGCAGGCCGGGTGCAGCTTCGCTCTGCACCATCTGGCACAGGAATTATTGCTGGTGGTCCAATGCGTGCCGTTTTTGAAGCTCTGGGCGTTCAAGATGTTGTGGCAAAGTCAATCGGCACATCCAACCCGCATAACATGATTAAAGCCACATTCATGGCGCTTAAATCTATTCAGGCACCGCGTTCTGTTGCGGCAAAACGTGGGCGCAAGGTCGCTGAAGTGCTGGGCAAAACAGCTGAGCAGAAAGAAGCATCTTGAGTGAGTCTGAGAGGAAAGTAAGATGGCAAAATCAACAATAAAAGTGGTCCAGGTCCGCAGCGCAATTGGCCGTGAAGGCTCGCAGCGTAAAACATTAATTGGTCTTGGTCTGAATAAAATTGGCCGTGTCCGCGAATTGGAAGACACGCCAGCGGTTAGAGGGATGATTAATAAAGTGAAGCATCTGGTGCACTTTGAACCCGCACCCTGAATGATTAAAGAACGTTAGGCCAGCTTAACATTCAGAGACGGTCTGGCAGGAGTGTAAAGATAATGAAATTGAACGCAATTAAAGAAAAAGACGGCGCAACCCGTAAATCCAAGCGCGTTGGTCGCGGTATCGGTTCTGGCCGAGGCAAGACATCTGGATCTGGACACAAAGGCCAGAAGGCACGTTCCGGTGTTTCGATCAACGGCTTTGAAGGTGGGCAGATGCCAATTCACCGACGTCTGCCAAAGCGAGGTTTCAATAATATATTCCGTAAAAACTATGTTGAAGTCAATTTGGGTCGGCTCCAATCTGCCCTGGATGCTGGAAACTTGGATAAGAAAAAGCCTGTTGACGTTGCCGCTCTTGTTGCTGCTGGCGTTATCTCAAAGCCACGTGACGGAGTCCGTGTGCTAGCAAATGGAACACTCAAAGACAAACTTGAAATTCACGCAGCTGGTGCATCAAAAGCAGCTGTAGCAGCAATTGAAAAAGCAGGTGGTAAGATCGTAATTGCTACAGCTCAGCCAGCCAGTGGGCACGAAAAAAGGTAAGTCAGTAAAATGGCGCAATCAACACAGGCAAATGCAGGCTTTGGCCTCGGTGCATTAGCGAAAGCAGATGATTTAAAGAAACGTCTTCTGTTTACTGTTGGAGCGCTCATTATCTACAGATTGGGGACATTCATTCCGCTGCCAGGGATAGACCCTGTAGCTCTGTCTGAAGTGTTTGGGCAGCAGACGACAGGCATTCTAGGGATGTTTGACATGTTCTCAGGCGGCGCTCTCGGCCGGATGACTATTTTTGCTCTGAATATAATGCCTTATATTACAGCTTCTATTATCATGCAGTTGATGACGGCGATTGTGCCGACGCTTGAAACTTTGAAAAAAGATGGTGAAGCTGGTCGTAAGCAAATTAATCAATATACTCGTTACCTCACTGTATTGTTAGCTACTGTCCAGGGTTATGGCATTGCTGTTGCTCTTGAGTCAGCTGGCACGGTTGTGACTGAACCTGGATTATTTTTCCGTTTGACAACAGTGGTGACACTTGTTGGCGGCACTTTATTCCTGATGTGGCTGGGTGAGCAGATTACAGCACGTGGTGTGGGGAATGGGATTTCGCTGATTATCTTTTCTGGTATCGTGGCTGAAGTACCTAGTGCTCTGGCTGGCACGCTAGAGCTTGGCAGAACTGGGGCCTTGTCAGCATTTTTGATTGTTGCTGTGTTTCTTATGGCCATAGCCGTCATTGCGTTCATTGTGTTTATTGAGCGTTCCTTGCGTAAGATACTTGTGCAATATCCGAAGCGGCAGCATGGCAATAAAGTTTTTGGCGGTGAGGCTCAGCATCTACCTTTGAAGATCAATGTTCCTGGTGTGATACCGCCAATTTTTGCCTCATCACTGCTATTAATGCCTATTTCGATTATCAATTTGACGGGGGGGCAGTCAGGCGGTGCGGATTGGTTGGTCGCCTTGAACGCCATGCTCGGGAGAGGACAACCGCTTTATTTGGCAATTTACATCGGCCTGATCGTCTTTTTTGCCTTCTTCTATACCGCTATTGTTTTCAACCCAGAAGACACTGCTGAGAATTTGCGCCGAAACGGTGGCTATATTCCGGGCATTCGACCAGGCCAGCCGACCGCCGATTATCTAGACTATATCCTAACACGTCTAACAGTCCTCGGTGCAGCCTATCTTTCTGCCGTTTGCATTCTTCCTGAAATTCTGATTAGTAATTATGCTATTCCGTTTTATTTCGGGGGAACTTCCCTGTTGATCGTTGTGACGGTAACGCTAGATACAGTCTCTCAGATTCAGTCGCATCTGATGGCGCATCAGTATGAAGGTTTGATTAAGAAATCACGATTGAAAGGGCGAAACAGATGAATATCGTCATTTTTGGCCCTCCAGGAGCTGGAAAAGGTACGCAGGCTCAGATTATTGTTGATGAACGGTGTGTAGTTCAGCTATCCACTGGCGATATGTTGCGCTCTGCAATTGCTGCTGGAACAGAACTGGGCATGAAAGCGAAGCAGATTATGGATGCGGGTCAGTTGGTTTCAGATGAAATCATGGTCCGAATGATTAGCGAACGCATGGCAGAAGATGATTGTGCAAATGGGGTTATTTTGGACGGGTTTCCACGCACAGTTGCTCAAGCAGAAGCCCTTGATGCGATGCTCAATGAGCGAGGAGTAAGCCTAGACAAGGTTATTGAAATACAGGTGGATGAAGTAGCGCTGTTTGCTCGTATAGAAAAGAGGGCTGCGGAAACTGGAGCGGCTAGAAGCGATGATACTGCAGATGTGTTAACACAGCGGTTAAAGGTCTATTATGCCAATACAGCACCAGTGCTACCCTATTACCAAGAAAAAGGACTGCTGATGTCTGTAGATGGCATGCAGGCTGTTGAAAAGGTGAGTGAAGCGATTAGACAATGTCTTGATAGCTGAGCAAGGGATAAAAAGATCAAATAAGCTGCTGAAGCAAAATTGTATAAGACGTGAGTTAGAGTTGGAGCTGCGGTAATTGTCCGCAAATTAACGAAGGAGAGACCAGTGGCACGAATAGCTGGTATAAACATACCGACCAAAAAACGTGTGGAAATAGCACTGACATATATTCATGGTATCGGCACAACTAGTGCACGATCCATTTGTAATAAGGCGGGTATTACTCAGGAACGCCGAATAAATGATCTTACAGAAGATGAGCTGTCAAAGTTGCGCGATATCATTGATGCTGACTATTTGGTTGAAGGTGATTTGCGTCGGAAGACATCAATGGATGTAAAACGTTATCTGGATTTAGGGTGTCTGCGGGGCTTGCGTCATCGTCGGAATCTGCCTGTACGGGGTCAGCGCACGCATACTAATGCCAGGACGCGTAAAGGTCCAGCAAAGGCAATCGCCGGTAAAAAGAAATAGAAACGGGATAGAGCAGGGAATATGGCAAAGCAACCAACACAAGCACGAGTCCGTCGCCGCGAGCGCAAAAATATTACCAATGGTATTGCGCATGTGAATTCGACATTCAATAATACCATGATCACAATCTCAGATGTTCAAGGAAATACCATTGCCTGGTCATCTGCAGGGACTCTCGGGTTTAAGGGGTCGCGGAAATCTACACCTTTTGCAGCGCAGATGGCAGCTGAGGATGCGGGTAGAAAGGCAGCAGAACACGGTGTGAAAAGTATTGATGTCGAGGTGCGCGGCCCAGGTTCTGGGCGGGAATCAGCTCTACGTGCACTTCAGTCTGTTGGATTTTCTGTTACATCCATACGTGATGTCACACCTATCCCACATAACGGGTGCCGGCCTCGCAAACGCCGTAGAGTTTGAGCTCCTGATTTTTGAGCGAAAGTTTCTCACCAGCGTTGGAATGTAGAAACCTTACCTCCTGTTTTCTGAACAAAAAGGAAATTCGTCTATGATTGAAAAGAATTGGCAAGAGCTCCAAAAGCCAGACAAGGTAATCGTCAACCCATCTGAATATAATCCGCGTCAGGCCGTCGTTTCACTTGGCCCTCTTGAGCGTGGATTTGGGACTACCCTCGGAAATGGTCTGCGTCGTATTTTGCTGTCGTCACTGCAAGGTGCTGCGGTGACAGCAATTCAGTTACAAGGGGTGGTGCATGAATTTTCCTCGGTCGCAGGTGTACGCGAAGACGTAACAGATCTTGTTTTGAATGTGAAGGGCATCGCTGTTTCTATGTCTGTTGAAGGCGAAAAGCGCCTTCGACTGCAGGCGGAGGGGCCGGCCGTTGTCACAGCAGGTATGATTTCTGAAGCTGCTGGAGTCGAAATTATGAATCCCGATCATGTGCTTTGTCACGTCGATAAAGGCGGGTCTTTATCGATGGAATTAACTGTTGCTTCTGGGAAAGGTTATGTGCCAGCGAACCAGAACCGATCAGAAGATGCTCCGATTGGACTTATTCCAGTTGATTCTATCTTTAGCCCTATCCGTCAGGTTGCTTACAAAGTTGAAAATGAACGTGTTGGTCAGATCACTGATTACGACCGCCTGCTTCTCACGATTGAAACCGATGGGTCAATAACACCTGAAGATGCGGTGGCTTATGCGGCCCGTATTCTGCAAGACCAGTTGCAGCCGTTCATCAATTTCGATGAGCCCAAGATTGATGCAGCAGATGCCGCAGTTGATCCGTTTCCGTTTAATCGTAATTTGTTACGAAAGGTAGATGAACTTGAGTTATCTGTCCGTTCAGCAAACTGTTTGAAGAATGATAATATCGTTTACATTGGCGACTTGGTTCAAAAAACGGAATCTGAAATGTTGCGGACTCCAAATTTTGGACGTAAATCTTTAAACGAAATTAAAGAAGTGCTGAAGATTATGAATCTTGAACTGGGTATGGATATCGAAAGCTGGCCGCCAGAGAATATTGAAGAGCTGGTAAAGCGACTAGACGAACCTTTTTAACTTCAGCGCTGGATTTTAAACCAGTCTGACTAGATTTAATCAGCCTGTCTTTTGGTGTCAGGCAACAATGGAGAGTAACATGCGGCATCGTATCTCTGGCAGAAAGTTGAACCGGACGTCACAGCACAGAAACATGCTTTTCAGGAACATGGCACAGGCCCTGATAAAACATGAGCAGATCGTAACAACACTACCAAAAGCGAAAGAGTTGCGCGGAGTTGTCGACCGCTTGATTACTCTAGCAAAGCGAGGTGACTTGCACGCCCGCCGTCAGGCTCACGCACGACTGCGCGATGATGCTATGACAGCCAAGCTGTTTGAGGTTCTGGGTACACGTTATGCTGATCGCAATGGAGGTTATACCCGTGTGCTTAAAGCAGGTTTTCGTTATGGTGACGCAGCTCCTATGGCTGTGATTGAATTGGTTGACCGTGATGAAGATGCCCGCGGACAGGACTCAGGTCCGGTGATTTCTGATGACACACCTGTAGAGGAACAGGCCGCTGTGGCGACGGCTTGACCCTTCTTGATATGCATACATAAAAGGTTGTCTGGACAGGGCAGCCTTTTTATCAACCTACAGAACGGGGGTTTGAGCGTGAAATTGCCAAAAGTCTGGCCTATTGGGACAAATTGCCAAAGGTCAAATCATATGGCCGGACTGATGAAACTAACTGATGGCGCATATAGCTGAACGTGAATTCGAGCTGTTTGTGGGTATTGACTGGTCCGGGGCGAAGGGTCCGCGACAGCCTGGTTTGTCTGTATTTGCTGCCGGTCCCGGGAACAGTGTTCCTGAAAGGGTTTTTCCGCCTGATGGCCTTTACTGGTCACGCCTCGCCATTCTTGATTACCTGCGATTTCAGGCCGAAACAAAGCGGGTTCTGGCAGGAATAGATTTCGCTTTTGCCTACCCGGTATCAGACGGGGATGGGTCCATATGCGGCTATTTTCCTGGCTATCCGCACAGCCCTGAAACTGCGCATGATCTGTGGAAGTTGATTGACAGGCTGAATGCAGAGATGCCTGACCTTTATGGGGGCGGGATTTGGGATCATCCCCAATTGGGCGCGTATTTTAACGCTCCTGGTGGGCGTCGTGGGACAGCCTTTGCTTCCCGGCGCCGTCTGGCCGAGCAGGTGGCCAGAGAGGTCAAAAGCCCCAGCCCCCCCTTTAACTGTGTCGGCCCGGCAGGGGTGGGTACAGGCTCTCTTGCAGGAATGCGCGCGTTGCACCAACTGAGCAAATTTGCTCATATATGGCCATTTGATAATTTGGACACCGTGTCTCGTCCTCTGCATCTGGTTGAGATTTTTCCCAGCTATTATTTTGCGCTGGCTGGCATTAAGCCCGTCAATGGAGCCCATGGCGAGCGTGAAAATATCAATCAGGCTCTGGCCTGTTTTGGATCTGATTCTGTGTCTGTAGATTTTAAGGCAAATGGGCCCGATCATGATGAAGCTGATGCGCTAATATCAGCAGCGGCCTTGCGCTGGTTTTCCGCTCAGTCAGACTTCTGGTCTGTGCCTGCTGACGCAAGGGCTGAGGGGTGGATATTTGGTGTGAAATCAGTTACACCCTGAACTATGGGATGGATGGTTTTATCAGTCGGTCTTGGTGGCGCGCTTGGGGCTATTAGCCGTTATCTTATCAGCCTGTTGGTAACCGGCTCATTTGGCCAGTCCGGCTGGATGGCCATGTTATCTGTCAATGCAGCGGGAAGCCTTATAATGGGTATGATGGCAGCTCTGCTGACAGTCTGCTATCTGATCAGCGATCCGGTTCGCGGGCTCGTAATGATAGGGTTTCTTGGGGCTCTGACTACATTTTTCAGCTTTGCTTTTGACGCATACAACTTTTTCCAGCGTGGTGAGGTGCTGGCTGGCGGACTTTACCTGTTATCGTCTGTCTGTCTGTCCGTTGCGGGGTTCTATGTTGGGTTATTGGTTGTCCGTCTGATTGCGGGGCAGGGATGTTAGAAATAACTGTTCCTGAAGATGCTGAGGGCATGCGGCTGGATAGGTTCCTGCGCAAATCAGCAGGACCGATAGGCCAAGGCCTTCTTGAACGTCAGCTTCGCCAGGGCAAAATCAGGCTTGATGGGGCCAAGGCGAAGGCCAATACCCGTCTTCAGTCGGGTCAAAGGCTGACATATCCCAAACAAGTTATTGATAGTGTTGCAAACAGGCAATCCCAAAAACCTTCTCAGCACATTGACCGCAAGTCCGCTTGCGATCAGTTGGCAAAGATGACCATAGCCGAGCATGACAACTGGTTGGCTGTGAACAAACCGGCAGGTCTAGCTGTTCAGGGCGGTTCCCGCACAACGCGCCATATTGATGGGCTGTTACAAGCGGCCTACCCTGAAAATCCGCCAAAGTTGGTTCACAGGCTGGATAAAGATACATCAGGGCTGTTGTTGCTTGCACGTCATGACAGGGCGGCACGAGAGATGACATCTGGTTTTGCTGATAAAACGATCAACAAGGTGTATCTTGCGCTGGTAATTGGTGATCCAGGCTCAGAAGGACGGATTGATGCCCCTCTGCGCAAAGCTGGCGGTAAAGGGGCGGAGAAGATGATTGTCGATCATGAAACTGGCCAGACAGCGGTAACGGATTTTCTGAGGCTGGATAAGGCCGGTCCTGTCAGCCTGATGGCTCTTCGGCCTGTGACCGGGCGCACGCACCAGTTGCGCGTACATATGTTAGCTGCCGGAACACCTATTTTGGGCGATGGGAAATATGCAGGTTCAGCAGCTCATATTGGCGGTTTTGTTCGCCAGCTTCATCTGCATGCCCGGTTCCTCAGCCTAGCTGACGGTACTTTATTGTCTGCGCCTGTTTCTGAACATCTGCAGGCCAGCACGGAACTGGCGGGCTTGGCAGACAGTCTGCCAGATGGTATGCCCTTTTTTGGTTTTCACACATAATCCAGGCGGTTTTCTGGGAAGAATTGAAGCTCTATGTTTGATACGCCTCTGCGTTTAGTTCTGTTTGATTTTGACGGCACGTTATGTGACAGCGCCGCGACCATCATCCGGTTGATGAAACAGGCCTGTGCCGCATGTGGTTTGCCTGTTCCCAAAGACAGTTTTATCCGCGGCAATATTGGTCATGGTGTTTCGCATGCAGCGTTGGCCTATGCCGATGGCGACCCTGAAAAGGCCAGCCAGCTGGCAGAAACCTATCGTCATATTGCGCGCAATGAATATCTAGGTGGCCAGCCGCCGCTTGATCCCCTGTTTGACGGCGCAAAAGATATTTTGTGCACACTGCAGTCCAAGGACTATCTGACGGGTATCATCACAAATAAAAGCCGCACTGGCCTGGATAGCTTGATTACCCGACATGGTCTGGATCAACAGGTTGATCTGACAATTTCAGCTGATGACTGCATGGTTAAACCAGCTCCTGATATGGCGTTATTGGCCATGCGGCAAACTGGTGTTGATAAGGTTAAAACGATTTTGGTTGGGGATACAGAAATTGATGCAGGCTGTGCGGCGAATGCCGGCATTGCCTTTATAGGGGTGTCTTGGGGCTATCACAGCCCGGATCGGCTGACTGACATGGGGGCGGTCCATATCCTGAGCAACTATGATGAACTTCCGGCTGTTATCGCTCGCCAGTTCAGTTAAGGCGACAGTGTACAAGAAAATGAAGCGGTTTTATAAAGATGTAACTGTCAAGACCAGTAAATCAGGGTATCAGATTTGCCTTGATGACCGGCCTTTGCGCAGTCCGGCAAAGGAGGTTGTCGTGGTGCCTACCCAGGCTTTGGCTGAGGCTGTACAGGCTGAATGGCAGGCGGTCGAAGACGAAATTTTGCCAGAAGATATGCCTCTTTATTCAATGGCTGTTACAGTCACAGACAGGGTCACACCCCAGCGTCACGCTCTGACCGATGAACTGGCGGGGTATATCCATGATGACGTTCTGCGTTATCGCAGTGGTGATGACCTGGATCTAGCGTCCCGGCAGACAAAAATTTGGGATCCATGGCTGAACTGGGCTGAGCAGGCATGTGGTCTGCGGTTGCCGACAACTGCCGGGCTGATGCCCGTCTCTGCTGATGAAGCCACAGAACATATTGTAAGGAACAGGTTGCAGTCTTTGGCTGATGGCCAATTTGGCTGTTTGTATCGTGTAGCAACCCTGTCTGGATCTGTAGTATTGGGGCTGGCGTTTCAGGGAAGACATTTGGGCGCAGATGATGTGTTTGAAACAGCCTTTTTGGATGAACTGTATCAGAACAGCCTGTGGGGCAAAGATGAAGAAGCGACTGATCGCCAGGTGGCCATCAGGTACGAATTAAAGAATGTTGAAAGATTCATGAATATGCTATGAAATTTCAAGAAGCCTTCTGGTGTAGAAAAGGGGCAGGTGATGAAGCCGATTTTGGATGAACTAGACGCAAAGCGTGAACAAGCCCGTGCCGGTGGGGGCGCAAAACGGATTGATCGTCAGCATGAAAAGCATAAACTGACCGCAAGGGAACGGCTTAATGTGCTGCTTGATGAAGGCTCATTTGAAGAATGGGATATGTTCGTTGAGCATCGCTGTAGTGATTTTGGCATGACAGACAGCAAGGTCCCTGGTGATGGCGTGGTCACGGGTTTTGGCCAGATTTCAGGGCGGCCTGTTTTTGTTTATTCACAGGATTTCACCGTTCTGGGCGGATCATTGTCTGAGACTCATGCTGCAAAAATCTGTAAAATTATGGATCAGGCCCTAAAGGTGGGCGTGCCAGTTGTGGGACTGAATGATTCAGGCGGAGCACGCATTCAGGAAGGTGTGGCCTCGCTTGGCGGTTATGCCGAGGTTTTTCAGCGCAATGTTCTTGCCTCTGGTGTGATCCCACAAATTTCTCTTGTTATGGGGCCGTGCGCAGGTGGGGCCGTTTATTCGCCGGCGATCACAGATTTTATTTTTATGGTTGAAGGATCATCATATATGTTTGTTACTGGCCCTGATGTCGTCAAGACGGTGACACATGAAGACCTCACCGCAGAAGAACTAGGCGGGGCAAGCCAGCACACTAAAACATCTGGTGTGGCCCATGGTGCTTTTGCAAATGATTTGGATATGCTCATGCAGACCCGCCGCCTAATGAGCTTCCTTCCCTTATCGAACCGCGAACAAACCCCTGTTCTGGACACAATAGACCCTGTGGACCGGCCATCTGCGGTCTTGGATGGTATTATCCCGGATAATCCGAACATGCCTTATGATATGAAAAAGGTAGTGCGCGAGATTGTGGATGAGGGCGATATTTTTGAAATACACGAAAATTTCGCGTCGAATATTATCTGTTGTTTTGGCCGGATAGATGGCCAGAGTGTGGGGATTGTTGCAAACCAACCTCTGGTTCTGGCGGGGTGTTTGGATATCAACGCCTCACGCAAGGCGGCACGGTTTGTGCGGTTCTGTGATGCGTTCAATATTCCGCTTGTCACGCTGGTCGATGTGCCGGGGTTTATGCCGGGCATGGCTCAGGAAGAAGGTGGCATCATAAATCACGGGGCTAAATTGCTGTTTGCCTATGCTGAAGCCACTGTGCCAAAAATTACTCTTATTACCCGTAAAGCTTATGGCGGGGCTTATGATGTTATGGCTTCAAAGCATCTGCGCGGGGACGTGAATTATGCCTGGCCAACAGCAGAGATTGCGGTCATGGGCCCTGAAGGGGCTGCCCGGATCATTTTCCGTGAAGCGGCAAAGGACCCAGATAAATTAGCAGAGGCCACAGCAGAATATCGCGAAAAATTTGCCAATCCATTTGTTGCGGCCAGCCGGGGGTATTTAGATGATATAATCATGCCGCGGAACAGCCGCCGACGGATTGCCCGGGCATTGACCATGCTCAAAGATAAGGATTTATCCAATCCGCCACGCAAGCATGACAATCTCCCATTATAAAGCCATACCCAGCTGTGTGAAGAAGAGTAAATACCGATGAGAAAGCCGCTGTTTTCCAAACTTCTGATTGCCAACCGTGGGGAGATTGCCTGCCGGGTGATGCGCACAGCCAAAGCTCTAAGCATTTCTACGGTTGCGGTTTATTCTGATGCGGATGCTGCCGCCCCGCATGTATTGATGGCAGATGAGGCGGTACACATCGGCCCGTCCCCGTCAAGAGACAGCTATCTGCTAGTAGACCGCATCATTCAGGCCGCCAAGGATACAGGGGCTGAAGCGATACATCCTGGCTATGGTTTTTTGTCTGAAAATGCCCGTTTTGTTGAGGCGGTTCAGACCGCCGGCCTGACTTTTGTCGGACCTGATGTGCATGCAATAAAAGTGATGGGCGACAAAATTGGATCGAAAGCTCTGGCAAAATCTGCTGGCGTATCCTGCGTCCCCGGCACAGACGGGGCGGTCAGTGATGTAGATGAGGCGATGGCAGAGGCCGAGAAAATTGGATACCCCGTAATGGTAAAGGCGTCTGCCGGTGGCGGCGGAAAAGGCATGCGGGTCATCGAAAGTGTGACCGATATGGCTGACGGAATGCGCGCAGCGATGAATGAAGCCCGCAACGCTTTTGGCGATGACCGCGTCTTTATCGAAAAATTTGTGGTTAAGCCGCGTCATATTGAAATTCAGGTTCTGGCGGACACGCACGGTAATGCAGTTCATTTAGGTGAGCGTGAATGTTCGGTTCAGCGCCGCCATCAGAAGGTAATTGAGGAAGCCCCGTCTAGCTTTATCTCTGAGGAGACCCGCCGCGCCATGGGTGATCAGGCAGTCGCGCTGGCTAAGGCGGTGCAGTATCGCTCAGCCGGTACAGTTGAGTTTATAGTCGGCTCAGATCAGGATTTCTACTTCCTTGAGATGAACACCCGCTTGCAGGTCGAACACCCAGTTACGGAAGAAGTCTACGGCCTTGATCTGGTGGAAATGATGCTGCGTGTAGCTGCGGGCGAGACACTGCCGATACAGCAGGCTGACATCACGCCAAAGGGCTGGTCGATAGAGGCAAGGCTTTATGCTGAGGATTCTGCCAGAGGCTTCCTGCCTTCAACCGGCCAACTGCTGCGCTATCGTGTGCCAGTGGGTGAGGGCGTGCGCGCGGATTCAGGTGTGGCTGAAGGCGGCATGATCTCCATGTTCTATGATCCGATGATTGCCAAACTGATCGCCACCGCCCCGACCCGACCAGAGGCGATAGACAAGCTGCGTCTAGCCCTCGACCATTATCAGGTCACCGGTGTCGCCACCAACCGTCAGTTCCTGTCCTCTATTCTGGCAGATGCTGATTTCAGGTCAGGGGATATCACCACAGGCTTTATTGCTGAAAAATATGTCGATGCCTTTGTGGCGGAGGCCCCTGAGGCGGCACTATGTGAAAATCTGGCGGCTCTTGCGGCATGTTTTTACGGCCGCAGTCAGGCCCGCTTGCAATATGATGATACTGGTCAAATGGATTTTGTAGCCGTGCTGAAGGGGCAGGTTACCCCTGTTCATGTAAGCTTGGCCCGCATGCGCGGGGCTGACCAGGTGATGATTAATGGCAGCCGTGCAGTTCGCGTTACGGGTACTCTGGATCAGCCTGTCTCGAAATCAGGCATTTTGTTTGACGGCACGATTGATGAGATTCCTATCGCGATTCAGATTGACGCCGATGACCATTATTTTACCCTTCATGCCGGGGCGCACAGCCTGTCTTTGCGGCTCTATCCTGCCCATGCTGCTGCCTATATAGAACATATGCCTGAACCCCAGACAGGTCTGTCTGATAATGTGGTTGCCGCTCCTATGCCAGGTCTGCTGACTGCTGTGATGGTTGCTGCGGGAGACCGAGTCGAACAGGGCCAGGATGTGGCCATTATCGAAGCGATGAAGATGGAAAATGTCCTTCATGCGGGCATGTCTGGCATAGTAGACGCGATAGAGGCTGCCACAGGGGCCAATCTGAATGTTGATGAGGTTATCTTGACCATCATCCCGGATGACTGAGATATGACGGGGCCAGTAACACGGCGAGGAAGTGGCATAGACAGGCCGTCAGCTGCGCTAAAACAGCTGTCAGCCCTTACCTTTGATCTTCATACCGACCAGCCCCGCCTTGACCTTGGCCCTCAAGGCACACGTATCCTGAAAGAGCTGATTGCCGCCGCAAATGCTGGCCTATGGGTTAGTGTCGTTATTCTTGCAGCAACTTTGGTGGATGTATCTATGCATGAGTCCAGCCAATTTGATGGCATGCCTTTTGTGGATGGGAATGGGGGAGATGACAGTGTAGGTGACATCCAGGACGAGGTATTTGGCCTATCTTATCTAACAGCTAACGAGCGTCATCAATTGGACAAGCTTCGTGCCCATCGAAATGCGCTGGTGCATTACGAAGGCCCGGTTGCAGGTGTGTCGGGTTCAGCGGATGATGAGGCTGCACTAGCGGCTACGGCCGAACAGGCGCTTTTGGCGATCCTGCCGGTTTTAGAAAATCTAGAATGTTGGGGGTGAGGAGGTCACTTAACTCTCCCCATCTCTGCGCCTTCGCCGAACCATTTAGGGAAACAGTCTTTTATAACCATTTCCAGTTCAGACTCTGTTATCATTAGGCCAAGATCAGAGAGGCTGGTCACGCCGCCTGTCTCTGTGCTGCCATTATGTGCCCCATTAATGGGGCCAACACTGGTATGGTCCGTGCCCCCGTCTTTGCTCACGCCACAGGGGATAATGCCGTCATAATGAGTTAAATCTGGCTCATGGTTCAACGCGATCCCATGCATCGTGACCCATTTTGAGATGCGCACGCCCACTGCCAAAATTTTGTCCATCTTTTCTGGTAGGCCGATATCGTCGCGGTTTATCCAGATTCCTGGTAGGCCTTCACGCCGCACACCAGTCACGGCAAAGCATTTGAGAACATCTATCATCCAGCCCTCTAAAGCAAAGATGTAATTGCGTACATCCCGCCGACGGGCATTTAGGTCAAGCACCGGCCAAATTATCAGCTGACCAGGACCATGCCAGGTCCATTGCCCCCCACGCCCACTTCGGTAGGTAGGTATGCCTGCAGGGTTTAACAGATCTTCCTCTCGAGCAGAAGTGCCAGCAGTATACACGGACTCGTGTTGGGTGATAAATACAGCTTCAGAGGCTTCACCTGAGGCCAAGGCTTTAGCATGGGCGTGCATGCGCATACTTGCCTTTTCGTATGAAGATGGCGCGGCAATATAATGCCAGGCAGGAGAGTTTTTGAGAGAATGTTTCATGCCCGACACGCTATCATAATTACTAGCTTATGTCTTGTCAGGAGGGTAAATTCATGAGATAAGGGCGCGAAGACTAAGTGATTTTGCGGCTGTGGCGGAATTGGTAGACGCGCAGCGTTGAGGTCGCTGTGGGGCTTATACCCCGTGGAAGTTCGAGTCTTCTCAGCCGCACCATTACCTTACTCATCGTATCCACGATACCCACGTCAACCCACTGTTATCCCGAGCTTTTCGGTGTGTAACTGTGTGGGTGGGTTTGCTTTGGTAGAACGTAGAGTGGTACAATATGTGTACCAAAGAGGCGCAACATACTACTTCGTTAGAAGAGTGCCTAAGGATGTCCAAGAGTATTATAAGTCATCAAGGATAGTGATTTGTCTGAAGACTAATCTCAAAGACAGAGCCATTAGAGCCGGTATGTCTATTGCTCAGAGACTAGAAGATTACTGGTTATCTCTTAGGCTATCAAAGCTTGATATACCAGCATTACATCTGCTGAGAGATAAACCTCTGTCTGCTTCTGCTTCCTCTTCTATGACCCTCTCAGAGGCTCTAGAGCTGTATCTAAGGCTCAAGGGGAGCAATAAGGGTAAAGTCTTTCATAGAGGAGCTGAGAGAAACATACAGTCCGTGATAGATGTCTTAGGTGATAGACCAGTGGATGAGTATGTATCATCGGATGCAGCGTCTTACAGGGACTATCTATTGCAGAAGGGATTAACGACCAACTCTGTAAAGAGGAACTTCTCTACTATTCGCTCTATTATCAATCTCTGTATTCAAGAGCATGGTCTAGACTGCAAGAACGCTTTCTCTAGAGTTTACCTACCTGACTTAGATGATAGTAAGAAACGTAAGCCTATCCCCATAGAGAACATCCGGCAGATACAGAAAGACTGCAGGGAAGAAGATGATGAGGCTAGATGGTTGGTCGCTTTAATAAGTGATACTGGCATGAGATTGTCTGAAGCAGCTGGGCTTCACATCAACGACATCATCCTTGATGAAGACATCCCTTATATTAACCTCACACCGCACCGATGGAGAGGATTAAAGACCAAAGGCAGTCGGAGGAAGATACCGCTGGTAGGGTCATCACTATGGGCAGCACAGAGATTAAAGAATAACCCCCATCACACCTACGCCTTCCCAAGATACAACACCACCTCATCCACCAATGCTAACTCAGCCTCAGCAGCTATCAACAAATGGCTTAAGCCGAGAGTACCCGAAGGCTGCGTCATACACTCCTTCAGACACTCACTCAGAGACCGCCTAAGAGCCGTTCAGTGCCCCTCAGACATGATAGACCAAATAGGAGGCTGGTGCACCGCTGGTGTTGGACAAGCTTATGGCGAGGGGTATAGCCTTGAGAAGAAGTGGGAGTGGATAGGTAGGGTTAATCTACAGCTTTCAAATACGGATTAATATTTCTGTCTACTTTTTCCACTGAATCTCCACGTCTAACTTCGTCATAGTAAGCTACTTGGGTTGGCATCGAGCCATTGATTTTCTTAAATCTAGAAACAAAGCTTCTGTAGATGCCGTATTTAAAATATATTGCATCTGGCTTGAAGTTTATTGGAGAGCGGGATACTTCAACCCTCTTTATACCATTTATCCATGCGTCCATTCGCTTGTTTTTGAAATCCAGGCAAAACGATATATCGGTCCAAACTCCTTTCATGTCACTGATTTTTGCCAATTCAAATTCACGTTTGTTATCTCTAACATTGTTTTCGTCGCCAGTTAATTCATGCCAGCCAAATATCAATTTATCGTACTTCGCCCCAATTTGTATTAAGGGTGGAAAAGATTTAAACCCCCCAGCTGTTCCCTTAGGTCCGCCCCTCTGATGAACTTGTCCTAAGTCAGTATTGGTTGGGTGAACAGATTGGAAATTTTCATCTAACATTAGACTATAACCATAGCATTGCTTACCCTTTGGGTTTTGTCTTGGGCTGCTGCTGAACTCAAACCTTTCTCTATCGGTTTTGCAATCATTCCAACCTCCCTCCGGAGAAGGAAAACAATCGCCCTCACGTAACTCGAAACGTTGATAAAATGAACCTGCTCGTGCTTTGGATTTCTCTTCTATGTACCGATAGGAGTGTTGCTTTTTAGGCATATTGTAAAAGGCGTGTTTCTTAAATCCTGAATGTGATGGTGCTTTAAGACCAAAATCATTGCCTTCTGTATATGTACCACCACAATTCCAGTTACACGCACTACTATTGTGCATAAAAACCAAGGTCAAAAATAACGATAGAAATGATAAACTTGACCAATTTTTCATTCAGCAAACCCACCCACACAGTTACACACCGAAAAGCTCG
>CABYIQ010000026.1 GCA_902518965.1 uncultured SAR116 cluster alpha proteobacterium
AATCTGAAGCAAAAGCTGGTCTAAATTTATCCCCGTTTCTTGTGGATAACTTTGTGGACTTGTTCTGATTCCTAGCCTCAATCGCGCAGAAATCAAAGAAACAGAACAAACAGCCTAATTTTTAGGCAATTTACAAGAAATAAATAAAAACAATCTCTTAACAGAAATCAAGGGGCAAAATTATTTTTTTGAACCCAAATATAACAATTTTTCTACTCAAATAAGGCAAATCAGCAAACTTGTGTAAAACTATGCGTTGTACATGTTCAGATTAAGGCTAAGGAAGGCAAGATAAAATCCAATAAAAACAAAACCAGACCGGCGTCCGAGAGGTTGATTTAAGGTTGTACAGATAAATAGAATGGCTGTCAGGGCGAACAGAATAGGCATCATAAATTCGCCCGACAGGTCAGAGGCTGGCAGGAAGCCGCTCAAACCTGCTGTCCCAAGAACCAGCGTAAAGTTAAACAGGTTTGATCCCACTACACTGCCCAGCGCAATGTCATGCCGCTTGTGCTGCAGACTGGCCATCAGAGAGATGATCTCGGGCAGGGATGTGCCAACCGCAACAATAGTTAAGCCGATGACATCTTCTGACCAACCATAGCTTCTGGCCAGCTCTGCGCCTGACCACACGAAGGCATCAGCCCCGGCAACAAGACAGATAACACCGCCAACAGCAAAGACAGCTGCTCTGATTAGAGACATGTCTTCAGCTAGACTGCCCTTTGTTTTCTTCTGCAGTTTCTCGTCACTCTGAGAGTACTTAGTTCGGTTTCTTTCAGAAGGCTGTGTATTGGAATAATGGGGCTCACTGGTATGGCGCAAGAGCCAGAAAAGATAGACGACAAATCCTGTTAGCAGAGCGCTACTGTAAAGATATCTGCTCAGACCGGTCATTCCGCCGGTCAGGCAAATGCCCCAAATCAGCAGCGTGAGAAGGAGCAGTCCTGTCAGTTGGCGGTTGTTGGTTGCATTAGCAGTGACAGGCCGAACCAGCATGCCTAAACCCAGCACCAGTGCAATATTGGCAATATTTGATCCGATCAGATTGCCCCAAACAATTCCCGGGCTGCCGACAAGGGCAGCATCAACAGACACAATCAGCTCTGGTGTGGAGGTGCCGCCAGCAATCACAATCACTGTCACTGCGATGGCGGGAAGGCCCATCTGCCGCGCGAGGCTGACCACACCGGGAATCAGAATGGAGCCGCCAGCCAGCAGTCCGCCCAGGCCCAGCACAGCGTAAATGATAATCTCAGTCATGTCTGATAAAGTCCGAAAGTTTTCTGGTTATATAGAAGGTGAAAACGGCATAAGCGCGGGACGTTCTGTGTTGCCTTGTTAACTCAGTATCTGCTTTTAGGCAAGGTGCAATGAGCGCACTGGCTGCTCAAAATCTGAAAAGTGCAGCAGATCTGCTGACCATGTGCTCAAATTCGCTTGAAGAAAGTCCACATTTGGTAGACGATCAGAAAGCTGGACAACTCAAAGGATGGAGGAATCTTTTGTTGGATATTGGTGATCGTATCTCAATCTATCAGCCTGAACAGGACGGGTTGATATTTCCTGAACTGCCTGTATTTGAAACTTTTGAACAAGAGCGTCAACACAGAAAAGAGCGACTTGTTGCTGCTTGCAGGGCATTTGCCCTTGAAGGATTTGATTATGGCTTTGCCGGACATCTAACGGTCAGAGACCCGGAACACGCAGATCTCTACTGGACAAACCCAATGTGTGTTCATTTTGATAAGGTAAAATTATCCAATCTTATTCTGGTTGATCATCAGGGCAAGGTTGTGCAGGGCGATTACGCTGTTAACCGAGCCGGCTTTGTTTTGCACGCCAATGTGCATGAGCAACATCCCGACATCATCTCAATGTGCCATGCCCATACTACGTACGGTGTGGCCTGGTGTGCAACTGGCCGGCCTATCGACCCGGTAACCCAGGATGCCTGTGCCTTTTTTGAGGATCATGTGGTCATTGGTGAGCAGGGCGGACAGGTCGCTGTCGAAAATCATGCCGGCTCTGACGTGGCAAAGGCCTTTACTGATGTGAAAGCTGCCCTGCATCAGAATCATGGTCTACTGACGGCCAGCCGGCATTCCATCGAAGCGGCGGCATTCTGGTTCATTGCACTTGAACGGTGTTGCCAGCAACAGTTAGATATTGCGGCATCTGGCGTAAAGCCAATTTTCATCCCGCGGGATCGAGCCCTGTACAGCCGCGAACATGTGGGCAGTGAATATATCGGCTGGCTGCATTTCCAGACTATCTGGAATAAGCTGATAGAAGATCAACCGGATATGTTTGACTAGACAGGAGACGCGTTATGGAAAAAATAGGCTTTATCGGATTAGGGCGGATGGGCTTGCCCATGGCGGCAAATCTGGTCAGGGGTAATTATCCTGTCTGGGGGTTTGACACAGATGACCATCAGCTTGAACAGGCAGGCCAGAGGGGCTGCACCTTATGCAGCTCTGTCAGCGCAGTTGTTGAAATAGCAGATATTGTCATCACTATGCTGCCCAACTCAAATAGCGTGGAAGATGTTTATTTATCCTCCGACAGCGGCATTTTTCATCACGCAGACAAAGATATGCTTGTCATGGATATGAGCACGGTGAGCCCGGCAACAACGGATTTGGTTGCTGCAGAAGCTGCAGCAAGGCAGATAGAATTTCTGGATGCGCCGGTAGGCAGGTTGGCGTCTCATGCGGATGCAGGCGAATCGCTGTTTATGGTTGGCGGTTCAGAAAAAGGTTTTAAAAGGGTTAAGCCCCTGCTTGCGCTGATGGGCAGTGACATCTTTTTCTGTGGAGGGGCAGGTGCCGGAACGCGGACAAAATTGGTGAATAATTTTCTGGCGATATCTTACTGTCAGATGAATGCCGAAGCACTGTCCTTAATGCAGACATTCGGGCTGAATCTGGAAAAGACGCTGGATGTGCTTTATGGCACAACCGCGACAAACGGTCAGCTCAAGGTCGCCTGGCCGGCAAAGGTTTTGTCAGGGGATACATCGCCTGGTTTTACCATCGATCTGGCGCATAAAGATCTCAGCCTTGTTGTTCAAGCCGCTAATGATCAAAGCTTGTCTATGCCAATGGCCGCTGCGGCTAGAGAAGCTTTCAGCCTGGCAAGACGCCGAGGTTTCGGCTTGAAGGATTTTTCAGCCATGCTTGAACAGCATTGTGATTTGCATTCTCTGGATACGCCACGCCGCCATACAGAATAAGCTGTCATTTGTCTTAAAGCGGGTCCAAATTTAATACTCGCCGAAATCTGTTTTTAAGCTCAGACCCATCCAGAATTGGCAGGCTGCGAGGCACAGGCGCTGCGCTGACTCGCACGACTGCACATAATGGGCCGTTAACTGTCTGCAGCTGGTGAAGCAAATCGGCAAGCCCGGCTGCATCCTCAACAGTGCAGGTATATGCAAATCCGCAGGAAGCGGCAACAGCGCCCAGATCAACTCCTTGCGAAGTATGGCTTTGCTGCATACCTGTTTCTCCAAAATGACCATTATCCAATACAATCACAGCCAGATTCTGTGGCTTGGCCACTCCAATTGTGGCGAGCGCGCCCAGCCCCATTAACTGTTCACCGTCACCGGTCAGAACAGCAATCTTCTGATCTGGGCGTGCCATGGCCAGCCCCAGCCCCATCATAGCGGCCCCACCCATTGCGCCCCACAGATAAAAATTTTTCGGATTGTCTCCTGCGGCATGTAAATCATAGGACGGGCTACCCAGCCCAGAAATAAACAGATGCGCGGTCAGGGCGGACTGAATTTTTTTCACAACGTCTCGTCTGTTCAACATCTTGCTACCACTCCTTTCTGCCTAGTAATTTTTGTGACATCAGCACAGCGTTTCTCTGCTGGCTGGCAAAGGCAGAAAACAGAGCTGCATCCACAGTCTTCAGCAAGCTGTCCGGATCCTCAACACAATAAGTGGTAAGGCCAATGGCCTCTAAACAGTCTTTTGTAGCTTGCCCCATAGGTACCTGCCAGGAATTGAACTCACCAAATTCGCCTCTCATGGTCACCAACGTTACAAATGGGAAGCTGCAGTTTGCAATGAGTGACATCATATTGATGCAATTGCCTACACCGCTGCTCTGCATCAGCAGAACAGATCTCTTCCCGCCCAGCCAGGCTCCGCAGTTGAGCGCAACTCCTTCTTCTTCAGTGGACAGCACGACTGTTGCGATTTCATGCCCTTTGTCAGCTTTTGAAATCAGCGCTGCATGCCCGGCATCCGGTACATACGGCAATAAAGACACTTCATGTTTTATCAGCAGCTGATACAGCTGATCTTCCCAGTCGTCACTCATCACAGGTCATCCTTTACCAAAGTCATTTCACGTCAACCAAGCATAATTGAGGCCAGCTCACAATGAAAATCGGGTAGATATTTAGAAGACAGAGCAAAGAAATCACATATGCAAGCAGGGATGTTGCCCCCTCAGGACAGAGTCTTGTCCACGCCTCTGTCTGACACTACGCCAGAAGCCAGAAACACCCCTGAAGAAACGATAATCACCCCTACGATTTTGACAACCGATATGCTCTCTTCTAGAAACCAGACCCCACCTAACATGGCTAGCACCGGTGTCAGCGCTCCAAAGGCAGCCGCTTGCGGTGCGCCAAGCAGCCTAACAGCCAGATTAAATAAGAGCAGTGCTAGTATAGCAATAATAACTCCTTGAAGAATTAGCATATAAAAAATTTCGTTCAGATTGGTATGCGCAAACGGTACCTGTCCGGTTAGCAGCAATCCCGGCCCGACAAGTAGCGCACCCCAGAACAGACCGATTACAAGACCATGTATTGCGGTGATCCCGCTCTGCCGGTAAATCACCGCATAAACAGAAAAAAGGCCCGCCCCGGCAAAAAACAGCAGATAGCCTTTGAAAACGGTAACATTCAGCGCGAACAAAGATGACCATAAGCCAACCATTAGTACACCGGCCAAGATCAGCCCCAATCCAATGAGAGCTAGATTTCCAGGCCGCTCTCCCGTGATAAAATAAGCCGCCATAGCAGTCCAGATGGGGATCATACCAGGGGCAAGCGCACCAGCATCAGAGGCTGGCGCAAACTGCAACCCGCTGGTCACAAAAAACGGAAAAATAACGCTTGACCCGATTGTGATACAAAACACACCCAACCAAGACTGGCCTTTTGGCCAGACTCCCAACTTTATCATAAAGGGTGACATTATCAGAGCCGCAGGCACCAACCGCAGAAACAGGATTTCCTGAACCGTGAATGAACCCTCAACTGCAAACCGAGTTCCAACCAGAAAGGCAGCCCATATCGAAACAGTTGCGATAGCGCAGAACAGACCAAAAATGAAGGGTTGTTTATGAATAACACAGACCCTTTCTTAGCGCTGTGGACGGTCTATTCTGGGTATAGTCTATCACGACAGTTACTCTATTTGGCGTCAGAACTCTTCTGAGTTTACCTATATTAAGAGTTACTTCTGTCAAAGGCCGCAGACAAGGATTTCTTGTTTGTTTCTTTCAACTGTGCCGCTTCACGTTCTATCTCGTTTGTGATCTGATCTCTGTCTGGGTTACCGCCAAATCGCTTCTGGTCGCCCATATGCCGGATAAAGGCGGCAAACCGCTCTTTTGATACAGATAGCAATCTATCTAACTCATTAAGGGGGTGGGCATGATCATCAGCGCGCAGATCCAACAGCGGATAAGGTCGGTTGCCCCTAATCTGTAAGCTGGCAGACTGACGTCCTCTTTTATCACCGCCTGCCGCTTCACCTGCCTGCATGGCGGCCAGTAACCTTTCAGCAAACATCAGATGTTCAGTTTTCAGATACTGTTCCAGAATGACATCCGTCACTGATTCCGATGCCAGCATATTGCCTGCTACAGACACATGGGCAGCGGCCCGGTGGCAGGCCACACCAATACAAGCCGATCCAGTGTGACAGATGGCCTCACCATGGCGGTTGACTATATGTACCTGGCGCTGGTCGGCGCCGTTATCTTTTTCTTTCAGCGCTGTTAGTGTGTTTTGAAGGGACAGGCCCTGTCCGACAAGCTTCAACCCTTCATTGCCCCACATAGGGTTCACTAGCGCCTGGCTGGCGATTGCACAATCCTGACCAAAATGCGGGATCAGCGCTCCCACAGCAAAAAACCGACTTGCTACAGCAATGCCAAACTGGCCGGTTTCAGGGTCATGTGCAATAAGGGAAAAGGTCATGATAGCCTGCTTTTCTAGCGCTTTCTGGATCTGCGGCCGAAGGGTGGCTGCACAGGAGCATCAATTTTAGCAGAGGCGCGCGGCACCACAGCCGATTTTGCCATGCCTGGACCGTCAAGCCCCAGATCCTTGGCTTCCAGGCGGCGCAGCTCATCGCGCAGGCGGGCAGCTTCCTCAAACTCCAGATTGGCGGCAGCCTCACGCATCTGAACTTCTAGTTCAGAGATCACTGTCTTTAGATCTTTTTCAATCAGTGCCGTCGCACCTGCAACCCTCACATTAACATGGTCGGCCCGCTCATAAACCGAATTCAGAATATCATTAATCTGTTTTTTCACGGTCTGCGGGGTGATGCCATTGGCCTCATTCCAAGCCTGTTGTTTTTCACGCCGCCTTTGTGTCTCGCTAAGCGCATAGGTCATACTGTCTGTGGTTTTATCAGCATAGAGGATCACCCGGCCTTGGGCATTCCGCGCAGCCCGGCCGATGGTTTGAATAAGTGAGGTACGCGACCTCAGATACCCTTCCTTATCCGCATCAAGAATGCCAACCAGTGCGCATTCTGGAATATCTAACCCTTCGCGCAGCAGATTAATGCCGATCAGCACATCAAACACGCCGAGGCGCAGGTCACGGATAATCTCAATCCGCTCCAGCGTGTCCACATCCGAATGCAAGTAGCGCACCTTAATCCCAGCTTCGTGCATATACTCGGTTAATGCTTCGGCCATTTTCTTAGTCAGAGTAGTGACCAGAACGCGTGTACCAGCTTCAGTGGCGGCGCGGCATTCGGCGATGATGTCATCAACCTGTGTTTCAGTTCGCCGCACCTCACAGACCGGGTCAATCAGGCCAGTCGGGCGGACTACCTGCTCAGTGAACACCCCGCCTGTCCGTTCCAGCTCCCATGTGCCTGGTGTGGCCGAAACATAAATGGTCTGCGGGCGAAAGGCCTCCCATTCCTCAAATTTGAGTGGGCGGTTATCGAGGCACGATGGCAGCCTAAACCCATAATTAGACAAGGTAGATTTGCGAGCGAAATCGCCTTTATACATCGCGCCAATTTGCGGAACGGTAACATGGCTTTCATCCACGATTAAAAGCGCATTTTCAGGCAGATATTCAAACAGCGTTGGCGGCGGCTCGCCCGGGCCACGTCCCGAGAGATAACGAGAATAATTTTCAATTCCGTTACAGCTACCTGTGGCCTCGATCATCTCCAAATCAAACTGCGTGCGCTGCTGTAGACGCTGTGCTTCAAGCAACTTACTAGCCTCATTAAATTCCAGCAACCGTGTGTTCAGCTCTGCACCAATTTTCTTAACCGCTTGCTGCAGAGTTGGGCGTGGAGTCACATAGTGTGAATTGGCAAAGACTGTTATTTTTTCCAATTTTTGTGTTTTCTCGCCTGTCAGCGGGTCAAACTCCCACATGTCTTCAATCTCATCGCCAAACAGGGATATCCGCCATGCTCGATCTTCAAGGTGCGCGGGAAAAAGTTCAATATTATCGCCCCGTACGCGAAAAGATCCACGCCCAAAGTTAAGGTCATTTCGCCGGTACTGCAATTCAGTAAAAGCTCGCAACAGGGTTTGGCGGTCATGTTCTTCGCCTGTCGTGAGCCGCAATGTCATAGTGGAATAGGTCTCAACAGACCCTATTCCATAGATGCAGGATACAGACGCAACAATGATAACGTCATCACGTTCTAACAAGGCGCGGGTGGCGGAATGGCGCATTCGATCGATTTGCTCATTAATAGAGGATTCTTTTTCGATATAGGTATCAGACCGCGGCACATAGGCTTCGGGTTGATAATAATCATAGTAAGACACAAAGTATTCTACGGCATTGTTGGGGAACAAGGCTTTCATTTCACCATATAGCTGGGCTGCCAGTGTTTTATTTGGTGCCAGAATCAGGGTGGGCCGCTTTGCTTGTTGGATCACATGCGCAATCGTGAATGTTTTGCCAGAGCCGGTCACACCTAGCAACACCTGATCCCGCTCTCCTGCTGTCACGCCCTCCATCAACTCTTTAATTGCCATCGGTTGATCGCCATTGGGCGCAAAGTCTGACTCTAGCACATAATCTGCTGGCTGCGATATCCGATCAGTTAAAATATTTTCGGAGCAAATGATTTCAGTCTCACTATCCATTCCGGTAAGATAGTCCGTGTGACTTACAATGGAAAGGGGGCAACATGAAGGGTCAGAACGCAGAAGAAGCTAGATGCCCTTCTCTTTACATCTAATGGACGGTGTTTTATTTTTGCAATCGTTCAGGGAGATTTGAACTCTCTATCCAAAATTAAATCACATCAAAGGATGTCTTTCATGCTTTCCTCACGTTTATCCGCCATTAAGCCGTCCCCGACCATTGCAGTATCCAATATGGCTGCAGAGATGAAAGCAGCCGGTAAAGATGTGATCGGTCTTGGCGCGGGTGAGCCTGACTTTGACACCCCTGATCATGTCAAGGCAGCTGCGATTGCGGCCATAAATGCTGGCAAAACCAAATATACAGCTGTTGACGGGATTGCAGAATTGAAAAGTGCCATTGTCAGCAAATTTGCGAGGGAAAATAACATTACGTGTACTGCCGACATGGTCACCGTTGGTACAGGTGGTAAACAGATTCTATATAATGGCCTAATGGCCACCCTTGATAAAGGGGATGAGGTAATTATCCCAGCGCCATACTGGGTTTCTTACCCAGATATGGTGTTGCTAGCGGAAGGCACGCCAGTGCCTGTGAAATGTCCGCAAAAAAACGGCTTTAAGTTAACCCCTGATGCACTTGCTAATGCGATTACACCTCGCACTAAATGGCTTATTCTGAACAGTCCCTCAAACCCAACAGGTGCAGGCTATTCGGCGGATGATTTGCGAGCCCTTGCAGAGGTTCTTCGCCAACATCCACATGTCAATATCATGGTGGACGATATGTACGAACATTTGGTTTATGACGGTTTTGCCTTTGCCACTATGGCAGAGGTTGCGCCCGACTTGCAGGAGCGCACCCTTACCATCAATGGGGTCTCCAAAGCTTATTGCATGACCGGTTGGCGTATAGGATATGCCACTGGCTCACAGCCGCTGATAAAGGCTATGGCTAAAATTCAGTCACAATCCACATCCAACCCCAACTCGATTGCACAATGGGCAGCGGTTGAAGCGTTGAGTGGTCCATTGGATTTCATGGCAGAGAATTTATTGCATTTTTCGGCCCGACGGACATTAGTGTCTGATGCGCTAAACTCGATTGAGGGGATCAATTGCTTTTTGCCCGAAGGTGCCTTTTATGTCTATCCAAATATAGCTGGCTTGCTTGGACAGACTTCATCTAATGGCAAAACAATTCAAACAGACGACGATTTTGTATCCTACTTGCTGGAATCACAAGGTGTGGCGACGGTACAAGGGTCAGCCTTTGGATTATCCCCTCATTTTCGGATTTCTTATGCGACAGGGACAGATGTGCTGGAAGACGCAATGGAACGGATAACCAAAGCCTGTGCCGCGTTAAGTTGAAGCTAAATCAGCAAACTGCTGCTTACGGCAAATCTACATTTAAGGAAAGCTAAGCCAAGCAGCATGCTTGGTCAGAAGCTGGCGCTGGTGGAGCAGCTTGTCTGCTAACTATATTGCCCTAACTTTCCATTAATATAATGCTTTAAAAAGCACCTTTTTTTTATTTAATGCGAGGTAAAATCACCTATTAAGGAGGCCCGTCATGTTGATCCGCAGCCGAAAACCCTGGGATGTGATTGATTATAAAACCACAGATGAAAACGTCTATCTGAACCGGCGGAGTTTGTTACGGGCGATGGGGATCGCTGGGGCTGGGCTCGCCAGCGCATCTGTTGTGGGCGGATCTTTTGCGCCTTTTGTATCATCAGCCAGGGCTGCGTCAATTGCCGGCTTTCCGGCGACGCGCAACCCGGCCTTTACGCTAGACAGACCCGTCACCGTCGAAGAAGAAGCCATCACCTATACCAATTTTTACGAATTCGGTTCCTCGAAGAACATCTGGCGAAAAGCCCGGAAGCTAGTGACAGATCCATGGATAATCACCATAGAGGGGCTAGTGGATAACCCGCTGCAATTGGATGCTTCAGAGCTTATCGTCAGAACGGGGCCACAGGAAGAACGGCTTTATCGACATCGGTGTGTCGAGGCCTGGGCGATGGCTGTTCCTTGGACAGGCGTGCCGATGTCGCGTCTTGTTACGCTGGTCCAGCCGAAGGCAGAAGCAAAATATATCCGACTGGAAACTTTTTTTGACCCATCTGTTGCCATTGGCCAGCGTCAGTCCTGGTACCCTTGGCCGTATGTAGAAGGCATGACGATAGATGAAGCGATGAATGAGATGGCCTTTATCGGCACCGGCCTGTATGGACGGGCTATGGAAAAACAGAACGGCGCTCCGTTGCGGATTGTGCTACCTTGGAAATATGGCTTCAAAAGCATAAAATCCATAGTAAAGATGACCTTTACAGACCAACGGCCCGTTTCTTTCTGGGAAAAACTGGCGGCCAATGAATACGGCTTCTGGGCGAATGTGAACCCGGATGTGGATCACCCACGTTGGTCGCAGGCTACCGAACGGATGCTGGGCACAGGCAAACGCGTTGCGACTCAGTTATATAACGGATACGGTGAACAGGTCGCCTATCTATACAAGGATATGAAAGGAGAGGGCGACCGCCTGTTCCGTTAGTTGGAATTATTTTAAAAGTGCTAAGATGAGGGGGACTAAGCCCCCTCAAAAAATTTATAAACAGCCTCACTTATTGAGTTACGTTCATCCAGCACCACAAACGCCTCTTTCAGACGTTCAGGCTGCGCCAGAACATCTGTTAATCGGGCTGTATGTCTGCCTGACCGCATTATTTGATGAAAGTGGGAGATTTTTCCTTGCTCTTCAACCAGTTCGGTGATCAACAAAGGTTTGCCGGTCAGAGCTGCTTCACTCGTCATATTTACCGAGTCACTGGTGACAATCACAAATTTGGCAAGCCCTAACAGGCCTGGATAAGGGTTATGACCTGCTCCGTCCCATACCCAGCTAGCTTCTCCCCCCAGACGGTTTTCCAACTGTTCTGACAGCACCCGCAAGCCGCGCTTTGGCGTGCGGCGTGAGGGAACAAGTGCCAGCCTTGCCCCAGTCATCTGCACAAATGCGGCCAGCTCTCCTGCCAATTTCGTGAATGCGTCCACTCCAGCCTTATAGCGGCGATTATGCCCGCCAATCATCACTAGTGCCAATGCGCGTCCGGCAATCTGACCATCATTGTAAGCGATTTTCAGCGCAGCAGCTTCGTCTTCAATCTCTGCCTCATCCAGCCGGTTCAATGCGCCCGTTGTAGTAAGCAGGTTGGGGACATACATCTGACCGTCCGCTGCTTTTTGTGCAATATCATCATGGCACGGGGTGATCATGAGATCAAAATAATGTGGCTCAATATGCGGGTCCTGAATATGGATGGTTTTGGTCTTGCCCATGGCCAGTCGCCGCACCCCAATAGAAATACCGGCCATCCGCCGCCCACATGTAATGCATAAGTCCGGCCATTGATTGGCCTTGAGCCAGTCTGGCTTGCGACCCAGCGTCAACTGCCAACCTGGAAGGTTGGCTAGTTTTGGAAAGACACGCAGAAGGGGTGTGGGGACAGCTCTAATATCTTCTGCTTGAATTCTCATCGCTTTTGTTAGGGCCAGGCATTGAGCCAGCATACCAGCAGTCCCATCAGAAATCACCCAGGTGCGTAGCGGCCAAGCTCCCTCTTTCTCCCTTTTTCTCCGTCGCTTTTCGCGTGCATTTTGGGCTTTGAGAGCATTTACCTTATCCAGCAGAAGAGCCTGATAAGGAGGAAGATCGGCGTCATTCTTGTTCATAATCGTTCTTTTATTCCATTTTTTTGTAATAATCTTGCTTTATTTTGCGATGATATTATCCTGATACTTCAGCTCCTTTTTGCAGGGCATTTCAAAAAACGCAATATAGACCGCAAAATGAATAAGGATATCCTGTTTTATGGCCAAGAAAATCAAGCTTGATTCCGTTGATAGAAAAATTTTGGCAGATCTGCAAGATAATGGGCGTATGACCAATGTTGAGCTCGCGGCACGAGCAGGTATTTCCGCTCCACCTTGTCTGCGCCGTGTACGCGCATTGGAGGATGCGGGGGTTATACGCGGTTATCATGCTGATATTGATGGTGACGCGCTTGGCTATACGGTGATGATTTTTGCTTTTGTAGGGCTCACTAGCCAGGCGGAGACAGATCTGCAGGATTTCGAGAAAATGGTGGGTGATTGGGATATGGTAAGGGAATGCCACATGCTAATGGGAGAAACAGATTTTTTGCTGAAAATAGTGGCGTATGACTGGGATGATTTCCAGCGTTTCCTTACTACAAAACTCACTCCGGCTCCAAATGTTAGCCATGTCAAAACTGCGCTGTCTATTAGATCGCGAAAAATCCAGCCTGGGGTGCCTGTCCTATCAGAGGTCTGAAATACGGAAAAGTTGGCTCAGATTTCAATTAATTTAATAGAGACAATCTCATACGGATGTGGACCACGAGGGGTCTGTACTTCAACAGAATCTCCTTCCGCCTTTCCTATAAGTGCGCGGGCAATTGGTGATGATGTGGAAATCATTCGCTTTTCTATATCAGCCTCATAAGGCCCTACAATGATGTAGCTGGATTCCTCGTCTGTGACTTCATCTGCAATCACAACTTCAGTGCCGAAGGTTACAGTTTTTCCGGTCAGGCGAGACATATCCACAACTTCAGCACGGCTGGTCACATCTTCCAATTCCGTGATCCGGCCCTCAATAAAAGACTGCCGTTCACGGGCAGCATGGTATTCAGCATTTTCAGACAGATCACCATGCTCGCGGGCTTCCGCAATTGCTTTAATTACGGCCTGTCGCTCGGTATGTTTCAGCGAATTAAGCTCATCTTTTAGCCGGTCCAGACCCACTTGTGTAAACGGGATTTTTTCCATATCCAATCCTGTGGTTGCCTCAAAACCTGCCCAAATCATCTAGATTTAGTCTAAGACAGTTCGGACTGATTTGGCAAATAATCTTGTATTGCCCTTACATCTACCTGCTGGTCAGCGAGTGCGGCAATCGCATCAACAGCGGCCCGGCTACCTGCGGCGGTGGTGTAATAGGGGATATTGTTAGTCAGTGCGGTCTGGCGCAGGGAAAAACTGTCTTTGATGGCCCCGGCCCCATGGGCAGTGTTAAAGACCAGATCAATCTGGCCAGATAGCATCGCATCCACCGCATGCGGCCTGCCTTCCATTACCTTATTAATCGGCGTGGCAGGCACATCTTCCTCCAGCAAGGCTTTTGTGGTTCCGCCTGTGGCAAGGATGCTAAAACCCATTTTTGCCAGCTTGCGGCAAATCGGAATGTAGGCAGCCTTATCCGCATCCTTCACAGACACAAACACCGTCCCTGACTGCGGGAGGCGCACACCTGCCCCAAGCTGGCTTTTGGCAAAGGCTCGGCCAAAGTCAGCATCAATGCCCATTACCTCACCTGTTGATTTCATCTCTGGACCTAAGAACACATCCACGCCCGGGAAGCGAGAAAACGGAAATACAGCTTCTTTGACCGCAATATGGGAATGCGTGGCATGGGTCAGCGCGAAGTCTGCCAGCTTCGCCCCGGCCATCACACGGGCAGCAATTTTGGCAATTGGGTTACCGGTCGCCTTGGCTACAAATGGCACCGTGCGGCTACCGCGCGGATTTACCTCCAAAAGATAGACCTTCTCATCCTTGACTGCGAATTGAACATTCATGAGCCCGATGACATTCAGCGCATCCGCAAGCGCTCTTGTCTGTGTCTTTATGGTGTCCAGAACAAGTGCAGACAAATGCTGAGGTGGCAGGATACAGGCGCTGTCCCCTGAATGAATGCCGGCTTCTTCAATATGTTCCATGATACCAGCAATAAAGACCTCATCGCCGTCACGCAGCGCATCCACATCCACCTCAACCGCATTTTCCAAGAACTGGTCAATCAGCACTGGGTTGCTGCCGGATACACTCACTGCATCACGCATATATTTGTCCAGATCAGCCATCTGCCAGACTACTTCCATGGCGCGTCCACCGAGCACATATGACGGGCGGATAACAACCGGCAGGCCAACATCTTGAGCAATAGACCGGGCTTCCGCAGCTGAATGAGCAATGCCATTCTGTGGCTGTTTCAGGCCCAGCTTTTTGATAAGCTGCTGGAAGCGTTTCCGGTCTTCTGCGAGATCAATCGCATCAGGGCTTGTGCCTAAAATAGGGATGCCTGCAGCTTCCAAGCCAGCAGCGATTTTTAGCGGGGTCTGTCCGCCCAGCTGGACAATGACGCCTTTCACACTGCCTGTTTCCTGTTCGCGCCGGATGATAGAAATGACATCTTCTTGCGTCAGCGGTTCAAAATACAGTCGGTCAGATGTATCATAATCTGTGGATACGGTTTCTGGGTTACAATTGATCATGATGGTTTCATACCCGGCCTCAGCCAGCGCATAGCAGGCATGCACACAGCAATAATCAAATTCAATTCCTTGGCCAATTCGGTTTGGGCCGCCACCTAGGATCACTACCTTTTGGGTTGCGGTCGGGGCCGCCTCACAGACTGAGCCGGCTGTGTCCTCAAAGCTGGAATACAAATAGGCCGTGTCGGAGGCAAATTCAGCTGCACAGGTATCAATCCTTTTGTAGATAGGGGTGATGCCCAGCGTAGTGCGCAGCACGGTGACATCCTGTTCTGTCTTGCCGGATAGAAACGCCAGTCGAGCATCACCAAATCCCATGCTTTTCAGTTGGTGCAGGGTCAGCTTGTCCTCTGGCAAGCCCTCGCGACGTATAAAGGCTTCGGCGGCCACAATTCCGGCAATCTGTTCCAGAAACCATTTGTCCCAATGGGTGGTGGTTTGAATCTCTGCAACGCTCAGACCACAGCGCATCGCTTCTGCAATCCGCAGGATTCGGTCAGGATTCTGCTCAGAAATCCAGCCCTTAAGCGCGGCTTTGCGCGTGTTTTCATCATCTGCAGTCGGGGCGTCCTGATCATCAAGACCACACAGGCCTGTTTCTAGCGACCGCAATGCCTTTTGCAAGGATTCCTGGAAAGACCGGCCCACCGCCATTACTTCACCCACAGATTTCATAGATGTGGATAAATCTGCCTTCGCCCCGGAAAATTTCTCAAAGGTGAAGCGCGGAATCTTGGTGACCACATAATCAATGGTTGGCTCAAAGCTGGCCGGGGTCACACCGGTGATATCATTTACCAGCTCATCCAACCGGTAGCCCACCGCCAGCTTGGCTGCCACCTTGGCAATTGGAAAACCAGTGGCTTTTGACGCTAATGCAGATGACCGGCTGACGCGAGGATTCATCTCAATTATTATCACGCGCCCGTCTGCAGGGTTGACCGCAAACTGCACATTTGACCCGCCTGTATCGACACCAATTTCGCGTAAGACTGCCAGCGAGGCATCACGCAGGCGCTGATATTCCTTATCTGTTAGTGTCAAGGCGGGGGCAACAGTAATGGAATCCCCAGTATGCACGCCCATCGGGTCAACATTTTCAATCGAACATATGATGATACAATTATCCGCATGATCACGCACCACCTCCATCTCGTATTCTTTCCAGCCGAGAAGTGATTCCTCAATCAAAATTTCAGTTACAGGCGATAACCGTAGCCCGTCCCGCACAATTTGTTCAAACTCCTCTGAATTATATGCCACCCCGCCGCCTTCACCGCCAAGCGTAAAGGAAGGGCGGATGATGGCTGGCAGTCCGACATGCTCAAGCGCGGCCATACCATCATCAAAATTATTCACTGTGCGAGAACGAGCAGACTCAAGCCCTATGGAATCCATCGCCGCGCGGAATAATTTCCGGTCTTCGGCTTTTTCAATGGCCTCTGGTCTAGCTCCAATAAGCTCCACATTATATTCGTTAAGGACGCCCTGTTCATGCAAAGCCAGCGCTGTGTTTAGCGCGGTCTGTCCGCCCATTGTCGGCAACAGCACATCAGGCAGTTCTTTTTCGATAATCCGGGCCACCACATCAGGGGTAATAGGCTCAATATAGGTCGCATCTGCCATCACTGGGTCTGTCATAATGGTGGCGGGGTTGGAATTGACCAGAATGACCCGAAAGCCTTCTTCTTTTAGTGCCTTACAGGCTTGCGCCCCGGAATAATCAAACTCACATGCCTGTCCAATAATAATAGGCCCTGCCCCAATAATCAGAATGGAATGTATATCCTCACGACGTGGCATTTTTTGTACCTCATTTTCTGGTCTGTGTTACTCACCTTCGGGCGATTAGATGAGTCAAATAAGTCTCTCGCTCTTCATTCATTTCCGGCGGCCTTGTGGTCATCCATCAGGGTGGCAAACCGGTCAAACAAATAGCGTGAATCATGAGGCCCTGGGGATGATTCTGGATGATACTGCACACAAAAAACCGGTTTATTTTTATGCCGTAACCCTTCAACGGACCCGTCAAACAGGCTGACATGGCTGACCTCAACCTCTTCTGGGAGGCTGTCTTCAACCACCATAAAGCCATGGTTCTGACTAGTGATCTCAATCCGTCCTGTGTTGAGATCACGCACCGGGTGATTGGCCCCGCGATGCCCCTTACTCATTTTCATTGTTGTACCGCCAAAGGCCAGAGCCAGCAGCTGATGACCGATACAAATTCCGAAAATTGGAATATTTTTTGTTAGCAGCTGGGTAATCTCCTTTTTGGCATAAGCAGCTGTCGCGGCTGGATCGCCAGGACCGTTTGCCAGGAAAATTCCATCAGGGCGGCGCGCCAGAATTTCAGCAGCTGACGTTGTCGCAGGCACTACTTCAACATCACAACCTGCATCAGTCAGACAGCGCAAAATATTCCGCTTACAGCCATAATCAACAGCAATCACTTTATGTCTGGCTGTGCGTGCATCTGCTGTCGGAAAGCCGTTGGCGCTTAAGTCAAAGACACCGCTGTCCCAGCCATAATCATCTTTAGTGCTGACCTTACTGGCCAGTTCCATGCCATTCAGCCCAGGCCAGCTCTCGACCATCTGCTTCAGGCTTTCCAGGTCGAACTGGCCGTCCCTGCGATGACTTAAAACGCCTTTTGGGGCGCCATTATCGCGAATATTCCGGGTCAGGGCGCGTGTATCAATGCCGGCAATGCCCGGCAGATTATGGGCGGTCAACCAGCTTTTCAGATCAGATTTGGTCCGCCAGTTGGATGGGCTGGTCACCTCATTGCGGACAATCATGCCTAGCGCAAAAGGCTGGTCAGTTTCAATATCATTTCCATTGGCCCCGGTATTACCTATATGCGGAAAGGTAAAAGTGATAAGCTGACCTGCATAAGAAGGGTCAGTTATAATCTCCTGGTATCCTGTCATTGAAGTGTTGAAACAAACCTCACCAACAGCTGTCCTTTCTGCTCCGAAGCCTCGACCATAAAACATACTGCCATCTTCTAACATCAACAGGGCGGTTGGCGGCGAATGCGGGGTAAAGGCGGGCAAGTGGTCAGCCTCGAATATGGCGTCAGGCATGGTTTGGCATATTTCCTGTGCTGGTTGGCAAAACGACATCTTCAGCATTCTGGCTTATTAGCAGTCGCAAGTTTCGAAGCGCTCTCTTTTTAATAGAAAGATACTTCTGCATGCCTGTTCAGGTAATGCCAAAAAAATAAAGCGTTAGCCTGTCAGAAAATTGCGTCAAGCCTGCCAAAAAGACAAAATTGCCATCATGTACTGCATAGAGCCCCTGTTGGTCAAGTCCCGTCTTGCATATCTGCCGCTTGCATATGAAGAGTGTCTTGTGTACAACATCCCCTTTTTAAGAATGCTACTCTGCGTGAAAATTGAGGACCAGACGCTTTAGGATATAAGGGATGCGCAGGTAAAAGCCCGAAAGGCAGTCAAGATTAGAGGAACCAGCAGATGAAAGCATCGGGTTGAGTTACATGACGGATATGCGTGACACTATAGCACAGGCTATGAAACAGGCGTTGAAAGACAAAAATCAGCCAGCTCTTGGTACCATCCGCCTGATTGCAGCTGCCCTGAAAGATAGGGACATCGCTGCCCGCAGTCAGGATAAGGCTGACGGAATAACAGATGATGAAATTCTGGCCATGCTACAGACCATGATTAAACAGCGTCACGATTCGGTGTCCTTGTATAAAAAGGGTGGCCGTGATGACCTTGTGGCAAGTGAGAAGGCTGAAATCTCCATCATCCAACAGTTCTTGCCTGAACCGCTGTCCGAAGCAGAATGTGATGCGGCACTGAAAATGGCTATTGCCGCAACCAAAGCAGCTTCGGTCAAGGATATGGGCAAGGTTATGGCTTATTTGAGGGGCGAATATGCTGGCCGGATGGATTTTTCTATTGTCTCACAACTGGTAAAATCACGTCTGATGGGCTAACCTTTTTCTTTTTGTATCTGACGGGTAGCTGGCATTGCTGGTTCACTGGTTATGTTTACGGTCGATATCTTGATCAAGGGACAGTAAAAACAGCAAAGCGAGGGTTTTTCTGTGGCGGTGACACCTGCATTTATTGATGAATTGCGCAACCGCCTGACTTTGTCTGATCTGGTGGGTCGGCGAGTGAAGCTGGTGCCTAAGGGTGGGCGTCTGGCCGGCTTATGCCCGTTTCACAATGAAAAGACCGCAAGCTTTTACGTGAACGATGCAGAAGGATTTTATCACTGCTTTGGCTGTGGGGCTAATGGCGATATGATAAGCTGGCTGCGCGAGACAGACGGTCTGGAATTTATTGAAGCTGTCCGCCAGCTCAGTGAAATGGCCGGCCTGGCTTTACCAGAAGATGACCACGCATCTAATGTTGCTGGCCAACAGCGCAAAGCCACTGTAGATGCCTGTGAGGCTGCAGCGGGGTTTTTTGTCTCCCAACTCCACACAAAAAAAGGTGCGGCCGCCTTGCACTATATCAGACAGCGCGGACTTTCTGATGATGTAATCTTTGATTTCCGGCTGGGCTATGCCCCCCGCGGTGGCTTGTTTGCGCATCTGCAGCAGCGTGAATTTTCCACTGAGCTAATCAAGTCAGCCGGGCTGGTAGGCGTTTCTGATAGGGACGGCTCTGTCTATGATTATTTCCGCGACCGGCTGATTTTTCCGATTGAAGATCCTCGCGGCCAGGTCATCGGGTTTGGAGCCCGCGCGCTTGGCGAGGTAAAGCCGAAATATTTGAACTCACCTGAAAGCCCGTCTTTTGTGAAAAAAACCGTTCTTTATGGATGGAGCCGGGCCAGAAAGGCAGCACGGCGCGGTTTACCGCTGATGGTGGTTGAAGGATATATGGATGTGATTGCTGTATCCTCTTCTGGCGTGGCAGCTGCTGTCGCGCCGCTGGGCACGGCCTTGGGCGAAGATCAGTTTCGCTTGCTCTGGAAATTATCCAATGACCCCGTTTTGTGTTTTGACGGCGATAAAGCTGGACAGTTAGCTGCGCAGAGAGCAATTGAACGGGTGCTTCCGCTACTCGAACCTGGACGGTCCGTGCGGCTGGCAGTACTGCCGGAAGGGCAGGATCCGGATGACATTCTGCGACAGAAGGGCCCGGACGGGCTGCGCCGCATCCTCAGTGCTGCCTCCGGTCTTCTAGACAGTCTCTGGGCCAGTAAGGCAGCAGACTACCATCTAGATAACCCGCGCACACAAGCTGGAGCGAAAGCAGCCTTCTGGCAAGATATGCGTGGCCTTGTTCGTAGCATCACCCATCATCAGACTCGCAGTGCTTGGGCAGATGATTTGGAACGTCGGATTGCGGCGATGCGCGGGGTTACTCGCGCCGGAGGCAGCAACCGCTCGGGTCAAATGATTGCTGTGCCGCTAATGCGCCGTCCAAAAACAGGGCGTCATGTGCAGATTAAAGCGTTATTAGCCTTATTGATCCGCACACCAGCCCTGTTTTCTGACTATGCAGAAGCACTTGCAATGCTTGATTTTAAAGATGACGGTCTTGACGCGCTAAAAAATGCGCTCATTGACAGGTTGATGAACGCACCTGACCTTGACGCCGCGGCATTAAGACATCATTTAGCTATAGAAGGACATGCAGAATTGTTGAGCCAGTTGTTTGGAACGGATATGTCAGCCCGTCTTGGTGGGCTATTAGGTACAATGGATACAGGCGAGGTAACTGACGCGCGGGTGCGCGCCGTTCTAGATGAAATGACAGAGCGGCTAGCCCGGAACAACAGACGGGGTTTATAAACAGCCGTGCAATATAGGCTGATAATTTGAGGGGATAGTCATGGCACGCAAGACGACAAAACAGGCTAGCACTCCAGTTGCTGATCAGACAGATGACGCTCCGGTTCTAGATACCAGCAACACCGCTGTTAAGGCTCTTATTAAAAAAGGTAAGGATCGCGGCTTCGTAACCCATGATGAGCTGAATTCCGCGCTGCCTCAGGGCGAGCTTACATCCGAGCAGATTGAGGATGTGATGGCTTCTCTGTCCCAAATGGGTGTGAATGTGGTTGAGGCTACAGACGATGTTGATGCCGATGATGCAGAAGCTGAAGCTGAAGAAGGTCGTGCCTCTGGCAATTTATCTGATAATGAGGTTGGCGGATCTGACGATCCGGTTCGAATGTATTTGCGCGAAATGGGTTCTGTTGAGCTGCTCAGTCGAGAAGGCGAGATCGCGATCGCCAAGCGAATTGAAGCTGGGCGTGAGATGATGATCGGCGGCATCTGTGAATCACCATTAGCTATTCGGGCGCTTCTAACCTGGACGGAACAGGTTCGTGACGGTGTTGTACCTTTGCGTGATATTATTGATTTGGATCTAACTTTTGTACGGCTTAACGGATCACCCATAGAAGATAACAGTTCCGGCATTCCCTCTAGTCAGAACCTGGCTGCTGTCAATGATGATCATATGGATGTGGGTGGGGAAGATGATGATGACGAAACAGAACAGCTTGATGATGAAGAAGGCGAAGGCAGTGAAAGCCAGTCTGGTGACCGCACAGATGAAGACGACCTTGATGATATGACACTGTCACTGGCGGCAATGGAATCTGCTGTTTATGAAGATGTAATGGCCCAGATTATACTGATAGAAAAGTTGTTCAAAAAATATGCTACTCTTCAAGATAAAAAGGTTGCCGCTGCTGCCAAGGCCAAAACCCTTCCTGCATCACAGGAGAGTGACCTCGCTGAAATGAAAATACAGCTGATTGAGGAAATGCAGCATGTCTGCTTGCATAATTCACGTTTGGAGAGCCTGAGCCAGCAGCTGTCTGATCTGAATCGGCATATGACTACATTAGATGGACGTATGCTGCGGCTCACCGGCCAGTGCGGAATTTCGCGTTCCGCCTTTATGGAAAAATGGGCAGGCTTTGAAACACAAACCAAATGGCCTGGAGAGGACGTCAAAACCAAAGGCTGGAACAAGTTGAAGGACACCCAGCGTGAGGAGATAGATGACATTATCACTAAGATGCAGCTGATCGCTTCAGATTCAGGCGTCACCATTACAGAATTGCGCCAGCTTGTTCATACGATTCAGCGTGGCCAGCGTGAAGCAGCCCGGGCGAAGAAAGAAATGGTCGAAGCTAATCTGCGTCTTGTGATTTCCATTGCTAAGAAATACACGAACCGCGGATTGCAGTTCCTTGACCTGATCCAGGAAGGCAATATAGGGCTGATGAAGGCGGTCGATAAATTTGAATATCGCCGTGGTTATAAATTCTCCACCTATGCGACTTGGTGGATCCGTCAGGCAATAACAAGGTCTATTGCCGATCAGGCTCGCACCATTCGGATACCGGTGCATATGATTGAAACCATTAACAAACTAGTTCGCACTTCCCGACATATGCTACATGAAATTGGGCGGGAGCCGACACCCGAAGAATTGGCCGAAAAGCTGTCTATGCCTCTCGATAAGGTCCGCAAGGTCCTGAAAATCGCGAAAGAGCCTATTAGCTTGGAAACTCCTATAGGAGATGAGGAAGACAGCCAGTTAGGTGATTTTATTGAAGATAAAAACGCGGTCCAGCCATTAGATGCCGCCATTCATTCCAATTTGCGTGAGACCACCACGAGGGTGCTGGCTTCACTTACCCCGCGTGAAGAACGGGTGTTGCGGATGCGGTTTGGCATTGGGATGAACACGGATCACACGTTGGAAGAGGTGGGTCAGCAATTCTCTGTCACGCGGGAACGCATCCGCCAGATTGAAGCTAAAGCCTTGCGTAAGCTGAAACACCCCTCCCGCTCACGAAAATTGCGGTCTTTTTTAGAGTTTTAGAGAGTAGGCATTCACTCCAGTTCATAGCCAGTATTCCTAGTCTGGCCAGCAAGGGGCTTGCCTTTTGTAGCGCTGTGCGGCAATAAGAGCGGGTTGCTTTGTAAGAGTTCGAAAAATGGATCCGGAGACTGTCGCAAAGCTAGGTTACATGTAAGGCAGAAATGCCGTGATAATGTGTGGGGCCTGTAGTTCAATTGGTTAGAACCCACGGCTCATAACCGTGTTGTTGCAGGTTCGAGTCCTGCCGGGCCCACCATTCTTTTTAATTTAGTGGTTTTGCCTTTCGCAATATAGCTCATACTGCCTTTAACTCGCATTGGCTTCGGCCGTGATTGTAGCTTGGAGGAACAGGCACTTCTCTGGTCCAACTGGCACTTCATCTATCTTTTCTGACAGGCAGACCGACAGTTCGCCTGCAGCGCCAGCAGCTTTAGCGCGCGCCTCTGCAGATGTCTCTGCAGCCGCTCTGGCTAATGCCAGCGCTTCCTCACGACTTTTGACATCGTGCGGGCCAGAAGCCAGATGTACGCGGAACAGCCCGCTTGATGGCTGTGTGACTAGAACCTCCACACGTTGCCGCACGTCACCAGCGGCTGCGCCCACCGCGCCGGCTACTTCGGCATGGTCCGGCACAATCAGTTCTGCGCGCAACCGCTGAGAAATTGCTGGGTAATAGGTTG
>CABYIQ010000027.1 GCA_902518965.1 uncultured SAR116 cluster alpha proteobacterium
GCGAAAGCAACGGGCGGTGTCAGAATAAAAACAAGAGATGGAATTGAACATCTGGCAGAGGAGATGGTACTTGATGAAAACTTTACTCACGCTGTTGCCACACCATTGGTGAGCACTCTTGCTGATGGAAGTCGTTTTTCATCCAGGCAAGGGGAGTATTACAAACAAAAGCGAACTGTTTTTGATAGATCCGTATTCTCACCCTGTAATTGTGATTATGATGAAGGCGAGAGTCCAATTTGGGATTTGAGAGCAACTTCATCAGAACACAATACTAAAACCCAGACAATAACACACAGTAATGTCAGGATGAATATATTTGGCTTGCCAGTCTTCTATTTTCCGGTTTTATCGCATCCGGACGATACTGTGAAAAGACGCTCGGGCCTGCTTTCGCCAATGCTAAAAGTTTCAAATGACATTGGGCTGACTCTAACTACACCCTTTTATCTGGTTATAAGCCCAACACAAGATATTGAATTCCAGCCAACAAGTTTTCAACGCCGAGGACAAGGCTTCAAAACCATCTACAGGCAGCGCTGGGATGAAGCTGTTTTAGACGCAAACATATACAGCGCGCGTTTAGAGACTTTCAAGGAAAAGCGAGAAAATGTGGGCGCAGTAGATGTTTCATTTGCAAGTAATATTGGTGCAGGTTGGAGACTTTCCTCACTTTTACAGCGCTCTTCTCAGGATACTTTTTTGCGACGCTACGGATACAACAGCAACCAAACATTAACAAGCTCTGTCACCGCCACTAAAATCACTAATAATCGCTTCTACCAAGCAACCATGTCTGACTTACAGGGGCTTAAAGAGACAGATACACCTGACAAAGAACCCACTATTCTGCCTTCTATCTTCTATGCAAAAACCACCAAAGGGCCTCTGAAAGATCAGATTGTAAGACAAGAACTCAGTGCCCTTCACTTAGATAATGATGAAGGATACGATGTTGTTAGATGGACGGCACTACTTGGCACTCAAAGAAAGATGGATATAGGTAGCCATATATTGACTGCATCAGGCGATATGTTAGCCAGCTATCATGATGTCCAGAAATCGCCCCTGGCCACAGATAAGTTATCTACCTTTGGTCAAGGTAATTTGATTTTGTCTGGCGACTGGGAATATCCCATAGGTGTTCAGTATGGTCGCAATTTAAGTGACAACGTCATAATCACACCACGACTAAAAGCGACAGTCATTAGTGGTTCTGACAGAACTGATGAGTTGCCAAACCGTGACGCTTCAGATTTCAGACTTGATGAGGCCAATCTGTTTTTGAACAATCGCTTTCAGGGGCGTGATTTTATTTTACCAGGGACGCATGTCGCAGGCGGTATATCTGGCATCACTAGCAATTCAACAATTGGCGATTTAACTGGATTTGCAGGTCTCTCTTTCAAGGCACAGGGGAAAACTCCAGCTGGACTTACTATTTCAGGACGGGAAGATTACTCAGATTATATTGCAAGTTTGGCAATGAACACCCCATTTAATTTGAACCTTTTTTGGTCAGGCCGTGCAGATTATGACGAATTAAATTTAAATGAATCCCACACAAGTCTAGATTTCACCACTGCAATTACATCAATAGATGTCGAACATACACAAATGGCCCAAGGTTTTTTTGAAGCCGCAGAAGATGACAAGGAAGAAGCGCAAGTAAAGTTATCGCATGAATTACGAAATGATATCCGGCTAATCGCTGAACAGGTGTGGGATTTATCCTCAGGAGAAACTAGGCAAGACCAATCTGCTATTTCGGCTGAATGGAGTGGGGGCTTCCAGAATTGTGTTACTCTATCCCTTGGTTACAAGCGTGACTCATATGTGGATCGAGATATCAAAAAAGTCAGTGAGCTACAGCTATTACTTTCGTTCAAATACCTGGGTTCGGTTGATTCCTCAGGATTACAATAAGCCGCCACCTCCTAAAAAATTAAAGTAACACTGTCCACATCACAACAACGCAAGTCAAAAGAACAAGTATTCTATTTAACCAAACATTTTTTCCAAGAGCTCTAGATAAAAGTACACCAGCTAGAGCCCATAGGCTGTGTAATATCAGTTGAGCTGCCGCAAAACTTGAACAAATTATTACAATCTGATGGCCAAGGCTGCCCAGATTTGGTCCAAATTCTGTCCAAGCCAAAATGGTCATTACCCATGCTTTAGGGTTCAAGGGATGAACAATGAGACCCGCTCGCCAGCTTATATTTCTGGACTTCTCAGAACCACTTGCCTGACCTCTTAGCGTATATAAAGAGAGATATATCATAATGGCACCAGACAAATATTTGACCACATCAAGCAAGAAAGGTTGATTTGTCAAAAACACTCCAACGCCAATCGCCATCGCCAAATTCAGAAATATTTTCCCTGAAACAAGCCCTACATTAAATCGCATAGCCGTTCCCATGCCATATTTTGATCCTATTGTCATTATAAGTAAATTAGCTGGCCCAGGAGTTCCGACCATGAAGATAATAAATATCCAAAGTGAAAAAAGATGCGTTAAAAACCCATCATAATATGCCAATATCATTGTTTATCCTGATGTTCATGTATCAAACACTTGTAGAAGGTAATCAAAGGACCATTGCATAACCAAATGCTCGTAAAACGCTAATACATCCTGATTGACACTGCAGACAAGTAAATTGAGCTTTGGATAACCTGCAAAAAGCAATTCGCGTTCAGCCCTTGGCATTATCGTGCGGCCGAAACAAAATCACTGAGGGGAAGGTAATTCAGTAAAATAACTGACACTTAGATAGTCGCTAACCTGGTCGGCCATCACTGAACCAAAACCCTTTCACACATATCTGCGACAAAATATCCGCCTGCATCGCTTTTCGTTAACCCATTTACTATGCACTGAACGTCTTTTTGTGCATGATTCCATGACCTAGTCTGAGCAAAAGACTGCTGAGGAAAAAAACAGCATCAGAATTATAACTTATGAGGTCATAAATTTTAATCTTACCCCAAAGCAATACAAAAAATTTACTTTTTCATGATTTATTTAATTGTTTATAATGTTTTTTTATCGGTTAAACTTATTTATGATTGATTTTATTTATGATAAAACATTCGGCTATTCATCCAGCCATAAAAACGCACTCACAGCTTTCCGCGGGAAGAACAGCTCATTGCATGGGCAACACCAGGCTATGTGTGGCTATTCATCAGCATTGAACCTATTGAAGATATTATGAACTGATATATGACAAGATAGAGCGGCGCCATAGCAACCAGCGTCTGTTTCCTAACTCCACAATAACTGAATAAATTCAAGATTATCTAATCCTGCAAAATAAGGAGAACATTACATCTAATTGGGCTGATCTCCTCTTTTTTCTGTTCTTTTTTGGGTCAGTCTATTTTCTCAAATCTCTGAGCGTGGCAATTACCACAAACCATGTAAATCTGAATTTTCCCCACAAAGACTTATCCCTTTTCAATTGGTGATATTTGTCGATTCCACAAATTGTTTTAATCATTTTTGGATTAGACATGAATCTTTGCCTCCATCTAAATACTCACATTCCCCTATCGTTCAACTTTAACAGAATGAATTGAGAATAATATATCACAGGACTGAAATTTTTTTCTAATTTTATATAACTAATTTATGGTTTATTATGGTATTATTTATATTTTTCAGTTATTTATTAATTTTTAATTTCATTTATACTTTGTTCGTTAGGGTATTGTGCAATCTTCTAATATCCCATTTCACTATCGTGAAGGAATTAAATCAGTTCACAATTCTGATGTTGTTTTATGGTGTATTCTTGTTCTGAGATTGAATTATTAGACCCAATGGTCACAGTAAAACAGAGATATTGAAAAAACTTTTCTTTGAAAAAACACTCTTGATAATCACTCCACGGTTACCAGCCCTGCGACTTTCTGTGGTTGGTAATTGGGCATGACACTCAAAAGTTGTTTGCTGAATTTCTGGGACTTTATCCCCAACCCAATAACTGCGAACAACTTGTGCATCTAATTGACTCCTATTTTCGCCATCGACGTTAAAATCCATCAATCCCCCATAAAAGTAGATGGCATGCGCAGTTGCATCAATAGATTGATAAAATTCATGAAACATCCCATCAATTTTGTATGAATGTTTAATTGAGGTCAGAAATTCAATTTTCTATTGCGACAGAACAAATTATTTAAACATTAGATAACAATATTTTTGTCATTAAATGCCTCCAAACCGCTAAAATTAGGTTTTTTACAAACATGAAAGATTTTTTGTTCTAAACCTCATGCCTACCATCGACTTACCTCATCTCTGTAATCAGAAAAGTAAGTCGAAAATACGTGGTATCAAATAACGACAGAATTGAGGAGTTCGGTTTTCTATCAAGAAGAATCTAAAAGAGAACATCCAACAGTTTGGTTAGACTTCAGCATGGAAGTGGTCGATAGGACTATTTTAATGATTGATTTCATCTAAAACTTAAAACATTTTTTTTTATTTTCCATCAAATTTCTGTTAACTTAATAGTCATTAGGAATGGAGTCAGAAAATGCGAAAAATAATTCTGCTTTTCAGTTTCTGTATAGCGTTTTCAGCAACAGCAAACGCTGGAGATTTCAATATCGAATTTGATTGGAGCAATCTTAAGAAGTGCACATCTGGGAACCCGAATACTGTTTCTAACCCAACATTTACACTGAATAATGTTCCAAACGGAACAAAATGGATTCACTTTAAGTTGGTTGACTTAGATGTAAAATCTTACAATCACGGAGGCGGTTGGGTGGAATACAAGGGTCAATCAACTATCGACCCTGGAGCATTCAAGTATAAATCCCCATGCCCGCCTAACGGTAAACACAAATACGAATGGACAGCGACTGCAAAATCTAAAAAATCTGCATTCGGTGGCACAATTGAAAAGGCAAAAGCGAGCAAGATGTACCCATAGTTGAGGAGCAAAACCTTTCAATTAAAAATGAATATCAAAGACACATCCCCAGAGAAACGCTTGGCTTATAAGTCCGTAATGTATTTTACGCAATTACAACAATAAGTTATTCTACAGCAGCAAAAGGAAGAGTTACTTAACCGAAAGTATCCGCCGGTGTGATCAGACTTCAGCATGGAGGTGGTTGAGTTGCGAGAAAACTTTACGACCTATTGAATACTTGCATTTAAAACTTTGAACAATATCCAGTCACTCTATTACTAGGGCGTTCACTTTTCAAATCCATCCCATCCATGATCATATAATTGATGTTTTTATTGATGCCTATATGAATTGAAAGTTGATCTTTAAATCCAATGAAATGTATGTAATTTTTATTTTCCTCAATCAACTTTACGTCAAACGTAGACGGACCGAGCGACATTATATAATTACGCCCCGATGAAACTAACGACAAAGTTACTTCTTTTCCATCATAAGTTTTCGTTTCGCATTCATAGTTGAACCCAAAAGCACTAAACGGAAAACACAACATAATCGCTATAAACAAAACTCTCATAAAGACACTCTATCTTTCAATTTCACAATCACCTGTCGTTCCCCCGCCCTCTCTGGCAATTACTACTCCAACTATCAATTGTTTATATATCAGACCATCACTGAGCATCGAGAGCAAGGTTTGACCTTCGATGCCATTGCTGAGTGGATGAATAAGGAAGGATATCTGACAGTGCGAGGTAAACGGTTTAGAGGTGCTCACGTCCATTCAATTCTGAGAAAAAGATTAGAAAAGGAGGAGTTACTGAAACGAGAGCATCCACCAGTGTTGTCAGACTTCAGTATGGAGGTGGTGGATAAGACTATTTTGATGAGTGATTTTGGATTTTTAGAATAACATAAGTAGAAGAAAATTTTTAACTCCAACCTAATTTAGCAGTTTCACCATCAAAAATAATCCCGTGAAAAGTGGAAATATTTTGCGCTCCTCGCTAATGATTAAAACTTCATATTTTTGTTGCTTCATGCAAGACTGTTTTTATGAATAAGATAAATTACAAAATCATCCTTTCAGTTACTGCAGTACTGTTGACAAGTGCTAGTCGCGCAGAAACATATCAGTGCGCATATTTATATGAGGATCAACCTTATTCAAATACATTTAAAAGAATGTCAAATTCCATATTTTCCGAACGGTCTTTGGGAGGCAACATTGAAATCGATGTATTATTCGAGAATACAACTTACCTAACACTTGGAGCAATGAAATCTTATGGTGATTTTATTGGATATAACGTTGCAATAATAAATAAAGTTGATCTCAGTTGGCGAGCAACCACGGTTGTTGACCCCAGCGACAAGGCAAATACCAGTGCAATCGTTGAAGGCACTTGCCTACTTAATTAATAGCATTACACGATCACAAAACTCTTTTCGTATTATGCCACTTTAGAGTGGTTGAATAGGGAAGGCAGTGCGAGGAAAGAAGTTCAGAGGTGCGCACGTGCATTCCTCATCGTTTAGTAAGTCAGCGGGTATTCAAAGTTTCCAACGCGCAAATGCTCTTGCCATTTGCCAAAACGTTTGATTATCTAAAAGGTGAAAAGTAAGCGTCCACTTCTTACCAGAAGCAGTTGATATCCACCGTCCATTTAATTTATTTGAAACGCTGAATTCATGAAAAAAAATTTAATCACGCTAATGGTCTGGTTGGCATTGATGCCACTACCGTGCTTAGCAGATTGGACAGAGGTAGGCAAATCCGTCAGGGGGGACACCTATTTTGTAGATTTTGATAGAATTAGGAGACATGGTGATTCTGTGTATTGGTGGGGTATGAATGATAACGCGCAACCAACAAAGTTTGGAGTGCTGTCTGCCATAGTTTATTTCGAAGGTGACTGTAAAGTATTCAGATACAAATATTTGAGCGACACTTATTATCTGGATCAGATGGGAAAAGGCAAAATTTCATCGCATAGCAATACGCCAGATGAAGATTGGACCTACCCCAAACGTAAATCAGTATTTGAATTGGTTCTTAAAAAAGTGTGTGACAACTGACCAAATGGCACCCCAATGATTCCTCTTCCATTTAATACTTGTGTTATTTCAGTAAAGTGAGATTCAAAAAGACTCTCAGAAATTCTATTTCTTCTTGCTCTTCCAAGTGCCACCATATCGGTAAGTTTCCTCAAATCGTGATTTAACTTCGACCAGACATCGTCCCCAATGTGCCAAATTTATGCTAATAAAAGACATGACCAAGACCTTTTTATTATCTGTAGTTTTTGCGTTATTTAGTTTGTCCTGTTTTGGATTTGAGATATCTGAACAGGAATTCGAGTTTTTTGGTTATGAGATAAATGGAAAATTTAGTCGTGCTCACGAAAATTCTTTAGGTATTAAAGAAGAATTTGTTCGTGAAGAACATACGAAGAAAAATTTACAATATTTAGATCTTAAACCTCTATTTGAATTTGATGGTTTGACGGCACATTCTAATTACGGACTAGTATGGAAAGATAAATTCTTAATTTCTTTCAATGCGGAGTTTGTGAAGAATTCGAATAACGAATTTGTGCCGTTTGAGACGATTGATCGGTGCCATATTCATTTAGAAAACTATTTGAACCACATCAAAAATGAACACGGATATAGGTTTGCAAAAATAAATAATAACAAGAATAATTTAGCAATCTCTGGAAGATTTCTTGCAGAAGGGAGATTGGCATGTCGTGAAACCTATGAACATGAGGGATATAGTTCGAAAGGTTTTGTTCTTACAGTTTATGTTTTAGGTTCGAAATGGTACCAGTCAGATTTTGAATACAGAGAAGAAAAAGAGAAAAAAAGTACAGATAAAATCACTCCATTTGGCATTGAATTTGGGAAAATAGACGTAACTAATTTTGAGAAACTTACTGTCATAGAACCAACTAAAAAAGATGAAAATCAAGACCCAAAGACCAGAGATTATGAGGTTCTAAATCCAAGGTTTCCACTCTCTTTTTTTGATGGTGGTGAATATACGATCTCAACTTTTGATGGAGAAGTGTGGAAGGTAACTGCGAGTGTGTTGTTTCACAAATCTCAATTAGGGGATCTCGGAGAAATCATCACCAAAATTATAAAAAAATATGGTTTCTTCATGGTTAATACTCGTAGTTTCACAAAAGAAAGCCTTTACATCGTGGAAGATTTTTCTGACTTTGAAGTATTGATGAAGAAGTTACAAAACGATAATCATCCAGTGTTAAGTTTGTGGAACTTAGCATTTGATGACAGGTACATGATCGAATTGAATTCATACTATATAGGGGGGGATTACTATTTGTATCTCAACTATAAAAATAGATTTTATGAATCGAAAAAGAAAATCTACGAGAAAATTCAGTCAGGTCATAAAAACAATTTAGAAAAATCACTCTGATTTGTCCTTACGTCTTCTTACTCTTCCAAGTGCCACCGTATTGGTAGGTTTCCTCAAATCGTGATTTAACCTCGACCAGACACTTTCCGCAGAGAAACACCCAATCCTTCAAATCATCGTATCGACACCGATACAGGACTTGCTTTGCGTCATTACAGATATAACAGTCCTTGGTTCTAACTCTCATTGTCTATTTCGGTGGAGCAAAACCAAACCTTCCCTCACAAACTTCCAACAAGTGGTGAACACCATGCATTTTGTTCTTTGCAATGTTGGATACCAAATACCTTCTCAAAAAATACGATTAAACAATCTATCAAAAGATAGAGAAGAACCTCACCGCAGAACTCTCAAAACTGAATGATGAAATTGAACAATCACGATTGAAAATCAAAGAACTCGGTAATCAAAAGAAATGGATTGATTGGTTATCGTCATACAATGAGAAAATTGAGGAATACGAGAATTATTCACCAGAGGAACGCAAAGTGTTTCTCGATGGTATTATCGACAAAATCCTTGTCAGATACGACAGAGAGTTGAACGAACATCATTTGAAAATATCGTTCGTGATGCCATTGATTGATGACGGCATCAAATACAGGTCTGATGATAAGTCAGATGGATATGATTTAGTCGATGGTGAGACTGATACCGTTATAGGATTCCAACCACAGAAGGGTGGTCGCAAAGGGAAGAATACCCCCTTACTAAACTATTCCACAGTTACTGATTTGGCCAGATTACGAGGCTGATCAACATCAGTTCCCTTTTCCACGGCTGTCAGATATGCCAAAATCTGCGCTGGAATAGCCAGCACAACGGGGCTTATCACGGGGTCACAATCTTCAATTACAATTTTATGTTTTGCAAAATCGACCTTTTTAGCTGCGCTTTGGGTGGAAATCAGAATAATATCTGCACCCCGAGCTTCAGCTTCTTTTAAATTTGAGATCGTCTTTCCGGATAATTCATGATTATCAAGAAGGCAAATCACAGGCAACCCGTCTTCTATGAGTGCTATCGGCCCATGTTTCATTTCACCTGCTGCAAAGCCTTCAGCATGAATGTAGCTTAGCTCTTTCAGCTTTAAGGCTGCCTCAAGCGCTAGCGGATAAAGTGACCCCCTTCCCAAAAATAGACAGGACTCTGCGCGTTTGAGATATTGTGAAACTATTCGGACAGATTCAAACTGACTGATAGCCTGACCCACTGCGCCAGGCAAACCAAGCAATATTGTTGCATAAATGTCCGCCTGCGCGGCTGTGAGGTGACCACGCCTTAGGCCCAGCCGCATAGCGAGTGAAAACAGCACTGTTAATTGTGCTGTAAAAGTCTTTGTTGATGCCACTCCAATTTCAGGTCCCGCCCATGTGGGTAAAACAAGGTCAGCTTCGCGTGCGATTGTGCTTTCGGGTACATTCACAATGCCCACAGATTTTAAGCCTAATTCAGAAGCATGCCGCATTGCCATGAGCGTGTCCAAGCTTTCTCCTGACTGTGAAATGGCGAGAGCTGCACCACCCTTTACATGTGCGGGATGTCGATAACGATATTCTGATGCAACTTCTGCAGACACAGGCAGCCCAGCTAAATGCTCGAACCAGTAACGCCCAATTTGGCCGGCATAATGACTGGTTCCTGCCGCCAATATCACCAAATTTGACACGTCAGCAAGTTTTTCCTCAATGCTAGATGATTCACGCATAGCAGATAATGTATGTGCAATTGCATCAGGTTGTTCATGTATTTCTTTTTCCATAAAATGGCGGTAACCCGACTTATCAATAAGTGACGGTGCGGACGAGACTGTAATAGCTTCCCTATTCACACGCTGACCACTTCTATCCCAAATAGTGATTGAATCCCGATTAAGAGAAGCAAAATCACCATCTTTTAGATAAATGACATTCCGCGTTAAATGAGCCATCGCCAACGCATCAGAGGCAACGCAAACCATATTTTCAGACATGCCTATGGCAAGTGGGGAGGCTTGTCGCGCCACAAGTAACTTTTCATCCTTACCCGCATATAAAACAGCAAGTGCAAATGCTCCATTGATCTGACTGAGCACTGATTTCATGGCATTTTCAGGCGATAGATTTTGTTTGTCAGCTTGAAAGAACAGGTGTGCCAAAACTTCAGAATCCGTATCACTTTTGAATTCATGCCCTTCAAAAATCAACTGGTCTTTCAGACAAGCATAATTTTCAATAATTCCGTTATGAACAATCGCTACTCGTTCCCCGGCAATATGCGGATGTGCATTCTGTTCATTCACAGTGCCATGTGTCGCCCACCGCGTATGACCAATGCCTATATGACCTGGCTGCTCTCGGTCTTTTAAAAGGGCGGCCAGATTATTGAGTTTCCCGACAGAACGAATAAGATGCAGTTCCCCATCGTTGACTGTCGCTATGCCCGCACTGTCATAGCCACGATATTCAAGCCTTTGCAAAGACTCAAGAACGATGTCTGCTGCCTGTTCATTGCCAATATAGCCTACGATACCACACATATTCAGTCCTTGGATGAGAAAAACAAAATCTATTATCCTTTGTCTTAACTGAATTTAATACAGGTTGCAAAAGGATAGCTTAAAAGCTATTCACCTTGTCAGCCAATCGTCCCAGATGTATATATAAAAAATGGAATTTTTGGCGATCATTTTGGCGGCCGGCAAGGGATCACGCTTGAAATCAAATCTGTCGAAACCTCTTCATGAGGTTGCTGGCTATCCTTTGATCACTTGGGTAAGTAAAGCCGCTCACGCAGCCGGTGCATCTACGCAAATCTGCGTTATTTCTCCTGATGAGCAGCAGCTTTACAGGAAACTTTTCCACACTATGAAGACTGTCAATCAAGATGCGCCAAAAGGAACTGGTGATGCGGTCAGATGCTGTCTTCCACACATAGAAAAACTTCCAAAAGACTGTCCGATCCTCATTCTTTACGCTGACACGCCACTTATTCAGGCTGACACTCTTCGTGATCTGGTAAACAGAATTGAAGCTGGCACCGATATATGTCTAGTGGGGTTCAATGCAGATGACCCAACTGGCTACGGAAGGATAATCTTATCTGAGGACAAGATGGTTAAAGCCATTGTTGAAGATAAAGATGCTTCATCAGAAGAGCAGAAAATCTGTCTTGTGAATGGCGGCGTCATGGCAGCCAAAGCTAGCTTGCTCGCTCATTTTGTGCCGCAATTGACTTCTAAAAACAGCCAGAATGAGCAGTATCTGACTGACATTGTCTCACTGGCTAACGAGAAAGGAGCGCAAATTGATGTTCTGGTCACAAAAGAAAATGAGCTGACTGGTGTAAATGACAGAGCACAGCTGGCACATGTTGAAGCTATGATGCAAAGCAGGCTTAGGGCTAAGGCTATGGCCAATGGAGTAACACTTAAAGCTCCTGAAACCATTTTTTTGTCCGCGGACACCAGTTTTGGTACTGACATTGTGATTGAACCACACGTTGTGATTGGCAAGGATGTTTCAATTGCTAACAACTCTGTGATCAAGGCTTTTTCTCACATTGAAGGAGCCAGTGTAGGAAAATACTGTGTTGTGGGACCATATGCTCGTCTGCGCCCAGGCACAATTCTGCGGCAAAACGTGAAAATAGGTAATTTTGTGGAAACAAAAAATGTCACTTTTGAAGACAGTTCAAAGGCCAATCACCTCAGCTATCTAGGTGATGCAGAAATTGGTCAAAAGGTTAACATCGGAGCTGGAACAATAACCTGCAATTATGATGGAGTGAATAAACTAAAAACAACAATACATGATGGAGCATTCATTGGCTCAAACAGTGCCTTGGTAGCTCCAGTTACAATTGGTAAAGATGCATTAGTTGGCGCAGGGTCAGTCATCACGAGGGATGTGGATGATAATGCACTTGGCATAACTCGTTCACCGCAAAAACAAATTAAAGATGGAGCAGGTTTACATCACAAAAAAGCCCATAAGAAACGTCGAGAGACATGAGGCGCGCAACGTTTTTTAAAATAACTTTCAACAATGCAAAATTCCGCAGCTTTGCCAAACAACTTTAAATCAATGACAAATCTCTGAATGCTGTCAGAAAGAGTAAAACTCACTTTATCCAAGGCCGTTTGAATTTGAGGAAAAACCAACTAAATTAAGATGGTTAATGAAAAATTACTTCTCGTTTGAACAACTCTCTTGGTTTTTCACTTAGATTTTTAACAGGTCAAAAAATGTTTAGGTTTTTTATAGTTAGAAAGTGGCTCTTATGGGCGTGGGCTGGATCCTTTACAATCCTCTCAAGTCTTTGGGTTCAAGTGCAAATTGATGTGAAAATTAACGAATGGTTTGGCCAGTTCTACGATATGATTCAGAAAGCCTTGGGAGAACCTAATGCCATCACAATTGAGGAATATTGGCGGAGCCTTTTTGATTTTATATCTTTAGCCGGAACCTATGTAGCTGTGGCTGTTGTTGTAAGCTATTTCACATCACACTTTTTGTTCCGATGGCGAACAGCGATGGTCGAGTGGTATCACAGCGTTTATGATAGAGCTCGAAAAATTGAAGGGGCAGCCCAAAGAGTTCAAGAAGACACGATCAAATTCAGCCGAATTATGGAAGGATTAGGAACAAGTTTTATCGAAGCAATAATGGTGATTGTAGAATTTCTGCCCATTCTTCTAGGTCTATCGATAGGTATACCAATCTTTTTCTTTGGAGACTGGGATTATGGACTGGTTGTAGGTGCATTAATCTGGAGCATTGGAGGAACGCTGTTTTTAGTAGCACTAGGCCTAATTCTGCGGTTAGTAGGCATTGAATACGACCTCCAAAAAAAAGAAGCAGCATATAGAAAGATATTGGTGATTGCGGAAGACGATGGCAGTGTTAGGCCAAAGACGATTGAAGAGTTATTCTTTGAAGTTCGAGGAATTCATTTTTTAAGCTATATTCGGTATTTATATTTTAACATTGGGAGGATAGCTTATCTTCAAGCAAATGTTTTAAGCGCATATGTATTTCTTGCTCCAGCAATTGTTGCTGGCGTTGTGACATTGGGTGTCATGCAGCAAATAATCAGAGCATTTGGACGTGTAGAAGGGAGCATGCAGTATATTTTGAAGGCTTGGCCCACCATAATTGAGTTGGCAAGCGTTTACAAAAGACTACGAGAGTTTGAAAGGCAAATACAACTGCATGAAATTCAGAGCAAATCGTTGTCATGAAGATGCTGATGAATTGCCACATTAACAACTAGTCCCAGCCCAATAAAGACAGTCAACATAGCTGTGCCTCCATAAGAAATTAAGGGAAGCGGCGCACCAACTACAGGCAACATACCTGTGACCATGCCAATGTTCACAAAAACATATAAAAACAACATGACTGATATGCCTGTGCATAGTAGTTGACCAAAACGGTTCCGGGCGCGAAGCGCGACAAGAAGACAAGACACGAGAATGATAAAATAGGTAAACAACACGGCTAGATTACCAATAAATCCAAATTCTTCACCAATCATTGTAAAAACAAAATCAGTCTGTTTTTCAGGAAGATAATTTAGCTGGCTTTGTGACCCCATCAAAAACCCCTTGCCAAAAAATCCACCCGAACCCAATGCAATTTTTGATTGGGCAATCTGATATCCCGCACCTAATTGATCAGTATCTGGATTCAGAAACGTCAGTATCCGTGCCTTTTGATAGTTATAAAGCTGGGACCACAGAATAGGAAGTCCAGCCAAAAAAGCCAGAATTACAGCCAATACATATCGCCTGGGCAAGCCAGCAACAAAAACAACGGCTAGTCCCCCAATAAGCAACATAAATGATGTGCCTAAATCCGGCTGAATCAGAATTAACGAAAACGGAACGGTGATAAACACAAGAACAGGAAAGTACGTTAGTATCGACTGCATCTGCTCTGGCGTCTGACTTGATAAATATCGAGACAAAGCTACAATGACGGCCAGTTTTGCTGGCTCAGATGGCTGAAAATTAAAAGGACCAAGTGTAATCCAGCGGGTCGCCCCAACTCCTATGCCTATAAATGGCAATGCAGCCAAAAAAAGGACAATCAATATAATTCCTAGATATGACCAGTTATATAGCCAACGCGTGGGAATAAAGGCAGTTAGAAACAAGAGCACCGTCCCAACTGCAGCGCGGAGAAGCTGACGTTCAGCCCATGGAGACCAAGACCCTTCAGAAGCTGAATAAAGCGCCAGGGCCCCGATCAAGACTAGGACCGAGATTGATATGAGCAATAGCCATGGCAGCCTCAACAGTAATTGGAGCGCAGACATTACACAGCCTCCTGCGTGTCTAGCTCAAGCACATGGTCAAGGATATCGCGCGCAATCGGAGCAGCCATTGATGAGCCTGATCCACCATGTTCCACAACCAATGAAATCGCGTACTTAGGGCGTTGATAAGGCGCAAAAGCCACAAAAAGTGCGTGATCACGTTCCTTCCATGGCCTGTCAATATTGTCGACTATACCCTTTTCACGTTGTTCCTTTGTAATACGTTTGACCTGTACAGTTCCTGTTTTACCTGCCATCCCCTGTTGCGCAAGGTCATATCTACGTGCTGTTCCCCTTGAGCCATTTGTAACAGCGCGCATGCCCCGATGAAGTACATCCATTATTTCAGGGGCAATATCCAATGGCGGAAATATGACTGAATCTCGTCTTCCTGTAACAGCTTGAAGACTAGGTCTTACAGCATATTTCCGATTAGCAATACGCGCGGTCATAACAGCAAGCTGAAGGGGTGTTGTCAGCACAAAACCCTGGCCAATACCTGCAACAACTGTCTCACCAGGTGTCCAAGCTAAACCGCGACTTTTCATCTTCCAATCTCGATCTGGCATAATTCCAACCTTTTCATCGGAGAAACCGACTCCGGTAGTCAACCCTAATCCAAGCCGTTGAGCCATATTATGTATTCGGTTAATTCCAGTCTTTAGCGCAATCTGATAGAAATAAACATCACATGACTGTTCGAGAGCCGCAACAGCATCAACATATCTATGTCCTTTTTCGTTCCAACAATGAAACGTAGAATCCCCAAACTCAAAACCCCCTGTACAGTCAAATTTTGTCCGCTGTGAGACAACGCCTGCTTCAAGAGCAGCTGCCAATACAACCATTTTAAATGTTGAACCAGGAGCGTACAGCCCCGATGTAACTCTGTTCAACAAAGGTGTGCGCGGATGTTCACTCAACCGCCGCCAGTCTTGAACCGAAAGGCGATTTGAAAAAAGATTTGGGTCATAACCTGGAACGGAGACCAACAATTTGACCTCACCGGTATGAATATCCAAAACAGTTGCTGCCCCGGACTCAGGTGGTACGAGACGACCCCTTTCATCTTGCAAAACTAAACTGTCTCCAGTTGTTACGTGCGCGCGCAACTCTGCATTATTAAGTAACGCTCTCTGCACATCCGGGTTTTCAAGAGGCACAGTTTTAGACTTGCCCCGACGCAACCTTTCAGCCGCAAAAGACTGTGCACTAACATCAATAGACAGCTTGATGTCCTCACCAGAAGAGGCTTGTTGATCACGCAAAACGCGAACAGGCTTTCCTTTTGCATTCACCTCAATACGTTCTACGCCTGCTGCGCCCCTTAGATTAAATTCAAATGTTCGCTCTAAACCTGCTCTGCCAATCCGTGATGCGGGAAGATAGCGTAATTCAGGATTTTCTTTGATATCTTTTTTATTTGCGGGGGATACATATCCTGTAATATGGGCCGTCATCCATCCTTGTGGATAAATTCGCCTAAACCCCTTACGAAAAGAGACTCCCTCAAGAACTGGTGAAAGAACAGCCAGCTTTGATAGTTCACGTTGTGTCAGATTAGTGCGGACAGTGACTTCAAGAAAATCAGGCTGGTCAGCAATGGTTTTCAATATTCCTTTTATTTCCGCAGGACGGAGCCCAACAATTTTCCCCACTCGGCGAAGCCATTGGTTCAAGTCTGCCACCCGCGAGGGCAACACACGAAGCTCGAATACTTCTGAATTACCTGCCAGCAGCCTGTCATGAACATCAAGAAGACGACCACGTGGGGCTTGTATAAGACGTTTATCAAATTGATTGCGCTCTGAAAGTCGACGATAATTATCTGTTTGAGAGATTTGCAACTGGTAAAGTCTGCCAACGAGAGAGGCTCCGAGAAGAATCTGACCGGCGCCAACCATCAGCATACGCCGGGTCATTGTAGATGAAAGCTCTTTTTGCTCCTTACGTTTCTTCATCGTATTTACCTCAACCAAACATTTGATAAATACCCAACTCTACCCTGTCTGAAAAGCAATTACTTTTGCTAGCATAGATGACATCGATACAAGCACTACGTAACACACAGGAAATAATAATGCAGTCATACCTGTCTGCTGCAGCAGGGACGAAAAGTCCGGCATGGAAAAATAGCTTATAAAGTAAACCACTATTTTTATTGCCCCAGTCAATATTGCGATGAGTGAGAAATTTGCCCATATTTCAATAAAATCTGCGTCTCTGAGAACCACTGCACGCCATTGTGTCACTAGTGCAGCAGCGATAAAGGCCGTGCAGTTTGTCCCCAACATGTGATAAAACATAATTTCTGAAAACAAACCCATAAATAAAACTGCTAACAACGAGAGTCTAAATGGATACGCAATCTGCATGAAATAGATGTAGCACAATGCAATTAACGGCGCAGAGCTGTGGAAAATTGACCAATGTGCCAGAGCTCCCTCAACAAGAACCATAAATAAGCCACCCAAGGCACATAGCACTTGGATTGGCAAAACAGACTGCAAATCAGCAGGTCTATCTAGCGGCCCTAAACTCATTGCAAAACATCTTTTGTGCTGAAACCCTCTAGCAGGCGACTTTCATCTCTTTCAGGTAATGGGGTAAAAAACTCCTCCAGAACAGAAACACTGTCAAACTGACTGCCTTCTGGTCTAATTAAAATAGATACAAAGGAAATCGTACGAAGGTCTACGGCGGGTTCAACATAAAAGCTTCGTCCACGGCCCGTCACCACACGTCCTACCGGAAGCCCTGCGGGCAGAAGTTCACCATGACCCGACGTCAACACAAGCTCATTTTCTTTTGGCACTGCCTCCAATGGTAAAAAGCTCAAAGATAACATGCCTGAATTCTGACCAATGGCTAAACCAGGCCAGGATGAAGAAGATAGCAAAATAGGTATACGAGAATTCACATCACTGATAAGCAAAACCCAAGAAAAGCGCCGTCCAACTTCTATTACATAACCAACAAGGCCATTAGCTGTAACAACAGGATCACCCCGCTGAATATTTTTATCAGGTCCATGCATAACCTGTATCGCATGTGAAAAGCTGCTACCAGGCGCAGTAATTGCACGAGCAGTGACAGCCTGCCGATCACGCGGAATGACAGCCCCCAGCACAGTCCGCAATTGGAGATTTTCAGATTCAAGAATCTCTGCCCGTCGTCGCCATCTTTTTAGACGGTCATTTTCAGCGCGAAGATGCATAGCCTCCTCACGCAGAGAAGCGACAGTGCGCACCCCTTCAAACATTGTTTCAACAGCTCTCACGGGAGCGGATACAACATCAAACAATGGAGCAAACAGTTCGGATATATCATTTTGAGCTGTTCGGACAACCAGAAGATCTGCCTTGCCAACAAGAATAAGAAGAAACGCAAGGAAAATATAAAAGAGCTGCGCTACTCGCTTAGATTGGCTTGCGCGCTTCGTTGTGCTGCGCCCTGCCATGGCACCCTTATGCCCCAATCAGTACATGCCGGAGTGTTTTAAGCTCCTCTAAACAACGGCCTGTTCCCATGACAACACAAAATAAAGGTTCCTCTGCTATTGAGATAGGTAGTCCAGTTGCTTCTCTCAAAACACTGTCCATTTCGCGTAACATCGCCCCACCGCCTGTAAGCACAATGCCTTTTTCTACAATATCTGCAGCAAGTTCAGGTGGAGCCTGTTCCAGTGCCATTTTAACACCCTCTACCAATTGCTTCATAGGATCAGATATAGCATCAGCAATTTGTGATTCAGAAATATTTATCTCTTTCGGAACGCCGTTTACAAGGTCCCGGCCCCGCACTTCAATCCTAACACCAGAAGATTTTTCAGGACGTCTTGCAATTCCTATAGTCTTCTTAATTCTTTCAGCAGTAGCCTCGCCAATTAGCAGATTATGGGTGCGACGCATATAACCAATGATAGCCTCGTCAATTTTATCACCACCAACCCGCACTGAATGCGCATATACGATATTCCCAAGTGAGAGAATAGCAACTTCAGTAGTTCCACCACCTATGTCCACAACCATCGAACCAGATGGCTCAGTTACTGGCAAATCTGCGCCAATGGCAGCTGCCATCGGCTCTTCAATCAAAAATACGCGCCGTGCTCCTGCTGCCTCTGCTGATTCTTGGATAGCACGCCGTTCAACCGCTGTTGAACCTGATGGAACACAGATGATCATCTGAGGACTAGCAATTGAAAACCGACCATTCACTTTGCGGATGAAATGTTTAATCATTTCTTCAGCTACTTCAAAATCCGCAATCACGCCGTCAGCCATTGGGCGGATAGCCTGAATATTTCCAGGCGTTTTCCCCAGCATAACTTTGGCTTCCTCGCCAACGGCTAGAACTTGTGTTTTTCCCCGCACTTGAGCCATCGCTACAACCGATGGCTCATTCAGAACAATGCCACGCCCTTTCACATACACAAGCGTGTTGGCAGTACCAAGATCAATCCCAATATCTGCAGACAAAAACCCAAAAACTGAACCAAACATGTTGTTATTCCTAAACGGCAAGAAGAACTGTATCCACTCCGAATTCCTAGTTAATTCGGACTGCTCAAGATTGCACGTTTAATGCCAAAATGTAAAGAAGGGGAGTCATTACAATTTCCATTGAAATCAGAAATTTATTCAGACAGTTATCGGCGATGGATCAGGCTCGTACGGTGCAAAAGATAGTTTGCAAAGGTTTAGTTTTTATCTTTGTCAACTAGGCGATTAGCTCCAATCCACGGCATCATTCCTCGCAGGCTGGAACCGACTTCCTCAATGTTATGTGCGGCATTACGACGACGGGTGGCTTTGAAGTTAGCCTGATGAACTTTATTTTCCAGCATCCAGTCACGGGTAAAGCGACCAGACTGAATATCTTCAAGAACCCGCTTCATCTCTTCTTTTGTCTCGTTAGTGATGATGCGCGGACCCGTGACATATTCACCATATTCCGCAGTATTTGAGATTGAGTAATTCATGTTGGCAATGCCGCCTTCATAAATCAAATCTACAATCAGCTTAACTTCATGTAGACACTCAAAATATGCCATTTCAGGGGCATATCCTGCCTCCGTCAGAGTTTCATAGCCCGCCTTTATCAGTTCGACAAGGCCGCCGCATAAAACAGCCTGCTCACCAAACAAGTCGGTTTCACATTCTTCTTGGAAGGTTGTTTCAATAATCCCTGAGCGCCCACCACCAACAGCACTTGCATAGGACAGGCCTATATCATGGGTATTGCCTGAAGCGTCCTGATAAACAGCAAGTAAGCAGGGCACACCGCCACCCTTCAAATATTCACCGCGTACGGTATGTCCAGGACCTTTTGGGGCAACCATAAACACGTCAATATCGTCACGTGGTTCGATCAGGCTAAAGTGAACATTCAACCCATGTGCAAAAGCAATGGCAGCACCAGGGCGGATATTTGCAGCAATTTCATCTGCGTAAATATCCGCCTGCAACTCATCAGGCGTTAGCATCATCACAACATCACCCCATGCTGCTGCTTCAGCCACTGACATCACTTTGAACCCTGCAGATTCTGCTTTAGCGCGACTCGAAGAATCTTCTCGCAGCGCAACAGCAACCTCTGGAACACCACTATCCTTCAGGTTAGCAGCATGAGCATGGCCTTGTGAGCCATAACCAACAATGACGACTTTTTTTGATTTAATCAGGCCAATATCGGCATCTTGATCATAATACACACGCATAGTTTTATCTCCTTTAACTAAAACGCCTGTCGGGCGCGGCGCAGCTTGTCTGATAGGGTGCAGTTGATTTTCTATGAATTAACAATTCATTTATATTTTGACCTACGGTAATAAACTGTAAACAGCAGAAAAAAAAGAAAAAACTCAGTTTTTCATGACTGGCTATGAAGACATATCAATTTTGTTGCCTCTGGTAATGCCACAGACACCTGTACGGGCTACTTCAACATCACCAAGCGAGCTCATCAATTCAATGAACGCGGTCACTTTTGATGAGTTACCAGTCACCTCGAACACAAAGCTATTTAGCGTTGAGTCCAGAGTGCGCGCACGAAAGCTATCAGCGACACGAAGAGCTTCAACGCGTTTATTACCCGTGTTCATAGTTTTTACTAGAGCAAGCTCACGTTCTACATGAGCTGGTCCAATGGTCAAATCCTGAACTGAATGAACAGGAACCAGACGGGCCAGTAACTTTTTAATTTGTTCAATAACTATTGGAGTACCTGATGTCACAACAGAAATGCGCGATTGATGTCTGGCTTCATCAACTTCGGATACAGTCAGACTTTCGATATTATATCCTCGGCCTGAAAACAACCCAACCACTCTAGCCAGGACACCTGGTTCATTGTCCACCAATATAGATAATGTATGTCGCTCTGAAACAGAGGTATCAAGCATAGCTAACGTTGTCCTTCTTATTGAAAGTAATCAAACTTTGTTGTTTTAAGAGATGTGGAACAGAGAAAGTGCAGCATTTCGTTTAGACAAGTAACTTACCTTCATCAGACACAGCATTTGACGCTTCATCCTTGGCGCTCAAGATCATTTCATTATGTGCAGCACCTGATGGGATCATTGGAAAACAATTTTCTTCTTTCTCTATACAGATGTCTGCAATCACAGGCCCATCAGTATCCAGCATAGCTGTTATCACATCATCGAGTTGGTCGATATTCGAGGCACGTAATCCTTTCATCCCGAAGGTCTCAGCTAATTTGACAAAATCTGGAAGGGACGCGCTATAACTTTCCGAATAGCGTGAGCCATGATTCAGTTCTTGCCACTGCCGAACCATTCCCATCCATTCATTATTAAGAATGAAAATCTTCACTGGCAGTCTATATTGCGCTATCGTTGACAGTTCTTGCATGTTCATTAGAAAAGAGGCTTCACCAGATATGTCAATAACTGTAGCCTCTGGATGCGCAATTTGTGTTCCCACCGCGGAAGGCAGGCCGTAGCCCATCGTACCCAATCCGCCTGAAGTCATCCATCTGTTAGGCTGGTGAAAACCAAAATACTGTGCCGCCCACATTTGATGCTGGCCGACCTCAGTTGTGATATAGATATCGCGCTCGCGCGTGAGCTCATACAACCGCTTTACCGCATTTTGTGGTTTAATGACCTGACCAGCCTGTGCAAATTTTAGACAATCACGAGCTCGCCATTCATTAATCTGTTTCCACCATCCAGACAGCGCCTTCGCATTTGGCGCAAAGCTCTCCTTCTTTAATTCAGCAAGCAATGCGTCCAAAACCGCGCCTGCATCACCAATAATCCCCACATCCACCTGGACGACCTTACCAATTGATGATGGGTCAATATCAGCATGTACCTTTACAGAATTAGGAGAGAAAGCGTTCAGGCGGCCCGTAACCCTATCATCAAATCGCGCTCCAATATTCAACATGAAATCACACTGATGCATGGCCATATTTGCTTCATATGTGCCGTGCATGCCTAGCATTCCCAGAAAGTGCGGGTCATCTGCAGACAGGACGCCAAGCCCCATTAAG
>CABYIQ010000028.1 GCA_902518965.1 uncultured SAR116 cluster alpha proteobacterium
AGCTCGCGCAGTAGTGCGCACGTCTTCTAAAAAGTAAAAAGAAACTTATATCATAAATGTGCAAAATACATACCCAAAAATCAGTTTGAAAGGTGGATATTATGACGAGTTACCGATCACTAGAAACTGATGCACAAGAACAATTTGTCGCGCGTCACATAGGCCCGCCCCGCACTGATATTAATCATATGTTGGCCGCAATCGGTTTTGATGATCTTGAACAGATGACGAAGGCAATTGTGCCCTCAAATATTCTCATGGGCAGGGATATGGCGCTATTGCCGGCGATGAATGAGGAATCGCTTCTGTCTCATATGCGCGGCCTCGCTGCTGAAAATACTGTATTTACCTCTCTTATAGGTCAGGGTTATTATGGCACGATCACGCCACCTGTTCTTTTGCGTAATATTCTGGAAAATCCTGGTTGGTATACAGCCTATACACCTTATCAGCCTGAAATCAGTCAGGGACGGCTGGAAGCGCTGCTGAATTTTCAGACCATGGTTTGCGATCTAACTGCGCTGGATATGGCAAATGCCTCTCTTCTGGATGAAGCGACGGCGGCGGCAGAGGCAATGGCTGTCGCTAGACGTGTGAGCAAATCTTCCGCAAATGTATTTTTTATTGATGAGGCCTGCCACCCTCAGACGATTGCCGTGATTGAGACACGAGCAGAACCGCTGGCCTGGCAGATCAAAATTGGAAGTCCTGTCAACGATTTCATTGCTGAAGAGGCGTTTGGTGTTCTGTTGTCCTATCCAGCATCAACGGGTGAGATTGATGATTTTTCTACCCTGACTGAGCAAGCCAAGTCGGCAGGGTGTTTTTGCATTATGGCCTGCGATCTGCTAGCGCTGACAATACTCAAAGCACCAGGTGAACTTGGTGCGGATATGGCTATTGGATCTGCCCAGCGCTTTGGTGTGCCAATGGGCTATGGCGGCCCTCATGCAGCCTTTATGGCAACAGCTGACCGGCATAAGCGAGCTTTACCTGGCCGGATTATAGGCGTATCTGTGGATGTTGCGGGCCAGCCTGCTTATCGTTTGTCCCTGCAAACGCGTGAACAGCATATCAGGCGCGAAAAGGCGACCTCCAATATTTGTACAGCTCAGGCGCTGCTTGCAGTGATGGCATCTATGTATGCGGTCTGGCACGGTCCAGATGGTCTAAAGGCTATTGCTGAACGTGTAAACAGGCTGGCCTGTATTTTTGCTGATGGTGCGCGTGCAGCAGGCCTGTCCGTTACCAGTGATTATTTTTTCGATACAGTTCACATAGAAACAGACACAGCAGATGAAGTGATAGAGGCTGCTGGTCGGGCAGGCTTCAATCTGCGCCGCACAACAAAAGGTGTTAGCCTGTCCTTTGATGAAACATCTAATGAAAAGGTCGTGAGGGCCCTATGGCAGATTTTTGGCATTGATGCAGATTTTGAAATCTGTGACCAAAAACGCCTCGGGTCTGTGCCACTGCCTCTTGACCGGCAGTCTGATTATCTGACCCATCCTGTATTTCATAATTATCGTTCGGAAACAGAAATGATGCGGTACTTGCGTCATTTGGCAGACAAGGATCTGGCCCTAGACAGGACGATGATTCCGCTTGGCTCCTGCACAATGAAGTTGAATGCCGCTGCGGAGATGATGCCTGTCAGCTGGTCTGAATTTGCAGATCTTCATCCTTTCTGTCCGGCCGAACAGGCCGCTGGCTATCACAGGATGATCGACACACTCTGTTCTGATTTGTGTGAGATTACAGGATATGACGCGGTTTCCATGCAGCCCAATTCAGGCGCGCAAGGGGAATATGCGGGGATGATGGCGATTCGTGGTTATCTGGCCTCTATCGGTCAGGCTAGCCGCAATGTTTGCCTGATCGCTTCATCCGCACATGGCACAAATCCAGCCTCAGCGCAGATGGCGGGGTTCACTGTTGTTGTTGTTGCCTGTGACGAAAAGGGAAATATTGATCTGGATGATCTCAAGGAAAAAATCTCTGAGCATGCAGACAGTATAGCCGCAATAATGGTGACTTATCCGTCAACACATGGTGTGTTTGAAACAGCCATTGCTGAGGTTTGTGGCATGGTTCATGACGCTGGTGGTCAGGTCTATTTGGACGGTGCAAATCTGAATGCTCAGGTCGGGTTGGCCAGGCCAGGTAAATATGGCGCAGATGTCAGCCATTTGAATCTTCATAAAACCTTTTGTATTCCTCATGGCGGCGGGGGCCCGGGTATGGGCCCCATTGGCGTGCGTTCTCATCTGACCCCATTTCTGCCTCAGCATATTAACAAAACAGGAACTGCTTCTGTTTCCTGTCAGATTGCAGCTGCGCCATTTGGATCGCCTTTGATTTTGCCAATATCCTATGGTTATATTCGTATGATGGGGCCAGATGGGCTGAAACAGGCCAGTCAGGTTGCGGTTCTCAGCGCAAATTATATCGCTGCTAGTCTTGAGGGTGCATATGATATTTTGTATCGCGGGGCAGGTGGTTTTATTGCTCATGAGGTCATTATTGATATCCGGCCATTTAAACAGGCTATCGGCATTGATGCAGAGGATATTGCCAAGCGGCTTATTGATTATGGGTTTCATGCCCCGACTATGAGCTTTCCTGTGCCGGGAACGCTAATGATTGAGCCAACCGAAAGTGAATCCAAAACAGAACTGGATAGATTTATCCAGGCCATGTTGTGTATTCGTGATGAAATCCGCCGGGTTGAAGATGGAAAGTGGCCAGCTGATGACAACCCTCTTGTTAATGCCCCCCATACAGCAGCTTTCACGCTGTCAGAAAGTTGGGCTCATCCCTACAGCCGTCAAGAAGGCTGTCTGCCTATTGCTGGGCAGGCAGCGTCTAAATACTGGCCGCCTGTTGCGCGAGTCGATAACGTCTATGGTGACCGGAACCTGATTTGCACCTGCCCGCCGCTCTCCTCTTATGATGAGGTTGCTGAATAGTACGGCAGGTGGTTATGAAAAGGCTGGCATGCGGACATCAGTTCTGACTTTACATCCGGTGATGAGCTGTGGGATGAAAGCGCTATGATTGACCGCTCGCAAACAGATTTTTCAACTGCGCCGATGGTTCTTGCCAGCCGTAAATCCAAATTGGCAATGGCGCAGACGGAGGAGGTGCGCCGCTCCATACTGCCTGTCCCTGCTGAAATTTTGGGTCTGTCTACCACAGGTGATGAGGTGCTTGACCGCCCGCTGGTGGATGTTGGTGGTAAGGGTGTTTTTGTCAAGACACTTGAAGCCGCGCTGTTGGATGGGCGCGCAGATGCCGCCGTTCATTCACTCAAAGATATGGAAACACACATTGCTCTCGGTACAGAAATAGCGGCTGTCCTACCTCGTGAGGACAGGGGAGATGCGCTCGTCGGATCGTATCGTACAATTGATGAGCTGCCGCTAGGTGCACGTATAGGCACAGCCTCTGTAAGGCGGGCGGCCTGCCTGCGCCATCATCGCCCGGATCTGGAAATCGCGTTGCTGCGTGGAAATGTGAACAGCCGCATAGCCCGGCTGGCCGAAGGAGAATTTGCAGCCATCATCCTGGCTATGGCCGGGTTGAACCGGCTTGAGCTTGACTGTGACTATCACCGTCTGGATGAGACGATTATGCCAACAGCTGCCGCCCAGGGTGTGATTGCCGTACAAATCAAATCGTCTGGCAGCCGGGCAGATGCAGTAAGGGCTTGCCTTGCTTCTGCCCATTGTGCGGAGACAGCAGATTGCATCACTGCTGAAAGAGCGGTTCTTGCAGCTTTAGACGGGTCCTGCCGTACCCCTATATCGGCTATGGCTGATCTGGATGCTGCAGGCAGATTATCGCTATCGGCAGCGGTGTTATCTGCTGATGGGCAGCAGAAATTTGCAGCTGATGCTGAAGGTAGCCGCGAACAGGCACAACAGATCGGTACAGAACTTGGACAGCGCTTGCTGCAAATGTGTGGCGGCAAAGCCTTCCTTGCCTGATGGTCTGGCCTGACAGTAGCCACACTCAGCTAACAGCTTCAGGAGGCTTTAAATGATCATCTGTCTGCGCCCCCAGCCTGACTGTGATGCCGATGTGGCAGAGCTGACAAGGCTGGCTGTAAAGTCAGTGGCCTTGCCCATGCTGCAGGTAGCTTATCTGTCTGGTCCCCCTGTGCTGTTCAGCAGCGCAGATCAGCTTGGCGATTATCAGGGCATCATCATAACTAGCAAACACGCCAGTCGCTATCTTGCAGATCAGGCAAACGCCTCTTCTGAATTGCGCTCTCTGCCTGTATGGTGTGTTGGCAGCGGAAGTGCAAATATTTTGCGACAGGCGGGGTTTTCAATCGCTTATGCGGGCAAGGGCAATGCGGCTGACCTCGCTGATCAGGTTTGCCAGCAGGGGGCAGCTGGCCCCTTTCTGTGGTTGTCTGGCCGGGATGTTCATCTGGATATGACAGCTTGTCTAAAAGCGCAGGGGATCACGGTGAAAAGGCAGGTTGTCTATCATGCAGACGGACTGCTCACCCCTTATCAGGTGGTCCAGGATCATTTGCTATCTGAACAACCAGCAGCCGTAATTGTCTTTTCAGCGCGGACGCTCGAACAGTTTCAGCTGTGGCTGGCTGAATATGCCCCAACAGCAAAACCGGTTCAGCTGACAGTTCTGGCGGCTAGTGCAGGCCTAGCAGAGCAGGCGCGTGCAGGGGGCTATCCAGCCTTTGAGGCAGACAGCCCCGACAGACAAGCGGTTCTGCAGTTATGCGTAGACTGGTTTCAGCAGAAATTTGTAAAAAAAGCTCACAAAAATTGACCTGAAAGCCCTCTGCAGGAATAATCACACTGGACAAATACGTCCTTGATTATTCAGCAGAGCTGCAGTGCAGATGGTTTTAAAACGGACCTCCAGTAAAAAGACAAACGGTCAGAAGGCAAAAACAAAACAGCACTCTGCTGCTGAAACCGTTATTGAAGGCCAGCTTGCCGCTGCGCCTGTTCTGGACAGGCTGCGCCAAATATCACCTGTGACATTGGTGCTGATTTGTGCGGTGATTTTGACCCTTGGCTTGTCCTTATGGCCTTACCTTGCCCCGCTTTTTATTCCTTCGTCAGATGATCGCTGGCAGGCAGATATTGAAATAAGGATCAGTCAACTTAGTACAGATATGCAAATGCTGTCTAATCAACAGGCGGCACTGATGCGTGAGTTGCAGGCTGTTCAGGATAATCTTTCTGGCCTTGATCACCAGATAAAAAATACGGCCAGTTCAGTTGTTCAGTTTAGAGATGCATTGATTAAAGATATCGAAAGGATTGATTCGCAATCTGCTTTTGTGGCTGAGAAGCTGGCCGCATTGAACAGCTTTGGGCCTGAACAGGAAAAATCTGCGCAGCAAGCTGACAGCATGGCCTCATCCGACACGCAGCCAAAAGCAGACAGCCTTCTGCAACATTTGCCTGAACTGGCTGTGCCCAATTTATCTTTGCCGTCTATATCTGGCTGGTGGCAAGATGTATCAGAGTGGGCTGGCAGCTTGGTGTCTGTTGAACGGGTGCCGCCCGACCAGGAGCAGCAATGATTCGACTGTTAGCATTTTTAGGTTTCTGCGTGTTGACCGCGCTTCTTGCCAGCTGGCTGTCGGCACAGCAGGGTGTGACGGTCATTAACTGGCTGGGCTGGCGAGTTGAGATGATGACAAGCTTGCTGATCACAGGTCTTCTGATAAGTTTTGGAGGTCTAATCCTGATTGTTAAATTATTGGTTAGCGTGATCAGCTGGCCGTCCTGGTTGGGATATAATTGGCGAGCCCGTCGTCGTCGTCGCGGTGATGAGGCGCTTGGGCAGGGCATGGTGGCTTTTGCTGCAGGTGATATGGCGGAGGCACGTAAGTTGGCCCGACGGGCAGAACGGTTGCTGGGGCAAGGTGTATTGCCTGATTTGCTTTCTGCGCAGGCAGCTCATGCCACTGGAGATGACAGGGCAGCGCAGCGTTATTTCAAATCCTTATCCGCACAGCCTGGCACAGCCTATTTTGGACATTTGGGATTGATGCGGTTGCATCTGGACCAGGGTGAAATTGAAAAAAGCTGTATGGCTGCCCGTGCAGCCCTAACCATAAAGGCAGATTCAACACCTGCGAATCTGGTCTTGCTGTCAGAAGATTTAAACCGTGGGAACTGGAAATCAGCCCTTCACCGGCTTGAGGGATTGCTCTCATCCAAGAACAGCTTCTTCAAAGAGGCTGGCAGTCAGAAAAACTCCCTACCTCTGCTACCGTCTGATACGGCACATTTTCGCGCTGGCCAGCTGAATAAGCCTGAATTGCTGGCAGCCCATCTTTGTTTGCGTTTGGCTGAACAGCAGAAAGATGATAAAAGCCGGCACGTCTATTTGGCTAAAGCTCTTAACTGGTCCCCGTCTTTTCTTGAAGCAATCATTAGGCTGGCCCGATTGGAAGCCGCCTCTTCTTCGCGCAAAGCATTAAAACGTTTGGAGACAGCTTTCAAAGCGGTCCCGCATCAGCGTCTGGCTAATCAGATAGCAGAAGTGGCTTCGGATAATGACGGCCATTTTGTTGCTCGCCTGTCTGGCCTTGCTGAACAGGCGGCAAATAAGGATGAAGCCCGCCTGATTGTTGCCGAAGCTGCTCTGAAAAGGGGGATTTGGGCATCTGCATCTTCCGCTTTGCAAGCGGTATCACAAAAGGGCCATTCAAATAAGTATTTTCTTCTGAATGTGGAACTGGCTGATAAGCGGGCAAAGTCACTAGGGCAGATTCTAGATGATAAATCCGCCGCTGAACGTGAGAGTGCTTTGCTTGCAGCTGCCCATGCGCCGCGAGCCAGTAGTTGGCAATGTGGTGCTTGTAGAACCATTGTCCCGCAATGGCAGATGGACTGCCCGTCCTGCAAGATCATTGGCCAGATTGAACTGCTTACCCCTCAGGTAGCCAAGTAAGTGAGCTAACTGGCAAAAAGCATTTTCAGTTGTATAAATATTGTCAGAATTGCATTTGATTTGTAAGATGATATTTGTTCGGTGTGCATGGGCGAATTTAGAAGCCCGAGGCGCCGCAAAAAATGAATTTTTCTGGGAGCGAGAAATGAAAAAACTATTAAGCGCATCTTTGGCTTTGGCCATGATGGCAACGCCTGTTTTTGCAGCTGATGTGAAACTAGGTATCATTCTGGGTTACACAGGCCCTATCGAATCACTAACCCCTGATATGGCAATGGGCGCTGAACTGGCCATTTCTGAGGCTAATGAGAGTGGCGAGTTTATGAGCGGAACTAACATTAGTTCGGTGAGAGGTGATTCAACTTGTATTGACTCCGCTGCTGCTACAGCAGCCGCTGAACGACTGATTACCTCTGATAAAATTAATGCCATGGTAGGTGCTGACTGCTCGGGTGTAACCACGGCGATTCTGCAGAATGTGGCAATGGCCAACGGCGTGGTTATGGTTTCCCCGTCAGCAACATCACCTGCTTTATCTACAATCGAAGATAATGATCTTTTCTTCAGAACTGCTCCGTCTGATGCTCGTCAGGGTGAGGTAGTCGCCGATATTCTGACTGAAAAGGGCATGATGTCCGCTGCAATGTCCTATGTAAATAATGATTATGGTAAGGGCTTAGCAGATAGCATCAAGGCCAACTTTGAAAGCCGGGGTGGCAAAATCACCATTTCAGCGGCGCATGAAGATGGCAAAGGCGATTATAACGCTGAAGTTGCTGCGCTTGCACAGGCTGGCGGTGATATTTTGATTGTCGCTGGATATTTGGATCAAGGCGGTAAAGGTATAATTCAAGCATCATTGGACACAGGTGCGTTTGATATGTTCTTTATGCCAGATGGTATGATTGGTGACGCCTTGCCTGCAGCTATTGGCCCTGATCTGAATGGCTCAATTGGAACAGTACCTGGAACAGATAGCCCCGGCGCAGCTAAATTTTCTGATATGGCAAAAGCAGCTGGCTTTGCAGCTGGTCCGTTTGCTCCAGAAAGTTATGATGCCGCTGCATTGATTCTGCTGGCTATGCAATCAGCGAAATCTTCAGATAGTCAGGTTTTCAAATCTCACATGATGAAGGTTGCCAATGCACCTGGTGAGAAAATTTTTCCTGGCGAGCTTGCAAAAGGTCTGAAATATCTACGCCAGGGACTTTCCATTGACTATGTAGGCGCTTCGGCAGTTGAACTTGTTGGCGCAGGTGAATCAGCTGGTAACTATGCTGAGATCGAAGTTCAGGGTGGTAAAAACGTCACCGTTGGTTATCGCTAGACATAAAACACCTATCAAAAGCCCAGGCTGACTTTCATGCCTGGGCTTTGTTTTATTTGCTGGTTGGTCTTATGATTTCGATCCAAAATATCCATAAATCCTTTGGTGGCATCCGCGCTGTTAATGATGCTTCTTTGGAAATTGCATCAGGGTCAATCACAGGACTTATTGGCCCAAATGGAGCAGGTAAGACCACCTTGTTTAATGTAATAGCTGGTCTGTTCAAACCTGACAGCGGTCAGGTATTGCTTGATGGTGAGGACATCACCGGTCTGCCGCCGCATAAGCTGTTCAATAAAGGTCTATTGCGGACTTTTCAGATAGCACATGAATTTTCTACATTGACGGTGCGTGACAATCTGAAAATGGTGCCTGCCGATCAGTCAGGTGAACGGCTTATAGATGCTTGGTTTCGGCCATCTATAGTCCGTGAGGAAGAGCAAAGACTGGCTGAAAAAGCAGAAGAGGTGATTCAGTTTCTGCAGCTGGAATTCGTTGCTGATGAACTTGCTGGCCGCCTATCTGGTGGGCAAAAAAAGTTGCTGGAACTTGGCCGAACGATGATGGTGGATGCAAAAATCGTCTTTTTGGATGAGGTTGGCGCAGGAGTTAACCGCACCTTACTGAAGAAAATTGGTGATGCAATTCAACGGTTAAATGCGGAAAAGAATTACACATTCTGTATGATCGAGCATGATATGGAATTTATCAGCCGCTTATGCGATCCGGTGATTGTGATGGCCGAGGGCAGTGTCCTTGCAGAAGGTTCTGCTACCGAGGTTCGCAATAATGAAGATGTAATCGAGGCTTATCTCGGCACAGGTTTGAAAAATAGATAAAGGACGGCAGGCAAATGCGTTATCTTGTCGGTGAGGCAATGACAGGTGGGTATGGGGATGCAGACATTCTGCATGACTGTACCATTGGCGTGGATGAGGGTGAAATTGCTGTGGTTGTTGGACCAAACGGGGCTGGCAAGTCAACAGCGATGAAAGCTGTGTTTGGCATGCTGGAGTTGCGGTCTGGGAGGGTGTTGATGAATGGTGAGGATATCACCGCCCTTAAACCTCAAGAACGAGTGCGCAAAGGCATGGGCTTCGTGCCACAGACTAATAATGTGTTTCCATCACTAACAGTGCTTGAAAATCTGGAGATGGGCGCATTTGTGCGTGCAGATGATGTCACCGATACCCTCTCCCAGGTGTTGGAGTTGTTTCCAGTATTAAAGGAGAAGGCAGATCAGCCGGCAGGAGAGCTGTCTGGCGGCCAGCGTCAGCAGGTGGCTGTTGGCCGGGCTCTTATGACACAGCCAAAAGTTCTGATGTTGGACGAGCCAACAGCAGGTGTGTCCCCGATTGTGATGGATGAACTCTTTGACCGTATTATCGAAGTGGCGCGCACAGGAATTGCGATTTTGATGGTTGAACAGAATGCTAAACAGGCTCTTCATATAGCTGACAAGGGCTTTGTTCTAGTTCAGGGGCGCAACAGATATACTGATACAGGGCAAGCCCTGCTCGCTGATAATGATGTGCGCAAGGCTTTTCTTGGGGGGTAGGTGAAGAATATGGATAGTCTGAATGCCCTTGTTGTAATTGCAAATTTTGTTGTCGTGCCAGGCCTCGCTTATGGAAGTCAGCTGGCCCTTGGCGCGTTGGGTGTGACCATGGTTTACAGCGTCTTGCGCTTTTCCAATTTTGCCCATGGCGAGCTGATGTCCTTTGGGGCCATGATTACTGTATTGATGACATGGTGGCTGCAAGAACAAAACATCGGTCTTGGCGTTTTGCCAACCGCGCTCATCGCGCTTCCCGTTGCGATGCTGATGACGATTTTTCTAGCTCTTGCCACTGACAAGGTGGTATTTTCCTATTACCGTCAAAAACGTTCAGAATCAGTGACCTATCTGATTGTATCTGTTGGTGTGATGTTCACATTCGGTGGCTTGATCCGGTTTATCATTGGTCCGGCAGACAGAGTGTTCACCGATGGGCAGCGGTTCCTGCTAAAAGCGCGTGCTTTCAAGAAAATGACAGGACTAAATGAAGGGCTAGCCATAAAGACAACACAGGGCGTGACAATTATCGTGGCTGTTATTGTTGTGGCGCTTATTTTCTGGTTTCTGAACAAAACCAAAACAGGGAAATCCATGCGGGCCTATTCAGATAATGAGGATCTGGCACTGTTATCGGGAATTAATCCAGAACGTGTAGTAATGATCACTTGGATTATTACAGGGGCTTTAGCAGCTCTTGCTGGGACGCTTTATGGCCTTGATAAAAGTTACAAGCCTTTTACTTATCTGTCTTTGTTGCTGCCAATTTTTGCGTCTGCGATTGTGGGTGGTGTCGGCAATCCTGTGGGCGCCATCATTGGCGGCTATGTAATTGCGTTTTCGGAATTGTTTATTACTTTTGCCTATAAAAAGGTGGCAACCTATATGTTGCCGGGAGCATGGGCCCCTGAAGGGTTGGTGCAGTTGCTGTCGACTGACTATAAAATCGCCGTATCTTTCGTTATTCTTCTGGTTGTGCTTTTGATTCGTCCAACCGGGCTGTTTGCCGGAAAGACGATATAGTCGCCATGTTTTCACAGTCCACACATCCGTTTTTAGAAAAGAAACGCATCCCTGTTCTATTTGGCATCATGGCGGTTTTGTTTGTCATTGTTGGGCAGCTGCAGAGCTGGAATCTGTCTTTGGCCATTTTAAATCTGTGTCTGATCTCTGCGATAATGACATTAGGAGCAAATATCCAATGGGGATATGCCGGCATTGTGAATTTTGGGATAATGGGATTTGCTGCGCTTGGTGGTTTAGCAGGTGTTCTTGTCTCTATGCCACCTGTACAAGCAGGCTGGCAGGCTGGTGGTATGGGTCTTTTAGGGGGCGGGGTGATTATCGTTCTGACCTCTGTTCTAGCTGTCTTTGTCTGGGGGCGAATTAAGCACATTACCCGCTGGCGGTACTGGATGATGACGGCTGTGATCCTTTCAGGATATCTTGTTATGCGGGCGATTGTAGATCCAGCTGTCGAAGCGATCGAATCAATTGAATCTGCTAAGGCGGGCCATATTGGTGGGTTGAATTTGCCGATTCTAGTGTCTTGGGTGGTCGGCGGCATTTTTGCGGCAGGGGCTGCTTACGTGATTGGGCGTATCTCACTTGGTCTGCGTTCAGATTATTTGGCAATTGCCACTCTGGGCATTTCAGAAATTGTGATCTATGTGCTGAAAAATGAAGATTGGCTGGCGCGGGGCGTCAAGAATGTTAATGGACTGCCCCGGCCTGTGCCCTATGAAATTGACCTTCAGGCAGAACTATGGGTCATCAATCTTGCTAGTCGTTTGGATACAGATGTTCCGGAAATGTCCTCTATTATCGTAAAGCTGACTTACGCTGGTTTGTTCACGATTGTCTTACTTATGCTGTTTTGGTTGTTTGAGACAGCTTTGCGCTCGCCCTGGGGCAGAATGATGCGGGCGATCCGGGATAATGAGGTAGCCGCAAACGCTATGGGTAAACATGTCACTGCGAAACATCTCCAGGTTTTTGTCCTTGGATCAGCTGTAATAGGGCTCGCTGGGGCGATGCTAACAACTTTGGATGGCCAATTTACACCTGCATCTTATTTGCCGCTTAGATTTACCTTCCTAATTTGGATTATGGTCATCGTGGGTGGATCTGGAAATAATTTTGGTTCGATTCTGGGCGGTTTTGTGATTTGGTTTTTCTGGATTGAATCAGAACCGCTTGGATTGTGGTTGATGGATGTCATTACCGCGCCTCTTTCTGAAACCAGCGCTTTGCGAGGTCACCTTCTGGCCAGCGCGGCCCATATGCGTCTAATGACAATGGGGTTAATAATGCTGCTGATGCTTAGGTTTGCACCGCAAGGACTTATCCCTGAGACGAAACGTTGACAATCTATATTTTGAAATAAGCAGAAAAAACAGGTTCATAGTTTGACCGGCTTGGTAAACGTGCATTGTCCCCAAACGTCATGCAAAGCCCTTTGGCCTTGATGTGAAGACAAACGGGTTTCCAGTTGAAATCGCAGCAACTGATCAAAATAAGTAGGTTGTTAGATAGAGCTCAACTAGCAATCGCAGATAGCACCCAGTCTAACCTTGTTTCCAGGGTAAGCTGCAGTATTTCCAGCCATTTACACTGGCGCGCTGACCTCTTGATCCAATCTCACCTTCAAATCCGTCTTCAATATTCACTAATGCAGTAAAGCCGGATTCGGCTAAGAACTGACAGGCCGCCGCAGACCTCACACCTGATCGGCAGATAAGGTATAAGGGCGTGTCTGCGCTAGCAATATTTCTGACTTCAGACAAAAAGTCTGGGTTAGGCTGCCCGGCTGTGTCAACCCACTCAATAAAATTGGTTTTTTGGGGGTTGTCTGGCAGTATAGGTACCCCGACATAAGCCCATTCAGCCTTAGTTCGGCAGTCAATCAGCAACGCATTTGGTTTCGCTTGCAGTCTCTCAAATGCTATCTTGGGTGGCTGTCTGTCAAAACTTTTCATTTGCGCGCCCTGATTTTAGTCTACTATTTCTATACTTCTTAACGAGTAACAAATCTGGCCAGAACGTGCAATTGGGCTTTGTGATTTTTGGCCTGCTGTGACATTCTGGCTCACGAATAAGTCTACAGGAGAAAACTGATGTTTAAAGCCGTTCTGATGGGTCAGACAGAAGATCGCCAACCGGTTATGACCATTGAAAACCTGGAAGATAGTTTTCTGTCGGCTGATGGTGAGGTTATTGTGCGTGTTCGTTATGCTGGTTTGAATTATAAGGATGGTCTGTGTTTGAACGGGCAAGGCGGTTTGATTCGAGAATTTCCTCGAATTCCTGGTGTTGAATTTGCAGGGGAAGTGCTCAAAAGCGAAGATGACCGCTATGCTGTTGGTGATCAAGTCATTGCGACAGGGTCTCGAATTGGTGAGATTTGGCATGGTGGTTATGCTGAAAAAGCATCTGTCAAAGGAGACTGGCTTGTGCCCTTACCAAAAGGCATGAATATGCGCCAGTCAATGATCTTTGGCACTGCAGGCATTACTGCTGTTTTCGGTCTTCAGTCACTTGAACGTCACGGGCTGACCCCAGACAAGGGTGAGGTTTTGGTAACAGGCGCTGCCGGTGGTGTGGGGTCCTTTGCAATCGCTTTGCTAGCAGCTCTCGGCTATTCCGTGGCTGCGGTTACAGGCAGGATAAAGGAGTCAGGTGACTATTTAAAAAGTTTGGGTGCAGAAACACTTGTCCCTAGATACGAACTAGCAGAGGCCATTAAACGACCCTTAGAGTCTGAGCGCTGGGCAGGGTGTATTGATAATGTGGGTGGTGAGATGCTGGCCCGTATTCTAGGACAGTTGAAATATGGCTGTTCTGCTGCGGCCATTGGTAATGCTGGTGGCCATCAAATGCCGGCAAGTGTAATTCCGTTTTTGCTACGTGGCATCAATCTTCTAGGGATTGATTCAGTTAACCAGCCATATGACAGTAGGGTTCAGGCCTGGTCCAGATTGGTGGATGATTTTCCACTGGATAAGCTGGACAGCATTGCAACTGAAATTACACTTGAAAATCTCGAAACAGCTGGCAAGGATATCCTGAACGGAAAAATTCAGGGCCGCTATGTTGTCTGTCTCTAACTGATAGAGGAAATCAGGACCGGCCTCGGCTTGATTTTATGGGCATCAAAAGGACAAAACAGGCCTTTTAGTTTCGGATTTATATGTTTTTCTGTCGCTTGCAGAATGGGCAAGAGCCTTTTGACCGAACAAGTTGAAGACAGGCGAGATTTAAACCAAAAGTGTGGGGAGACGGTTTTGTCTTCAGTATTTGTTGGCTCAAACCGAAAAATTGATCCCAGCAGACGTGCACATTTAAAACCAGATGGCACGCCTGATCTGAATGATCGTGTGGAAATTGGGCCAACCAAACTGGCATTTTCAGAATGGCAACAGGCCGGTTTATGTGTCCCTGACATGGCCTCTCTGCGGCACTATCGTCTGTCTCGATTGCAGCAGCAGGTCAGCGCATATGATTGTGCAGGGCTGTTGCTATTTGATCCGCTGAATATTCGCTATGCGACAGACACCACAAATATGCAGCTTTGGATTGCCCATAATGCTGCTCGGGCCTGTTTTGTGCCGCCGACTGGCAAGGTCATTTTGTTTGATTTTCATAATTGCGAACATCTGTCTGCACATTTGCCGCTGGTTGGTGAGGTGCGGGACGGGGCATCATTTTTCTATTTTGAAACAGGCAACCGCACAGATGAGCATGCAGCGGCCTTTGCGGGTCAAATCACGGATCTCATGCGTGAATATGGGGCCAGCAATCGGCGGTTGGCTGTGGATAAGATTGAAAATGCAGGCTACAGGGCTCTCCAGACTAAAGGTGTGCAGATTTTGGACGGTCAAGTTTTAAGTGAACATGCCAGAGCGATTAAAGATGAGAATGAGCTGAAAGCCATGCGCTGTGCTGTTCATGCATGTGAGCGGGCTGTCGATGAAATGCGCCTTGCTGTGCAACCGGGCGTCACTGAAAATGATGTCTGGGCAGAATTGCATGCTGGAAATATCAGGCGCGGTGGGGAATGGATTGAAACTCGTATTCTGGCCTCTGGGCCGCGCACGAATCCCTGGTTCCAGGAATGTGGTCCACGGGTGATGCAGGCTGGGGACATGCTTGCTTTTGATACTGATCTTGTCTCAACTTATGGCTATTGCTGTGATATATCACGCAGCTGGATTGTGGGTGATCTTCCGCCAAACGAGCAGCAAAAGCATCTCTATCAGGTTGCTTATGAACATGTGATGACAAATATGGAACTGCTCAAGCCTGGGATGAGCTTTTCTGAGGTGACAGCCAAATCCCACCGCCTGCCTGCCGCATACAGGCCGCTCAGATATGGTGTGCTGGCGCATGGCATTGGTTTATGTGACGAATATCCCTCTATTCGATATCCTGAAGATGCCAAGCATCATGGCTATGATGGGTGTCTTGAACAGGGCATGACTTTGTGTGTTGAAGCCTATGTTGGGGCAGAGGGGGGGCATGAAGGGGTCAAGCTGGAGGAGCAGATCGTGATTACAGCTACGGGAGCTGAACCTTTATCAAGCTATCCTTATGAGACTGCGTTCATGGCCTGATGCTGGAACTGCTTCCAAGCACTAAGGTCGGTGGACGAAGCCGATATGTGGTAAATTACGGCCTTGCTGTGCGTAATCAATGCCATAGCCGATGACAAACTCATCTGGAATATCAAAACCTGTCCAGCGGACAGTAACCTCTATTTCTCGGCGTGAGGGCTTATTAAGCAATGTGCACACAGACAGGCTCTTTGGCTTTCGGGTCTGCATGATTTGCAGAACCTGTGCCAACGTGTGTCCAGTATCAATAATGTCCTCGACCACTAGCACATCTCGGTTTTTGATGGATGTTTCCAGATCCTTGATGATTCTGACCTGACGGCTTGATTCCATCTCATTTCCATAGCTGGATACTGTGATGAAATCCACCTCAACAGGCAGGTTTAACCGCCTCACCAGATCAGCTATAAAAATAAAGGAACCACGTAACAGCCCAATGACAACAAGTTGGTCAGATTTTTTGTAGGTATCCGATATTTCTTTTGCCAAGTGATTTATACGGGCCTTAATTTCTGACTCAGAAATCAAAATTTCAATCTGCTCATCACTTATCAATACTGACATGACTGCTCTCTTTTGCCGCACTACCTAACCACTACGTCGAAACGACCGCTTTAGGAAGGGCTAGCATAACATGCTCAGCCCTACTGAACAGCAAAAATCAGATTCTGATAATTGATCAGACTGCCTTTCTGCTAGAGGAGAAGAAAAGCGCTGGACTTGTCTTTACCCTCTTCATTATTCTGGTCGTTGTGGACAGCTGCAATATACAGAAAAAGGCTAGTTTTGTGATTTGATTAAGGTTAAGGAGAATTCTTTTGGCAAAGGTTGCATTTTTAGGTCTAGGGGTTATGGGCTTTCCGATGGCAGGGCATCTGAAGACAGGTGGCTATGACGTTACTGTTTATAACAGAACAGCATCAAAGGCTGATAAATGGGTGGCTGAGTATGAAGGCGCAAAGGCGGACACACCCGCTGACGCTGCGAAAGGATGTGATTTTGTATTTGCTTGTGTCGGCGATGATAAGGATATCACCTCTGTGACCACTGGTCCCGATGGTGCGTTCAAGACTATGCGTGCCGATGCTGTCTTCATTGATAACACTACCGCTTCTGCTGATATTGCTAGGGTACTTTATGATGCTGCTCGCGCTAGGGGCTTGCACTTTATCGATGCACCTGTTTCTGGTGGTCAGGCTGGAGCAGAAGGTGGCAAGCTGACAGTAATGTGCGGCGGTGACGCCGCGGCTTTTGACCAGGCCGAACCCTTAATGTCTTGTTATGGGGCACGGGTGACCCATATGGGGTCAGCAGGAGCAGGTCAGTTGACGAAGATGGTCAACCAGATCTGTATTGCCGGTTTGGTGCAGGGTTTGTCTGAAGCGCTCAATTTCGGTCAGAATGCAGGGTTGGATATGGATAAAGTGTTGGGGGTTGTCTCTGGCGGCGCGGCACAGTCATGGCAGATGGAAAACCGGGGTTCTACCATGGTCAGAGATGAATTCGATTTTGGCTTCGCGGTTGATTGGATGCGCAAGGATTTGCGGATTTGTCTTGCAGAAGCCGCTGCCAACAGGTCCCAGCTGCCGGTGACTGCTCTGGTAGCTCAGTTCTATGCTGCCCTATCTGAGCGTGGTTATGGGCGCAATGATACCTCCAGCCTAATCAGGCTGCTCAGAAACAGAACTTAAAATTTAGGGTTTTAAAAAAGGGGGCGGCAGGTTTCAATGCGGTCCATGACCATCAAAGGCATTGGCTAAAGTTCTAAAAGCTGAATTTCAGCCGTAGATAACCACTGCTGCATAGAGCTTGACATTACAGAAATTGGTTTATCTTTTTGCTTGGATGTAGCATATCTAATCTGTGCACCCGCCCTTAAATTATGCAACAGAGATAGCCAGCAATAATGCAGGCCTCTTAAGTTTATAAACAAGGAGATAAAGATGGCTTTTGAATTACCCGAACTGCCTTATGCTTACGATGCTCTAGCCGCAGGCGGAATGAGCCAGGAAACGCTGGAATTTCATCATGACCTTCACCACAAGGCCTATGTTGATAATGGCAATAAGCTGATCGCGGACACTCAGTGGGAGAACAGTGCTCTGGAAGAAATTATCACAGGTACCTATCAGGCTGATGCTGTCGCTCAGAACGGTATTTTTAATAATGCGTCCCAGCATTGGAATCACATTCAATTTTGGGAAATGATGGGCCCCTCAGGCCGAGAGATGCCATCTGAACTTAGCTCTGCTATAACAGATCAGTTTGGCTCTGTTGATGCGTTTAAAGAGGCTTTTGTCGCCGCAGGTGTTGGCCAGTTTGGTTCAGGTTGGTGCTGGCTGGTCCAGCAGGCTGATGGAAGCCTTGCTATTACAAAGACGGAGAATGGCGTCAACCCGCTCTGTTTCGGTCAGATTGCACTTTTGGGCTGTGATGTGTGGGAACATTCTTACTACATTGATTTCCGCAACAAACGGCCTGCTTATTTGACAAACTTCCTGGATAATTTGGTGAATTGGGAGAATGTTGCCTCGCGCGTATCTGGTTAATCCAGTTCTTCATTTGAAAAGGTATCGGGCCCTGCCGTTGTGGCAGGGCCTTTTTTCGGCCTCCTTTTTGTCTACAAACAAACGTATTTATCGCAAAAAATGCTTAGATTGAGACAATGTATTTTTTGTCTGTTATACGACAAAGATTCAGAAAGGAAATTTCATAATGCCGATAGTCATTCTTACAGTTGCCTTAATTTTTTCTTCGGAATATCAAGAATTCAAAAAACATTCTAATGGTAATGGTGCATATTCAATCTCTTTTGTTGCTCCCTGTGAAACGGGTCTAAGAGATACAGGATATGCGCTTGCTCCAGCAAAATTTGTCTTGTTTAAACAGAAGCCGCTTAATAATAAAGAGGTAGGGCCTGTCTGTGGTGAATAAGACGGATTGTAACCAATTGGCCCAAGCAGATCATAACGACGTCAGCTTGCGGCGGGCTGAACCCAGTACCCGCAGCCTGAGCGCGTTGAGGCGGATAAAACCATGCGCATCTTGATGGTCATAATCAGCAGCCCCTTCTTCAAAGGTTACCAGATCTTCTGAATAGAGGGAATTTGGTGAAGAACGCCCAGTGATAACCACGCTGCCTTTATAAAGTTTTAAGTTTACATTACCATTCACCATATCTTGGCAATTATCAATCGCAGCCTGCAGCATTTCGCGTTCCGGTGAAAACCAGAACCCATTATATACCAATTCAGAATAACGAGGCATCAGCTCATCTTTTAAATGGGCTGCACCTCTGTCCAATGTTATGGATTCCATTGCACGGCGAGCTGCCAGCAGGACAGTCCCGCCAGGCGTCTCATAAATGCCTCTCGATTTCATGCCGACAAATCTGTTTTCAACCAGATCAAGCCGGCCTATCCCGTTTTCACCGCCCAACCTGTTTAATTCAGTTAACAAAGTTGCGGGTGACATCGCCACATTATTGATCGCAACTGGATCACCGCCTTTAAAGGTGATGCTGATCTCAGTAGGGGTATCAGGGGCCTGCTCAGGGGCAACGGTGCGCGAAAATACATATTCCTCTGCGGCAGTTGCCGGGTCCTCCAGAACCTTACCTTCTGCAGAAATATGCAGCAAATTGGCATCCACACTGAACGGGGCTTCTCCCCGTTTGTCTTTTGGAACAGGAATTTGGTTCGCTTCAGCATAAGCGATTAGCTTGGAGCGTGAAGACAAATCCCATTCCCGCCAGGGGGCAATCACTTTGATATCAGGTTGAAGTGCATAATAGCCGAGCTCAAATCTCACTTGATCGTTACCTTTGCCTGTCGCGCCATGTGAGACCGCATCTGCGCCAATCTCGCGCGCAATTTCAATCTGACGTTTGGCGATCAGCGGGCGGGCAATGGATGTGCCCAGCAGATAGAGCCCTTCATAAAGAGCGTTGGCCCTGAACATGGGAAAGACATAGTCAGATACAAATTCTTCCCGCAGGTCCTCGATAAAAATTTGTTTGATACCGAGCAATTCGGCCTTTTTACGGGCAGGCTCAATATCCTCTCCTTGGCCTAAATCAGCGGTGAAGGTTATCACCTCACAACGATAGGTTTCTTGCAGCCATTTCAAGATCACAGATGTATCCAGCCCCCCTGAATAGGCAAGAACAACCTTGTTCACCTTATCATTTGCCATGTTCCTTTCTCCTAATCGCTTCGCCATCATTTGTCTGCTCGCAAATCCCCGTTCCGTATAGCAGAAAAGGTAAGCATAGAGGAACCGCTTTTTCAGCTCTGGTTCTGTGCTGGCTGGACCAAACGCTGTTTACACCGTTTCCCGCAGAAATGGCGCAGGCCGAAAAGACAGGCTACGCATTGCGCCAATAAGGCCTAACAAAGTTGTAAAGGCTGCGCCGATAAAGGCCGTGGATAGGATAAGTGGTAGATTAAAGATAAAGTCAGACTCCAGAAACAGAACGATCAGGGCCCAGCTCACGCCTGTGCCGATCACAGATGCCACTAGGGCGGTCAGAATGCCTAGAAGTGCATATTCAAACAGCCAGGACAGGATGATATCCGTGCGCCGCGCCCCTAATACTTTCAGAATAATGGAATCAGAAATCCGCTGGGCTTCTGAAGTGGCAACACT
>CABYIQ010000029.1 GCA_902518965.1 uncultured SAR116 cluster alpha proteobacterium
CTATACCTGCTCGGGGCTATGGGCGCCGAATTACGCTTTGTTAGTCCCTCTACCTTATTGCCTGCAAAGATTGACAGCTTTGGTGTTCCTGTTTTCACCAATTTGGTTGACGGCATTTCTGGCGCTGACATTGTCATGATGCTGCGCTTGCAGACCGAACGGATGGAAGGCCGAGAAATTCCCAGCCAGCATGAATATTTTAAACTGTTTGGCCTCAACGCTGAAAAACTGGCCGCAACAGCACCAGACGCGCTCATCATGCACCCGGGCCCTATGAACAGAGGCGTAGAGATAGATTCGGTTATCGCTGATGATCACAATCGAAGCTTAATCACCACTCAGGTTGAGATGGGCGTGGCAACCAGAATGGCGTGCCTTGAAGCCGTTTCTTTGTCTGCACAGGCTCAGGAGGCAAAGTAATGCGCGAACTTCTGATGAATGCCCGTTTGATATGCCCTTTGCAAAATATTGATGCTAATGGCTGGCTGCTTATCGAAAATGGCATAATTGCAGACAGTGGAAACGGCACTGCAGACAGCAGCATCGCAGCTGATAAAATCACTGACTGTAAGAGCCATATTATCGGACCTAGCTTTGTTGATATGCGGGTGCAGTCTGGTTATCCGGGCGCTGAACATCTTGAAACTATGGACAGTCTGTTGCAGTCAGCGGCCTCAGGGGGCATCTCAACTGTTGTTCTGCTACCCTCAACTCTGCCTGTAATTGATAATGCCGCGATCATAGACAGCCTACAGGTGCGGGCTGATCGCGCCAATGGACCGAAGGTGCATTGTTATGGGGCGATGACCAAAGAGCTGAAACAGGAGCAGATGGCTGAATTGGGTCTGATGGCGAAAGCAGGTGCTGTTGGCTTTGCTAGCGGCACAATATCTATACAGAGCGCATTGTCCATGTATCGTATCATGAACTATGCGGCTATGTTGGATAAGCCGGTGATCCATCACTGTGAGGATTTCAGCCTGAGCGAAAATGGCGATATGAATGAAGGGGAGACCTCTACTCGGTTGGGGCTTCTGGGCAAACCAGCTCTTGCTGAAACACTTGTTCTAGAACGCGACGTCCAACTGGCAGAAGCGACAGGAGTGCATTACCACGCGAGCCATATCTCAACTGCTGGTGCTGTTGAGATAGTCAGGCAGGCAAAACAGCGCGGCCTAAAAATCACTGCCGACACTGCACCCCCTTATTTTACGATGAATGAATTTGCAGTATCTGGTTACGACACGCGCATGAAAATGAACCCTCCTTTGCGATGTGAAGAAGATAGGGAAGCCATCGTGGACGGGTTGTCCGATGGCACCATAGATGCAGTAGCCTCAGATCACATTCCGGTAAATCCAGATATGAAAAATCAGCCTTTTACTTTGGCCAGCTGCGGCGGCCCGGGGCTTGAGACAGTTATGCAAATGACAGCTAAGCTTGTTCATGGCGGACAGCTCTCTTGGAAAAGGGCCTTTGAACTGCTGAGCACAGGTCCAGCTCGTATACTTAAGCTTGACAGCGGCAGTCTAAAAACGGGTAAGCCAGCAGATTTGGTTCAGATTGACCCAAATGCGGCTTGCGTAATAGATGCGCAGACATTTAAATGTCTTTCGCGTATCTCCCCTTTTGACGGTCAGCCTTGTGAAGGCAAAGTAAACAGGCTATGGATCGATGGTATATCTTGCCTGCCAGACACAAGCTAGCTGATGGATAGCGTAATGCCTATTGATTTAGCGGTATCCTTTTCATTTGGCTATATCCTTGGCTCCATTCCCTTTGGTTTTGTTCTGGTTTATCTGGCAACAAGCCAGGATATACGGACAATTGGATCAGGTAATATCGGTGCGACAAATGTGTTGAGGTCCGGTCAAAAAAAGCTGGCATTCTTGACCCTTATTCTGGACGCATTGAAAGGCACTATTGCCTTTTTCATTGTCTGTTTATGGCTGCCGCCAGAGAGCGCAGCACTTGCTGGATTTGGTGCAGTGGTTGGTCATTGTTTCCCTATATGGCTGCGTTTTTCCGGCGGAAAAGGTGTGGCGACCGGAATGGCTGTCATCACTGTTATTGTTCCTTTTACTGGATTGATAATGGCAGCGACATGGCTGCTTGTAGCAGCCTTTACACGTATTTCCTCTCTTTCAGCTCTGCTTAGTTTTGTTACGGCTGGCCTGTTTACATCCTTCGGCCCGTTCGAAAATTCAGGAATAGCACAAATCACAGTCTGGGGGGTTGGGCTATTGTGCTGGGCACGCCATAGACAAAATATTAAGAGAATTTTGAGCGGTGAGGAAAGTAAAATTTCTTTCAGTAAAAAGCCTTCGGATTAAAAAAATTAAGGTTTGAGGGTATGTGCTCTTCAGCATGAATCAGAAAACTCCTATTGTTGAACTACTGGTTAAAAGAGCTCTAAATATCGGGCCAATACCTTTTTAGTTATTGCTGCGCCGCTTTAGCAGCCCGCTCGCAAATTAACGCTGTGTTAAATATATAAGCACGAGGGGGTCAACAACTTAAACAGCCCAAAAGTCATAGATTTGGAGCCGTTAATATCAAGGAATGAGCTGGAATGACAGCAGAAGAATGGTGAAAAATGCGTCAAATTTTTATTAAAAACGTAACTTGTGCCCCGATTGGAGTTGACGAATTGTGTTGCTGGTGCCATGTCTCTGCGATAGATGGTCAAGCTATTCATCTGGAGCTGGAACTGACTGGGGAAGTGCGAGGACATACTGGGAACTGGGTGTCGCACCTTGATCAAGACAGTTAACGCTCTGAATAATATGCCTATATAGCCACGACCATAAAGTGAACCATATAAAGGGTTACAACAGATGAAAGTCGTGGTGGTCGAATCGCCAGCAAAGGCCAAAACAATTAACCGCTATCTGGGTGAGAACTATACGGTTCTCGCCTCTTATGGCCACGTTCGAGACCTGCCATCCAAAGATGGATCTGTGAAGCCTGATCAGGATTTTGAGATGAGCTGGCAGATGTCTGATTCTGGCGGGCAACGTATTCGTGATATCAGTAAAGCGCTGAAAGGTGCCGATCGGCTGATCCTCGCAACTGACCCCGACAGGGAAGGAGAAGCCATTAGCTGGCATGTCTGTGAACTGCTGAAACAAAATAGTAAAACACGTGATATCCCTTATGAGCGGGTTGTTTTTAATGAAATTACCAAAACGGCAATTACCAAAGCAATCGCCAGCCCGCGTGAGCTAGACATCGATTTAATCGAAGCTTATCTGGCCCGTCGTGCATTGGATCATTTGATCGGCTTCAGCCTTTCTCCTGTATTGTGGCGTAAATTACCCGGGTCACGTTCGGCCGGCCGTGTACAATCTGTAGCACTACGCCTCATCTGCGAACGTGAAAGTGAAATCGAAGCCTTTCTAACAGATGAGTTCTGGTCAGTGGATACTGATTTCACGACAACAGATGGCGGCAATCTCTCAGCGCGGCTGACCCACCTTGACGGACAAAAGCTTGATAAGCTCAGTCTCGGCACAGAAGCGCAGGCTATTTCCGCACGGCAACGCATCGAAGCGGCAAACTGGCAAGTCTCTGCGATGGAAACAAAACGGGTAAAGCGGCGCCCTTCCCCACCCTTCACGACATCAACTCTGCAACAGGAAGGATCACGTAAACTTGGATTTTCTGCCAGCCGGACAATGCAAATTGCGCAGAAATTATATGAAGGCGTTAATCTGGGCAGTGAAACAACCGGACTGATAACCTATATGCGTACAGATGGTGTGCAAATGAGCTTTGAGGCTATCGGCCAGATAAGGGAGGCTATTCAGCAAACAATCGGGGCTGATTTTGTGCCAGACAAGCCCCGTGTTTACAAATCAAAGGCAGCCAATGCACAAGAAGCTCACGAAGCGATCCGGCCTACATCTATATGGCGACATCCCGATGAGGTACGCAAATGTCTGGACTTTGATCAGTTTCGCCTTTATGAGCTGATTTGGAAGCGTACCATTGCCAGTCAAATGGCAGATGCACAGCTTGACCAGACTGCAGCGGATTTAAGCGCGACAACAGATCATCTAACAATGCGAGCAAACGGTTCAGTCATTATTTTTGATGGATTTATGAAAATCTATCGAGAGGATCGTGATGATCAGGAAGATAAATCAGCTGACCCGCAAAACCGAATTCTGCCGCCTTTGAGCCAGGGCCAGGATATGGCGGTTCAGCAGGTTCATCCAGAACAGCATTTTACCCAGCCACCACCACGGTACACTGATGCCAGTCTGGTAAAACGAATGGAAGAACTAGGTATTGGCCGTCCATCCACTTATGCAAGCATTATGCAGGTCATCGAAAAACGTGGCTATGTGCTGAAAGACGGCAAACGATTTATCCCGGAACATCGCGGGCGCATCGTCTCTACATTTTTAGAAAATTTCTTCACCCGCTATGTTGAATACGACTTCACAGCTGCGCTTGAAGCAAAGTTGGATCAAGTCTCAGATGGCAAAATGGACTGGCGGGCGCTATTGAAGCAATTCTGGGTTGATTTTGCTGTTGCAATAGAAAAGGCGATGACACTCTCTATACCAGATGTCATGAAGACATTAGACAGTGAGCTTGAAAAGCTATTTTTCACACCAGATGAAAACGGTAAAATTCAGCGTATTTGCAGTAAATGCGGAACAGGACATCTTGAACTCAAACTCGGTAAATTTGGCCCTTTTATTGGCTGCAATAATTATCCAGACTGTCGGTATACGCGTCAGATTGTTGCTGCTGGTGAAAGTGATGACGATGGGCAGGAACTGGATGGTGATAAATTATTAGGCACAGATCCGGTCAATCAGCTTCCGGTTTATCTGAAAAAGGGGCCTTACGGGTCTTATGTCCAACTTGGCGGTGAAGAGGTGAAAAAGCCCAAGAGATCTTCTGTGCCAAAGGGAAAGCTACTCTTGGATGTTGATTTGGACTATGCGCTTGGCCTATTATCCTTACCCCGCGATATCGGTCTGCATCCGCAAACATCTGACATGATCCAAGCGGGTCTTGGCCGCTATGGACCTTATCTGAAATATCAGGGAAAATTTACTAGCTTGAAAGAAGGTGATGATATATTGAGCGTTGGCATCAACAGAGCTGTTGATTTGCTGGCAGAAGCAGCAAAAACAGCAGGGCGCTTTCTTGGAGAGCATCCAGATGGCGGCGAAGTTCATTTGAAACGTGGCCGCTTTGGGCCATATTTTGAGCATAACAAGCTGCGTGCTCCTATGCCTAAGACACTGCAGATGGATAGCGTGACATTAACTGAGGCTCTCGAAATTTTAGCAGCCAAAGCTGCCCAGCCAGTAAAGAAGTCAAAGGTTAAAAAAGCAAAAGGCAAAGCAAAGGCAAAAACGAAGACGACAAAGGTAAGAACCAAGGAAAAATCAGGCTGAGTGAGCAGTGACAAAACAACACCCAACCATGCCTGACGATGATGCACTGAGTGCTTTTATTACGTCCAGCCCCACACCACCAAAACTACGCGAGATAGCAAAAGCCTTTGGTATTCCCCCTCAGAAACGTTCAGAATTGCGGGCCAGACTTCATCGTCTGGCAACAGATAATACTGCTGTACTCGTAAATGAGGTGTCCAAAAGTCCAGCAATTAGCCTGCTTCAGGTTATCTCGATTGATCATGATGGTTATGCTCAGGCCAGGCTTGCTGATAGAGATGAGCAGGAAAGCCCGGTAATTACGATCCTGCCTTCAACCAAACCTGGCAAGGCTGTGCGGCGAGGTGACCGCGTGCTTGCGCGGCTGAGGGCGAGCCTGGATGAACTAAACTGTGAGGCAGAGCTAATACGCATATTGCCAAAGGGGCAGAGCCACATTTTTGGGCAAGCTGTAAATATAAGCAAAACCAAAAAACCCCGCTGGGTTCTTGTGCCGGCTGAAAAGGGCGGCAAGAAAGATGTTCCGATCAGAAACAAGCTCAACCTGACATTTTCTGAAGATGACCTTCTGGAAGCAGAATTAGTAAAGGAAAATGGGTATCAACTTGTCGCCCATCCTCTGCGCAACCTTGGTTCGATTAACAGCACACATGCCTTTACAGCGTTAGCCATCGCAGAATTTGATCTGCGTCATGTCTTCACTGAAGAGATGGAGGACGCAGCAGCAGCAGCGTCTTTACCAGAGTTAGGCAAGCGAGAAGATTTACGCGCTATACCTCTCGTAACAATAGACGGCGAAGATGCCAAAGACTTTGATGATGCCGTCTTTGCTGAACCTGCACCAGAAAATTGCTGGCGCATCATTGTTGCTATTGCAGATGTCAGTACCTATGTGCAAAGCGGCGATATTTTAGACAATGAAGCCAGACAGCGCGGCAATTCGGTATATCTGCCAGGCACCGTAGTGCCCATGCTGCCAGAAGCATTGTCAAACGGCTTATGTTCTTTGCGCCCGCATGAAGATAGAGCCTGTCTAGCTGTAGAAATGATAATAGACAGTGGGGGAAAAAAGCAGTCACATAAATTTTTTCAGGCACTGATCAGGTCATCTGCCCGACTGACTTACACACAGGTTCAACAGGTCATAGAAGGCAGCCTTGATGAGGCTGATTGTAAAGTCACACCAGGTACACTTCATCATTTAATTGGCGCGTTTCATACACTTCATAAATCACGAAACCGGCGCGGTACATTGAACTTGAATATTAGCGAAGCCCGGATCCAATTTGATGAGACAGATCAGCCAGTCAGCGTTATCGAGCATCATCAAGAAGAAGCACATCAACTTATCGAGGAATTCATGATCGCCGCTAATATATGTGCTGCTGAAACACTGGAACAGGCCGGAGAGACCTGTGTCTACCGAATACATGATCAGCCTGACCCAGAAAAAATAGTCAGCTTACACGAACTGACAGACGCGCTGTCTTTGCCTTTTGCCAAGGGCCAGGTCATGAGCCCGCACAGATTTAACGAACTGCTGATGAAGGTAAAAGACACAGATTCTGAGACAGCTGTGAATGAGGCTGTTTTACGCTGTCAGTCACGAGCTGTTTATTCACCGGATAATATCGGCCATTATGGGCTGGGACTTAAACGTTATGCGCATTTTACCTCTCCTATCCGCCGCTATGCTGATCTTTTGGTTCATCGCGGCCTGATAAAGATTATGACTGGCAAAAAAGGCAGCAGGTCGTCAGCGAGCAGGGAAAAATTAGATGAAATATGCGCAGCCATCAGCCAGACAGAACAAAATGCTGCAAAAGCTGAACGGCGCACAACCGCGCGACTGGCTGCGCAGATTCTCAACCACAAGACAATCGCAGAGTTTGAAGTGATTATAACGGGTCTGACGAAGTCCGGTTTATTTGTGAAGCTGGATGATGGAGCCAGTGAGGGGTTTGTGCCAAGACGCACCCTGCCAGATGATTTTTACGAAATTGTGGCCGGCGGTATGATGTTACTTGGACGCCATCATGGCTGGCTATTTCGACTTGGTGATAAATTACTATGCCGCCTTGAAAATTTTGCCCCTGTCAGCGGCGACATCAGCCTTAGTTGGATATCAGGTGGCTTTCAGCAGGCAGAGACAGCGCGGTCCCCTCAGGAAAAATATAAAAAACGGTTCAAAGGACGACACAAATCAGCTGGACGGCGCAGACGTTAAGCTGTCAGTCATTCCTCATGTTGAAGCGCTTTTTGTCGAAGACAACTTGACTTTGGTACGATTCTAAAGCATACACCAACCTCAGTGAATTTACTGGTCCTTTATGGAGTGGATGATGGCTAAGCCAGCAACATTACAAATTAAGCTCGTTAGCACCGCTGATACAGGCTTTTACTATGTCACTAAGAAAAACCCGCGGACAAAGCCAGAGAAATTAGAGCTCAAAAAATATGACCCTAAGGCACGCAAACACGTGTTATTCAGAGAAGCTAAAATAAAATAAGGATTTGAAAGGGCGGTAGCCCATGAAATGTGGCATCCGGCTTAGCCCATGTGAAAACAGTATCGCTGTCATCGCTGATGATGGCGATTTTGTTTACAGCTCTTCATTAAAGCCTGCTGATACCTATTCAGAGCTTCTTGTTCAGCTGGAATCGGCGCTGAAACATTGTTTAGATAAATATGATGTTAAGTTGCCAGTTGGTGTTTCAGTAAGGGGTCATGAAACAACTTCAACAGGGGTGATTACAAGTCTCCATCACCCCCTGATTGCTCAGAAGACACTGCGCCGTGATTTGCAAGCGGTTCTGAATCACTCCGTTCTTGTGGCCTCAGATGGTCAATGCTTGGCTGTGGCAGCCAAATCGTTACTTCAGCTTGACAATAAACTGACCATTTTTGCGCTTTCTTTAGACCAGTCTGTGTGTGGCGGTATCATTGTCTCTGACAAACTTCTCTCCGGGCCGCACGGTCTGGCTGGAGACTGGGGACATTTATCCCTACCCTGGCCGGTGGGTCATGAATTGGAAGGGCGGATATGTGTTTGCGGGCGAACAGGCTGTCTTGAACATTTTGTAAGCCTTGAAGGCCTGAGCCATGATTATGAGTTGCTGACTGGAAACAAATTGACTGCAGAAAACATCATAAAACAGGCTGAAGCCGGCGACATTGTTGCTGAATCAGCGATGCAAGTGATCGAGGATAGAATTTCACGCGGGCTGGCAATGGTAATCGGTTTGCTTGACCCAGACATAATTCTTATCTGTGGCATACTGGCTAAAAGTGAGCGGCTGTTCACAAACATCCCGCGCAAATGGCCAGGCTATATTCGCTCCTCGGTCAATAGTGATATTCTCGTTCCCCTACGTACTTCAAATCCGTGCCCTGATCATCTGTATCTCCATGGCGCCGCACATCTTTGGGATTACGCCAAATAACCATCTGAATCTATGAGCAATTTGGTTGCGGCAGAGGTTTGGCGTCAACCAGCTCAGCATCGATTGCAAATGTGCCATAATCCACCTCATAATAAGCAACCACACCATTTGGAAGCATATGGAAGGTAATTTCGTATTCAGGAACTGCTTCAGAACTGTTTGGGTCGAAATAGGCTATTTGGATAGGATAGTAATCCTGCGCTGCTAATTGCCCCAATCTATCCTCATTCTTAACCGCTTGACGCGCACCAATCACAGAGCTGGTTCTTTTCAAGGCGCGGTCAGGTTCAGCCCCGAAAAAGATATGGGCTGAAAACAACTTTCCACCCTTTTCAGCTTTGTCCAGTAACTCGCGCGTGTGGGCAACAGGAAAAAAGACTTTAGCAGGTAATGGCATGGCTGTGTCTGGCTGCATAGAAAAAAACGCCTCAGCGCGTTCTGCAACCGGCGGCAGGTTTGCATAACCATTAAATTTTTTTTCATCGTCATTTGTTGACCCCTCATGCACTTCAAACGAATAAAGCTGTCCTGCAAGCTCTTCCCATGAAGAGAAATGAGAGGCTATGATAACTGTTTCACCAGACTGATAGTCAAACTCAAGGATATAGTTTTCAGATGATTTCCAGCCGTCACAATCCCTGCGGATAGTAAAACTGGTCTTACCCTTAATGCCGGCCATCTGTGAATCTTGGTCAACAGACAATAGGCTCATATTGTAGGTCGCTTCATGAGCTGCAAGCTCTACAGCCTGAGCTGCCAACGGAAGACCAGAACAAATAAGCAAGACAAAGCCACTTAATGCTGCCCTCATATTATTCTTAATAACCACCCTCACCATCACTCAAAGCTCCTCACACAACATTCCTGAGCCAAAAAACTCCTGTAACCTTGATTTACATATATCACTTATGGAAAAGAACAAGCAAATGAACGAAAATTCAACCTTCGATATTAGTTGTTCACCATATCGCAAAAAATAGCCCTCTGATCACACCCTGTTAAGCTTTACTGTTGACACGTTAAAACACTACACTCTGCGTCATGAATTCTAAACCTCAGCTCATTAAGACAACCGAAGAACTTAACTCAGCTCTTTCAAAGCTGGCAGATGCCGAATTTGTGGCAATTGACACAGAATTCATGCGTGAAAACACCTACTATCCGAAATTATGCCTGGTTCAGCTTAGTGCAGCGGGAACGACATTATGTGTTGACCCACTGGTTCCTGATATTGATATGTCCGCGCTTTACAATTTGATGCAGAATCCCAGCATTATAAAAGTCTTTCATGCCGGGCGTCAGGATTTGGAGATCTTCGTGCATCTGACAGGGCAAGTCCCTTTTCCCATCTATGATACACAAATTGCAGCAATGGTCTGTGGCTTCGGGGATCAAGTTGGCTATGACAGGCTAGTACAGCATTACACAGGACGAACAATTGATAAATCATCACGATTTACCAATTGGATGGAACGGCCACTGACAGACAGACAGGTAAAATATGCAGCAGATGATGTTATCTACCTTGTAGAAATTTATCCTCAGATGCTGGCCCATCTGAAAGAGACCAACCGGACAGATTGGGTGGAAAGTGAGCTTGCATCTCTTTCGGCGCTATCTTTATATCTGCCAGCTCCAGAAACAATGTGGAAGCGGCTTAAATTCAGAGGGGGAAAACCCTCTATGGTGAACAGGTTAGCCAAACTTGCCCATTGGCGGGAGTTAGAAGCTCAAAAACGTGATGTGCCTCGCAACCGTCTGTTACGTGATGACACCTTGATTGACCTCGCCGGTTCGAACCCAAAGACTGCGGCTGAATTCAGGAAAATCAGAGGATTTCCTGGGGGAGAAACGGGCAAGCTGGTGAAACCAGTGCTTCATATTCTGCAGCAAGCAGCGCAAATACCAGAACTTGACTATCCGCAGTTTGAGCGCCAAGAAAAACGAGAAAAAGCGCCTCAAGCTCTTATTGACCTGCTGAAAGTTCTGCTCAAACATGTAACCGAAGAATTTGAAGTTGCCCCGCGTCTGATCGCTAGTTCGGATGACCTTGAAAAGCTGGCGCTGAATGACAAGGCCGACATTCCTGCCTTATCTGGGTGGCGGTATGAGATCTTTGGCCAAGTGGCCCTTGAACTGAAAAAAGGACGTCTCGCCCTTTTTGTAACAAACGGAAAAACAAAACTCCTGCATATTTCGCCCTAAGAGATTACAGCGTTACCCGTTAGAATTAAAGCTTCCCCCATCCACAAGAATATTCTGGCCAACAAGATATCCTGATTGGGCAGAACAGATAAAAGCACAGGCAAAACCAAATTCATCAATATGACCCAGACGGCCAGAAGGGTTACGAGCTTCTAATTCTGCGCGCACATCTTCGGGTGATTTGTTTTGTTGGCGTGCTGTGTTATCAATTAAGCCTTCAATTCGGTCAGTGTTGAACTGGCCCGGTAGCAGACCGTTGATAGTCACATTATGCCTTGCCACTTGCCGTGCGATCCCACCCACGAAACCTGTCAGCCCGGATCGCGCGCCATTAGACAGCCCCAATTGCGGGATTGGCGATTTAACTGAACCAGATGTGATGTTCACTATCCGCCCAAACCGTTGATCAATCATCGGATCAACCACTGCTTTTATCAGTTCAATGGCAGTCAGCATATTGGCATCAAGCGCTTTAATCCAATCATCACGTGTCCAGTCTCTAAAATCACCGGGTGGCGGGCCACCTGCATTATTGACAAGAATATCAACATGACCAGCAGCGGCCAAAACAGCTTCCCGCCCCTGCGCAGAAGTAATGTCACATGCAACTGTCTTTACCGTTACACCTGTTTCAGATCGAATAGCAGCAGCCACTTTTTCCAGTAATTCCCCACCGCGGGCACACATGACCAGATTTACACCTGTCTTTGCCAATGCCTGCGCACAACCCAGCCCAAGTCCCTTTGATGACGCACAAACGATTGCATTTTTTCCTGTCAGTCCAAAATCAAGCATTAGCAAGTTTCCTTTTCATTTTTTGTTTATTTAATTTATATCAACTTTACCTTGTGACTGTCGAGAACCTGACGAGCGATTGTCAGACTTACAGGAACCTTTCGTGACAGAGCCAATGCGTCTATTTCTGCAGACAGTTGCTGAGCTGCTGAAAAGCTCCGCTCCATCCGATTCACAATATAGTTTAAAACCTGTTCTGATACTGTACATTGCCGATCTGTGAAGTGTTTTGCCAGCACTGCTTTTAAAAGCCCATCATCTGGGAGGTCAATTTCCTGTGCTGCTAATGAACGCAAGCGTGACCTCAGATCAGATAGAGGAGTCTTATATTGAGCAACCGGATAGGGGCTGATTATTAAAAGCGTTCCTGAGACAGAACTGATATAATTCAGCAAATGAAACACCGCCGTATCATCATAATAGCCAGATACTCCAAAATCATCCAGCACTACATGTCGCATTTCCAAAAACTGTTCATGGTCAAAGTGCGATAAATTATTTAAGGCTACAGCCTCGCCCCGGCCCGCCCACAGATAAGACAGATGCGTCTTTCCGCTTCCTGATGGTCCGTAGAGATTCAAGCCCTTAAAAGGCAACGGCCAATCCGGCCACCGCTCTAACCAGCCTAAAGCCTTCTCATTTGCGCTGCCTATCACAAAACTGTCTTTGTCATAAGTAGATGGCAGTAGCAATGTCAGAGGCAATTGAGTCTTCATTTCATGCAAACAGTCATCTATTCAGCTTGTGTCAAGCTTTAACTGATAAACTGCCCCAGCAACCTCAAGCCTGTATCCAATTGAACGCACTGACATCTGCAAGGCTTCGACCGAACCAGATAAGCTGAGCCTTAGAAGACCAGAGCTCGATGTCAGTTTCACAACAGAAATAGATTGGACAATGGGTAATTCGGATAACAACGTGCGTAACCGGTACCAATTCTGCAGATTACTTACAGGCAATTCAACATGAATATCTGCCCGGTCTTCAAGCGTGTAAAGGTTTTTCTGCTGCCAGATACCCGATAATGTGGCAATAAAGTCCTCACGAAAATAACTGAACGCTTCTGGCATATTTGTGCGCCCGTTCATATCTGTTTCAACTGCACTTATTTCTGATAAAAACTTTCCATCCACATCAAACAAGTCTGCTTTCATAATCAGCTTTGGCACGTCACCTGTATATTCCAGACCAGCAAATAGAACCGCAATTTGCTGCGCACCTGCTGCTGCTGCAGACAAGGCCAATATACTGGAATCATAATCACGGATGCGTTCAGGAGGCAGACGACGTTCGAGCGCCAGGTCAGGCGTGAGAATAGTAAACCTTAACAGCTGGTCATCCTGGGCATCCATTTGCCGCCAGACATCCAACCAGGCCACATTTCGGGTCCATACCCTTATGCCTGAAGGATCCTGCCACACAGGCAGAAGCAAAACTGGCGAGCTGAATAATTCTGACCAGAGCAGACCTGATTTTATAAACTGATCTCTTAACCTTACGGGATCAAAGCAAATATCAATCTCGGCAATGTAACGCTGTGCCAAGGCTGTTTCTGATTCAATATGAATGAAATCAATAAAATCTGCAAAAGCCAATTCATCAAGCTGATCTGCAGCCGGTTGAGTGGGGAGCAGAAGACGTCGTTTAATTATGGCAAACGCATCTGCTGTTGCCTGACTAAGGGCCTTCTTGCGTGCCAGAGTTCCATCTACTGCTGTTGTGTCTAACTGAAGCCCATTCACCGCAAATGCAGGACTTGTGCAGGTTTCTGCCTGCACAAGTGATGTGAATAAAGCTAAACAGATAGCCATAAATATGCTATTACAGCGCATGTTTAGAATCACCCCTGTTATTCCTTATTCTACATTAACGTGAATTTGCCATTTAGACTACTGAACTAAAAAGGAAATTAAAAGGAGATGGCCAAAAAAGAAACTCAGTCTGTCCCTTTAACATATCGGGACGCTGGGGTTGACATTGACGCTGGTGATGCGTTGGTAGATGCTATTAAACCTGCTGCGCGCCGTACAAACAGAGCAGGGGCAAACCCCGAATTAGGTGGTTTTGGCGGCTTGTTTGATTTGAAGGCAGCCGGATACCGCGATCCCATTCTTGTTGCCGCTACAGATGGTGTTGGCACCAAATTAGAATTAGCACAATCCACAGGCCAGCACAGGGATTTGGGCATTGATCTGGTTGCGATGTGCGCAAATGATATTCTTGCACAAGGCGCCCTTCCCCTGTTCTTCCTTGATTATTTTGCAACTGGTAAGCTGGATACGACAACTGCAGCTAGCATTATAAAAGGGGTTGCAGATGGCTGCATTGAAGCCGGTTGCGCACTCATAGGCGGCGAAACTGCAGAAATGCCTGGCGTCTATCCGCCGGGTGGCTATGATCTTGCAGGCTTTTGCGTGGGCGCTGCAGAAAGAGGACAGTTAATGTCGGCAAACAATGTCAAAGACGGTGATTTAGTCCTCGCCCTGCCCTCATCTGGGATTCATGCCAACGGCTTTTCTCTTGTGCGTAAAGTTATTTCCAGCCTGCGGTTGAATTTGTCTGAAGCGGCGCCTTTCGCAAGCCACACAGCACTTGGAACAGCCTTGCTAGCGCCAACACGTATTTATGCAGACGCTGTGAAAGCCGCTCTGTCAGCGGGTACTGTTACCTCAATCAGTCATATCACTGGAGGAGGGCTGATTGAAAACCCTCCACGGGTATTCAGTAATGATCTAGCACTTCACCTTGAGCTGAAAGCGCGACCGTTGCCACCTGTTTTTTACTGGCTGAAGCAAGCAGCACAGATGGAAAATTATGACCTTGCCCGAACATTTAATTGTGGGATTGGCATGTTAATCTCAGTACGGCCAGAAGATGCTGAAAACATATTACAAAAAATTCTACAGACAGGTGAGGATTGCTGGATTGCCGGCAGCATAGTCAAGCGTCAAAATGACGCTGTTATTTTAAACCATGTTGACAGCGCATGGGCATGAAACCTCACCTACAAAATTAGGCTGAACCATGCGAATTGCTATTCTGATTTCGGGAAGAGGCAGCAATATGGCTGCGCTGTCAAATAAAGAAGAAGGGTTTGAAATTTGCCTTGTTGCCTCTGACCGGCCAGCAGAAGGACTTGAAGTCGCTGCCACTGCAGGCCATAAAACCGTTCTTGTTGACCGCGATATCTATCAGACCAAGCAAGAGCATGAAGCAACACTGGTCGAACAGCTAACGCGCCAAAAACCAGATTTGATTGTGTTGGCAGGATATATGTCTGTGCTGTCCGCGACCTTCATAAAGACATTTGACGCCCGTATTATAAATATCCATCCCTCATTATTGCCAGATTACAAAGGCTTAAACACACATGCGCGAGTTCTTGCTGATAAACGCAGTGAACATGGTGTGTCTGTGCACATGGTCACCGCTGCGCTTGATGACGGCCCCTTAATCGCACAGGCTAAGCTGCCTGTAAGGGCCGACGATACTGAACAAACCTTATCTGACCGAGTGCTGAAGTGCGAACACCAGCTCTATCCTGCTGTCATTTCAGCTATTGGCGAAGGCGCACTGAATCTCCACACGCAAACTGTAATTTGGAATGATACGTCCCGCTTAGGCGGAGTTTCCACAGGGACAATCACCTTTCCAAAGCTAAACTGACCATAAAAACGGAAAAAAAACAGTCCTGTTCTATCTTGATTTCGGAATCAGGCAAAGGCATAAAAGGGAGGAAATTTCAAACATGTGACTGGGGGCACTAACTATGAATACAGATAAGTTTGACAAACACGCAAAGAACAATCTCGCTTTTTATGAAGGTTTTTTGAACATTTCAAAATATTTAGTAGCAGTGATTATCATTACACTCGCCCTTATGGCCTATTTCCTTGTCTGAAAATAATTTAAAGAAAAAGCATAGCTGTAAAACCACACTTTTAAAAATTCATATAATTTGATGAGCACAATATCAGCCGACAATGTCGTCCTCCGCGAAGAAGTGGGCAATCTCTATTGCTGCATTATCATCGCTATCAGAACCATGTACAGAATTAGCTTCAATAGACTCCGCAAATAATTTGCGGATTGTGCCGTCAGCCGCTTCAGCTGGGTTGGTAGCCCCCATGATTTTGCGGTACGCTGTTACAGCTTTCTCGCCTTCAAGCACTTGCACCACAACTGGACCTGAGGTCATGAAGTCAACAAGGTCATTATAGAATGGCCGCTCAGCATGAACAGCATAAAACGCCTCAGCTTCTTTACGGGTCATGTGGATGCGTCTCTGGGCGACAATTCTCAATCCAGACTCTTCGATTTTGGAATTGATCGCCCCTGTCAAATTACGACGCGTGGCATCTGGTTTGATAATGGAAAAAGTGCGTGAAGCCGCCATGATAAAATCCTTTTTTAAAGAAAACGCAGCCGCTACGTTTGTGTATGCTGCTAAGGCCCGCTTATAGCAAACTCAGGCGGGATGACAAGAGCTATTTTTGCCATGCTTCAACAGGAAGCCACTATTTCCATAACCTATTTTTTCCGGCTCCAGCGACCCTGATCATCCTGCGCAAAATATTGACAATTTACATCTTCCGCCCCAGACCAGCGTTTCCAGCTGTCGCGTGCAGCAGAAACAGCCACCTCACTTGTGCCATCAAACAAATTAAACACCCGATCGAATTTTTGAACTTCAGGTGGTTCAAGCCCCGCTGTGAGAGCCAGAAAACCGGCGTCAATCTGGTTTACGCTAACATCACTTGTCAGCCATATCTGTGCATGTTCATGGCCCTCATTCTCATCTGCTCCATGTGCCAAAAAGCTGTCTGGCCTGAATGTCCAAAGTCTCTCACTGATAGCCACATGGCTGTCTTTCTGCGCAAGTATAAGAAGCTTGTGACCGGACGCCACTGTTTTATGCGCCAGCATAGCCAGCGGTGTTGCCAGATCAGCGTTCCGCAAATGATAAAAGTCAATCTGCAGTAGAGCTGGTTTAGCATGCACCGATAACTGGCTGGTATCCTTGCCCTCATTCATCTATTTCATATCCACCCAGTCATCAATCATCTCATTCAACAGTCTGACACCAAACCCTGTTCCCCCTTTGGGCACTGTGGGTTTCGCTTTTTCTGACCAGGCTTTGCCAGCAATGTCCAGATGCACCCAAGGTGTGTCATTTTTGATAAACCGATGCAGAAAGCAGGCCGCAGTAATCGCACCACCATAAGGGCCTCCAATATTTTTTATATCTGCGATATGTGATTTCAACATATCATCATAGGCTTTTTCCATCGGCATGCGCCAGCATTTCTCGTCTACATTACCGCCAGCCGTTGTCACTGCATTGGCCAGCCTATCATTGTTTGAAAACAAACCGGCATATTCCTTACCCAAAGACACGATAATCGCCCCTGTTAATGTTGCCAGATTCACAATCGCCTGCGGTTTAAATTTGTCCTGCACATATGTCAGCACATCTGCCAAAACCAGCCTGCCCTCGGCATCTGTGTTAATGACTTCGATTGTCTGTCCGGATAGGGACGTCACCACATCACCCGGTCGTTGCGCGTTGCCATCTGGCATATTCTCAACGAGGCCAATGATGCCGACAACATTTCGTTTTACCTTACGGCCAGCCAGTGCGTGCATTGCACCAGTAATTGCTGCCGCACCACCCATATCCCATTTCATATCCTCCATACCTTTGGCTGGTTTTAGTGAAATGCCCCCCGTATCAAAACAGACCCCTTTGCCCACCAAAGCAACTGGTGCCTCATCACTGCCACCCTGCCAATTCATCACAACAACTGCCGAGTCACGGCGTGACCCCTGTCCTACGCCAAGCAGCGCCCCCATGCCGAGTGTTTTCAGCTCTTTTTCAGGAATTATCTGCACATCCAAACCAACAGCTTCAAGTTCAGCACAGCGACGAGCAAATTCCTCTGGGTATAAGACATTAGCGGGTTCATAAAGCAAGTCACGAGCGGTGAATACACCATCAACTAAAGCTTTATACTGTTTCCATGAACGTGACAGCTTCGTTTTATTTGAAGAAGTAACATGCAATTCTGCCGCGATTTTATTTGGTTTTTTGACTGTAAAATACTGATCGAAATAATAACTTGCTGATAAGGCCCCACATAGCACAGAAGGCATAATTTCCGCTGGCAATAGGTCAGCGTCCATCTGCAGCTGATTAAAGGGGACTGACTGCATCTGTTTGAACAAACGTCCGCCCCATGTCTCAGCGGATAGCCCCGCATCCATGCCTTTCCCTATTCCGGCGATCAGAACAGGTCCATAGGAAGAATAAACAGGTAGGAATTCACCAGACTTACCACTAAAATCAGCTAAATTACAGGCGGCTAATAGCGTTTCCATTAGGCCCTCATCCACCTTGTTGATTATACCTTCGTATTCATGCAAAAGCACAAGTTGCACATGTGTCGTAGAAAATTTCGCAGAAAACTGAATATCTAGATGATGAGGCATGTTTTTACCTGTCTGAAGTGAGCAATCTGTGTAGAATGTTGTATTGTCATTATGTAGGAGACTTGTGCAGATTTATCCAGTATTTTGTCCTGCTGCCCATTCCATTCAGCTTCTTTGAAAACTGAAGCTGACTAGAAAAACCAGTTCGATTATGATATTCAATCACGATTCAAAAAAATCTGTCGTAAAGGATCTTTACCAACAATGTGTCATAATCGGAAAAAGAGGACTACATGAATTTCCATGGCTACCTGTTCCGACAGTGTTTTTTTAACACCTTGCTGGTTTTAGCCAGTCTTTTAGCGGTTGTATGGCTAAATCACGCGCTTCGTATGCTTGAGCTTGTTGTCAACAAGGACGGGTCTTTTTTGGACTTCATTCTATTATCTTTGTTTCCCATGCCGCTCTGGCTGATAATTGCCCTGCCCATGGCAGGTTTCATTGGCGTGATCTGGACGATTTACCGGTTTTTAACTGATCGTGAATTAATCGTGATGCAGGCAATAGGAATCAGCCCCAGCCAGTTCAGCAAAATGCCCCTTTTATTTGGCCTTCTTCTGACGGTAATTCTTTCGGTAAATTCAGTTGTTATTCTTCCGTATGGGTATTCAAAATTTAAGGAATTACAGACACTTGTAAGAGCTTCAATTCCCAAACTGCTAGTCCAAGATAATGTTTTTATCGATATTGCTGATGACATGACACTATTTGTTGGCGAGCGCATAGATAGAAATAAGGTTGGGCGTGTCTTTATTCAAGATGCTCGCAATCCAGATCGTCTCGTCACACTTACCTCAGAAACAGGGCATTTTTTGGTTTCTAATAGCCGCCCCCTCTTTATTCTAAGCAATGGCCAGAGAACGGAATTAGCCTTAGATGGCTCCTCGACAGCCTCTCTTTCGTTCGAAACGCACATGCTAGATATTGGGCAGAATTCATCAACTTCATCTCGGCGCAATATACTTGATTCTCATGAAGAAAATATTCTAAGTTTGCTCTTCCCTCCAGATACCTTGCCTATAAAATTTATAAATGACCGGAAGGCTATGGGTCATTATCGTATTGCGTCACCTTTTCTAGCTCTTTGTTTGGTCATTCTTGCAACATCTATCATGCTCCATGGCCGAATATTGCGCGAGACGGTCAACAGAAGGATA
>CABYIQ010000030.1 GCA_902518965.1 uncultured SAR116 cluster alpha proteobacterium
AACCATTATTTCGGCGTTTTCCAACCCAGAAAACCAGAACCCTGAAAGCTTCGCCTCATTAGAACGGATCGCTGTTGACCTTGACCGTGTCACTGCCCAGATCAATGCTGGCTATCAGGGAATGCAGCCCAGTGCCAAGGCCTTGTCGCAGCCTAAATGGGGTGTCGCAGAAGAGGAAATCCCACTTTTGCCAATGACAGCAAAGGGCGTCCTATTTGATTTGGCTGCTGGTGAGATCAAAGAGATTTCAAAGGCCTTTTTAAAGCTGCGGAATAAATCTGATAAAGCTGACCAGCTGATTACTCAAACCAAGGCTGATATTGCAGGCCTGAAAGAAGCAATCAAACAATCAACGGGGGATGACAGAACAGACAAACTCCGAGCGGCTTACGTCAAATCCGTAGAACGGATTTTTAAACGTGTTGATGACGGTACAATATTCCCGGCGGATGCTCTCAATACAGTAAATGCCTCTGTAAACCAACTTTACCAAGCTGTTGAAAGTGCCAAAGGCAGCCTCAGTTTTGTGGAAACTGTTTTCTTTCCTGGCCAAGGTGTTGTGAAGTCAAAAACCATCTGCTCTGAGCAGGGCCCTGGCCGTTGGCTTCCCAAGCCGACAGATGTCGTTGCCACCTTTGGCAAGCTTGCCAATCCAGATATAGAGTCAGGTGGCGGCTATAAGGGTACAACTCTTTTATGGTGGAAATGGCTGCCTGTTGCAGATGTGGTTGCCTTCCTGATTCCAGATGGTCTGGTCGATATGCTGCCAGGTGACTATGCCCGTCACCAGTCTGATGGCAGCTTTGTGCCTAATTATAAGGACAAGCTTCTGGCTGTCGCACAGGGAAATATTTGGCTGGGATCAATTCCAATGCTGGATGGCCACATTTGGGATTCTCTTTTCCGTGTTATTGTGGCAATGGGTTTCGGCATTCTCCTTGGAGTGCCTCTGGGGATTTATATGGGCGTTTCCCGTTTCTTCAAATCCTTCTTTGACCCACTTATTGAGCTTTACAGACCTGTACCGCCTCTGGCCTGGGCTCCCCTTATCCTGACCATTTTTGGGATCCAGGATGATGGTAAAATTTTTCTACTGTTTATGGTGGCCTTTGCCATTATGGTAATTTCCGCCCGCACAGGGGCATCTGGCACCCAACTCTCTAAGATCAGAGCATCGCATTCGCTTGGCGCAACAGATAGGCAAATCCTACGACATGTGATTCTGCCAAACGCCATGCCAGAAATCCTTACAGGTATCCGAATTGCCATTGGCGTATGCTGGGGCACATTAGTTGCTGCTGAAATGCTGGCCGGGACAACCGGTGTTGGCTTTATTGAGAATGTCGCCCGTACCGTCTCAGACTATGAGTTGATTTGGGTGACCATTTTGATTATGGGTGTATTAGGGCTGATTTTTGACCTGATTATGCGTTGGGTCATCAGCAAAACAATCCCGTGGCGCGGCAAGGGGTAAGCTAAATATTCCTGTCTCTTCTGCAGCTCAGCGGCCGTAATATAAAGACACCACATGTTCTGCTTCAGCAAAGAACAGCCAGCGCTCGACAAACAGCCCGGCCAGATGTGTTGCCACGGCCAGGACCATGACAAACACATGTCCGTCGATTACAAGGCTTAGACCCAACAGTGATGCGGGAACAGCTGCACCCAGCAATAAAGCTATCATCCGCAGCTTGTTGGCATGTTTGCGGCCAACTACAAATACCATTTCTTTCATCAAGTAATTTTTTGTCATATGCGGCTTTTCAAACAGGCGTACATCCGCATAACCGGCAAGACCGGTTGCAGTTGCGGTATCAGACCCACCTGAACGCACGTCAGCCTTCGCAGCCCGCATCCACCACAACGCCTTGACCGCCCAGGCAATTGCCAGACAGCCTAGCGCACCCCCGGCCATACCGTCATAATGCGGATGCAGCATGACCATCAACAACATCCCTGATGACAGGGAAAAACCCAAATAGATCGCTGGCGTCAACCAGGTGTGCCAGCGCGGCACAGGACGCAGCTGTGCGTAAATCATCGCTGTAGCAAAGACGGTCAACACACATAAACCTGCAACCACATATCCCAGCATATCTGGCAGTGCATATCCGACCATGCCCGCGACAACCCACAGACCGAAAAGCCCACAGGTGAACACCGCCAGCACGCCTTCACGTGAGAGCCAGCTTGACTGCCATTGTGTGACAGCCCGCCAGGCTCGCTGCGGATTGCCTAAATGAAATGTTGATGAAATCAAACCTGATACAGCCAGCGCCAAGCCAACAGCTGCCAATTCCCAGCTTTTTCCCCAGCTAATATGCCCCATGCCTGCTGTTAAAGCCAGTAAAGCGATCAGGCCAAATCCTGCTCCAGAAATAGTTGTGAAAAAAATAACAGATTTTGCAGGATGCATCTCGTAACTCCTCAGTAATCAACCAAAAGCTGGTCGGTCTTGCTCAGCCTAGCTTTGACAATGCATGATCTAGCCAGCCTACAAACCCTTCAGCCTGCGGTGTTTCAGCCATCTTCAGCAACGACACATGCTCTGACTGGCCAGAGCCGCAGGCTTGTGTGCCTGACTTTGGCCGTGGAGGGAGATACTTATTCACCGGCCGGTTTCCCTGTTCTGGCATCAAGTCGACACCGCCGCGCAGCGCAACCATTTTTGATACATCAGAAAACGGATCAGCCAAATCACCAAAATGACGCGCATTTGCAGGACAAGACCGCACACAAGCTGGCTGCCTGTCTTCTTCTGGCAGATTTTCATTATAGATCCGGTCAACACAGAGCGTGCATTTCTTCATCACACCTGCTTCTGCATCCATTTCCCGCGCCCCGTAAGCACAAGCCCAGGCGCACAACCCGCAGCCAATGCAGGCATCTTCATTGACCAGCACTATTCCATCTTCTGACCGCTTATAGCTAGCCCCTGTTGGGCACACAGTTACACAGGGTGCATCATCACAATGCAGGCAGGATTTTGGGAAATGTACGATGCGAGCATCCTGTGGTGCAGGCTGACCGGCATCATCAAAAGGCACAGCCTCAAAAGAATGGATTCTGTTCAGCCAAGTGCCCGCCGGGTCAGCACCAAACGGATCCTGATCAGACAAAGCGTTGCCATAGCCGCCGGTATTCCATTCTTTGCAGTTCACAGCACAGGCGTGACAGCCGACACAGATATCAAGATCGATTACCAGCCCCAGCTTTTTTGGTGGTTCTATCGGTAGCGTTGTCATGATGACCACTCCTGTCCATATCGCAGCGCCCCGTCTATACTGTCAGGGCCCTTTTGCGGGCCTTCCTGTGTTCCGGTAACAGGTTCTGTTACCCCTTCACCTGCCTCTGCTTTTTCAATATTGACACGCAGATCATACCAGGCAGCCTGTCCTGTTATCGGATCAGAATTTGACATCCGCAACCCATCCTCACTGCCGGGTAGCAATTCATGGATCAGATGGTTCAGCAAAAAGCCTTTTTTGGCTTCCGGCGCATCAGTTGACAAAGCCCAAGCCCCGCGCCGTTTCCCTATGGCATTCCAAGTCCATAAGGTACGCGAATTCACAGCCTCCATACGTTTGACCTGAACCTTTATTCGCCCATGATGTGAGGAGACCAAGGCCCAGTCCCCGTCACTCAAGCCCACCTCATCACAAATTGGACCCGGAACATAAAGAGGATTATGGGTATGGATTTGCCGCAGCCACGCATTCTGCGAACCCCAAGAATGATACATGGCAGCTGGCCGCTGCGTAATCGCATGATAAGGATATTCTGCCTCTGCCTTCTGGCACAGTGCTGCACCTTCATAAGGAGCATACCATGCTGGCAGAGGCGTGAAATGGGCCTTTATCCTGTCCTTTACATGATCAGGAGCCTTAAACGCGCCTTTACCCTCTGCAGCCAGCTGGAATTTCGCCAGCGGCTCCAGCCAGAGCTGAAAGGTCACGGGTTGCGGGGTATCAAAGAAGCCCTTCTCGACCGCCCAGTCCTGATAAGCAGTATTGGCATGTTTGTAAAATTTTGCCTCTTCCGGAATTTCTTCCATCCAAAATCCACCATTTTCAATATAACGATTAATCTGATCCGGGTTAGGCTCACCGCGCCCGGACTGATCGCCTTTCTCGCCGCGGAACCCAGCCAGAGGGCCGATGCCAGGTTTACGCTGATGATTGATCATATAATCCGCATAATCAGCAAATTTAACACTGCCATCTTCATTGGTCATGCCTGGCAGGCCAAGACGCGCGCCGAGATCGAGCAAGACAGACTGAAAGCCGCGTACATCGCGATCAGGCTGCACCACAGGCCAGCGTATACTGTCTGCCACCGCATCTGTCTCGCAAATCGGCCTGTCCAAAAGCGAAATACAGTCATGCCGCTCAAGATAGGTTGTGTCAGGCAGGATCAGATCTGCAAACGCCACCATTTCTGATGAATAGGCATCCGAATAGATAATTTTTGGAATTACATAGTTACCTGTTTCATCTTTGGCCCGCAGCATCTCCATCACACCGCCGGAATTCATAGATGAATTCCAAGACATATTAGCCATATACATAAACAGAACATCAACAGGATAAGGGTCTCCGGCATAAGCATTTGAAATCACCATATGCATCAACCCATGTGCAGAAAACGGGGCATCCCAGCTGTAGGCCTTGTCAATCCGCAACGGGTGACCAGCCTCATCAACCAGCAGATCCTCAGGGCCGTGAATATAGCCAAGAGGCGGGCCAGAGGCGACCTCGCCTGCTTTTGTAATGCGACCAGGGGCCGGATGCGCTGTCGATGGTTTCGGATAAGGCGGCTTAAACCGGAAGCCCCCCGGGCATTCAATTGAGCCCAGCAAAATCTGCAGCAAATGAATGGCCCGGCAGGTCTGAAATCCATTAGAATGCGCCGAAATCCCACGCATCGCGTGCATGGATACAGGCCGGCCAATCATTTTATCATGTTTCTCACCCTTGAAATCGGTCCAGGGCTGGTCAATTACAATCTCTTCATCAAAGGCAACGCGGGCCAACTCAGCTGCAATTGCCTTAATCTGCGCAGCAGATACGCCAGTTACCTCTGCAACAGAATCAGGGGCATAGGATTTATCCATGTAGGTTTCTGCCATCTTCATGAAGACAGGTACGGCCTTGCGACCTTCTTTCGTTTTGACAAAACCTTTAAGGTCAGGCTTGACACCATTTTTATCGATTGCAGCGACTGTCCCGGTTTTCCGCTCGATCACTTGAGGTGTTCCGTCCTTATCGCGCAGGAACAGCCCATGCTCATCACTGTCCGGTTCGTCAATCACCAGCCAGGGCGCATTTGTGTAGCGGATCAGATAATCCAGATCGATTTTACCAGCTGTGAACAGCTCATGAATAAGGGCCAGAACAAATAGCCCGTCCGTACCTGGTGTAATACTAACCCATTCATCGGCTATGGCGTTATAGCCGGTACGAACTGGATTCACCGCAACGACCTTCGCACCTCTTTCTTTCAGGCGGGATAGACCCATTTTTATTGGGTTACTATCATGATCCTCAGCCACACCAAAGATCATAAACAACTTGGTCCGCTCCCAGTCAGGCGAGCCAAACTCCCAGAAAGCGCCACCCATTGTGTAAATGCCAGCTGCTGCCATATTCACAGAACAGAAGCCTCCGTGCGCAGCAAAATTATGGGTTCCAAACTGCTGCGCCCACCAGCCGGTCAGTCCCTGTGACTGGTCACGCCCTGTGAAAAAAGCAAGACGAGCCGGATCGGTTTGCCGAATGGGATTCAGCCATTCTGTGGCAGTCTGCAAAGCCTCTTCCCAACTGATTGGCTCGAATTTGCCTTCACCACGTTCACCCACTCGGCGCAGAGGTGTGGTCAGGCGTGATGGTGCATAATGCTGCATAATTCCCGCACTGCCTTTGGCACATAACACGCCCCGATTGACCGGATGGTCACGGTTACCTTCAATATAACGGACCTTTCCATCGCGCAGATGCACATTTATACCGCACCGGCAGGCGCACATATAACATGTGGTCTTACGGACCTCATCAGATACTTTTGGTGAGGGGTCAATCTGGGGTTGTGACATGGAAAGCACCTGTGACGTAAGCTCAGAAGAAAACGGGCAAATGACCTGTTGATAATGATGCAGAGATTAGATTTTCAAGGGCATAAGGTCAATTGATCATTTAACAGATTGACCCGTTATTTCGCCGCAAATGGCCAAGCATCCGGCTGCCCTGTTTAGTTATTATTCTGCACAGAACTGGTTTCAGCCCGGATATTCATCCAGTTTGCCCCCAACACGACCAAGGCCCCAACAAGAACCTGCCACTCCAAACCCTCACTATAAAGCCACACACCCACTACTGAGACCATCGGAAGGCGCAAAAATTCAAATGGGGTCACAACAGTTGCCGGGGCTAACTGTAATGCAGAAGTAATACAGAAATGCGCACATAATCCACAAATCCCAATCAGGGTCACCCAGCCCCATTCTGTGCCGCGCGGCACATCTATCTGCCCGTCATAACCAGCCATAATCAGCCCTAATATAGCCTGTAGAACCACCAGCCAGAACAGGATGCAGGTGATTGTATCCGTGCGGGTCAGTAATTTTGTGGCAATGGTTGCGCCGGCAAAACCAACCGCACATAAAGCAGCGGCAATCAGTTCAGGCGGCAGCGCGGAAAAATCAGGCCGGACCACAACAAGAATACCCAAAAACCCAATCGCTGCTGCAGAAAAGCGTGTCAGGGTAAGCCGTTCAGACAAAATAAGCGGGGCACATATCGCCACCCACAAAGGGGTAGAAAACTCAAACACAAATAATTGGGACAACGGCACATAAATCACCGCAAAGAACCACAGGTTCTGTCCAGCAAAATGAAAGACATTCCGGATTAAATGCAGCCTAATGCTCTGAGTTGAAATCTGCTGCCATGTTCCAGCATAAAACGCGACACTCAGCACAATCACAATGCCTATCAATGACCGGTAAGTCATAATTTCAAACGTATCAAGCTTGTCAGCCAGAGACCGCCCCGAAATCGCCATCAGGGTGAAAGACAGCATCGCCCCAGTCATCCACATTCCCGCCCGTAACGGGGCAGGAAGGCCAAAAAAACCGCTCATGTTGCACCGCCATGTGCTAGGGCCAGCACAGACCATACAGATAGGACTACCACAGCCAACAAACAGGCCGCCATCACCAGATTAATTATCCTTTGTATACGGGCAGGCAGGTTTAGCGCATTGAGCCTCACCCCAGCATACAGCCAGAGCAGATGTAAGGGCAGCCAGATTGCATTCATAATCAAAAGCTTCAATCCTGTTTCCACAGCAAAACTGTCAGGAAAGAAAGCAAAACTGGTAAACAAAGTTGTATTCACCGCATAGGCTTTGGGATTGATAAACTGCAGCATGACCCCGGCGATGAAACCCGGCGCCGAGGTCTGAATGAAAGCAATTTTTGCTCCTGCAAGCGCGATGCGCAAGGCCAAATAACCCAGATAACCAGCAGACGCGAACAACAAAATTGTTCGCACAAAAGGTTGAGCCAAAATAACCGCCGCCAGACCAGAAATCACCGCCAGACTAACCAAATTTGTGCCTGCACATAAGCCTGCCACATAAAACAGGCCCTGCCGCCAGCCATAGGCTGCACCAACCCCTGCGGTTGATAATACCCCCGGCCCAGGTGTAATGATCAGCAGAAAGACAGCTAGTGCAAACGCAAACATGAAGTGAATCAATCCTGAAAAGAAATCGACAGGCCAAGGACAAGACCCGCCATTACCTAAGTTTTACGACAAAGGGACCTGTGACGGCCAAATTTTTATTGGAGCCTAGTCAATAATGAACAAAGGCTACCCTTTGCGGACAGCCTTCTGATGATAATATGCACCTTTAACGCTTATCGCTTTGAGAACTGGAAGCTTCGGCGAGCTTTGGCCTTGCCGTATTTTTTCCGTTCTACAACCCGTGGGTCACGGGTCATAAAGCCGCCAGCCTTCAATGCTGGGCGCAGGCCAGGTTCGAAATTAGTTAGTGCACGTGAAATGCCGTGGCGCACAGCCCCCGCCTGACCAGACAGACCGCCGCCAACAACTGTCGCAATGACATCAAATTCGCCTGTGCGTTCTGCTGTTTCAAACGGCTGCTGCAGAACCATCTGCAAGACAGGCCGCGCAAAATAGGTTGTGATATCCCGGCCATTTATGCTGATCTGGCCGGTGCCGCGCTTAATCCAGACGCGAGCGATGGCGTTTTTACGCCGGCCCGTTGCATAGGCTCGGCCCTGCTTGTCAATCTTGGGTTCAGCTGGTGCAGTTGTTTCTGACGGCGCTGCAGATGTTTCGCTCAGCGCGCCTAAAGCGGCCATACCTTCGGCCTGAACTGCAGGGGCGGTGGTATTTGTTTCCGAAGCTACAGTTGCTTCTGCTGACCCAGCCTCTTCTGCTGTTTGTGTCTCTTCAGCCATCATCCAGCTCCTATCTCTTATTTTTCGGGTTCATAGCTGCCACATCCAGAATTTCTGGCTGCTGGGCCTCATGTGGATGCTCCGCGCCAGCATAAATATGTAGATGGCTCATCACCTTGCGGCCCAGAGGACCACGCGGGATCATGCGTTCAACAGCCTTCGACAGAACACGTTCTGGGAAACGACCATCAAGGATCTTATCTGCGGTGCGTTCTTTGATGCCGCCAGGGTAACCAGTATGCCAATAATAGGTTTTGGCGGTGCGCTTGCCGCCCGTCAGTTTGACTTTCTCGGCATTAATGACGATGACATGATCACCGCAATCCATATTTGGTGTATAGCTCGGCTTGTGCTTGCCGCGCAGGCGCATCGCCAGCACAGAAGCCAAGCGGCCTAGAACAACATCCTCTGCATCGACAAGAATCCATTTCTTTTCGATATCCTTCGGTGTTGCCACATAGGTACGTGGTAAGGGCATGTTTCTCTCACATTAGTTACATAACGAAGCCTAAAAAGGCGCGTGATCTGTCTGATATACGAACTCTTTCAAATCGTAAGTCGCAGTACTAAGCTTCTTTTTGGACAGCGTCAAGCTTAAAATTTCATAAAAAATTAAAAAAAATCAATAAAAACAGTTGGATAATATTACGGTATTATTTTACCACATACATTCCGACGCTAAGAGAAAGAAACAGACTGCCCCGTGATAAGATTTGACAGGGGATAAGATTTGACCAGATACTGAAGTTTTTCGTATAACCGCCAAAGCTATTTGCCCAAATCAATTTACACCGAGCTATTAACATGGCAAAAGCTTGCTCTCATTTTTTCTGCATGGCGTGACCTGATGATCCTTTTGTTAGATAATTATGACAGCTTTACCTGGAATTTATGGCATTTCCTGTCTGATCTGGGCGCAGAAGTTAAAACCTTGCGCAATGATGCCGCCTCTGTGGATGAGGTCATGGCTATGGGGGCTGAGGGGATCGTTCTTTCACCAGGTCCGGGTACCCCTGCTCAAGCTGGAATTACAGAGGGGCTGGTGCGGGTGGCATCCGGTCGCCTGCCAATTCTAGGCGTGTGTCTGGGACATCAAGCGATCTGGACAGCTTTTGGTGGCAGTTTGATGCGAGTTGACCCGCCAATGCATGGCAAGCTATCCCGTCTCAATCATGAAGGGACTGGTCTCTTTGCTGGTCTGCAGCAGGACCTGCCTGTAACCCGCTACCATTCACTGGTTGCTGATGTGGCCACACAGCCAGAAGAGCTGCAGGTCACTGCACGGACAGCTGATGGAAAGATTATGGGCCTGCAGCATAAATCACATCCTATCTTCGGCGTTCAGTTCCATCCTGAATCCATCGCCTCAAGCGGTGGCTATAAGATTCTGGCAGCTTTTCTGACCAGCTGCGGAGCAAACCATCTGCCTAATGAGGCAGAGCTGGACTTGTTGGAGGCCCAACTGTTGCGACTGGATGAAAAATTCCCGGATCAAGTACATGTCTGATATTTTGAATGCATTGACCAAACAGATTACCGAAAACCAGATTCTGCCTGCAGATCAAATGACTGCTGGTTTCGATGAGATGATGGAAGGCAAGGCTAGCCCAGTACAGATGGCCGCCTTCCTCATTGCTTTGAAAATGCGGGGTGAGGCCCCGTCTGATATTGCCGCTGGTGCAGGAAGCCTGCGCCGTCATGCCCTTACCCTCGACGCCCCGGACAACGCCATGGATATTGTAGGCACAGGCGGTGATGGCATTGGCACCTATAACATCTCAACAGCAACTGCACTTGTGCTGGCCGGAGCGGGTATACCCATAGCCAAACATGGCAATAAGGCTGTCTCCTCAAAAAGTGGAGCAGCCGATGTGCTCACAGCGCTCGGCATTAATCTTGACTGCTCAAAAGAGGCTTTATCTGAAGCTCTTACAGCAGCAAACATTGTTTTTCTGATGGCCCCGCGTCACCATAGTGCCATGCGCCATGTCGGCCCTATTCGCGCAGAGCTCGGGGTACGCACAATATTCAACCTCCTGGGCCCGCTATCCAACCCAGCCCTTGTGCGACGGATTTTGGTTGGCGTGTTTGACGCGCGCTGGCTGCAACCTTTTGCTGAGGCTTTACGCACACTGGGTACAACAGATGCTTTTATTGTGCATGGAGCTGATGGCCTCGACGAGCTGTCAACAACGGGTAGCAACCGGATCACTATGTTAAAAGACGGTCAGATTTCAGAAACTACACTACACCCATCAGATCTTAGCCTGCCAACAGCCAGCCTGACAGATATTAAGGGCGGATCTGCAGAGGAAAATGCGACTGCCCTGCGGGAGCTTCTGTCTGGTAAGGAAGGACCTTACCGTGACATTGTGCTAATGAATGCGGCAGCTGCTTTTGTTGCGGGCGGACATGAAAAAGAAATGGCAGTTGGGCTTGAACGCGCCAGACAATCGATTGACACAAAGGCTGCTCAGTCAGCTTTGAAGCAACTCATTTCCATAACAAATAAATAAATTACAATTAGATGACGAACGTTCTCAAGAAAATAATTGAAACAAAAAAAACAGAAGTTTCGCAGCTAAAGGCAGATATGCCTTTACATGAACTGCACCGTCAAGCAGCAGCTGCGCCTGCGCCAGCCGGCTTTGCTGCTGCGCTGAAAGCAGCGTCGGTGTCTGGCTATGGCCTGATTGCTGAGCTGAAAAAAGCGTCTCCCTCGAAAGGTCTTATAAGGGCTGACTTTGATATCCCCTCATTGGCGCGCGCCTATGCGGATGGTGGCGCAAGTTGTCTGTCTGTTTTAACAGACAAGCACTATTTTCAGGGCGATGATTCATTTCTTATGGCCGCACGTACTGTCAGCGGCCTGCCTGTTCTGCGCAAAGATTTCATGATTGACCCCGTTCAGATTGTTCATTCCCGCGCATTGGGCGCGGATTGCATTCTACTTATTATGGCTGCCTTATCAGATGCACAGGCACAAGAGCTCGAAGCAGCTGCGCATGAGCTAGGTATGGATGTTTTGATCGAGGTTCATGACAGTACTGAACTTGACCGAGCCTTCCAACTGACCTCACCTCTGATGGGCATTAATAACCGTAACCTGAAAACAATGGAAATCTCGCTTCAAGTTGGGCTGGACATGCTGCCTCGCCTGCCTGAGGACCGAATTGCTATTGCTGAAAGTGGCTTGTTCACAGCTGATGATCTAGCACTGATGGCCGCCACCGGCGCCCGCTGTTTTCTGATTGGTGAATCGCTTATGAGCAGCAATGATGTCACGAGCGCTACCGCTGCTTTACTGGCAAATCCCGTTCCCGCTTAACAGCAAAGGCAAAGCCTATGTCAGATTTTACCCACTTCACAGATGATGGCCGTCCTCAGATGGTGAATGTCGGCGAAAAGGCTGAAACACGGCGCGTGGCTGTCGCCGGCGGACGTGTGAACATGTCACAGGATACATTAAATACTGTGAAATCAGGCGGGCTGAAAAAAGGAGATGTGCTGTCTGTTGCCCAGCTTGCCGGGATTATGGGGGCAAAACAAACCGCGCATCTGATTCCGCTTTGCCATCCTCTGGCCCTTTCGCATGTTGATGTGCAGCTGACCCTGAACGAACCGGACTGCACCATTGATATCCGTGCTGAATGCCGTCTGGATGGCAAAACAGGCGTTGAGATGGAAGCCCTGACAGCTGTATCTGTGGCGGCCCTCACGGTGTACGATATGTGCAAGGCTATTGATAAGGCCATGGTAATAAGAGATATACGCCTGCTGCATAAATCAGGCGGCAAATCCGGGACATTTAATGCCGATTGAACTGAAACCTGTTGCTGAAGCCCTAACAGAGATATGTGCCGCGCTGCAGCCTGTGGATACGCAGAACGTCAGCTTTAAAGAAGCCGCAAACCGTATTCTCGCAGAACATATCGCCGCAGACTATGATCATCCGCCAGCCGCCGTTTCTGCTATGGATGGGTATGCTGTGCAGACAGGTGGTACACCTCTGGCTGCAGGAAGTCAGTTTACAGTAGTTGGAGAGGCGGCAGCCGGTCATCTATATACCATGTCCATTACCGGTAAACAGACTGTGCGGATTTTTACCGGTGGACATGTGCCTGAAGGGGCGGATGCTGTCATTCTACAGGAAGATGTAAGTCTTCATGAGAATATAGTCACTTTGAATGAAGCTGCAAAACCTGGCCAGTTTATCCGCCCGGCTGGGTTAGATTTTCAGGCTGGCCAGATCGTATTGAAGAGCGGCACAGCTCTGGGAGCCCGTCAGATGGCCCTTGCGGCTTTATGTGGCCATGCAGAGACGCTGATTGTCCGGCGCAAACCGCTCGTCGCGATTCTGTCTTCTGGGGATGAGCTGGTTCCCCCTGGCACGCCCCCTGCCCCTGGCCAGCTAGTGAATTCAAACAGCACATTCCTTGCTCACGCTGTTCAGCTTGCAGGCGGTGAGGCTGTGAATCTTGGAATCGTGCCAGATCAGCCCGGTGCCCTCACCCAATGTCTGAATACAGGCCAGAATATCCAGGAACAGCCTTTTGATTTGATTCTGACCACAGGTGGTGCGTCTGTTGGCCGCCATGATCATATCGTTTCAGACCTGACCGAAGCTGATCCATCGGCTTTGTCATTTTGGAAAATTGCCATGCGACCGGGCAAGCCACTTATTTTTGGACAGTGGAACAGGATCCCACTTTTGGGTTTGCCGGGTAATCCCGTTTCAGCTGGTGTCTGCATGACCGTATTTGGCTTACCCGCCTTGAGAACACTTCTTGGCCAGCAAGCTGATGCAGATATTCGCCCGATCCGCCTGTCTGCACCTGTTCCTAAAAATGACCGCCGCCAGGATTATCTGCGGGGTGTTTTTGAAGGCACGGGCGATGCGCGAACGATACGCCCTCTCGGTCGTCAAGATTCATCCATGCTGAAGGCCTTTTCTGACGCACAAGGGCTGATTATCCGTCCCCCACATGCCCCTGCTCTCCAGACAGGGGACATGGTTTCTGTACTTGTTCTGCCTGATGGCCTCTGACTTAAGCGGGCTATCGCTCAATATGTTCTTGACTTGTTCTGAGCAATGAATTAGAACATAATAGGAACAAAATGGGTAAAGGGAGACAAGGTATGCTGACAGGAAAGCAACATCAGCTGTTGAGCTATCTGATTGATTACCAAGCTAAAAAAGACATCACTCCGTCATTTGATGAAATGCGGGAGGCCATTGGTCTGGCCAGTAAATCAGGCATACATAGGCTTGTCTCTGCATTAGAAGAACGCGGCTATATCCGCAAACTGCCAAACAGGGCTCGCGCAATTGAAATCCTGCGTCATCCAGGAAGTGGGCCAGAGGCCTACAAAGCCAGCACAAATGTAATTACGGCTGACTTTACCCCAGCAAATTCTGCTATTGTTCAGTTACCATTACTAGGACGGATTGCAGCAGGCACCCCTATTGAAGCCCTTTCAGACCCGTCCAGCTATATGGATGTTCCCGCAGGACTAGTTGCTGGTGGTGAACATTTTGCCCTTGAGATTGTGGGTGACTCAATGGTTGAGGCTGGCATACATGACGGTGATATGGTGATCATCAAGCGGTCTGACACAGCAACAAGTGGCGAAATTGTTGTGGCGCTGATCGAAAATAGTGAAGCAACATTGAAAACATTCCGCCGTGAAGCCGGACGTGTGGCTCTGGAACCGGCAAATTCGGCTTATGAAACACGCTATTTTTCAACCGATAAAGTCAGGATACAAGGTCGGCTGACTGGACTTATCCGCCAGTATTAGAGTATCAGCTAATTGGATGGCAAGACGTTAGGGGTGACTTTGCTGTTGTCTGGTTGATGCAGGTGATGGGATAATCACGCATCTGCCCTTATCTTGCATGTAGAATGCTGCAAATAGACTATAAAGGTGGGATTTGCGTGTATCTGATATGCCTTTTTCCGATGGTCATGATATACCACTTTCAATACAGACCTAACATTCGCTTCGGTGAAACGTTTGCATAACAGTAGAAGGTTAATAAAAGATGAGCGTTGTGACGCGGTTTGCCCCTTCCCCTACCGGCTTCCTTCATATTGGTGGGGCTCGGACGGCTCTGTTTAATTATCTGTTTGCCGCACATCACGGTGGACGTTATCTGCTGAGGATTGAGGATACAGACAAAAAACGCTCAACATCAGAGGCGATTGAGGCCATTCATGACGGGTTAAACTGGCTTGGCCTTGGCGGAAACGAAGATGTCATTCTGCAGTCAGAACGAGTAGCGCGTCACCGCGCTGTTGCTGAAGAGATGCTGGCAGCCGGAACCGCTTACAAGTGCTTTCTCAGTGATGAAGAGCTTTCACATATCCGAGCCGCCGCACGGGAATCAGGCAAGCCTGTGCGCTCACCCTGGCGGGATCGAAGCGACCCACCATCAGTGCAGGCCGCATATGCGGTGCGACTGAAAATGCCGGATGAGGGCGTGACCGATATAAAGGATATGGTTCAGGGCGACGTATCTGTGCAGAACAGCAGCCTGGATGACCTTATTCTGTTACGCAGTGACGGAACACCAACCTATATGATGGCGGTTGTGGTTGATGATCATGATATGGGCATCACACATGTCATTCGTGGGGATGACCATTTGAACAATGCGTTTAGACAGTACCATATTTATCAGGGAGCGGGCTGGCCGGTCCCGATCTTTGGCCACATCCCGCTGATCCATGGGCCAGATGGCGCAAAGCTGTCTAAGCGCCATGGCGCATTGGGCGTAGATGCTTATCGTGACATGGGCTTCCTGCCAGAAGCTGTTGTAAATTATTTGTCCCGTTTGGGCTGGTCACATGGTGATGATGAGCTGTTCAGCCGCGAACAGGCAGTTAGCTGGTTTGATGGCCAGCATATTGGCAAGGCCCCGGCACGTTTTGATATGGATAAGTTAAAGGCTGTCAATCAATATTGGCTGCGCAAGGTGCCTGCTGCTGAGCTAGCTGAAAAATTGATAGTGGTGCGCAAGGGTGTCGCCGCAGCTCAGAGTAGAGAATGGCTGGAAGAGCTGATGCCTTTATTCACTGAACGCGCGCAGACGCTTGTGGAGCTAAACGAGATGACCAGCTGGCTGTTCGGTAACGGAGCGCCAGCATTAAATGACGATGCAGCTGCTCTGCTGACGGAGGAGGCCAAACACACCTTACAGAAGGTTGCTCAATTTCTAAGCACAAGCGCCGCAAACAAAGCAGAATTTGACACAGCATTCAAAGACTGGATGGCAGCTGAAGGATTGAAAATGCGCGATGTTGGGCTGCCTTTGCGTGCCGCTCTGACAGGGACAAAAACTGCTCCATCTATTCTGGATATTGTCAGGGCATTAGGCACAGAAGAAACCCTGAACAGAATAAATCAAATTTGCACTTAAAACGACATTTGGCGTATGATGCGTTCAACTGAAGCTCATTTTGAACGAGGGGCATATATGTCTAACTTATTAAGCAACAACACTATCACCCTGACAAATAATCAATCAGGTGACAGTTGCGAACTTCCTGTTATTAGCGGATCAGTCGGACCAAACGTTATTGATATCCGCAAATTATACAGCCATACCGGGCTATTTACCTTTGACCCCGGTTATGGAGCGACAGGATCTTGTTTATCCGGCCTGACATACATTGATGGTGATCAGGGTATTTTGCTTCACCGTGGCTATCCAATCGACCAGCTAGCTGATCAGTCAGACTTTCTTGAAGTCGCCTTTCTTCTTTTGAATGGTGAGCTGCCCAATCAGACCGAACGAGATGAATTTGTTAATGCCATCACACATCACACAATGGTGCATGAACAAATTTCAACATTTTTCCGTGGCTTCCGGCGTGACGCCCATCCTATGGCTATTTTATGTGGAGTGACCGGCGCGCTGTCAGCTTTTTATCATGATTCAACAGATATTAACGATGAAAACCAGCGTATGATTGCCTCACGGCGTCTGATTGCCAAAATGCCAACTTTGGCAGCAATGGCGTATAAATATTCCATCGGACAGCCATTTAATTATCCGCGAAATAATCTTAGCTATGCAGAAAACTTTCTTCATATGTGTTTTTCTGTTCCTGCAGAGGAATATCAGATTGACCCTGTAGTTGCGGATGCCATGGATAAAATTTTCATCCTTCATGCTGACCATGAACAGAACGCTTCAACTTCGACTGTCCGTTTGGCAGGGTCTTCAGGCGCCAATCCCTTTGCATGTATTGCTGCGGGTATTGCCTCATTATGGGGACCAGCTCATGGCGGGGCCAATGAAGCTGTCCTGAACATGCTGAACGAGATTGGCAATAAATCGAATATCTCGTCTTTTGTGGACAAGGCAAAGGACAAGGATGACCAGTTCCGGCTATTTGGATTTGGTCATCGTGTATATAAGAATTATGACCCGCGGGCGCAGGTTCTGCGTAAATCCTGTCATGAAGTCCTTGGAAAGATGGGAATAAATGATCCGCTACTGGAACTGGCAATGGAATTAGAAGAACTGGCCCTACGCGATCAGTATTTCATTGATAAAAAGCTGTACCCAAATGTCGATTTCTATTCTGGCATTATCCTGAAAGCGATGAATTTTCCCACATCCATGTTCACTGTTTTGTTTGCAGTTGCGCGGACTGTTGGCTGGATTTCGCAGTGGAAAGAGATGATTGAGGACGATACTCAGCGGATTGGTCGACCACGCCAGCTCTATATAGGCCCGGCGCAGCGAGACTTTGTGATCTTAGAAAAGCGTTAGAGCATAGATTTTAAGCATATGGCCAGATTTTCAGAAAACTGGCCTTCACCTGCTTTAAGCTTATTGTAAAGCTGTTTAGCCTGCGCCTCCATATCGGCATGCCGCTGTTCAAGCTCGTCCATCAGTTGTGCAGCTTCATAATAAAGCGTATCTGCATTCAGTTTTGGTGGCAGCAAAAACGGGTAATGCTGACTGTCCATAATCAGATCGGGCAATACGGGAGTTGCACGTTTGTAAAATAGTTTCGCAAACAGCCGGTTTAACGGTGTTAAATGATAGATCACAACGCCCGGGACGCCGCTCAGTGCGGCTTCAAGCGTAGCTGTACCAGATGCAGCAATGACAGCTTTTGACTGGCTCAGGGCTTGTCTTGCAGGGATTTTCTGCGCAGATATCATTCGATCTAACCCAGCTGCAATGACCTGTTCAGAAATCATCCCGTAAAGATGCGGAACAGCAGGCAATATCGCGGACAGATGGCTGTATTTATGCTGTAGTTTTTTCAAAACTTTTAACATCAAGGGCAGATGATACTTAACTTCTATGCGACGGCTTCCGGGCATCAATGTGAAATCATAGCTACAAGAATCAATAGGGGTTGTTTGCAGCGGTAAATCTGTTTGCGGATGACCTATAAATTTTACCTGCAACTGAGTTTGATCAAATAATTCTGGCTCAAACGGAAACAGGCATAATAGACCATCAAATGTCTGCTCAAAAGCTTTTTTGCGCCATTCGCCCCAGGCCCAAATGGTTGGGGCTACCATATGAATGAGCTGAGGTTGCCAGGCTCCACCAGAAAGCCGCTTACGCAAACGTTTGGCAAAACGCACTGAAAAGGCTTTCGAATCAACTGTAAACACAATATCTGGCCGGGTATCCAGGATCTCATCAATCAACCTGTCAGCAAGTCGGTACAGTCTCGGCAAAGCTGCCAATGCATCACTAATACCGATGATAGACAGCTGGCCCATTCCTTCAGAAGAGCTCAAGCCGGCTTCTTTCATATGTGGTCCGCCTATGCCTGACCAGGCAACTGGGCCTTTCACCTTTCCTACAGCCTGCATTAGCTGGGCTGCAAGCACATCACCAGATGCTTCTCCAGCCAGAATAAACAGCCGGCTAGTCATCTGCTTTCTCAGACAGGCTGGCAAAGGTACAAATAGATATGCCTGCCTTGTCTGCAGCAGCACTGATGACATCCAAAGGGTCCGCCAACATGATCTTCTCCCCTTCAAGACAAACAGCTCTAATGCCAGATTTTTCCAGATATGAAAGAGTTTCCAAACCAAAAACCGGCATATCAAGGGCAATATCCTGACCTGACTTTGCCATCTTTACAAAAACAGTGTCAGGTTGTGATTTGTCCATCAGTTCGGCTGTTCGCGCAATCATCTCATTCGTGCCCTCAGCACCTTCAATTGCCAGCACACGCCTTTGCTGAACAATGACAGACTGACCGATATCAAGATCCCCTAGGTTGTCCAAGACTGTCCGAGCATGTTTTGCTGCGCCACCCTCACCTGCGGTAAATTGCCTTTGAGTACGGTAAAACAGAGGCAATACTTGCTGAGGCAGATATTCAGCGTTTGAGACAACTGCAATGTTCTGTTCATCAAAATAGGCGGCAACAATCCTCAAGGCAGCATCATCACCTGTCAACATCAACTTGCCCATCAAGGCAAGAGCAGATTTATCAAGGCTGATATCAGAAAAAGCTGGCCGCTTAAATTGCCCTACCAAAGCAAGTTTATCGCATTCCGCTTGCTTCAAGCTGGCAATAACTGCGCCAACTTTACCTACAGGCAAACAAACGCTTTCAAACCCTTCAAACAAGCAGTCACATTGCCCTTTTAAACGAATAATGTAAGGCTCCTCACCTTTGCCGCGTGCAGCCTGTGCTAAATGTAATGGCAGGGGGCCTTGGGCCGCAATAATGCCAAGTCGTCCTATTTCCCGCTCCTGTTTCTATCGTCTATTTTTGGGGCTGGCACAGGTTTTTATCCTGGCCCTCTTCAATAAATCTGATCAAAAGAGATACCATTTCATCACTTCCCTGCTCTGCTTTTAGCTGATTGAGCTTATCAGCAAACAAGCCATCCTGCACAAAAAGCTGTCTGTAGGCCCCCCGCACAGCTGAAATCTGCGCAGCGCTAAAACCGCGCCTCCG
>CABYIQ010000031.1 GCA_902518965.1 uncultured SAR116 cluster alpha proteobacterium
ATCATTTCACCATCAATGGTATGATATAAGGGTAACGACTGGGAGGGTCAGAAATTGAGTCGAGTGCAGGTGGAGTAGTTTCTAGGGCAAATTGGGAAACAGATAATTGACCGGTTGAGCGTATTAGGTTGTAACCATTCACAATTAAGTCCTGCTGAGCTTGCACCAATCGCAACTCAGCATTTGACAAATCATGTTCCGCATCAAGCAGATCTAACAGAGTTTTTAATCCAAATTCAACTTCACTTTCAGTACCCTTAGCTACAAGTTTAGCAGCTCTAAGCTCTGACTCAACAGCTTGAATTTGAGCTACTGAAGCTTCATAGTCTCGGAAAGCACGTCTCGCCTCTAGTTCAACAACACGGCGCCTTTCAGATGCATCAAGTTGTGCCTTTAAATGGCTGGCCTGCCTGCTTCTAGAGGAAGTTCGCGTTGTCTCCGTCACAAGAAAGGGCGTGGATAATTCAAGTTTGGTGGTTATCTCATCTTTATCGGATGACCGCCCTTCTTTTTCCGTTCGCGATGCCGACAAGCTAAAATTTACTTTTGGTAAAACAGATTGTTTCAGTAATTTAAATTGAAGTCCTGAGCTTTTTGCTGCTAAATCAGCGATTATGACAGAAGGGTGTGAATCACCAGCCTTCATTTCGGCATCAACTGAGTTCTCAGGCAAGCCCTGAGGTAGCGAAAAACTCAAGAGTTTTACTGTATCAAAGCCAGTTAACGATTCATAGGCTTCGACTGCAGATTGCAATCCTGACTTAGCCAGAATTTTATCCGATTGAGCACGTGCAAGCCTTGCCTCTGCCTCTGCCAATCGAGTTGGAGTTGAGGTTCCGGCTGCCAATCTGATTCTAGCAGCTTCAGTATGAGCAAAAAGCCGACGTTCGTTCGCATCTCTTATGTCGAATGCCTTTTGAGCTGATAATACATCCAAATGCGCTGAAATCACATCAAATATGACATTCTGTTCTGCGAGTAAATATTCATTCCGCGCCTTTTCAAGATCAAACTCTGCAACCTCAAACTTTGTTTTGGCCTCACCCGAATCATAGATGCGCTTGCTTAAGGAAAAAGTGGCAGTAAGTCCTGTACTGCCAACAAACCCTCCGGCAGTTGATTTTGAATCTGACTGAGCATTTGAACCGCTAAGGGCAAAATTTCCATTTAATTCATTAGCTGCCTTCGCCGCAGCGACTGCCTGTCTAGCAACAACAAAGGCTTGTTGTGATGCAGCAAGAGAATTTGACACCTTAAGTCCAGCTGCCAAACTTTCTTCTATGGTGACAGGTTCTGGGACATCAGAAAATGATGGCTGAATAATCAACACTATGCTTAAAAAGCCAAAAAAAAGACTTTTTTTGCGTCTCATTGTAAACAACATTAGAATTCTTCCTTAAGAAAACTAAAAACGGCTGAAATTAACCACTATTTAAAACGATATCAGATTGAAACCAAAATGCACAGCGTCAGAATGCAAATTTGGGCTTTAATTTAAACTCATCCAGTACAGGCACCTGCGCCGTGAATAAGGCCTTGGCAGTTACATAATCGCTTCGTTTATGCCATATCATGGCTTCCCCAACATCTAGGCCTCGTGGGCGCAAAACGCATACCAAATGACCACCATCTGAAAGCTGATCAAACAGGGCCTGAGGCACATATTCAACCCCGCCTTCAATAATAATGCCCTGGTAAGGAGCTTCAGATGGATAACCATCCTGCAACCGCGATTTTACAACGGCAACGTTTCCAATATCAAGGCCGGCAACGATTTGCTGCGCCTTTTCAACCATCTGGATTCGTGTCTCAACCGCAATCACTGATGCAGCAAGGTAAGACAGAATGGCTGCCCCATATCCATTACCAGCTCCAATACACATAACATTATCAGAGGGGGCCAGTTTCAGTGCCTGTACCATCCTTGCCATAACCATGGCTTCGATGATGAAACGTCCGCCTGACAGGTGGATATCCTCATCAATATAAGCCATTTCCTGCATCTGGCGGTTCACAAACAGCTCCCGCGGAACTATTGAAAATGCTTCAATAACGTGATCATCAATGACCTTATTCGGCCTTATCTGGCTATCCACCATTGCCTTTCTTAATGTTACGAACCGCATGTCATTCATGCGCGAGACCCCACCTTACATAAGTTTTCTGTCTTAATATATTTAATGGTCAATGATAATGAACCTATATAGAGTCCTAAGTAAATTTTCAATGAACAATATTGACGCCTTAGATAAGTTCAATTAGACACCTAAATTAAAGTAAGCGCCATGGCCCGGTGGCAGAGTGGTTATGCAGCGGTTTGCAAAACCGTGGACATCGGTTCAATTCCGGTCCGGGCCTCCAAAGCTAATGTTTTATGTCTAACTTCCTCTCCAATCGCCAAATAGCACTCCAAGGCGCCCTTGACGCCCTAGCTTTGCCTGCGCTTGCGCTTGGAAGCACGATGTTGGGCTTTGGCGCGATAGCTCGCGAAGCAGGCTTTGATTTCTGGATGACGACATTTACCACCCTCTCCGTTTGGGGCATGCCCGGTCAGATTGCTTTTGTAGGCCTGTACGCCACTGGTTCATCTATATTTTTGATGGTTTTAGCCGTAGCGCTGGCAAATATGCGAATGATGCTGATGGTAATTTCAGGGGCAGATATGCTGAAGCTGAAACAACATAATCTGACTTTTTTTCAACGTGTATTCATTATGCATTTTATGGCAATTACCAACTGGGCACAGTTAAGCTACAAGCAATCCACATATCAGCCTAAACAGCTTCTAACCTATTACAAAGGTTTTAGCGCAGTTGTATTTGTCTGTGGCATGACAGGCACAATGACCGGCTATTTTTTGGATGATTTACTACCTACTCATATCCTAAGATTGGTGATTTATGTCACTCCTCTTTATATCCTGCTGCTGCTGGCTAATGCGCAGCAGAAAGTTAACCGGCTAGCAGGACTCTTTGGTGCAGCTTTATCACCGTTTATTTACATACTTGCCGGTGACTGGGCTATTTTAATCGCCGGGTTCATTGGCGGTACAGCAGCTATTTTGGTCCAACGTGCTCAAAAAGCCTGGCAAGTGGACAAACAGGAGTGAGCATCATGATTTATTCTGTTTTGGAAACGTGGTTGATCATTGCCCTTGCTGCGCTTGCAACAGGCGGATGGCGCTTGGCAGGTTTGGTTCTGGCTGATTTGATCAGCCCTGAGAGCTGGGTAATGCAATGGGTCAATGCCATAGCGCATGCTATGGTTGCTGCTGTCTTAATCCTGATTATGGTCTATCCAACAGGGGCGCTAGCAACAACAATGCTTGAAAGCAGGCTGATATGTCTAGCTTTAGGGCTGGGCTGTATGCTCATTACCCGACGGTTATGGTTATCTCTTTTCATCAGCCTGAGCTCATTTGCTGTTTTTGCATCACCTATATAGTAAGCTTTTTTGGGACTTATCTGTTCGTGATCAGCAGTTCTGATATGGCTGAACGTTTCTGGCCATGAGAATTTATCGCTCGTTTGGCTTTGACCTCTATTTGCCTAAATCCTCGATAAAGTTCTTTGACCGCAGGCACAAAGGCATTTGAGGCCACAAAGACCACCCCACGCTTATCCATTTCAGTCACGAGTGCAGCCAAACTTTTCTGGTCTATCATGGTAAAGCCATTTGTCATATAGCTGGTAAAGTATGAGGTATGATTTAAAGGAACATAAGGCGGGTCAAGATAGACAAAATCCCCCTTCCCCGCACTGCTCAGACAATCCTCAAAAGAATGATTCGAAATCTGCGTATCAATCAAGGCCTTTGCAGATGCCCACAGAACATCCTCATTAACAATAGACGGATTCTTATAGCGGCCAAACGGCACGTTATTCAGCCCTTTTGAATTTACACGGTACATTCCGTTAAACCCAGTTCGATTGAGATATATAAAACGGCTGGCCCTTTCAAGCGGGCTTAACGCTGACAAGCCACCCTCCTTCCGGTCGAGATTGCGGATCTCAAGATAATAGTTTTTGTCATGTTTGTGTGATTTTAGCAGGCTGATTAGGTCGTCAGTCTGTGTTTTGACCATCTGATAACAATTGACAAGTTCAGGGTTGATGTCATTAATCACACTAGGTATTTGCTGTGCAGTTATCTGTTCGGATAAATGAAAAAAAACAGCACCTCCGCCCACAAAAGGCTCAATATAACGTGAGAACTCATTTGGAACCAAAGGCGCAATATCAGCCAGAAGCTGGCGTTTTCCGCCAACCCATTTCAAAAAGGGTTTTACTGTCATAAGACACTGATAACCGGTCAGTTCTCATCAGGCAATAGCACTCTGCTGGCAGAGCTTGTGATGCGCTGTCACTTAAAGGATTGTTACAAGGCAATGACAACTCTACTCTCCATATCGGCATTGCTGATTACAGTTATGTTAATGCAGATGGGCACAGGGGCGCTGGGTCCGTTGGATACGCTTTCTGCGATTGAGCTGGGCTTTTCTAACATCCAGATTGGGATTATTGGGGCTGCACATTTCACAGGCTTTATCATTGGCTGTTTCGGCGCGCCTGTTCTGGTGAGGCGGGTTGGCCATGCACGGGCCTATATTGTCACCGTAGCCTTGTCGATTACAGCAGTACTACTACATCCTATTTTTCCGACATTTTGGGCATGGTGTCTGTTCAGAGTATTTACCGGACTTGCCATCGCAACATCTTTTACGGCTGTTGAAAGCTGGCTAAATGCTAAGCTAACGCGCCAAAACAGAGGCCGGTTTTTTTCCATTTACCGGTTAATGGATATGATGGGCGCTCTGATTGCACAGTCCTTAATTGCCATCCTCATTCCTGTAGAGCATCTGTCCTATATGATATTGGCTATTATTTTATGTATTTCATTGCTTCCTTTAGGCCTAACCAAATCTGTTCAGCCAGAACTGCCAGAATCAGGAGAACTAGACCCTTTGTTCGCTCTGCGGGTATCACCGCTTGCGGTTCTTGGAGTTTTGGTTGTCGGGGCAACAAGTTCTGCTGTCCGAATGATAGGGCCCCTCTTTGCGTATGAAGCAAATCTTGGGCCTGGCGAAATTGGCCTATTTCTCAGCCTGTTTATTATCGGCGGGGCAATTATACAGTTACCAGTCGGGTATCTGTCCGAACGATTTAGTCCGCGTCAGCTTCTGGGATTGTTCAGCGGACTAACCATTCTTGCATCACTCACTGTAAATTTGGTCGACTCAGACCAGATTTTTGGCATCCGAAATCTATTCATTCTTGTCTTTATATTCGGGTTGACAACAATGCCTCTTTATTCGATTTGCGCCATCCACGCAAACAATCTCATTCCGGCAAAACAAATGACTTCGCTGAGCGCTTCATTGATTTTTATCTTTGCAGTAGGCGCAATTATTTCGCCGGTTTTTGTTGGTTATCTGATACAGATACTCGGCCCTAACGCCATGTTTATCTATTTTGCTGCGCTGCATATCGTCCTGCTTGTCTTCACAGGGTATCGTGCACTGATCCGGCCTGACAAAGCTCCCCGGCGCAAATATGTTTATATTCCCCGCACATCTCTTTTCATTGCAAAAACAATAAAGTCAATGAGGCGTAAGCAGTGAACAAGATATATAGTATCGTGCTTGTTTATCATCTGTCTGTTTACAATTTCACGTAACAGCTATATCTGACACCTTAACCTATCACCCCAAAAAAACAGGGCCTCTATTTTGAGCAAAACAACAGCCCATATACTTATGTTAATCGCCGCCTTTATCTGGGGGACAACCTTCGTCGCCCAAACCACCGGCATGGACACAATTGGCCCCTTTGCCTTTAACACTGCCCGTTACCTCATTGGGGTTATCGCCCTGTTGCCGCTGGCCCTCATTGAGCGGCGTAAGCTTGATCTTCAGGTGCATTTGCGAACCGACATGCGTCTGCGTTATCAGACATTAGGCTTGGGAGTGATGATGTTTGGCGGGATTGCTCTGCAACAAACCGCCCTACTTTATACACAGGTTGCTAATGCCGCCTTCCTAACAGCACTTTATGTGCCAGCAGTTCCTATTTTTCTGCTTATTTTTTTGCGGCAACCAGTTGCTAGTCGTATTTGGCTAGCGCTGATATTATCTCTTTGCGGGTCATGGCTTCTATCTGGAACCACTGACCTTCTCAACCAGTGGGGTGATTTTCTAGTCGCAACAGGCGCCTTGTTCTGGGCAGGCCATATCATCCTTATAGGCTTGGTAATGACCAAGCTGAAGACCCCGTTTCAATTTGCCTTTGTTCAGAACGTCTTATGTGTTCTGTTTGGCCTTGTGCCTACAATTTTTATTGAATCCCCCTACATGTCTGACTTCCTGCCGGTTTTGCCTGAACTGTTTTATGCCGGATTATTTTCTGTCGGAATTGCCTATACCCTGCAGATGGTCGCACAGGGTTATGCGTCAACAACATTAGCAGCCTTTATTCTTTCTCTTGAATCTGTCTTTGCCGCGATATCCGGCTGGCTATTACTTGATCAAAACCTCAGCTGGCTGGCAATATTCGGCTGTACCTTAATCTTCGTAGCTATCATCATTGCAGATGTTCTGCCGGCACACTGGTTCAGCCGTGAAAGAGAAAAACCAAAATGAAGACTAGCCTCAGGGACACATATTCATCTTATATTGACCTCGTGATGGTTGGCGGAGGTCATGCTCAGGTCCAGGCTTTGAAAGCCTTTGGCATGAAGCCTGAGACCGGGGTGAGACTGACCCTGATTACAGATGTTTTAAACACTCCTTACTCAGGCATGCTGCCAGGTCATATAGAAGGTATATGGTCGGATCAGGATATGTATATCAACCTTGTAAAGCTTGCTCGCTTTGCAGGTGCCCGCCTAATACATCAATCAGTGAAGTTCATAAATACAGACACTAAAACGATTTACCTAAACAATAAAATTAAATTAAAATATGACGTTTTGTCTATAAATTGTGGGGCCGCGCCTGATCTCAACTCAATACCGGGGGCTGAACTCTATGCCGTAGCGGTGAAACCCATTTCCCTGTTTCTTAATAAACTGCCCCCTGCGAGGGCGATATCCGGACCTGTTTGCATAATTGGTGCAGGAGCTGCCGGTGCAGAACTGGCCCTTGCCTTCCGTAAAAGATATGGCGCATCTGCAGATATTCACCTTATTGGCCGTTCTGAGCGTGTTCTGCCGACGCGATCACGCCGCACAAGCCTACTGCTGACAAGGGCTCTGAAACAAAACAATATCACCCTTCATCTGGGCAAGGCGGTAACCCAGATCACGGCCAACGATATTCATTTTTTTGACGAAACCACACTTGCCTATAACCACATATTTCTGGTCACCTCAGCACGTCCCGCTGACTGGCTAAACGGCCTGACCGTAACTAAAGATAGGGATGGCTATATCCAGGTTTCTAACAGCCTTCAATCCGTGTCTAATAAATATATATTTGCCGCAGGAGATATTGCCAGTATTGCGAGCTATCCCCGTGAAAAAGCAGGTGTCTTTGCGGTTAGAGCCGGTCGGGTTCTCTGCCATAATCTGCGGGCCTTTATCCGTGGAGAAGAGCTGAGAACATGGCAACCTCAACGTCAATATCTAGCCCTCATCGGACTTGGCAATGGCAGGGCATTGGCCAGCTGGGGCACGTTTTCATCTGCTGGCCACATCTGGTGGAAATTAAAGGCTTTCATTGACCGCCGCTTTATGAAGAAGTTTTCAGCCCTTCCTGAAATGTCTGAATCAGCTGCCCCTCTACCTGTCCTGGCTAGACAAATTGGGCGCATATCTGAGAGATCTGATGCGATGTTCTGTGCTGCATGTGGGGCGAAGACAGGCGCTGACACATTACAGGCTGCTCTTCAGGCGGCTTGCGAAATGGCAGCAGATGCAGGCGCAGACCCAGATTACCTGCCGCTGCAGTCGATAAATACTGATCAAGCTGAAGTCAAGGTGCCCACAGGAACCCGCAGCCTCAGCCAGTCTGTTGACTATATCTCACAACACATTTCTGATCTGTTCTGCTTTGGCCGGATTGCCGCTTTACATTCTCTGTCTGATATCTTTGTCGCTGGCCATCAGCCTCTGTCTGCATTAGCAACAGTTATCCTACGGCGGGACCATAAAGATCTACAGGCTGATGATCTGGCACAAATGCTGGCTGGCAGCCTTATTGAACTTTCCCGTCACCAGACCAAATTGGTGGGTGGGCATACATCCATTGCAGACCATGCAGGCCTTGGCTTTGCGATCACAGGTATGGCTCCAAAGCCTGAGGCCCAGAATGAACAAGACACAACATCTGGCATGGAATTTGATTTACTTTTAACAAAGCCTTTAGGCACAGGGGTAATCCTGGCTGCAGAAATGCGCCAGCTCTGTCCAGCTGACAGCTATGAGAGCGCGGTAAGGGTGATGTTGCACTCAAATTTTCATGCCTCACAAATCATTTCCCAGTTCCCGCAGGCGGTGATGACGGATGTAACAGGCTTTGGCCTTGGCAGACATGCTTTGAATTTAGCACAGAAGGTCAGTGCAATTGGTGTAACACTTTTTCCCGAGGCTTGTCCCTTTATAACTGGCGCATTATCCTTATCTGCAAAAGGCGTGCAATCCAGCGCGTTCACAGCAAATCAGCTTGACCTCACAGAAAGCGTATTGGATCCCCACTCCCCTTCTGCCAAACTGATGTTTGATCCGCAGACATCAGGTGGCATTCTTGCCGCTGTCCCTCACATACAAACACGCGATTGCCTACAACGCCTGCATCATTCTGGCTACCGCCACGCAACTGTGGTTGGGCATGTCTCTGAACAACCAGGACTAAAGTTCAAAAAAGAAATGAAGGCAGAATGACAGCTCCAATTCATACGACCCAAAAGTGGCAACCTGAACATTTTGATATGGTTATTGATGTTCGGTCCCCTTCCGAATTCGCTGATGACCATATTGAAGGTGCTGTCAATCTTCCTGCCTTGTTTGACCATGAGCGGGCTGTTGTTGGCACGCTATATAAACAAACATCTGCTTTTGCTGCTCGCAAGACCGGTGCCGCGTTCATGTCGCACAATATTGCTCACCATCTGGAGACTTTTTTACAAGACAAACCAGCTGACTTCCGTCCTCTTATCCATTGCTGGCGCGGGGGGCAGCGTTCACGTGCTTTTGCCCTTGTGTTGAGCGAGATTGGCTGGACCACGTATCTATTTGAAGGAGGCTATAAGGCATATCGCAGAGATGTTTTGGATAAGATAAAGTCTCTTCCCAAGCAACTACAGCTTATCATCATTGCGGGGCGAACAGGTTCTGGTAAAACCGCGCTACTGCAAACGCTGCAGCAAAAACAGCAACAAATCCTTGATTTGGAGGATCTGGCGGCACATCGAGGCTCATTGCTCGGCCATATACCTGGACGGCCGCAGCCTGGACAACGTCTGTTTGAAAGCCGACTTGTACATCAACTGCTTAAATTTGACCCTGATAAGCCTGTTTTTGTTGAATCAGAAAGCTCACGTATAGGCAATCTACAAATCCCAGCCTCGCTATGGCAAGTAATGACAAATGCTCCTTTGGTGAAAGTAGATGTACCTGTGTTAGCCCGTGCAGCCTATCTTGTCTCTATTTATGAACGCCTGACGACAGACTCATCTGACCTTTCACTGCTGATCGAAGGTATGACTAGACGGCATGGCCATGAAATTACCGGTAAATGGCAGAAGCTAATGAAACACAAAGACTGGTGCGGACTGGCTCAATCTTTGCTTACAGCACATTATGATCCAGCCTATGATCAATCTGTCAGCAAACATGACCGTGAAGAATGGTTGCATTTATCGCAAAAAGACTGCTCGGAACAACAGAGGGAAAAGACAGTCAACAGCATCATATCTAGACTAGATGAATTCACCGGTGCATATGAAGTTCAACACAAATTAAAAAGGGGATTGAACTTTGTAAGTGATGATGTATAACTGCCACAGAAATATCTCAATGGTCCCCGGTAGCTCAGCGGTAGAGCAAGCGACTGTTAATCGCTTGGCCGGCGGTTCGAATCCGTCCCGGGGAGCCAAATCTCTTCGCAAGAGCAAGCGATTACGAAACGCAACACTCGCTTTACCTTATAAATATAGGGCAGTCGAAGTGTTTACATAACCTTTACTGAAAATAACTCTCTGGAATCACTGGTATTTTTGCAAGTCGATGGCAAATCGAGACAGGGCAAGCGATTAACTATCGCTTCATCGTATTTAGACAATCGCTTTACCCAAAATAGCCTTAAATGGAGCAAGCGACATACTTTTGCCATACTCTAAAATTTGATGTTTTATGCGACTATTGATAGCTCTGGTCAAAAATGTCAGCTAAAGATTTCAGAAAACACTTCGCCTATATTTACATGTCGGTAAGTTAATTTATTATTTTGTTATTCAATCAGGTGGAAACTTTAATGTTTAATAAATTAGTTTTTATAGTCTTGCTTTCCCTCGTGACGGTTGAGGCGGCCGCAGAAATCAAAAGCAAAAAAGCCCTAATGGAAATTTTTGAGGGCTGTATCGAAGAACCTATGGGAAGTTTAGCGTTTGGCCTACACCTTGATTACTGTGCCTGCATAACAAAAGAGGTCTCCTTTGGCATGAATCTGGAAGAAGCTATGCTGCTCGGAATGAATGCGATGGCTGCAAATGACGAAGACGAGGCTATGCGCATTATGGCATCCAATTCAAAAGTTCGGGAATATGTCGCCAAATGCGCATTGAGACTCTATGATTGACGTCCGTTATCACAAAGAATATTGAAGCCATGCTCCAGTCTCCCTCGTTTCGGCTGACACCACGTGTAGCGACAGAATAATCGACATGCAAAAAAGACCACTATCCTGGTTGTTGAAATAGTCAAATCTTGGTCCCAAACTTGGTCTATGACTACTAAAGATTGGCAACAGCTGGAACGTGATACCAACGACCTCCATGGTCGCATCATGCCATCAAACGAAAAAAATTAAAGAGGTCAGTTCACGCTTTAGACGGTCACAGATTGATATTTCTTAGTCTGACCCAGAGACGTGGAAAGTCGTCAGAAGTATAAGGTGTCCATTCAATTCAGATCTTTAAGAAGTTTGCCAGCTGAAGCAAGACTCCTGGCAGCTTTTCTGCTGTCCATCCCATATTTGCCCTTATTGTCATATATTACATATTCAAAAACCATCTTGTCCAAGACAGTTCCTGAATTGATACTTTTTTCACTGTATCCATCTGCACTGGTTGTCAGAGTTTGAGAAACAATTGCGTGTTCCCCTACAGACAAAATTTGAGGTTTACCTGCTTCAATTTCGCCTAAGTCAATACCGAAATCACCCAAAGTTTTCGACGTATTTTTGTTTTCATTTTGAATAAGCTTTTCAATTAAATCGTCCATCCCGTAAAGTTTTGCCCTCAACCTGTTTAAAGAACTTTGGTCATTCAAGAGCTCATTTTGAGGGTAAATCATTAAAAAACCCCAAGGATAAACATCGTTATGTAATTCGCAGTTTGCAAAAATGAATTCTGGTGGCTCAATTGAAGTTGAATTTTTTGCTGCCTTAGTAACAAACTCTGAAAGAAAAATACCTTCTGTAGTGTTGGTAATGTCGCATAGATCATACGGTACAGGGACTTGATAGCGTTTGCCATTCTTCGTTATTTCGACGATATCAAATGCAAATGATACTTTTGCAATCAATATAAACATTAGAACGTTTAGTGAAAAACCTGTTAATCTAAACAACTCGTTACCAATCAGAGGAATTCTAGACATTTGGACTCCCAAGTACAAAATCATCTGCAACAATAAATGAATTTATCTTTTTGCCAACCCCCCTCCCCGAATAATGATGTGCATATTTCGCTTAAAGCGTTTTGAGTTTTTGAAACGAAACAGTTGGAAAGAATTTTAAGAGAACAATCACTTGCAATACTAATCAGAACATCTATTACCTAATAAACATAGATTTTTAACTTATTGATTTTTTGAAATATAGTGAACTCTACAGAAAGCGACTGTTAATCGCTTGGCCGACGGTTCGAATCCGTCCCGGGGAGCCAAACCCTCCTTCTACAAGTCACCTTTTATTAGCTTTAGCTGTCAGGATGCTCTTTACAATAGCTAAATACAACTGCCAACAGGCATTCAATTTTAATGTCCTGCTCTAGCATCTTGGTTTATGCTCTCTTTCGGGGGGTCACAAGGACGAGTCCGATAATCATGGCACAGAGCGAAAGCCAGATCCAAAGAGACGGGCTCTCGCCAAAAATAAACATTCCCCAAAACACGCCAGTTAAGGTTACGACATACCCAACCTGACTGGAAAAGACAGAACCAAAAAGCGCAACGGACAGGACAAACATCGTATAGGCCACCACAGTGATCAGACCCAATCCAATTACTGCATAATCAACGTTTTGTAGTGGGAAGCTTGGGCTGAAAAAGCTGTCTGTTAGAATGGTGATCGGCAGCAATGCTGCAGCTGCCATCAAGTTCATGCCCATTGCCAGCCTCATTGGCCCAATAGTGAGTGCCGATTTGAATCCAAGAATTATGTTCTCAACAGCATAACAAAGTGCGCTGATGCACGCGATTAATATCCACGGTAGGGCAGCCGGATCAGGCAAGCTGTTCTCCGGCAGGGCAATCAATAAAATCGCAATAACGCCAAAAATCAGACCCGCAACGCGCACAACAGAAAATGTCTCTAGCTTAAGTGGGATAGAAAACCCGTAAGTCATCAGAGGGATCAGCGCAACTGTGATCGACAATACACCCGCAGGAACATGTGGTGCTGCACAATAAAACAAAACAGCAGGTATAGCGGCTCCTAGCATAGCGACACTAAAGATAAAGCCCAGCTTATATTTCATATGCTGAATTGGTTTTTTGCGAATGACGGAAATAAAAAGGAGAACGATGCCAGCAAACATTGCCTGAAACTGAGCCACACCAAAGGGCTTCGCGCCATTTTCAACTGCAATCTTGCCAAGAGAAAAAGATAGTCCCCACGCTGTTCCCATAACAAGGAGAAAGGCCCATGGGAGGGCTTTTTTAAGTGCTGCTCTAGTATAGCTATCCGTCATAATTGACACAATTAAGCAAGCTGAAAATTGTGTCAAAGCTTATCTGTCAGCGTTGCAAACATTCTTGCCGAATTCACTTATGATGAGAGAGTATCTTTTCGGGAAGCTAACTGTTCGTTCGTTCCTAAGAGCACTTCTGGCATGCGCTACTGGGGCCTCAGCAAATGAGAAGTAAATTCCGAGTCCAAATAAAACTACGGTCCGACCTCTCTGCCAACCCATCGTTGAACCGCGGTCCGCGAGCCGCAGACCGCGCAGCCACAGACCCCACCATCTGGAACAAATCGAAACCTGATTGCCAAAGGCAATCAGTAACCCCAAAACAAACTACCCTCCTCTTAAAGAGCGGGCAATTTTAGATAAAAGTGTGAGGGTAAATGTGGGGTGAGTTGAGAAAACCGTAGAAGAAAGACTCAATTACAGTCACTTGCAGAAAAGTGTGAAGGAGTCCCGGGGAGCCAATTTTTAAAAACAAAAATCATTCACACAAAAGAGTGTTACATTATGGTTCCCTGAATGATGTTTGGAGCGTTTTTATCACGGGAAAAATTAGAAATGTCATAACGGTACGTGTGCCTGATTTAATGTTTCCGGTCACATTCATACTCGGAAGAAGCTTAAACCCTTCCGGGAGACTAGTTAGATTATTCTCTATGATATCTACTTCAGCACGATAGACGCTTTTCTTTTCACCAAATACATCTTCACTTACAGCGTCTCTTGAAATCATTCTCACCAAGCCCTTTAACTCTCCATGTTTTTGCGATGGTAGGGAGTCTAAAAGTATTTTTACTTCAGCGCCTTCAAAAACATGAGTGATATCAGCTGGATCAATGTCTACTTCAACATGAAAGTTCACATCTTCGGGAACGACGGTAGCAATCACATCGCCAGTATTAATAACTGAACCAACAAACCGGTCCTCCAATTCAAGTACGGTTCCCGATACAGGCGATAGTAACTCAACATCTTGTATTTGACGTGTAAGTTTAATGAATTTTTCGGATAAGGCGCTGCGTTTACGAGATAATTCTTGAAGCTTTGAGTTTTTTTCCTTTAATACCTTTGAAATGAATTTTTCGTTTGAAATTTCTTCCTGCTTGATTTTTACAGCGATTTCCGTTTTTTGAATTTTTGTTTGCTGAAGATTATCCTCTAAGTCGCTGATTTCCTGATAAAGAGTGGCAAGCTGCGAGGATAAAAATTTATTTTTTTGTGTTTCCAGTTGCTCCAATTCGAAAACTAACGACTCATATTGCTCGAGCGGTATCAGCTTTTTATTGAGTAAACCCTTGGTTCTGGAAACTTCCTTTTTTAATTGTTTGATTTTTGAATCCAAATCATAAAGTGATAAATCTAAATCCCGAATTTTACTATCGACTATTCGTTTTGTTTTTTCATTTGAGATTTTTTCTACTTTTTCTCCCAACAAAAATGACATTAGTTGGCTTTTAATGGTATATTGCTGATTGAGTTTATCATTCTCAAACTGAAGGTCATCTGCCTCGATTTTCAATTGCTCTAAGGTGGTTTCAAACTCCTGCTTTTGCAGTGCTACCTCTTTTACCTGGTCTTCAAAAATCGCTTTCTGAAGAGGATCCGTTGGAAGAGAAAATCCTTTATCTTGAATAAAGGCTAGTTCCTTCTCAGTCCTGTCTAAATCTTTTTCTACCGCTATTAATTGCTCTTCAGTATCCCTGTAATCAGCCGCGGTAAGTGTCTCATCGAAAGTAACAATTGGCTGTCCTTTCTTTATTGAATCCCCCTCTTTTATGAGTAGCTGCTTCACAACGGATGAGTAATTTGATTGAACGTCAACGTTAGGAATCGACGTCATAATCATTCCCCTTGAGGAGACTGTTACGTCGATTTTTGCAATACTCGCCCAGATTCCAAATGCAAGAACCAAACAAATTATTAAAATTCCAGAGATGGTCAACGACCGTTTTGGTGAAATATTTGAAAACTCATCGATATCATCGTTGAATTCACGAAGTGTTCGTTTTGTTTGAAAATCTAAACTTTTACCATCTTTTTTTCTTATTTCAGATTTCGTTTCATCTTGTTTTTCCAAAGCCTCGGTAGCAAAAGCGTCTCTTGTAAGTTTTTCATTTGCCGAACGCGCATAACCAGCTAACTTTCGCATCATATCCAGAGCCACATTTGGTGAGCTGGATAAGTGTTTTTTCAATTTGTCTTCTGTAATTATTGATAGGGTGCAGTTTGTTTTGGCTCTTGCAGATGCACTCCTTGCGCTATTTTCTATGATGGCCATTTCACCAAAAAGGGCACCTTTTTCTAATTCAGCAAGAACGGTTTGTTGGTCTCCTGTGAACTTGACTAGCTCTATTGTTCCTTCATCAATAAGATAAGCTGTTTGCCCAAACTCACCCTCTCTAAACAGGTAATCGCCAGAAAGCAAATTTACTTTTTGATTTGCACTCATTTTAGCCCCCTTAGAACTGAAACGAGGTCCTTTTCAAAATGAGGGCTAATCACTTTTAATTGTTGCTTTAGCAATTCCTGTGCTGGGCCTTCTTCTTCTAAAACCTGTCCGGTAGTTCCGAATTGTGCAACCTTGTTTTTATCCAAAAACATAAGTTTATTGCACATGTTCAGATTATATAAATGTTTTGCCACGACGATCACAGTTCTACTTTTTGAAAGAAAACTGAATTTTTCTTTGAATTCAATTATTGAGGAAGCGTCCATGTGAGAAAAGACGTCGTCAATGATCAAAACTTTTGGATTCCTGATTAAAGCTCGAGCGATAGACAACTTAATTTTAAAATCTTGTGTCCAGATTTCTTGAACATGTTCAATATCGCTATCCAGCGAAATTTGCAATTCTTTCATAGATTCCGTCAAGTTTGCCATTTCACAAGACCACATAATTCGGTCATTGTTAGCATTAGGCAAAACCCGTTGAAAATTATCTCTGATAGTTCCTGAAAAGAAATGGTTTGTTCTGTCAACGAGTGAAATATTGGATCGCAAATGCTGAAGATTGAAAGTTGAAATATCATTACCATCAACAAAAATAGAACCGGAACTTGCTGGGAATAACCCTTGTATTAACTGAACAGTTGTTGAGGCGGTCTCAGCATTAGGCGAACAGACACCAACAGTTTCATGAATGTCTATTGCAAATGATGCATCTTCTAACAGTGAAATGCTTGAGTCTTTAGCAAAGGAAACATCCTTGAATACAATATTACCCAAAACATCATGGAAATTACCAGACTTTGTATTTTCTGAAGAAAGATTGGCTGTATCTGCTACTGAAGATATTAAAGAAGACAATTTCTTCACTTCTGCCGGAAATTCCACCAAAGCTTGGGCAGGCCTGAAAATTTTGCCAATCAGCATATTTACACCAATTAAAACCCCAGCCGACAGTGTTCCAGCAAAGACTAAATTCACTCCTATAAACAGAACAACAACTGTAAGAACATTATTAATTAAGGTGCCGACTTCAGATAAAAATGTATTCCCAGATAAATTATTGTCATTTGCTTTCAGAAATTTGCCTTCTATGGATTTCCATTCCGCCAAAACATCCTTTTCTAACCCAAGCCTTTTTATGTCAATGAACCCATCACTGACAGATTTAAGAAGTTCCTGCCTTTGTGATGAAGCCTGTGAAAAGTCTTTTGAAACACTTTGAGAACGCCTGCCATGAAGCGCTGTAATGACAGAATTTAAAAGGCAAGCAGCAATCACAACGCTCCCTAATAATGGACTGTAGAAGAGCAAGATTGGCGTGAAAACAATCACTGAAATAAAATCGGTAATAATGCCTAAAAATTTGTTGATAATGAGTTGTCTAATATTATTCAGATTTGTGCCTAAATTTGGAAATTGCGAACTTTGCTTTTCAAAGATCGAGGCTGGCAAATTAATGATTTGCTGAAACAACTGAACACCGTATTTAGCCTCAATTTTTGCCGCTGCTAGATTTATAATTGAAGTTTTATAGTAGCTCAGGAAAAAGTTAAATACGTGAGCGATTAAAACACCAGAAGCAATCACATAAAGAGTAGAATAGCTCTCATAATTGACTACTTTATCCAAAACAATAATTAGAAAAATGATAGGCGCAAGGCCAAATAAGTTTATGAAAATGATAATTAGTGTTAATTGCAGAGCGAGCATTTTGTCAGCTAACACTTCATCAAGAACTGCCGAAAGATTAAATGTACCAGTTTCGCTTTCTAGTTTCTTTGATTTCTTGAAAATAAAGCCCGTGCCCGACCAGAGTTCTTGAAAAGATTTTAGTTCAATAATTTCTGGTTTTGGATTTGAAGCTTTTGGGTCGATAAATGTGATGTTTAGATCATCATTTTCGCCACTTGCCACTTTTATAACAATCACAAAGCGACCATTGTTGAGGTGTGCCAACATTGGCTGCTTTACAATAGTCTCACTTAACCCGGTGATATTTGTTTTAACTGCGCGGCAGAGAATTAAATGTTCCGATGAAAGATTTTTAATCTCGCGAAAAGTTAGCTCTCTTTCATCAACACCCTTTATTTTGCTGAACTGCTGTTCCCCAAGTTCTACGCCGAGTCTTCGGAATATAATTTGAAGCCCTAAGGCACCGGAAAGCATTGAACTAACCCTTAAACAAAAAAACCGACACTAGTTATAGTAATCTAGTGTCGGTTTATGATGCAAGTCAGTTTATTTAAATTACATCATTTGGTTCGTCTTGCGAAGGCTCTCCACCAGCGGCATCACCCATGTCTTCTGGCATATCAGGGGCCTGCTCAGCCATACCTGCGGCCGCTGTCGCGTCAATGGCAGATACAGCTGCATCCAGTCCAGGATCCATAGGCATTCCACCTGGGTCACCCGGCGCTCCAGGCATATCACCCATAGGATCATTCATTGGAGGCATACCATCCATCGGCGGTTGTCCCATCGGAATATCCGTTTGAGCACCTCCCCAACCTCCATCAGCGGGGCCACCACCAAAATCCATGTTTCCTAAAGGTGGATACATGTCAGGAGGCATTGCAGACCAAGCGTCTGGCGGCATCATACCCATTTGGTCACCGGTCATAGCTCCCATGCACTCCGGCGGCATCATTTCCATATGGCCTGGCCCCATACCGCCCATTCACTCAGGTGGCATCATTTCCATGTGACCTGGACCCATACCGCCCATACACTCAGGTGGCATCATCTCCATATGGCCTGGTCCCATACCGCCCATAGCAGGAGGAGGCATCATTTCCATGTGGCCTGGTCCCATACC
>CABYIQ010000032.1 GCA_902518965.1 uncultured SAR116 cluster alpha proteobacterium
TGGCACGCCTGAACTAATGGCTGATTACGCAGTTCTCGCCCGTGATTTAGGGGTAAAAATCATCGGTGGCTGCTGCGGGACCAGTCCTAAACATGTTCGCGCGATGGCAAAGGCTTTGAACCAGACCCCTTCAGCAAGTCCAGCAACGCTTGCGGAAATTGAAGTGAAGCTGGGTAAACCTTGGAAAGATTTGCCTGACAGTGCCGGAGATAGACAAAGCAGACGCCGTCGCAGACGTCGGCGGGACTGAAGACGATAGAGGCTTGAGCCAGACAAAAGCTTGCAGTTTGGCCGTTTTGATGCATACTGCGGCAGGATTTTACTCTGGTGGCTTTTCAAGTGATGGAGACAGAGATGTTGCACCCTTATCGATCACATCATTGTGAGGCTTTAAGGTCCACAGATATTGGTCAGACCGTCAGATTATCCGGGTGGATCCATCGCAAACGTGATCATGGCGGTGTTGTGTTTATTGATTTGCGTGATCATTACGGGCTGACACAATGTGTGACGGACAGCACTGATGCAGTTTTTGCCAAAGCTGAGGATGTGCGTAATGAGACCGTTGTGACCATTACCGGTAAAGTCAGGGCTCGTTCAGAAGATACAGTCAATGCCAATCTCCCCACGGGAGAGATTGAGGTTCATATAGAGGATTTCATCGTGCAGTCTGTTGCTGAAACATTGCCCCTGCAGGTCAATTCTGATGAGGATTCTGGTGAAGAGGTAAGACTCAGGTACCGGTATCTTGATCTGCGCCGTGGCCGACTGCATGGGAATATAATGCTTCGTGCGCAGATAATTCAGTCTATCCGCCAGCGTATGGTTGCTCAAGGCTTTACAGAGTTTCAAACACCCATTCTGACAGCCTCATCACCAGAAGGAGCACGTGATTTTCTCGTGCCCGCAAGGCTGCATCCCGGTAAATTTTACGCCCTGCCGCAGGCACCTCAGCAATTCAAACAGCTCATAATGGTCTCTGGTTTTGATCGCTATTTTCAGATTGCCCCCTGTTTCCGTGATGAAGACAGCCGCGCTGACCGCAGCCCAGGTGAATTTTACCAGCTTGATCTTGAGATGAGTTTTGTTGAACAGAAGGATATATTTGCTGCCGTTGAACCAGTTATTCGGGGCGTGTTTGAAGAGTTTTCAGACAAGCAGATCGATCAAGACTTTATACACATCCCATTTGATGAGGCGATTCTGAAATATGGCTCAGACAAGCCTGATTTGCGGATTCCGATCGAAATTGCTGATGTTACTGATATTTTTGACGGTTCTGGTTTTTCTATTTTTGCCAAAAATATTGAGAAAGGGGCGGTGGTTCGTGCTGTGCCAGGGCCGGGATGTGGTAGCCGGGCGATTGCGGACAGAATGAATAGTTGGGCGCAAGGTGAAGGGGCACCAGGCATGGGCTATATCATTTATGGCGAAGGGGAAGCCCGTGGTCCGGTGGCGAAGGCGCTAGGAGCCGAAAAAGCTGAAGAAATTCGCACCCGTTTAGGGTTGGGCGATGGTGATTCAGCCTTTTTTGCCTGCGCACCTGCGAGTGAAGCAGCCAATCTCGCCGGAAAGGCACGTGTGCGGATTGGAGTGGAGCAAAATCTGATTAATTATAAAAGTTTTAAATTCTGCTGGATCGTTGATTTTCCGATGTTTGAACTGGATGAGGCAACAGGCAAAATTGAATTCTCGCATAACCCATTTTCAATGCCGCAAGGCGGACTTGATGCTCTGAATACCCAAGACCCGCTTACAATTAAAGCCTGGCAGTATGACCTGGTCTGCAACGGGGTGGAATTGTCAAGTGGGGCCATCCGGAACCATTTACCAGAGGTAATGTATAAAGCTTTTGACATTGCTGGCTATGGGCCGGAAGTGGTTGATGACCAGTTCGCAGGCATGATTAATGCTTTTAAATTTGGCGCGCCGCCGCATGGTGGAATTGCCCCGGGCATTGACCGGATGGTGATGCTGATTGCTGACGAGCCCAATATCCGTGAGGTGATTATGTTCCCTATGAATGGCAAGGCTGAAGATCTAATGATGAACGCCCCATCTGAGGTTGATGACATTGCCCTGCGTGAGCTGCATATCCGGCCTCGATTGCCCCGGAGGCCTTAAATTGGCTGCTTTGATTTAAGGACTTAATTCATTGCTGTGCCTGCAGCCTATGTGTAACAATCAAAACTAAACTGAGTAACAGTACTGCCCCGGCCTGATGCAGTGCTCCAGCCCAGACGGGGACGCCAAGCAGTAATGTGGTAAGTCCAAGCAGGAATTGAATAATAACAGACAGCGCCATGATATGAACAATACCCCCCAGCCCCTTTCGCATACCAGACACCCACAAACCTGCTACAGCCAACACAGCCAGCACCGCTATCCAGCGGTGGTGGAACTGGGCTGAAGCCGGATTGTCAAACGGATCAGAAAGGCCATTTTCCCCATATTCGACGGGGACCAGCCCATCGCCCATCAAGGGGTATTCATTGTAGAGAAGACCGGCATCCATGCCGGCGACAAAGGCTCCGGCAATAATAGTTAGCGATACCAACAGCAAGGTAGCTGCGGCACCGCCAGATGGCCGCTTTGACCGTCCAAAACGCAGATTTAAGGCTGTCCACAGTAATAGCAATAGAATGAGCAGCGCAATACTGAGATGGATTGCTAGCCGGTATTGTGAAACAGCGGGATTATCTACCAAACCAGAAGTGACCATCCACCAGCCAATAATCCCCTGCATGCTACCTAGCGCGAGCAAACCTAAAAATGGCAGGCCATAACCCTGAGGGATCCGCCCCGCGAGCCAGAAAAACAGCAAAGGCAAACCAAAGGCCAGCCCCAGCAGTCGGCCCCAGACCCGATGCACATATTCCCAGAAGAAAATCACCTTAAACTCGGCCAGATTCATATCCATGTTGACTTGCTGAAATTCAGGTGAGGCTTGATATAGGTTAAAAACCCGCATCCATTCAACTTCTGTCAAAGGAGGCAAAATGCCGATAATAGGTCGCCATTCAACCATAGACAGTCCGCTGCCTGTAAGGCGAGTTACACCGCCAATCACCACCATAATGGCAACCAGACCAACCATACCAAAGAGCCACCAGATAAGGGCGCGGTCATAGCCGAAGGAAGACTGGGCAGAGAACAATGTGGGCATTTGTGTGTCGTCTTTAGTGATTTCAAAGTGATTTTTCTACTCTAACTCTTGTTGTTATCAAAGCGCAAACAAAGCCAAAGCGCTGTTTTGCCGCAATCTGGTAGGGCTGCTTTCCATGAACAGTAATGAGATGAGGAATAAAAGTTTAAATTTTTTGATTTTGTTATCTTGACTCTTTTCGCCAAAGCCCCCACGTAATGCGGAAGCAAAAGCTGGCACTCTCTTTTTGAGAGTGCTAGTGAGGAGCAAAACACAAAAATTGTTTTGGAAAAGTTTGGAGATAAAAGCATGAAATTCAAGCCGCTTCACGATCGTGTTCTTGTTGAACGCGAAGAATCAGATGAAAAATCAGCTGGTGGGATTATTATCCCTGACACAGCAAAAGAAAAGCCGATGCAGGGCAAAATTATTGCCGTTGGTTCGGGCAGCAAGGATGAGCAGGGCAAGGTGACGCCACTAGATGTAAAAACTGGCGATACAGTGCTGTTTGGAAAGTGGTCAGGTACAGAGATCAAGTTAGACGGAACTGATTACATAATAATGAAAGAATCAGACATCATGGGAATTGTTGGCTGAATAGCCGGAATGAACCCGCAATAATAACCAATGCAAAAAGGAAGATGAAGAAATGGCTGCAAAAGAAGTAAAATTTGGTTCTGATGCGCGTGCACGCATGATGGACGGGGTTGATACCCTTGCCAATGCTGTGAAGGTGACACTTGGCCCTAAAGGTCGAAATGTTGTTTTGGAAAAGGCATTTGGCGCACCCCGCATTACAAAAGACGGCGTGACAGTTGCAAAGGACATTGAGCTGTCAGACAAGTTTCAGAATATGGGCGCTCAGATGGTGCGTGAAGTTGCCTCAAAAGCAAATGACGCTGCTGGTGATGGCACGACAACCGCTACCGTCCTAGCTCAAGCGATTGCTCATGAAGGTTCGAAGTCAGTTGCTGCTGGCATGAACCCGATGGATTTGAAGCGGGGAATTGATATGGCTGTTGACGCAGTTGTAGCATCTCTTGAGAAACAGTCTAAAAAGATTACCACATCTGATGAAGTGGCTCAGGTTGGTACAATCTCCGCCAACGGTGAATCAGATATTGGCAAGATGATTTCTGAAGCCATGGAGCGTGTTGGCAATGAAGGTGTAATTACTGTTGAAGAAGCAAAGAGCTTGGACACAGAGTTGGATGTTGTTGAAGGCATGCAGTTTGACCGTGGTTATCTCTCACCTTATTTTGTGACGGATGCGGAAAAGATGCGGGCTACATTGGAAGACCCATATATTCTGTTGCATGAAAAGAAGTTATCAAATCTTCAGGATATGCTGCCGATACTGGAAAAGGTTGTCCAGTCTGGTAGACCATTGCTTATTATTGCAGAAGACATAGAAGGCGAGGCATTGGCCACACTGGTTGTGAACCGTTTGCGCGGCGGCCTTAAAGTTGCTGCTGTAAAGGCTCCTGGTTTCGGAGACCGCCGGAAGGCTATGATGGAAGATATTGCTATACTGACAAACGGGTCTGTGATTTCTGAAGAAATCGGCATCAAGTTAGATAGCGTGACTTTGGATATGCTTGGAACAGCTAAGCGTGTTGAAATAACTAAGGAAGAAACCACCATCGTAGATGGGGCAGGCGCCAAAGGTGATATCGAAGCGCGTTGTAACCAGATTCGTGCTCAAGCTGATGAAACAACATCAGACTATGACCGTGAAAAATTGCAGGAACGTCTGGCGAAGCTAGCTGGCGGCGTTGCAGTTATTCGTGTTGGTGGAGCAACTGAAGTCGAAGTGAAGGAACGCAAAGATCGAGTGGATGATGCGATGCATGCAACTCGTGCCGCTGTCCAAGAAGGTATTGTTCCCGGTGGTGGTGCTGCGCTTGTGAAAGCGATTGCAAGCCTTGACGGCTTAAAGCCAGCAAATGGTGATCAAGAAGTTGGTATTAATATAATTCGTCAGGCTATCCAAGCGCCTGCTCGCCAAATTGCTATCAACGCGGGAGACGAAGGTGCTGTGATTGTTGGAAAGCTCATGGAAAGCAAAGACGCTAAAATTGGATACAACGCCCAGACAGGTACCTTTGAGGATCTTATCAAAGCCGGCGTTATTGACCCAACTAAAGTGGTTCGCTCAGCTCTCCAGAACGCTGGGTCTGTTGCTGGTCTTTTGATCACAACAGAAGCCATGGTTGGTGAAAAAGAGGAGCCTAAGCCAGCAGCACCAGCTCCCGATATGGGTGGCATGGGTGGCATGGGTGGCATGGGTGGCATGGGCGGTTTCTAAGTCCCCACTCTTGTTGCAAAACTCTCTCAATTCAGCCGGGTGGTGTGTCACCCGGCTGTTTTTTTATATCTCGCTTAAAAAAGCTTTTGTCTCTGCAATAACTTCCGCTAAGCCGCAACGCACAATCTCGACATCTTTTGGAAAGGCAGTGGTTAGCCTGGTCGGCATACGGCTGTCTAGCATTACAAACACGCCTTTATCATCAGCGCGTCTGATCAGTCGGCCAAACGCTTGACGAAGCTTCATCCGCGTAATCCTGTCCGTCCAAGCATCACGCCCCTGCCAAGCTGATCTGGCCCGGAACAGCATATCCGCACGAGGCCAGGGCACGCGTTCATAAATCATCATTCGTAGAGCATCCCCAGGCACGTCTACCCCGTCACGCACCGCATCTGTGCCTATAAGTGCAGAGCGTCTGTCTTCACGGAACAGTTGAAGTAGTGTTTGTAGATTCATTCTGTCCATATGTTGGGCATAAAGTGGAATATCTGCCTCAGCCAGCCGCTGGGCGAGGTCTGGCCAGGTTGCTCGAAGTCGCTGAATAGATGTAAATAGCCCCAGACTACCACCATCAGCAGCCACCATCAACGCAGCCATTGCTGCAGCAACACCCTCAGTTCGATCTCTGGCTACATCATTAACAACAAAAATACGGGCCTGACGAGCATAGTTAAAAGGGGAAGCATGCTCACTTAATAGAGCAGGTTGGTCAATATGGGCAGCGCCTGATACCAGCTTTGCAGCGGCCCACCCTTGGTGATCTTCTGCGTCATCTGGCTGCGCGGTCTCATCTTTTAAGGTAGCAGATGTAATGGCGATTCCATGGGCACTATTTAATACCTGTTGGGAAAACGGAATGGTTGGGTCAAGCCAATGCCGCAATAGCCCCAGATCAACATCTTTACTATCGCGCCTGTCTATCTGCATCCAGTCGATAAATCCGTCACGTCCGTTTCCAGTCAGATCGTCTAGCATCGCCAACCAAGAAGCGACAGGCCCTGATGCGCGTCGCAAAAGACTGCGCGCGGCGCCTTCAATTCGAGTCCGGGTCTGGCTGTCCAGATGTTCTGCTTCATCATCTAATAGACTGCGCAGATACTTTGCCAGTTGCATCAAAGGGTCTGACAGCTGGTCAAGGCTATTCTTAAACGCCAGGCCAGCTTTGATAACTGCTTCAGGTGCTGGATACAACTCTGCTTGTAAATCATACAGGCTGTCCGGGCTGGTAACGCGTGAATAGATGGCCTCGCGGACTGCAGCAAAAAAAACTTCAGCTGGTCCGACTGGACTTGCTTCATTCAGACGTTTACGCCAGCCTGTTCCAGGCAGGATACGCGCTGCCTCACTGGCTTCATCAAGGGCAGCGACTGCGGACTCATCACCAGTAACAAGTTCTGCCAAGCGTTTTTCCAAGCCACGAACACGGCCACGACGGCCATCCTCAGCCCCTCTTACCCAGCGGCGCAGTTCAGCAGTTTCACCGGCTGTCAGAGCAGCGGCGAATGCGCTATCAGCAGCCTCAAAGACGTTGTGGCCTTCATCAAAAATATAGCGGGTTGGTGAGAACTTATCTTCCATACCGCCCAAAGTTGCCTGAACCATAACAAGGGCGTGATTGGCAATCACAATATCCGCTTGCCGTGCTGCGCGGATGGATTTTTCAACAAAACATTTATGATAATGCAAACAGGCAGAATGGATGCATTCGCCGCGCCTGTCCGCTAGGCCCAGGCTGCTCCGTGCACCAATAAGGTCAATCAACCAAGCTGGAAAACTGCTACCGGTTAAATCACCATCCGGACTGGCAGAGGCCCAGCGGGCCATAAGCCCCAGCGCGACAGCATCTACGGGCCGACCAGGCAAACGCGAGAGCGCTTCCTCTAAATTCAGTAGGCACAGATAATTCTCACGCCCTTTTCGAATCACAACTTTTTTTCCACCGGAATCACTGCGGTCATGCAGGCGGGACAGCTCATCAGCAATTTGATGCTGCAGTGTTCGGGTATAGGTTGATACCCAAACAGCAGCCTTATTGGCTTCTGCCCATAAGGTGGCTGGGGCCAGATAACCCAGCGTTTTGCCTGTGCCGGTTCCAGCTTCAGCCAGCAATAATACAGGGCTAGATGTGCTGTCCGGGCTGGCGAAGACAGAAGCCAGGGCAGCTGCATAATCAGACTGAGATTTACGTGCCTCTGCTGTCTGTCCCAACATATCCTGCAGTCGTTTGCGCGATGCATCAGGCATGATCGGGCTTATTCCCGGTTCACCGCGTGGAGGTGTCTCGTCAATTTCATCCAAATCAATCCAAACCGCAGCATTGCGCCCATCCGGGGGGCCTTCAGGCCCGGAAACAGCCCCAAGACTAGCCATCACTGGGCCGGTCCATTGCCAGCCGCCCCGTCCCATCATATCTGCAAGCCGGGCTAGTTTTTGCTTCACCTTATCTGGTTGACTAGCTAGCTCGTCTATTAGCTTTTGTGCGGCATGGAAGATGGTCAGCGCCTTATCTTCTGGTGAAACAGGTATGGCTAGGCCCAGCCTTGCAGCCAAACCAGCAGGTGTGGGAAGACAAAATTGAGCAGGCCGCACAAAGGCAAACAGTTCCAGCACATCCACAGCTTTCGGTAATTCTGCCTGCAGCCGCGCTTCGCTCCATTTACGGTGACAGATCAGATAACTCTGTTGCTGGGTAAACTCTGCTGCAACGCCTCTGTCTTTGCGTGTTATCTCGCCATCACCTGAGATGATAACTACATCATTAAAATCAGGAAACAGAGCGGAAAATACGCTCACATCTAAGGGAGTATTCATGGGCTGCACTATAACCAGCACAGTCAAATTTGCCCAGCTTTTATGCAGGCAGGGACTTGACCAGACTTAGCTGACCTCTTATCACCTACTTCAAGCAGTGTGGGTAGCTTCAGATGATTGAATTAAGGCTACATCTGTGCTGCAATAGCCCACGCCAAAACATGATTAAAATAGGCTCATTTCTTCCGTGTCCGCAAAACAAATTAGATCATTTGCTGAAAATGCCAAAGCATGGCCTTTTGCTGAAGCCCGAGCTCTTCAGGACAGGATAGCAAAGCTGAAAGATGACCTGCCGGAACGACCGATTTTGTTTGAAACAGGTTATGGTCCATCTGGACTACCCCATATTGGCACCTTTGGCGAAGTGGTCAGAACCTCTATGGTACGGCATGCTTTTGAATGTCTGACCGGCCGGGCGACTCGGTTGGTGTGTTTTTCTGATGATATGGATGGGCTGCGCAAAGTGCCTGACAATGTGCCAAACACGGATTTTATTGCCGGTTATTTGCAGATGCCGCTAACAAAAGTTCCTGATCCTTTTGGCACGCATTCGTCATTTGGTGCTCATAATAACGCCCGCCTACAGGTGTTTCTGGACAGCTTTGGCTTCGATTATGAATTCATCAGCGCAACAGATATGTACAACTCTGGCCAGTTTGACCAGGCCCTGCTAAATATTTTAAAAAATTATGATGTGGTGACAAATATCATCCTGCCGACACTGGGTCCGGAAAGGCGTGAAACATATAGCCCGTTTCTGCCTCTTTGTCCGCGCACCGGAAAGGTTCTCCAGGCAAAGGTTGTTTCTAAGGACGCAAAAGCAGGTGAAATCACCTATATTGACCCGCAAACAAATGACCATGTCAGCGTGCCTGTGACGGGTGGGCATTGTAAGCTGCAATGGAAGGCTGATTGGGCCATGCGCTGGTACGCGTTGGGCGTTGATTATGAAATGAGTGGCAAGGATTTGATTGAGTCCGTCACGCTTTCATCAAAAATTGTCAGGGCATTGAAGGCGACACCGCCTGCTGGGTTTTCTTATGAGCTGTTTTTGGATCAGAATGGTGAGAAAATTTCAAAATCAAAGGGCAATGGCCTATCGATTGAAGACTGGCTACGTTATGGAAATCCTGAATCACTGGCGTTATTCATGTATGGTCAGCCAAAGCGCGCCAAGCGGCTCTATTTCGATTTAATTCCTAAAACAGTTGATGAGTTCTACGCCCATAAGGAAAAGCTGAATGATGCAGAGCCCGCAGGCAGGCTGGAAAATCCTGCCTGGCATATTCGGATTAACCAGGTCAAAACACCAACAGCGATGCCTGTTAGTTTTTCCCTGCTGTTGAATCTGGCAGCGGTTTGTTCTGCTGAAACATCCGATAGATTGTGGGGATATATTCGTGCCTATGCACCAGACACCAGTCCGCAGTCTCACCCTGAGTTAGATAGGCTAGCTGCTTATGCTGTGCAGTTCTATCAGGATAGGGTCAGACCAACAAAACAATACCGCTTGGCCACGCCAGATGAAAAGATCTATATCACAGCCCTGAGGGACAGTCTGGCCGCAATGCCCAATGACGCGTTGGCTGAAGATGTTCAGTCAGCTGTCTATGCAGCTGGCAAAGCACATTATGAAAATCTGCGTGACTGGTTTAGCTGCCTTTATGAAACCATGCTGGGTCAGGCCCAAGGCCCACGCATGGGCAGTTTCTTCCGGCTGTATGGCCTACAGGAATCTGTTGCGTTATGTGATAAGGTTCTGACAGATGAATTGGCGGGGCCCGTATCAGACAGCTGAAAGCGGTAAGGGATGAACTAAATAAGTTGATGTGGCAACTCGCAGCAAAATTGACAACTAGGCTTCCTGCAGAACTGGCCCATAATCTGACGATACAGGCACTGCGCCTGGGCCTCGCCCCGGTTACTAGTCAGCTTCTTTTGCCAACTAAAATTGCCGGGATGGCATTTAATAATCCTGTTGGGCTGGCAGCTGGATTTGATAAGAATGCCGAAGCTTATATGGGAGCCTTCCGGTTGGGCTTTGGCTGTGTTGAAGTGGGAACTATCACCCCCTTGCCACAGAAGGGTAATCCGCGTCCGCGTGTGTTCCGGCTTACCGCAGATGACGCGGTGATTAACCGTTATGGCTTTAATTCTAAAGGCATGCGTGTCGCTGCTGCCCATCTGTCCAGCAGGTCCACTAGACATGGAATTCTGGGCGTGAATATCGGGGCCAATAAATTAAGTCTGGATAAAGCTGCCGATTACCATAAATCAGCTGCCCATCTCAGCCGTTTTGCTGACTATCTGACAGTGAATTTATCTTCTCCAAATACGCCAGGCCTGCGGAATCTTCAGCACGAGGAGGGGCTGAGAGCCTGTCTGCAGGCGGCCTTTGACGGTCGGGATGAGGCTGGCGGACCAAAAGCAGGTCGCCCGCCAATATTTGTGAAGTTAGCACCTGATCTGGATGCAGCTGAACTGTTTCGCTCTATGGATATCGCTCTTGATTGCGGTATTTCTGGTTTTATCCTGACAAATACAACCACCTCCCGCCCGGCGAACTTGTCTTCAGCGCTTAAGGATGAGGCGGGGGGGCTTTCTGGGCAGCCTCTCACCTCTTTGGCACTGCAGAAAATAGCAGAAGCAGCTAAACATCTGCGTGGGTCAGGCCAGCCAGTGGCGCTTATTGGTGTCGGCGGCATAGGTTCAGCAGAGCAGGCCTACGCCCGTCTTCTGGCGGGAGCTGACCTTGTTCAGCTCTATACAGCTCTTGCCCTACAGGGGCCCATGATGGTAGCTGATCTTCTTGCTGGATTGCGCGCTATGATGAAAGCCGACGGGCTTTCGACAATTGCAGATGTAAAACAAGCCGGTCTCTCAGCTAAGCAAGCTGTCAGGCACGCGGCCCATGTTGCGATAGAATCCGCAAAACTTCAATCAGACAATTAAAACTTGCTGCAGATGGACTGCGCGACAAATCTGACTGTCCTGTAGCATCATATTTTGGATAATTTGTCAGACGATCGCCTGAGGGTTGCTTTGGCTTGACCTTTGGCTTATTTGTACTTATAAACCCTCGACTATTGAATTTTTTGTGCTCATAGGGCTGGCGTGAAAGGACAAAAGCTATGTCAAAACGGTGTCAAATTACTGGTAAAGGCGTTATGTCAGGCAATAATGTGAGCCACGCGAATAACCGCACCCGCAGACGGTTTTTGCCAAACCTCCAGCGCACCAGCATGTCTTCAGAGATTTTGGGCCGTGACATCTCACTGCGTGTTTCTGTCAGCGCAATTCGCACTGTTGAAAAGCATGGTGGCTTGGATGCATTTTTGTTGCAGGCCCGTAATTCAGAGCTGGCTGATGAGGCTCGTGCTCTCAAGCGAGAGATTATGTCAGCACAGTCAGCTTAACGCGCTCGGGCAGCAATCCCGGCTATTAGTAGAATGTAAAGTAATTGAACTGATATGAAACACCCTGCTCGAAACAGCACGGTTCTTTATTGCCGTTTAGATCGGCGCATTGGCCCGGATGTTTTATCTTCGTCAAACAAATCTGCCAGCTCGCCAATCACCGTGCCGCCTAACTGATCAACATCTGTAATGGTTACAGCCCGTTTGTAATAGCGGGTCACATCATGGCCAATACCGATCGCCAGCAATTGTACAGGGGATTTGTTTTCAATCATGGCAATAGTCTGGCGCAGATGCTTTTCAAGATAATTGCCGCTGTTTGAAGACAATGTTGAATCATCAACCGGTGCACCATCTGAAATGACCATCATGATTCTTCTGTCTTCTGCACGGCTGACCAGCCTGTCATGGGCCCAAACCAATGCCTCGCCATCAATATTTTCCTTCAGGATGCCTTCGCGTAGCATGAGGCCAAGTGACTTTCGTGCACGGCGCATCGGCTGGTCAGCTGATTTGTATATAATATGGCGCAAATCATTTAACCGGCCAGGCATAGCTGGTTTCCCAGCGCCCTGCCAGTTTTCCCGCGACTGTCCGCCTTTCCAAGCTTTTGTAGTGAAGCCCAGAATTTCAACCTTTACCCCACAACGCTCCAGCGTGCGGGCCATGATATCAGCCGTAACAGCAGCGATGGTGATAGGCCGCCCCCGCATCGAGCCTGAATTATCCAACAGTAGAGTGACAATTGTGTCTCTGAATTTTGTGTCCTGTTCCTGCTTATAAGAGAGAGCGCTGAAGGGCTGGGTGACAACACGATGCAGCTTGCCGGCATCCAAAAGACCTTCTTCAAGATCGAATTCCCAAGACCGGTTCTGAAAAGCCATAAGTTTGCGCTGCAGCCTGTTGGCTAGCTTGCCAATCATCTGATTCAGGTTTTCCATGTGGCGGTCCAGCATATTGCGCAGCCGCTCTAGCTCTTCTGGATCACATAAATCTGCAGCATCAATCACTTCGTCATACTGGTCTGTAAAAATTCTATATACCTCTGGGCCAGGCTCTACCTGATAGGGATTCTGGCCAGGTTCTCCCCCTGGTGATTCTCCATCTGTCATCCCGTCCATATCTGAGTCAGCATCTATATCTGTGCTGTCATCAGAGGCCATTCCAGCCGCGTCACCATCCTGCTCAACACCCCGGCTCTCATCGCCCTCACTGTCATCTTCACCTGTTGCGGATTGGGCATCATCTGCAGATCCATCATCCTGTGATGTGTTATCATTGGCATTATCATCTGCATCACTGCCATCCTCATTCTGATCTGCAGCATCTCCCAAATCAGACTGCAGCGCGCCAATAAGGCGTCTCGACAACTCAGCAAAATCAGACTGATTCTCCTCACATGACCGCATTTCCTGCAGCAGATCGCCTGCCCGTGCATTAATCCAGGGACGCCATAAATCCATGACCATGGCAGTCGAGGCAGGTGGGGACTCTCCTGTCAGCGCTTCACGCACCATCAGTCGCACAGCATCCACTACTGCATTATCATCACCGGAATCAGGCGCCCCGATTGTTGAGGTTGAATATTTCTTATTCAGCCGGGCCGAAAGGTTCTGCGCTACACCTGCCATCTGGTTCGTGCCAATCGCTTCAACCCGTGCTGTTTCAGCAGCATCAAAGATAGCTTTTGCCGCTGGTGCTGCTGGGCAGAGGGATTTATGTGTTTGATCATTGTGATGAGCTAGCCATAATCCAGCTGAATCAGCTGCGCCGCGGCTGTCAGAGCGCATTTTCTGGCCAGTTTCACGCGGCAGCGCAGGCAGCCTTATTTCCGTTTTGCCAATATGGGTGTCCTGTCCAGCATAACGGACCTGGCGGTCCACACCGCCTGCAAGTGCACGCAATGCCGCAGCATTTGCTTTCAAGAAATCAGACGGCTCGTTTTGACTCAACTTCTTGTATCCCTACACTGTTTTGTTCCTGAAGGGGTCAGGATGCCTTCTGTGTCATGGCTGGGGCTTCTGGCAGGTCAATTCCAAAGATGCGCTGGTAATATTCAGCCAAGGTTGGTCGTTCAATCTCATCACATTTGTTCAAAAAGCTTAATCTAAACGCTAGAGTGATATCATCAAAAATCAGTGCATTTTCAGCCCACGTCAGAACCGTCCGTGGCGACATCAAGGTAGATAGATCGCCAGCCATAAAGCCTTTTCGCGTCATATCTGCCATGCGCACCATCTGGTCAATTTGTTTGCGGCCCTCATCTGTCTGATACGGCTTCTGCTTGGCCAGAATGATGTTAAGTTCATCTTCATGCGATAGATAATTCAAGGTTGTCACAATTGACCACCTGTCCATCTGGCCCTGATTAATCTGCTGGGTGCCATGATAAAGGCCGGTTGTATCTCCAAGGCCAACGGTGTTTGCCGTAGCAAACAGGCGAAAATAAGGATTTGGGGTAATAACTCGGCTCGTATCCAGAAGGGTCAGCTTGCCGTCAACTTCTAGGATACGCTGTATTACAAACATCACATCTGCACGGCCCGCATCATATTCATCGAATACCAATGCTACACAGTTCTGAATTGCCCAGGGTAGGATCCCTTCGCGGAATTCAGTAACTTGCTTGCCATCTTTCAAAACAATGGCATCTTTACCAACAAGATCAATGCGGCTGACGTGACTGTCTAAATTGATACGCATGCACGGCCAGTTTAGGCGGGCAGCGACCTGTTCAATGTGAGTTGATTTACCAGTGCCGTGATAGCCCTGAACCATAACGCGCCGGTTGTGTGAAAAACCAGCCAAGATCGCCAGGGTCGTATCATTATCAAACTGATAGTCGGGATCGACAGCAGGCACATAAGTTGACGGCGCTGAAAATGCTGGAACTTTCAGGTCAATATCGAGGCCGAACAGTTTCTTTGCATCCACTTCAATATCAGGGGCGGAAAGAGAATGTGCGGCCTGGCCGTGGGTTGTTTCTGCGGACATAAACTTGACTCCGAATTTCATCTTAATCTGAAGATTAGCAGTTATCAGGCGTACAGGTAAAATGCAACGGCAAATGAATGTGCTCGCACCTCTTCAAATCCCCATCAGTGGCACCTGCGATAGTATGTTAATGGTGCTGTCAAAGGCTTTTTATGTTTTTACGCAACACAGCATAAGCAAGATTTATTTCTTTCAGCCTGTCTTCTGCAGCTGGGTCTGACCGGTTATGATCAGGGTGCAGCTCTTTTGCTAGCGCTTTATATTTCTGCTTTATGGCCTTTTCATCTGCGCCAGGCTGCAGTTCAAGCAGCGCATAGGCTTTCTTTTCTTCTACTGTCAAATTCTGAGCTGCCATATGTGTTTTTGTTTCTGGTTCGTCAAAAAATGAAAATTTGTCTCCAAAAGGTTCAGAATTGGCTATTTTCGCAGAGGGTCCCGTGCCAAATTTCCAGCTAGGCCGCTCCCATGTGGTGGCCCGTCTGATCTCACGTTCCAGCGCTTCTCCCTCCAGCCCGTCATAATAGTTCCACTGGCTGTTGAACATGCGGATATGATTTAGGCAAAACCAGATATGACTGCGCAATTCCTGTCTGTTTTTGGGTGCAGGATACGTGCCTCTATCAAAACAGCCCTCAGCCATACAAATATGCAGGCCAGCGTCAGATATAATTTGCTCACCAGCTTTAACAGCAAAACCAGTGTCAATTTTATGTTTCCGTCTCATCTGATTCAGTATAAGTCATGAAGAGGGCTTTACAAGCTCAGCCTTCCATAAAACAATGCTTTTATCAGGCTCAGTTGACTGTAGAGGAACAATAAGGATGACGCCACATTCAGAAAAGAAAATTGCTGATCAAATGATGGCGCGCCTGAAAGCTGACTTATCACCATCTGTGCTGAAAATAGAGGATGTCAGCTGGCAGCATGCAGGTCATGTGGGTGCGCCAGACGGCGGCCAGTCTCATTTTAATCTTCAGATTTCTGCGCCCGCCTTTCGAGGGTTAAGCCGTGTTGCTGCGCACAGGATGATCACCTCAAGTTTAGCTGATTTTCTAGCTGGTCCGGTGCACGCGCTTCAGATCACCATCATCAAAGACTGAGATTATCCAGCTCGTGGTTGTGTGGTTTATTTGTCATTCTGTTGAGCATAGGCAATGCAACTGTTAGTCAAGCTGGGCAGAGGGGTCTTTAGCTGCTGGTTCTGATCTGCCCCTACTTGATTCCGTTTCTGCCGGGCCTTTTCCCCATAGAGAGTCTGAAAAGCAGTTGTAGCCATTGGACCCATCAATTCAGTGATATGAGTACAGCCCTTCGGCCCGCCGATGGCAGCCTGAACTTTTCGCTTCCATCCAGGCCCGATTTGTAGGCCGATAATGCCAGTGATGTTTTCCGCCCCCTTTGGACAGACCGCATAAGGCCCACTTACCGTCACAGCTTCGGCATGCTGGATTACCATGTCAAAATCAATTGTGATTCTGACTTGCATATGGTGAACAGGCGTGCCTGATGTGATGATGCCATGGGTCGAGGACGGAAAGTCATAAGCCTTTGTGTCAATCAGCTCACCTTCAATATCCAGCAACCCGTCATTACGGGCATAACCGTGACAGCTTACCTGGCGGTTATGCCTATCTTCACGTTCAGCAGGCGGGGAGAGATGCTGAGTCTTCATATGTTATCCTTCATATTCATAGGAGTTTGTTTTGTAGGCAGCCAAAATCTAATCGAAGTGATCTGATTGTTCTGGCGGGCAATGATTTTAAAGCGTATATCATGGAATTTGAATTCCTGACCGACAGAGGGAATATGCTGGCTTTCGTAAATAATCAGCCCCGCCAATGTAGATGCTTCATCATCGGGGAGTTCTAAAGCCAGTAGACGATTTAAATCACGCAAAGTAACTGTACCCTCAGTAATAAATGAACCATCTGGCTGCTGTTTTACATCAGGCAGATCAATATCGGTTTCATCATCAATATCCCCGACGATCTCCTCTAAGATATCTTCAAGTGTCACAATTCCGCGCAGGTCTCCATATTCATCTATCACCACTGCAAAATGCTCACGGCGTGCTCGAAAGGCCTGAAGCTGGGCAAATAACGGTGTAGTTTCCGGCACAAAGAAAGGTTCAGTCGCAATATCCTTAATGTTCAGCCCGCTTAAATCGCGATCAGCATTCTCTTCAATAGCTCGCAGCAGGGCCTTAACATGCAGAACTCCTGTAATATTTTCAGGCTTGCCGGAATACACCGGATGCCGAGTATGCGGTGAGCGCAGCACAAACCGCAATATTTCCTCTGGGTCATCATGCGCATCAACTGAAGATACAGACGCCCTGTGTGTCATGATCTCCTCAACTGTTAGCTCACCTAGATCGAGAACAGAGGACAGCATGGCTCCTGTTTCTCTTCCGTCTTCATCTGTATCCTCGCTATGTAGATCAATCAATCCGCGTAATTCATCCTCGCGTGAAGTGCCCTCTTCGCTTTTATTGCGCAGTAGGCGGATGACAATCACCCTCAAGCTCCAGGTCACAGGTTTCAGAGCCCAGACAATAATCTGCACAATCAGTGCGATTTTCAGGGAAAATCTGTCTGCGTTATTGAAAGCATAGCTTTTTGGAAGAACCTCAGCAAACAGGACAATAATAACTGTCATGATCAATGTGGCCAGCGCGACACCACCATCACCTGTCAGAGAAATAGCAGCTGATGTTGCTAGAGCGGAGGCCAGAATATTTACCAGATTATTACCCACAAGAATTGTACTGATCAGCTCTTCTTTGTTTTTGCGCAACTTCTCAACACGCATCGCCTGACGGTTAGCGTTTGTTTTTGCCAGTTGCCTTATTCGTGCTTCTGAAGCCGCCGTCAGAGCAGTCTCAGCACTGGAAAAAAACGCTGATATCATGATAAGCAATAAAATGATTAACACGAGTATTGCTGTTGAAAGCGCGATACTCATAGCGTCTCCAAAAATCTGTTCAGTTCAGCCTCATCAATGTCCCCAGCAACAAAAGCCTCACCGATTTGCCGGGCGAGAATGAAGGTCAGCTTGCCTTGCCTGGTCTTTTTATCTTTGCGCATGTGCTCAATCAAAACCTGCGGTTCTCCCTGCCCGGCTGCTAGCTGGTCAAACAGCGCAGGCATCTCCATGTTCCGCAGATGGGCGGTTACACGCATCACATCCTGTCCTGAACATAAGCCAAGTTGCTGGGAAAAAGCAAATGCGCAGACTAGGCCTGCACTGACAGCTTCACCATGCAACAGACGTCCATCATAACCGGCGACAGCTTCAAACGCATGCGCAAAGGTATGGCCAAGATTTAACAAGGCTCGCTGGCCAGCCTCATATTCATCAGCAGCAACAATAGCAGCTTTAATCTGACAGGATCGCTGCACAACCTCTGTCTGAACGTCAATATCACCGCTGATTACGCCACGCCCGTTAACCTCCAGCCACTCGAAAAATGCAGCATCGCCCAAAAGGCCATATTTTACCACCTCTGCGTAACCTGCTTTTAATTCGCGTGCGGGCAGGCTGGCCAGCATACTGATGTCCGCAAGAACCAGCCGAGGCTGATGAAACGCTCCAACTAGATTTTTTCCTGCAGCTGCGTTAATCCCCGTCTTTCCGCCGACAGAACTATCCACC
>CABYIQ010000033.1 GCA_902518965.1 uncultured SAR116 cluster alpha proteobacterium
AATCACGATTGTCCGTTGTGCCTGTATCAGAAGAAGACTGGCAGTTGATTCTGGCGATGGGCGAGACACGCTTATAGGAAGGTTCAGGCCTGCTGGCGTTCACGATAAATCAGATACAAATTGCGCAGATAAATAAACAGTCCCAGCCCCTGCCCACAGATAATTACAGGATCCTTGCGCCATAAAGCATATAAAAACAGGACCAGCCCTCCGCCGATCGAAAAATACCAAAAGGCCAGCGGGATCACAGATCTGCCTTCACCTTCAGATTTTAGCCACTGTATGATAAACCGCATGGCAAACAGACCCTGACCTCCAAAGCCAATGATAATCATCAGCTGTTCTGGGTGTGTCGCCAAGGATTCTGGCAAAAAAGGTAGAATCGTAAGCAGAATCCACCCGAGCAACAGCGCAGTTTCACCAATGATAGATGAGATTGCATCCAGCATGTTCAACCTTTCCGCGCAGATTTCTGTCTGACTGCAGATGCAGCTTTTGCTGAGGGTTTTCTGCCTGCGCGTGATTTTGATTTTTGGGGCGGCGAATGTTCAGTCACATGTCCGGGATCAGCACGTCTGCGCATCAGCCAGATCACCCCAAACAGATCTGTAATCCCTACAAGAAGGCGGTCAAGAATGCCGTATTTGGACTGACCGGTTATACGTGCACGATGAGCGACAGGAACCGCCACAACCCTGCCACCCTCGCCCCGGATAAGGGTTGGCATAAATCTGTGCATATGGTTGAAGAAAGGCAGGCGCATAAACAGGTCACGATCGACGATCTTTATACCACAGCCACTGTCTGGATGATCATCACCAAGCAGTGCACGGCGAACAGATCGGGCAAAGGCAGATGCCCACCTCCTCATACCATTATCTTTGCGCGCCACGCGCACGCCGGCGGCCATTCCCTGGGCAGGACGGATATTTAGCAAGGCAGCTTCAAGAGCAGGCAAATCAGCGGGAATATTCTGACCATCACCATCCAGAACAGCGATCAGTGGCGCCCGCGCCCGGTGAAGGGCTGTGCGCAAAGCGGCAGACTGGCCCGTGCGTTTTTCATGGGTTAGAACCTGCAATTGTTTGACAGCAGCGGCAGCTCTTTTTAGCTCATCGGCTGTGCCGTCATCACTGCCGTCATTTACATAGATAATTTCAAAAGACCTACCTGCATACACAGCTGCAATTTCATCAATCAATGGCCTGATATTTCCCTGTTCATTCATCACGGGCACAAGAACAGAGATATCTGGGGGGACTGTTTGTGGCATTATGGTTTTGGTCCGGTAAATTTACACACAATCTAAGTAAAGTAATTAGGTGACATGCTATACCGGCTGAGCCCTTCAAGGTCAATGAGGCGCGCCCTTTACAACGTTTCTCAGAGGTTGGAGCGCTGATATAAAATCAGTTCAATGTCCCGGCCACGTGAAATAGTGAACCCACTGATACGAGCTGAGCTGACCAGATTCAGACCTAGCTTATCAGCTAAACCGATAAAAACCTCCCGTTCTGACTTTTCAACCACAGCGAGACCATCTTTCGAATCCGCCATGAACACAGCCGCCTGATCTGCATTCAGCAGCAGAATATCACGGCCAAGATGAAAAACAGCAGATGGTTCATGATAGCCAACAAGGCTAATAACTGCTGGCTGGTTGGGCAGCCTTTTAATTTCTGCGGCCAGACGGCTGGAAATATGGATGGAAGACGCGCCAGCAACAATACCTGCAATGGCAATGATATGTGCAAGCGCACCACAACCCAGGACCACCAATATATCTGCCAGCCGGTGATGTTTTCGCCAGAGCCATAACCGCCACAGGCAAACAGCAATCAGACAGGCCGTGATCAGGGCAAAGAGAAAGGCGCGGCCACCTGTTACACCGCCAAACCGGATAGATGCCCAGACAAGAGCCGCGGCCAACACCAGTCCACAAATGCCCGCTAGAAATGTGAACCCTTCAGAAATCAGCCGTTTCAGGCGTGATGGCGGCATCACTCTGCCGAACAGCGCGTGACTTGTCAGCAATGCAAGAGCGGGCAGGGCAGGCAGAATATAATGGGGCAATTTGGTTGGAACAAATTCAATGATTAACCAGTAGCCTGCAAACCAAGCTAGACAAAATCGCGAAGCATCCGCAGTAATAAGCTGGCGGCCAAGGCCTGCTATCTGGCCAGAAAACGCCAGGCCAGGCCAGAACAGCAGCCCCAGCAAAGCCAAATATGTCCCTGGCGGCGCGCCATGTGACTCCTGCGCCGACTTAACCTTGGACAGAAAATCACCTTTGATCGCAATGTCCAGAAAGGCCCCGTCCGTTGCTGTGCTTACCGCAATTGCCCATGGTAGAACAAGGCAGCAAGTCACAAGGATACCTTTGAACAACTGCAGCTTTTTCAGCCAGCCTACATGTCGATCAAACCCGCATAGAAGACCACAGCTTGTCAGCGCGAGAAGCGGACCAATTGGTCCTTTGACTAGAATACCAAAAGACAGACAAATCCAGAATGCTAGCCAGGGCGGACGCGAATCTTCATTTAGCCTGTCTTTGTAGATCCGCCATAACATCAATTGCTGGGCAAGCAGAATAGCTAGAAGAACTGAATCTGTTTTGGCCAGATGAGCTTCAGCGATGAGTAATGGTGAGGAGGCTAAAAGCAAAACCGCTATCAGCCCCTGTGCAGGCCCAGACGAGGACGGCCAGAGAGAACGGCTGAAGCGAAAGATCAGAACAAGGCTAAGCAGAAATCCAACAAGGCTGGGCATGCGGTAGCTGGCAATATCCGCTTGTCCAAACAGAGTGGCAGAAACAGATTGAAGCCAGTAAATTCCGATAGGCTTTTTCGCCCGTAATTCATCCATAAAGCGCGGCGTAATATAATCGCCACTTTCTAACATCTGTTTACTAGCCTGTGCAAACCGTGCCTCATCCCTATCAATCACGCCAAGGGTCTGATGACCAACAAGAATGCCAAAGGCCAGAACAGAAAGAAAAATCCACAAGGTGGAGCGGCGGTGGACCCATCCGGCCAGCTGGTTGTGCCACGAAGCAGCGCTCTGTTGTGATGCAGATGACATGGGCTGGAGGTAACGCTTTTGAAGATTTAAACAGACGACTATCAGAAAACTATAGTTGAATTTAGCCTATATCTGAAGCCGAGACCAGTGATATAAAGGCACAGTCAGATAAACCGATTATCAGAAAGAGCCAAAGGACGGGAATTTTCCCTTTTGGACGGGGAGCCTATAACCGCATTCAATGTGCTGCCTAGGCCATAACCGAAATAAAGCCCGCTCGATTGCCTGCTCTATAACTAAAGGATGTGATAGGATGATTATCACGACAGCTCCGCACACCTCCTATCGTCGTATCTGGCAGTTATCCTGGCCAGTAATGGTCTCAAACATATCGCTGCCGCTGGTTGGAGCGGTGGATGTGGCCATGATGGGACATCTGCCTGACCCGGCCTTTGTCGGAGGTGTTGCCCTTGGCGGGCTGGTTTTTAATTTTCTTTATCTGACCTTCGGATTTCTGCGGATGGGGACGACCGGCCTGACAGCACTGGCTGCCGGTGCGGGAAAAGGAGATGAGGTCGCTAGTGTTTTTATTAGAGGCCACCTGATTGCCTTTATCTGCGGCTTTGGTGTTGTTGCGTGTCTGCCCGCTATTTTATGGCTAGCAAACCTTACCCTAACCGCATCTTCAGATTCGCTTGGCCATATGAAGGCCTATCTGGAAATTCGTATCTGGGGCCTGCCAGCAACACTGGCAAATGCTGTGATTCTAGGCAGCCTGTTTGGGTTACAGAAAATGCGGCTCTGTATGGTTCAACTGCTGACTGTGAATCTGATGAATATTCTTCTGAACGTGCTATTTGTACTGGGGCTGGGCTGGGATGTGGCCGGGGTGGCCTTGGCCTCAGTCTGTGCGGAATGGGTCGGATTAGGCCTCATGGTTGTGATTACTCTGCGGCCATCTCAGCCGATGATACATAAGATAAAATCTGTGTCGCGTGAACAATTGAAAGACACAACTGAATGGTCAAAGCTGATGGCGATTGCCAAAAACCTGTCTTTGCGCACCTTGCTGATTTGGGCTGTGGAGGCCCTGCTTATTTCCCAAGCGGCTCGTATTGGCGATGTTGAACTAGCCACTATACAGATTATACTGGTTCTATTTGGCTTCATTGCCTTCAGCCTTGATGGCTTCGCACATGCAACTGAGGCCCTTACCGGGCAGATGGTTGGCAATCGAAATCCTTTAGGCCTGCGAATAATAATTAGAAAAAGCTGCATTCTAGCTGGGTTTACAGCTGTCCTAATCAGCTGCATCCTGTTTTTGTCCCAGCCCATTATCCTGCCCCTGATGACCAGCCAGCCAGAGCTGTTGCATCTAACATCGGAGATGTGGATATGGGTGCTGGCCATTCCACTCTCAGCCTTTCTTGCCTTTCAGATGGATGGCGTATTTGTTGGCGCGGCAAGCACCTTGCACATGCGCAATGGCATGATCATAGCTTTTTCTGTGTTTGCCGGATTTATTAGCATTTTATCAGTCGGCTTTTTTGATAGGCATTATCTTGACGGGTTACTGTTTGCATTTATTCTTTATCTCATTATCCGCGGCACATATTTGGTCGCTTGTCTGCCTTCTGTTGTGCGCTTGTCACAGGCAAGTGGCAACTAAGGCCTGACTGAAACACCGCATCTTCTCTGCTAAACAGGACCATGTGATATGACAATACTCTCCTGCCGAACCGGACTGACAGCCCCAAGTGAAGCCAGCATGCCACTGTTTATTGTACAAAAGAGACGATTTGATGCCTTTGCTGCTGCACAGGCTGACAGCCAGCAGAGCTGGCTGAAGACAACAAATTTCAGTGCAAATGCAGGCCAGTTTACCTGCCTGCCTGATCAGAATGGCGGCATGGGAAGCGCAGTAGTTGTGATTGGTAAAACGCCTCTGTGGGATATTGCCAAGGCAGCCAGAGATCTTCCGGCAGGCAGCTGGCACCCTGACTTTACCTTTGCGGCTGATATAGCTGTGAGTGACATCCAACTGGGCTGGGGGCTGGCCCAATACAAGTTTGCCCCCCATAAGACAACAGATACTGAAAACGCTCTGCCTGAGCTGGCCCTGAGCGATACGGCTATGTGCAAAGATAGCTCTGCGCTTGTTCTGGGCACGCACATTGTCCGCGAAATGGTAAATCTGCCTGCAAATCAGATGACACCAGCTGGCATAGAGCAGGCTGCGCGTGAAATTGCACAAGCCTGTTCTGCTCGTTTTTCTGTAGTCAGCGGTGAGTCTTTGGAAAGCTATGCGCCTGCCTTGCATATTGTTGGCAGGGCCGCGGAGGTTAGTCCTCGCATGATACAGCTGCTATGGGGCGACAGCGGCCCTGTCGTAACGCTGGTGGGTAAAGGCATCAGCTTTGACAGCGGCGGGCTGGATATCAAGCCGTCAAAATCAATGGAAATTATGAAAAAGGATATGGGGGGCGCTGCCCATGTACTAGGAATTGCGGCTGCGCTGATGACAGCCGGCATAAACTGCCAGTTGCGGGTGCTGATCGCGGCTGCTGAAAATGCGATTTCTGCACAGGCTATGCGCCCGCTTGATGTGATTGACACAGCAGCCGGAATCCCCGTTGAAGTCGGCAATACAGATGCAGAAGGCCGACTTGTGCTAGCTGATGCGCTATATCATGCCTTGCATGATGATGGCCATCCAGAGCCTGACTTCCTACTTGATTTTGCCACACTGACAGGGGCCGCCCGCATTGCATTAGGCACCGAATGTCCTGCCCTGTTCTGTAACCGAGAACAGACCGCCCGTGATATGATGGCTCTTGGAAAGGATGTTGAAGATCCGGTGTGGCAGCTGCCTTTGTTTGATGCGTATGATCGCTATCTTGATGCTGGTCAGGCAGGCCTGTCCAGTACAGGGAATGCAGGCGGTTATGGTGGGGCTATCACAGCAGCTTTATTCTTGCGACGTTTTACAGGCAAACAGGTGAATTGGGCCCATATTGATGTTATGGCGTGGAATTTATCTGCGAGGCCAGGTCGGCCCAAAGGCGGCGAGGCGATGGGTCTACGAACCAGCTTTGCTTATATCAAACAGCTAGCAAAAGCCGGTCAGTAGCCTCTGAGCTTATCAACAATGTGTTCAGGTTGACCTCCAGCCAGAACTGTTGAAATGGCCTGAGCAACTTGATCAGCAGCTGTATCAGGATTGGTTTGCGCAGCAACATGAGGCCAGATGGCAATGCGGTTTTCTGTCCAGAACGGATGTGTGTCTGGCAGCGGTTCTTCTACAAATACATCCAACGCTGCCCCAGCAAGATGACCTGTACGGACAGCGTTCAGCAGGGCATCTTCTTCTACCTGATGGCCACGTCCAGCATTGATAAAATAAGACCCAGCCGGCATTGCCGCAAAAACATCAGCTGAAAATAGGTTTGTTGTATACGGAGTCAGCGGCAGAATACAGATATGAGCTATACAGCTGGACACTATGTTTTGAAAACCCTGCTCACCGTGATAAGTCTGTATAGTTCGCCCCAAATCACGGGGGCGGCGTGACCAGCCTTGCACAGCAAACCCGAGGGCTGCCAGACGGTGGGCAATCACACTGCCAATCGCCCCAAGCCCATAAACCGCAACAGGCATTTGTGCTGTCTGGCGTTGAGGCAGACTTTCAAACCGGTGTTCTGCGGCAGCCAATCTGTAGGCCGGTCCATCACGCAGATGGTCTAGCAGGGCCAGAATTACCCAGTGCGACAGTGCATGTGACATATTCGGGTCAACAAGCCGCACCACAGGCACGTTATCAGGCAAATCCGGGTCACTGAACAAATGATCAACACCCTGACCAAGAGAGACAATCAGGCGCAACTGGTTTAACTGGCACAAGCGTCCTGCAGGTGGATGCCAGACCAGCGCGATGTCAGCATCTTCGGCATGTGGGGTGGACAGCGGTACGAGCCTGATATGCTTCAAACGTGCGGTCAGCCGTTCTGCCCATAAGTTCTGTTTTTCATTCTCTGGCGTGCTATCATGATAAGCAATGGTAATCATCTTTAACGCCCAGGCTTTCGATATAAATTAAGACAAACTCATTTAGCTGATCACATTAAGGGCAGCTTTATGCAGCTCTGGCGTAGCTGCCACCAGGAGCGAGCCATCAGAAGATAAATCAGGCGACTGCCCGGACCAGTCTGTCACAATAGCTCCAGCCCCCTTTAAAACCGGGATCAAAGCCATAAAATCATGCGTTGCCAATTGATGTTCCATCACCAGATCAAGATGACCTGCGGCCAGAAGCGCATAATTATAACAATCACCGCCATAATGGGTGGACCGGCAGGTCTTGCCCAATCTGTTAAACCTATTCAGACCTTCTGTTGTGAATGCCTCTGGGCTGGTGGTCGCTATCTGAGCCTGATCAAGCTCTCGGCAGCTGCTGACAGATAGAGTAGACTGTGTTGACCCCGAAATAAGGTAGCTGCGCTTATCTTGGGTTAGGTAAGTTTCATTCAGGGCCGGCATGTCAATAAGGCCAGCAAAAGGTTGGCCATCGCAGGCAACGCCGACAAGGGTACCAAATAACGGTTTGCCAATCACAAATGCACGGGTCCCATCGATCGGATCAATCACCCAGCAGATTTGCTGGTCTGCAAGACCACCCTGTTCTTCTCCAATAATAGCATGATGAGGAAAAGCAGCTAAAATAGCCTGTCTCAATTCAGTTTCAACAGATTTATCCGCAATGGTGACCGGGCTGTTATCAGCCTTTTGTTCAACTAATAAGTCAGAACGGAAATGCCGGTCGATTAAAGGGCGGCTAAGGGAGGGAAGCGTTAACAAAAACGCATCTATCTCTACCCTGTTCGGCCTTTTATCTTTCATTGGGCCTCAGCAGCTATCTCATCACTAGTTGGCAACGCTGCTGGCTGGTCAGCCTGACTACGCAGATAGGCAATCAGATTGGCTCTGTCTGCTGGCTTTTTCAGGCCAGCAAAGTTCATCTTTGTGCCTGAGATGTAGGCTTTAGGCTTGTAAAAGAATTGGTTCAGTGACTGATAATCCCATGCACCACCAAACCCAGCCAGTGCTTCAGAATAGGCATAGCCATCGATTTGACCCTTACCTGTGTTTACAATGTTCCATAGGGCAGGCCCAACCTTGTTCTGACCACCCTTATCAAACACATGACAGGCTGTGCATTTCTTAGCAACTTTCTGCCCAGCGGCAATATCAGCATCAGCTAGCATAGCTAGAATTGGTTCGGGACCAACAGGTGCGGCAACAGTGGATGAAGAGGCAAGCTGTTCGGTGATTTGAATGGGATACGAGTTTTCCGCCAGCTCCTGATGCGGGACCAGAATTTCTGCAATTTTATATCCACCCAAAGCGATTAGACCAGCCATAAGAAAACCAGCTGCAGCTTTATTAAATTTTAAATCATCCATACTTTTGCATTCCCCAGAGCTGTGAAAGAACAGTTCAAACCAGTGTTCAAGCTGATTATCTCTCGCGCTTAAAAACATCTACTGCCAGCGCAGACGTTCTTCATGAGTTTTGTGATACCGCAATTTTCAGATTGTCTCAAGTCCTGCAAGCCAATCAGCATTGGTCCTTTTTCTTTGCCAGCCGGATCAAAATATGAAACCTTATGTTCAGCTTCATTAGCAATTTCATTGATTGAAAAAACAGCCTGTTATGACGACTGATATTCTCACACTTATCCCTGCTCGCATGCGGGCAACAAGACTCCCAGGAAAACCACTAGCGGAAATTGCTGGAAAACCTATGATTTGCCATGTGTGGGAAAAGGCTGTGAAAGCTGATCTAGGACCTGTATTTGTGGCCACAGATAGTCTAGAAATTGCTCAAACCATTGAGTCAGTTGGTGGGCAGGCCGTATTGACAGCTGCAAGCCATCCTTCAGGATCCGACAGAATTTATGAGGCATTATGCCACATAGATTCTGAAGGCAGGTATGAGGAGGTCATTAATCTGCAGGGGGATTTACCTGAACTGGACCCGGCGCTGTTGGAAAAACTGGCTGAGATTCTGCGTGACCCAAACTGGGACTTAACCACCCTTGCCGCTCCCGCCAGCCAGGAAGAGGCTGTCAAATCACAGATTGTTAAAGCAGTTGTCAGCTTCACAGATAACAGCAAACGCTCCGGCCGGGCCCTTTATTTTAGCCGCGCAGCTGTTCCAGACGGGCCAGAAGGTTTTCTACATCATATTGGCCTTTATGGCTGGCGACGAAAGGCACTTTCCACATTTGTCCACCTGCCGCCTTCACCACTGGAATTATCTGAAAAGTTGGAACAGCTTCGTGCATTGGAAGCAGGCATGAAAATTGGCATTGCCGTGGTTGACCATGCGCCTGGCGGCATTGATACAGCGGATGACCTCGCTGAGGTCAGGCTGCGCCTAGAATAAGATTGGGCAGCAGATTTGAAAAGCCGGTGAAAACAGCGTAAAAAAACAGATGAAGGAAAAAGAGGCTGGACATGGCAGATAAGAGAAAAATAGCCTTCCAGGGTGTACCTGGGGCTTATTCCCATATGGCCTGCAACACACATGCGCCTGAGCACACACCTCTGCCTTGCGAGAGTTTTTCAGAAATGATCGCTGCGGTGCAGAACGGCGACGCCGAACTGGCCATGGTTCCAGTAGAAAATTCTACTGCTGGACGTGTAGCAGACATTCACCATCTGCTTCCTGAGTCAGGCCTTTACATTATTGGTGAGCATTACCAGCCTGTTCACCATAAGCTGTTGGGCCTCAAAGGCGTCAGACCAGAGCAGATAACAGAAGTACACAGTCATGAACAGGGGCTGGCCCAATGCCGTAAATCCTTGCGGGCTCATGGCATAAAACCAGTGATTCACACAGATACAGCAGGAGCAGCCAAGGATATTGCAGCTCGCGGCGAACCGCATATTGGGGCAGTCGCCTCTGCATTAGCCGCAGAGATTTACAATCTTGATATTCTGGATGCAGATATTCTGGATGAAAACACAAACACAACACGCTTTCTTATTATGTCGCGTGATTTTCACAAGCCCCCTGACCCAACTAGGCCAGCTATGACGACTCTTATTTTTGAGGTCAGGTCAGTTCCTGCTGTCCTGTATAAATGTCTAGGCGGATTTGCAACCAACAATATCAATTTAACAAAGCTGGAGTCGTACATGCTAAACGGGTCTTTAAAAGCGGCCCGCTTCTATGCTGATTGTGAAGGACATATTGATAGTCCAGCAATGAAACAAGCGCTGGAAGAGCTTCAATTTTACTGCACAGATGGAGGCATCACAGTGCTGGGCAGCTATCCGGCTAACCGCGGCTGAAAACAGCTCTGTTATCAGCGGACAAAAGAGGCCGAAAAAACTTGTTTATGCAGTACATTTCAAGCATAATTTGGAGCGGAAGGTTGGGTGGACGAATGGTTAGGTTGACCAGGCCAGGTCCGAAAGGAAGCAACCACAGTCTACACCAAGCGGGTCATCCAGCCTTTCATGCTTTACCACATGATTTACGATATGAACTGCCCAACCATCTGGTCTTTCTGCCAAAAAATACGCGATGAAGGCGGACCGCAACTCAGAAAAGGATCTGGTCAGGCCAGCATTAAACCGATAGCCTTTTGCCTATGAAAAACATCGCCAACCAGCCTTACCGTGTTTTAGCCCGCAAATACCGCCCTGCCACTTTTGAGCAGATGATCGGTCAGGATGCGCTTGTGCAGACCCTGACTAATGCAATTGCTCTAGGAAGGTTGGCGCATGCCTTTATTCTCACTGGCGTGCGCGGAATTGGTAAAACATCAACCGCTCGTATCTTGGCAAAAGGTCTGAATTGTGAAGGGGCAGGCGGGCCTACTATGTCGCCCTGTGGGACCTGCAACTCGTGCAAGGATATCAATGAAGGGCGCCATATTGATGTGCTGGAAATGGATGCCGCCAGCAACACAGGCGTTGATGATGTGCGCGATATTATTGATGGTGTGGCCTACAGGCCTGTATCTGCCCGGTTTAAAATCTATATCGTCGATGAGGTTCACATGCTGTCACGCAGTGCGTTCAATGCCTTGCTGAAGACGCTTGAAGAGCCACCAGATAATGTCAAATTTATCTTCGCCACAACTGAAATCCGGAAAGTACCTGTGACCATCCTGTCCAGATGTCAACGTTTTGATCTACGCCGAGTTCCTGTTGATGTGATGACACATCACCTGAAGGCCATTGCAGACTCAGAACAAATAAAGGCGGCGGCGAACACGCTTGTACATATTGCAAAGGCCTCTGAAGGCTCTGTCAGAGACGCTTTGTCCCTACTTGACCAGGCTGCAGCGATGAATGCTGATGAAATTTCAGAACAGGCTGTTCTGGACATGCTGGGCCAGGCCAATACTGATTTGATTCTAAAGATCCTGGAAGCCTGTCTTAACGGGCAGACAGCGGCAGCACTCGACCTGTTTGCAACAGCTGATGCTTGCGGAGCAGAACCTGATGTCTTTATCGCTGATATGCTAGATAATATCCATCTGGCCAGCCTGATAGCGGGCGGGGCAGGCTCGTCCGACCAGCCTGAAGCGCAAAGTCAGATGCTGAAAGCAATCGCAACCGCGGGCATTGCTCGTCTGGGGCGGGCCTGGCAGTTACTGCTAAACGGTCACCGTGAAATCAAAGACGCACCAGACCCAAAAACAGCTGCTCAGATGGTGCTAATCAGGTTAGCCCATATAGCACCTATGCCGACTCCAGCTGAAATTATCAAGTCTCTCACCGAGGCGCCAGTGGGCGCCCCCGCCGGGCAGACACCACCAGCCGCATTGTCATCCGAGGCACCGTGCACAGAAGCTGAACCCGTTTCCACTCAGATTGTGCCTACTCAGATACCACAAACAGAAACGTCCCCGGTAGAAACTGACATACCCTCGCAACTTGCTAATGAGAAAACCAGCTCAGCAGAGCCAGTATTTTCCAGCTTGCAGGATATTGCCATAAGCCTAGATGAGGCCGGAGAAAAAATTCTGGCCGCACGCCTGCGCCAACATCTGCGGCCTGTCAGTCTTGCAGATGGTAAGTTGGAAGTGCAGATAGATGGCGATGTGAAACAGGAAAATTTTCTGGCTGACCTGGCCCGATTCATGAGCCAGAAAAGCGGTCAGCCCTGGCTGGTCTCCCAAGCAGCCCAAGGGGGCGGGCAAACATTGGCAGAGCTGGACAGCCAGGCAGATGAGCAGAAAAAACAGGCCGCCGCTGAACATCCTGTTGTTGCTGCGATTCTTGACAAATTTGACAGCGCTGAAATCACAGCTGTGCGCCCACACAACGCCAAAGACAAAATACATTCAGATGATGAGGTGAAAAATGCGTAATCTTGGTGGCATGATGAAAAAGGTTCAGGAAATGCAGAGCCGCATGGAGGAAATAACCCGTGAAATCGAAACTAGCCGGTTCCAGAGTTCAGTAGGTGGCGGCGCTGTGGTTGCCACTCTGTCTGGAAAAGGCGAGATTGTCGCGTTGGAACTTTCGCCAGAGCTGATGGCTGACGGTGATGCAGATACGCTTACTGAACTTGTTATGCTGGCAGTGAACAATGCCAAGTCGGAAGCGGATGCCAAAAAGGCGGATGCCTTAAAAGAAATGACAGGCGGCTTGCCTTTGCCACCAGGCCTGTCACTACCTTTCTGAGCCACCCGTCCAAAAAAGGGATAATTTTATGGCCCAGAATCCACTTGACCAGCTGATCCAAAGGCTTTCCCGTCTACCTGGGTTAGGCCCGCGTTCTGCCCGACGGACAGCTTTGTATCTTTTAAAAAACCGGGAGCAGGTTATGCTACCTCTGGCAAATCAGCTTGATCATGCTGCTCGTAAGGTACGAACCTGTTTGGATTGCGGGAATCTCGATTTAAGTGATCTCTGCACAATTTGCCAGGATAGTCGGCGGGACAGCCAACGAATCTGTGTGGTTGAGGATGTGTCAGATCTGTGGGCAATTGAACGAGCTGGTATTTATTCAGGCCTTTATCATATTCTTGGGGGTACATTGAGCGCATTGGAGGGCAGGGGTCCGCGTGAGCTGGGCATCGACAGACTAGTTCAGAGGGCGAGCCATATAGCTGAAAATCAATCAGATAGACAGTTTGAAACAATAGAACCTCTATCAATAGACCGTCTTTCAGAACAGATGAGTGAGATTATTCTAGCAACATCTGCAACTGTAGATGGTCAAACCACCGCCCATTATATTGCCGAAAGGCTTGAACACCTGCCAGTTCAGGTCACCCGTCTTGCACATGGCGTTCCTGTTGGTGGCGAGTTGAATTATCTGGATGATGGCACATTAGCTCAAGCCATGAAGGCCAGAAGCCGCCTATAATCGCTCAGACAGTTTTGCCAGCAGCCTTTGTGTCTGTTTCGTCTGACAGCAGATCAGCCTGTGCAGGTAGAACCGAATCAGGCGGAGTTTCTGAAACCTCATAATCTTCGATACGTTTTCCTCTGGAGGTGATTTTGCCAGTTGAGGTTTTGATCTCCCGCACATCGCGCTGAGCCAAATCAAAATGCTTGTCCAAATTATCTACCCGCTTATCCAGCCTTTCGATATCTGTAATCAGAACGCCTATTTCCTTTTGAATAAGAGCCGTCTGTTCACGCATCCGCGCATCACGCAAAACAGCCCTCACTGTGTTTAATGTCGCCATCATTGTTGTGGGGGAAACAATCCATACGCGGGCACTATAAGATTTTTCCACAATATCCGGAAGATGAGCATGAAGTTCGGCATAGACGGCCTCTGAGGGCAGAAACATACAGGCTGACTCAGCTGTTTCACCAGTAATGATGTAGCGCTCTTGGATATCACGAACATGTTTGAGAACATCTGCACCCAGCTGTTTACGAGCAGCCCGCCTGGCTGCCTCATCGTCCGCCTGCTGCAGGTGATGCCAAGCCTCTAGCGGAAACTTTGAATCAATTACAATATCCCCAGGAGGATTCGGTAATTTCAGCACACAATCTGCCCTCTTCCCATTGGACAGCTGAACCTGAAAATCATACGAATTGGGCGGCAGGACGGTCCGTACCAAATTTTCTAGCTGCACCTCACCAAAGGCGCCTCGATCTGTCTTATTCGCCAAAATATTATGAAGCTGTGTGACCTGCCCGGTCAACTCACTAATCTTCGCATTCGCCGCATCTATGACTGCCAGCCGTGCGGAGAGGTCGGTTAGATTCTGATGTGTTTTTTCTGTCTGTTGCTGCAGCGACTGGCCCATTCGTTGGGACATTCCAGCAAGCGATTCCTCAAGCCTCTTTGACAACGCAGACATCTGCTCAATCTGGGCCTGCTGCTGTTGCTGGCTGGTCTGGCTTAACATGGACAGCTGACCCCGCAAATCAACCAGTTCAGGAGCAGTCGTCTGAACATCTGTCCTGCGCTTGGCAAGCACAAAGAAGAAGCCAACCACGCAACCACACAAAAGCCCCCAGGGCAAAATAAGGAGAAAATCTGTCATGACACTTAGTCTATCAGTATTATGTCTGCGTTTCATCTGAAATGACTGTCTGGCGATGCTTGCACAATTCAGGACAAATCTTCATAGTGCGATTATTCACAGTGTAGGCCGATTTGGCCTGAACTTATTTTTAGGAAAAAGGTGTCTTTCCCATGGCCTTGATGCCTCTTGTTCTGCTTCCCCAGCCTGTCTTGCGTCAGGTTGCGCAGCCTGTTAATGATATTACAGATGACATTCTGCAGCTTGCAAATGACATGGCAGAGACTATGTATGCTGCACCGGGAATCGGTCTTGCTGCCAACCAGGTTGGCTTGCTGAAGCGCGTGATCGTAATGGACTGTGCCCGTGATGATGAGCCGCCGGCCTTATGGAAAATGTTTAACCCAGAAATTATCTGGCTTTCAAAAGAAAACACAAAGATGGAAGAAGGCTGCTTGTCGATACCCGGTCACAATGCCGAAGTGGTACGGCCATCTGAAGTTCACGTATCCTATCTTGATATTGAAGGACAGAAGCAGGAGATGCAGGCAACAGGCTTACTAGCCGCCTGTGTTCAGCATGAGATTGATCATTTGAACGGCGTTTTGTTCCTTGACCATCTCTCCCGGCTAAAACGTGATATGATTATGCGCAAAGTAATAAAGGAAAACCGCACACAAAATGACTAAAGAGCTTCAGACTGAACCAATAAAGCCAGCTGACAGCCTATCAGTGATTTTCATGGGAAGCCCGGCTTTTTCTGTACCCAGCCTGCAGCGTCTGGCAGACAGATATTCTGTAAAAGCTGTGTATACCCAGCCACCCCGCAAATCAGGTCGCGGCATGAAGTTACGGCAAACAGATGTTGGCGCAGCCGCCGAGAAAATGGGCCTGCCCTGCTTCTGGCCAGAAACGCTGAAAGATCCGGCCATGTTCGAAGAGCTGGCTACCCATGGGGCTGATGTTTTTGTGGTGGTAGCTTACGGACTTTTATTGCCACAGGCGATTTTGGCCCTGCCCAAATTTGGGTGTGTGAATGGTCATGCCTCTCTTCTGCCCAGATGGCGCGGAGCCGCCCCCATCCAGCGGGCAATAGAGGCAGGAGACCGCAAGACAGGCGTCTGTACAATGCTGATGGAAAAGGGGCTTGATACCGGCCCAGTACTTGATCGTTGTGAAACAGATATACCAGCTAATATAACAGCCGGTCAGCTGCATGACCGTCTTTGTCTAATGACAGCTGATTTATTATGCACAACACTAGATAAGATTGTCGCTGGAACAGCCATAACCACACCCCAGGCTGGGGACGGAGTAGTCTACGCCCCTAAAATATCAACTGAAGAAGCACGTCTTGACCTTACCCTGACAGCGGGGCACCTCCAGAGTAAGATCAATGCCTTTAACCCGTCACCAGGCGCGTTCATTGAGACAGGTTTAGGTCGACTAAAACTACTTTCAGGACAAAGTGTCGCTGAAACTCATTCAGTTTTACCCTCAGGATGTTTTTTACCAGGATACTTTTTAGGCCTTTCTGCTTCTGGTGGCCTAATCCTTTCCTGTGGCGGGCAAACTGCCCTTGAGATTAACAGGCTACAACCTGCAGGAAAACAGGCTATGGCTGCCCGTGACTGGCTGAATGGCGTTCAGCTATCCCCTGGCCAACAACTTGTCACACCACCAGAGGCCGGTTCAACATGACTGATACCACCCCCGCCCGAGCCCTACAACGTATGCTCATTCGCGTCGAATATGACGGCACCGGTCTCGTTGGCTGGCAACGACAAGATAACGGGCCATCTGTTCAGGCCATCCTTGAACAGGCTGCCAAA
>CABYIQ010000034.1 GCA_902518965.1 uncultured SAR116 cluster alpha proteobacterium
ACTGGATTTCTTGACCAACTATTAGTGCTTTTTACAGTCGATATTTTTCTAACGGGCAGTTTATTTGTGTTGCTTTTTGGTTTAATGATCAGGTTTCATGCGGTTGGCTATGGAGCCATTACGTCTGGTTTGAAGCGAATGCCGCCCCATATGATGGAATCAGGCCGCATATTGGGGCATAGTTTTGGTGGCACTGTGCAGCGGGTTATTATGCCCATTCTCCATAAATCAATCATTGCCGGAGGATTGCTTGTATTTGTTGATGTAATGAAAGAATTGCCTCTGACACTACTTTTGCGTCCTTTTTCTTTTGAGACCTATGCAACCTTTACCTATCAATATGCTAAGGATGAAATGTTAGAGGCAGCTGCAGCACCGGCTTTGATGATCGTCTGTGCAGGTCTAATTCCTGTTTTCATTGCCAATCGGGCTTTAAAAACCTAGGCTGTTGGGATAAGCAGACAGGGTAAGGTGAAGAACAAGTACATGGCGAGTAAAGACGAGCCGAAAGGCATGCGAAAAGGGCTGACGCGCTATGGGGATGATGCGTTTGCTTTATTCTTGCGTAAATCCTTTATCAAAGGAGCTGGCTATGGGGATGATGCGCTGGATCGACTTGTTATAGGCATTGCCAATACGAGCAGCGACTTTAACCCCTGCCATGGGAATTCTCAAGAGCTGATTGCGCAGGTTCGTGCCGGTGTTCTGGCAGCCGGGGGCTTGCCAATGGCTTTTCCGACGATCAGTTTGCATGAAAGTTTTGCGCATCCAACTTCTATGTATCTGCGCAATCTGATGGCGATGGATACAGAAGAAATGCTAAAATCCCTTCCTGTTGATGCGGTGGTCCTGGTCGGGGGGTGTGATAAAACTGTACCTGCCCAGGTGATGGGCGCGCTTAGCGCCAATATACCCTTTGTCCAGCTGGTAACCGGGCCCATGAGCACAGGCAGTTTCCGTGGCGAGCGGGTGGGAGCCTGTACAGACTGCCGGCGTCTTTGGGGTGATTTCAGAGCGGGCAGACTGACTGAGGATGAAATCTCTGAAGCTAATGATGCGCTTGTGCCGACAGTTGGCACATGCGGGGTGATGGGAACGGCTAGCACGATGGCCCTGCTGGTTGAGGCGTTAGGGCTTGCCCCTCTGGGTAGTGCGACTGCGCCGGCCGTTTCAGCAGACAGGCTGCGCATTGCAGAGCAGGCCGGCCATCTGGCCGTTGATATTGCAAAGCGTCATTGTCATCCTGCAGATATTCTAACGCTGGCCTCATTCGAAAATGCCTTGCGTGTTCTGCTGGCGGTAGGTGGTTCAACGAATGCGATTATTCACCTGACAGCTATGGCTGGACGGCTGGGCATAAAACTCACGTTGGACAGACTTGATGAGTTATCCAAACAGACGCCTGTCATTGTTGATCTGAAGCCCTCAGGAACAGGTTATATGGAAGATTTACATGCCGCAGGAGGCAGTGTTCGCATTTTATCGGCATTGTCTGGTTCTTTGGATATGCAGGCTATGACTGTAACTGGACAGACATTAGGACAGGAATTAAGCAACATCGATATTCCTAACTGGCCACAGGATATCATAAGACCATCACAGCAGCCGATCTATAAAGAAGGAGGGCTTGCTGTTCTATATGGCAACCTTGCCCCGCAGGGTGCTATTATTAAGCAAGCGGCTGCGAGCCAGCATCTATTGTCGTACACCGGTCGGGCTGTAGTATTTCCAACTATGGCAGATTTGGCGGCCCGAATTGATTCCCCTGAACTTGACGTATCACGGGACGATATTTTGGTGTTGAGGCAAATTGGCCCCAAAGGTGCTCCAGGTATGCCAGAGGCTGGTCTGATACCCATTCCAAAGAAATTGGCAAAGCAGGGGGTGAAGGATATGGTCCGTATTTCAGATGGCAGAATGAGCGGCACTGCTGCAGGTACAATAATTCTTCATGTTGCTCCTGAATCAGCTGTTGGCGGCCCATTATCACTGGTGCGCACAGGAGATCAGATTCAACTTGATGTTGCTAAACGTCAGTTGAATGTACTGGTTTCAGATCAGGAACTGGAATTGCGCAGGGCAGAACAGCCTGCCGCTTCATCAGTAGAACTGCGCGGTTATGAAAAACTGTTTTATGATCACGTTTTACAGGCACCAGACGGAGTTGATTTTGATTTTCTTCAAGCCAATAAAGATGGCCATTGAGGCAGATTTTTCGTTGATTATCTTAAATGACAGATATTAGACTGTAAGTTGCAAACTGTGTGGATGTGAATGCAAGAGAGATTTCTTTAATGTTTAATCGTCAATCTATCGAACAGACTGTTGCGGTTTTAAAGCAGAAATTTGGCGATCGTCTCTCGCAGAATGACTCCGTTCGCAGTCAGCACAGTCACACCACATCACGTATTCCCCAGCAATTACCAGATGCGGTAATTTTCGCGCAATCTGCAGAGGAAGTGGCAGAGATCATTACCGTTTGTCACGAACACAAATGCCCGGTTATTGCCTTTGGCGTAGGGTCATCTCTTGAGGGTCATGTGAATGCACCTTACGGTGGAATATGTATAGATATGAATGGGATGGATAAGATACTTAAGGTCAATCAAGAAGATATGGATGTAGTCATTCAGCCAGGAGTAACGCGTGAGGCCTTAAATGACTATCTCCGGGATACCGGCCTATTCTTTCCGATCGATCCTGGAGCAAATGCCTCATTAGGGGGTATGGCTGCAACCCGTGCTTCCGGGACAAATGCTGTGCGTTATGGTACAATGAAGGATAACATTCTGGCACTTCAGGCAGTGTTGCCTGACGGGCGTTTGATCCGGACTGGGGGACGCGCCCGCAAATCATCTGCCGGATATGATTTAACGAGGTTGATGATTGGCTCTGAAGGCACTCTAGGCGTGATAACTGAAATCACCCTGAAATTGCAAGGCATCCCGGAAATGATTGCTGGGGGTATCTGTTCATTTCCCTCAATCAAGGCAGCCTGTCAGGCTGTTATCCAAACTATTCAATATGGCATTCCTGTTGCCCGTATTGAATTGCTCGATGAATTACAGATAAAAGCTAGTAACGCTTATTCGGGCTTGTCTCTTCCAATGACACCTTTATTGCTGCTTGAGTTTCACGGCTCAGAAAAGAGTGTAGCAGAGCAGGCTGAACAGTTTACAATGATCGCTGAGGAACATACAGATGAAGAGTTTGTTTGGACGACAGATCCGGCTGAACGCAAGAAGCTGTGGAAGGCACGCCATGATGCCTATTATGCCACAATGGCCCTAATCCCCGGGGCGGTCGGTGTGTCAACCGATGTTTGCGTGCCGATCTCACAACTAGCTGACTGCGTTGAGGAAACCCGAATTGACCTAGAAGAAAACGGATTAATTTCAACCCTGATTGGTCACGTGGGTGATGGCAATTTTCATTGTTTGCCAATATGCATGCCAGATGATCAGGAAGCCCAGGACAAAATTACCGCTTTTACTAAACGCTTGTCAGAGCGAGCCCTAAAATTTGGCGGCACCTGTACAGGTGAACATGGTATTGGACAGGGCAAGCAGAGTTACCTGCTAGCAGAACTGGGCGAGGCGGTGAGTGTAATGGAGTCAATCAAAAGTACTATTGACCCCAAAGGCATTATGAATCCCGGAAAGATTTTTTCCACTTGAAAAAATAGAGGTCAGTCGAGCGCGTTCAGCATTTGGAACAGGTCTGTTTGCAAATCTGGTCCATGCTCAATCCCTGCATAAACGCGGATAAGATGCCCGGGGCTGTGTTCTGGGGTGAACTGCCGCAGCTTGCTATCAATGTGGGCTTGCTTTATCAGGCTTTCATAGCCGCCCCAGCTGTCGCCAATAGCAAAAATATTCATGCCCTCAACCGCCTTATCCAGCCTTTCCTGAGAAATTGTCTCAGGCAGAACAAAGCCAAATAGGCCGCAGGAGCCAGAAAAATCACGCTTGTAAAGTTCATGGTCCGGTGAGCTATCAAGGGCAGGGTGCAGTACATCTAAAACAAGAGGGTGATTTGTCAGTGACTGTGCCAGCATTAGCCCATTCGCCGCTGACTGCTCCAGACGAAGGCGCATTGTGCGTAAGCCCCGCAAGCCGAGATAAAGGTCTTCTGGGCCCGCACAAATGCCGAAGTTGCGCGCTGTTTTTTTTAATTTTATGCCCTGTAACCCATTTGCAGCCGCAATCCCTAGATTAACATCAGAATGACCAGCGATATACTTTGTCGCTGCTTCAACAACAATATCGGCGCCCAGTTCTAGGACAGGATAATGCAGAGCTGTTCCCCAGGTGTTATCGCAAATTGTTATGATGTTATGCTTTTTGGCTAGCATTGTCATAGAGGGGAGATCTTGAAGCTCAAATGTAAGCGAGCCGGGAGATTCGAGATATAAAAGACGGGTATTTTCCATGAAATATTCTTTAATGCCGCTATTGCATCGGGGGGGATAAAATGTGACTTCCACCCCCAAATCAGATAACAGCGTGGTCACGAAACGGCGCGATGATCCGTAAAGTGAATCTGGAAATAGGGCATGTTCTCCAGAGCGAATAGCAGACAATATCGCAGTTGAGATGGCTGACAGCCCAGAACATGTCGAAATACAAGTATCTGCCTGATAAATTGAGGCGACTGCGTTCTCGAAGCTAGCGGACGTTGGGGTTCCAGATCGCCCGTATGTGTAAGCTTTTGGTAAGTCACCTCGATGCTGCGCCATTGATGATGAGAGAATCGTTGATGTTCGGTAGATAGGTGGGTTCGGTATACCAAAATTCGTCTCTGGGGATAGCCCAAGATGTCCAAGTTTTGTGTCTACATGGTGTTTTTTTGTAGTCATGCGAGTGCAAACTCCAACTTCAAATCGTAAATAGCAAAACTTGATTAATCTGGGAATAAATTTCTAGCACACTATAAGAAAACAAGATACAAAGGGAGGCTAATTAGCAATAAAGGGTGGCAATCAAGTTTGGCCCGATAAGGAGAAGATGATGAGTAATAACTTAGTGATTGGGATCGGCGCTTTGGTCGTTGGTGGCGTTGTAGGCTACTTTGCAGGTGCTGGGAACGAAAAAATTGTAGAAGTGGAGAAAGTTGTTGAAGTTGAAAAACAGCAAACGGCAACTCTAGACGCTGTAAAATCAAAAGGGTTTGTGCAGTGTGGCGTTAGCCAAGGTTTGCCCGGTTTCTCAAATTCTGACGACTCTGGGAAGTGGACAGGTATCGATGTAGATGTGTGCCGCGCCGTAGCTGCTGCAGTGTTTGGAGACTCCTCCAAGGTTAAGTTCACACCGCTCTCAGCGAAACAACGGTTTACAGCACTGGCTTCTGGTGAGATCGACGTCCTCTCAAGAAACACTACTTGGACGATGACGCGAGACACACAGCTGGGTCTGAATTTTGCTGGTGTCAACTACTATGATGGCCAGGGTATGATGGTTCCCAAATCTTTGGGCGCAAAGTCAGCCATGGAACTCGATGGAGCAAACATTTGCACCAATACGGGAACAACAACGGAGCTTAATATCACTGACTTTTTCCGGTCTAATGGAATGAAGTTTAATTTGGTAGCCTTTGAAAAGGCTGACGAAGTGGTTGCTGCGTACGATTCTGGCCGTTGTGACGTTTATACAACAGACCGCTCAGGTCTTGCCGCACAGCGCACTAAATTAACTAATCCGGACGACCACATGGTCCTGCCAGAAATCATTTCTAAGGAGCCTCTTGGGCCAGTTGTGCGTCAAGGTGACGACCAATGGTTTAACATTGTTCGGTGGTCTCTGCGCGCAATGATAAATGCGGAGGAGATGGGCATTACATCTGCAAACGCTAAGTCAAAGGTAAATGACAACAATCCTGCAATCAAACGTTTGCTGGGTTCTGAAGGTAACTTTGGCGCGGAGCTTGGCTTGTCAAATGATTGGGCTTTGAACATCTTATCACAGGTCGGAAATTATGGCGAAAGCTATGAAGCTCACGTTGGACCTAACACACCTCTAAAGCTAGACCGTGGCGTTAACGAGTTGTGGAGCAAAGGCGGCATTCTCTACGCTGCCCCAATTCGATAGCTCAAAAAATTATCTGACCTGACCCTCAAAAGAGGGTCGGGTTTTTATATGAATTTATGAAGTTAGGTAGGAAAATGTCTTTTTCCGCTTTCTTTTATGACAAACGACTACGCAGTGTATTATTTCAAGCGCTTCTTGTCCTCTCGATTGCGTTTGGTTTTTTTTGGTTAATTGAAAACACCGTCTCAAACTTATCTGATCAAGGTAAATCAGTTGGCTTTAGCTTTCTTTCCCAAACTGCTGGATTTCAAATAAGCTCAACATTGGGCACGTGGCTAATGAAGTACGAGGTTGGTCGCTCCACCTACCTTGATGTATATTTTATTGGCATCATAAATACATTCGTGGTGGCCGTTCTAGGTATCTTGGCAGCTGCGTTTTTAGGATTTGCCATTGGAATAATGAGGTTGTCACACAATCTTGTGATAAGAGGATTTGCTACAGTATATGTTGAGATGCTTCGGAATATACCTCTTCTCCTACAGTTATTTTTCTGGTACTTCGCTGTTTTACGCTCATTACCAAGTAGGCGCGAGCAAACAGAGCTTTTCTCAGGCATTGCGGGGATAAACATCACAGGTCTATATCTTCCGGCACCTATAGCTCAAAGCGGTTTTATGATAGTTATTCTTGTGTTTATAATGGCCATTATTGGCGCTGTGATGCTGTCCAAATGGGCTACGAAGAGACAGTATAAGACGGGGCGAACTTTTCCTGCTTTTTGGGCAGGTTTGGGATTAATCGTGGGAACACCCCTTGTTGCCTTTTTGGCGCTAGGCAGCCCCCTGGATTGGAGCTTTCCTGAATTTAAATATACAGGGCCTCTTTTGCGGCGTGGTTTTCAGTCGGGCACTGGTATGGTGATTGTACCAGAATTGATAGCGGTATGGCTTGCACTGTCTTTATATACAGCAGCGTTTATTGCTGAAATAGTGCGTGCTGGGATTCTTGCTGTGGCAAAGGGGCAGACAGAGGCATCTTATTCTTTGGGATTACGGCCGGGAATTACATTGCGCCTAATTGTGATACCTCAGGCTTTACGCGTTATCATCCCGCCACTTACCTCACAGTTTCTGAATTTAACAAAGAATTCATCTCTGGCTGTGGCGATTGCTTATCCGGAACTGGTGTCTATTTTCGCGGGCACAGCACTTAATCAGGTGGGTAAGGAAATTGAGATGATTGCAATGATGATGACTGTCTATCTTACATTCTCATTGCTGACAGCTGCGTTTATGAACTGGTTTAATGCACGCGTAAAATTGGTGGAGCGCTAGAATGGCTGACCATAAACACTCTGCAAAACAAAATTCTGGACATGCGTTTGTCCGCGCGGAAGATGCTCCCTTATTGCCACCTCCGGCAACTGAGGCAGGTTTAACAGGCTGGCTTTGGCAGAATATTTTTGCCAGCATGGCTGACTTCAGTTCAGCAGGGGCGAGCTTACGCTCAGCATGTGTAGCAGCCTTAACTGTTTTTTTGCTGTATTTTGGCTTTGCTCAAATATACACGCTTCTCGACTTTGGTGTTTTCTCCGCTGTCTGGTCTGACCCTGATGAGCTAAAGCGTGAGGCCTGTTGGACAGTTGATCAAGGAGGAGGGCTGCCGTCTGGATGGCATGCTGCCTGCTGGCCGTTTATATATGCGAAACATAAATTCATCATGTATGGCGCCTACCCATCAGAGGAGTTGTGGCGAGTTAATCTTAGTGTGTTACTGGGTATTGCTGGACTCGCTTATGTTTTGATTGAACGGCTCCCACGCCGGCGGGAAGTCGGCGCGATGATGCTGACGCTCTATCCTTTGCTTTGTTTTATTTTACTCACTGGCGGAAACCTGGCCATTCCATTTGGGTCTATCGGCCTGTGGCTTATTATTGGACTTGCCGTGATTTCGCTCGGGCGTCTGGCCAAACGTGGTTTTCTTGGGTCAACGCTGAGCGAATTTCATGCGCTTATAGGACTAACTGGATGGGCATTTGTCATTTACAACACAGTCAGAGGTTTTGGTGCCGTTGATTTTGGCTTGGAACCCATTGACACCCGAGACTGGGGCGGTCTGCTCATAACACTCGTGGTAGCCGTGACAGGTATCGTTGTATCATTACCTTTAGGTATAATTCTGGCTCTTGGGCGTCGGTCTGAAATGCCGGCAGCCAGACTAATATGCACGGTATTCATTGAATTCTGGCGCGGCGTTCCGTTGATTACTGTACTTTTCATGGCTTCCGTGATGTTACCTTTGTTTTTACCTGAAGGTGTAAATTTTGATAATCTACTGCGTGCACTTATCGGAGTGATGCTATTTTCAGCTGCTTATATGGCAGAGGTTATCCGGGGCGGGCTTCAGGCCATTGATAAAGGTCAATATGAGGGCGCGCAGGCAATGGGCTTGTCTTATTGGCAGTCTATGCGTCTGATTATTTTGCCTCAGGCGTTAACACATGTAATTCCAGGCATCGTAAACACCTTTATAGGCCTTTTTAAAGATACAACATTGGTCTCTATTGTTGGCATTTTCGATTTGTTAGGTGCAGGTCAATCTGCAATTGCTGATGCAGCATGGTCGACACCGGTTCAGGCAACAACAATGTATCTATACATCGCAATAATCTTCTTCGTGTTTTGCTTTGGCATGTCACGATATTCAATCTACATGGAAAACAAATTGTCTAAATCGCGCCAACATTAAGATGATGATGCAGGTTAAATGAATTAAATAGGAGCTGAAAATGGCTAGAAAAGCTGCGGCGACAAAAATGAATATTAGTGATGAAGTGATGATTTCCATGCAGGCAGTCAATAAATGGTTTGGTAGTTTTCACGTTCTGCGGGATATCAATTTAACCGTGCATAAAGGTGAGCGGATTGTAATTTGTGGACCATCAGGTTCTGGAAAATCAACACTTATCCGCTGCCTAAACAGACTAGAAGAACATCAAGATGGTGAGATCACTGTTCAGGGCATTACGATTAATAATGACCTGAAAAACATCGATGAGATCCGCCGAGACGTTGGCATGGTCTTTCAGCACTTCAATCTGTTCCCTCATTTGACAATTCTGGAAAACTGCACTTTGGCTCCGATATGGGTGCGAAAAATGCCAAAAGCTGAAGCTGAGGCCATTGCAATGAAATATCTGGAAAGAGTCAAAATTCCTGAGCAAGCTCTGAAATATCCCGGTCAGCTTTCTGGTGGACAGCAGCAGCGTGTGGCGATTGCCCGATCACTTTGCATGGAACCAAAGTTAATGCTGTTTGACGAGCCTACTTCTGCTCTTGATCCAGAGATGATCAAAGAGGTTTTGGACACAATGGTGGCGTTGGCTGAAGATGGCATGTCTATGGTCTGTGTAACCCATGAAATGGGATTTGCACGGAAAGTTGCTAACCGAGTGATATTTATGGATGAAGGACAGATTGTTGAGCAAAATGAACCAGAAGCGTTTTTTAACAATCCTCAATCAGACAGAACAAAGCTTTTTCTCAGCCAGATTTTGGACCATTAACTTTAATTCCTGAAAAGCTGTCTCGCCTTATCTGGTTAAGTTTCTATAGGGGCGTCGGAGGCACCCCATTCTGACCAGGATCCGTCATAAAGCCGGATATCGGTTTTTCCTAACACAGCTAACGCCAAAGTCAATCCAGCTGCGGTTACACCTGAACCACACGTTGTTACTGCAGGTTGCTCCATCTCCAGTCCGGCCTCTGTGAATAATTGAGATAACTCATCAGCTGGTTTCAGCTTGCCTGTTATATTATCCAAAATGTTACTGATAGGCAGATTCAGAGACCCGGGTATATGACCTGCACGCAATCCTGGCCGAGGTTCAGGCGCAATGCCAGCAAAACGGTCTGAGGCACGAGCATCAACGATTTGGCCTGCTAGGCCAGCCCGCACAGCCTGTTCAAGTTCGTCAAAAGTGATCACGTTAGCTTTAGCTGATGCACCGGTTTGAAATGTGCCTTTGGGCAGGTCAAAGACCTTATCTGTGAGCGTCCCGCCAACAGCTTTCCAGGACCTCCCCCCACCATCCAACACAGCAACAGCTTGATGCCCAAAAAAGCGAAGCATCCACCAGGCCCGCGCTGAGGAAAGAAAAGGCGAATTATCATAGACAACGACCTGCTGACCAGCCTTCAGTCCTAGGTTTTGCATTACATCTTGAAAATGTTGAGCCGGTGGGATCATATGGGGCAGGTCAGAAGCTTCATCCTTTATCCCGTCAATATCAAAAAATACCGCGCCTGGAATATGGGCCTTATTATATTCTGAGCGCCCGTCACGCCCCATTGTAGGCAGAAAGTAAGTAGCATCAAAAATCATGATCTCTTCGGCAGATTGTGCTTTCAGCCATTCAGCCGTAACTAGTGTTGTTTGCATCACTTTTCTCCTTCAAGCCATGCTGGAACAGGAAGTTTCTTTTCCCGGAGAAATGCTGGATTCCAAATCTTGGACTGATAGCGCTGTCCTGAATCACATAAAATTGTGCAAATTACATGACCTGGTCCCATTTCCCTTGCCATATGATACGCGCCAGCTACATTGATGGCGCTAGATCCGCCAAGATAAAGGCCTTCTTTTTCCATCAGCTCAAACATTAAGGGAAGGGCTTCTTGATCAGTAATTTGGTAAGCTCCGTCAACAGGGGCTTTGTCTAGATTGGCAGTAATCCGGCCTTGACCAATGCCTTCAGAAACTGATCCGCCTTCAGCTTTTAGGCTGCCATGCGCATAATGATGGTAGAGCGCCGACCCCATAGGATCAGCAAGACCAATGATAATATTTTTATTTCTGTCTTTCAGATACATACCTGTTCCAGCTAGCGTTCCACCAGAGCCAACTGCACAGATAAAGCCATTAATGTGACCATCTGTTTGTTCCCAAAATTCAGGGCCTGTAGTTGCATAATGACCGTCGCGGTTTGCCACATTGTCGAATTGATTTGCCCAAATCACCCCTTCAGGTATGGACTGAGACAATTCATTTGCGAGCCGTTCAGAATAGCGAACATAGTTATTTGGGTCACGATAAGGCACAGCCGGAACAAGGCGCAAATCTGCGCCGCAAATCCTTAATAGATCTTTCTTTTCTTGGCTCTGAGTTTCCGGCATTACGATGACTGTTTTATAACCTCGTGCCTGGCCAAACAGGGTGAGACTAATGCCTGTATTTCCAGCTGTCCCCTCAACGATTGTGCCGCCGGGTTTCAATTGCCCAGTTTTTTCAGCGTGTTCAATAATTGCTTTCGCAGCGCGGTCCTTTACAGACCCACCTGGATTCATAAATTCAGCCTTTCCAAAAATTTCACATCCTGTAAGATCAGAAACGGTGTTCAGGCGGATGAGAGGTGTATTGCCAATAAGTGCGCTGAAATCAGGAGCTGGCTGCATGGTTGAGGCTCTTTTTTCTGTTTAGGACTTTTTAAAAGACGCTGAGCGTCATTATACGAATTTTGTATTATATCCTTCAAGTTAAATTAAAGGTGCATTGTGGATGATTACTTGCTTTTTCCACAGTAATGATGACACTTGACTCTATGTTATAAGGCTATAGCGGAGCTATATGTCGGGCCTAATTCTGCTTTGTCATATTAAATGTTACGATGCTGCCTGCAGGATAGACTTCAGCGATAAGCTTCACAGCATGTTGAATTGGAGTGCTGCAACAGGCTGTAAAGGTAATGTATGACCGTAAGGAGCGGCTCGCAGACAATAAATAGGTTAAGAAAGTGATGCGTTTGAATAAGGAGGCAGATGCATGTTGACGCCGTTTTCTGGTCAACCAGCACATTTGGTGAAACGATTTAAAGAAAAATCGCGTTTGACTCCAAAAAAGCCGCTTTTCTTCGAAAAGCTAGATGATAAATGGTCTGGCTTGACCTATGCGCAGACTGAAACACGGATTACTCAGCTTGCCTTTTATATGGCCGAACTTGGTCTAATGCCGGGAGATCATGTTCTGCTTTGCGCAGAAAACAGGATTGACTGGGCGGTAGCAGATTTGGCGATCATGGCTATTGGCTGTGTTGTAGTTCCAGCATATACCACGAATACAGAAGATGACCATGCCTGGTTGATCGATCATTCACAAGTTAAGCTGGTTATCTGCTGTGCAGGCAAAGTTGGAGATAGTCTGGCAAAGGTTCTGTGCGAGCAAGCTTCTGTTGCAAACATGATCCTGATGGACCAGGTGGCAGCTGAATTTCAAGGGCCAAAAAATATAACTGTTCATTTTTTACATGATATCTACGCGTGTGGCGATACAGAAAGGAAACTAGACGACATTTTTTATGATGCACCTGAGACTGATCCCTGTTGCCTTATCTATACCTCAGGCACAGGCGGGCGTCCGAAAGGTGTGTTGCTTACTCATAAATCAATTCAGGCTAATATTGATGCAGCGTATATTCTTCTTGCTGAGGGGGCGGCTCAGCACGATTCAGTATTTCTAAGTATTTTGCCTCTGTCGCATTCTTATGAGCATACGGCAGGGCTTCATTTGCCCATCCAGATTGCGGCAGAAGTTTGGTATTGCGAAGGGCGCGATAAAATCGCCGCTAATCTTAAAGAAGTCAAACCCACGTTAATGACAGCTGTGCCACGGTTATATGAGTTGCTTCATGATCGCATAACAAAAGGTGTAACAGCTAAAGGTGGACTTTCGGCTTACTTATTTTGGAAGGCTGTGACCTTAGGCCGCAAAAAACTGTTAGGGCAAACACTTAGTGTGACAGAGGCAGTTCTGGATAAATGCCTGGATTTGCTAATCCGCAAAAAGGTCAGGCAAAGATTTGGTGGCCGGCTGGCATTCTTTGTGTCTGGAGGGGCGGCTTTGAACCCTGACATTGGTAGTTTCTTTCTTAGTCTGGGCGTAAATATTCTTCAAGGTTACGGGCAGACTGAGGCCTCGCCTTTAATTTCAGCAAATCGTCCAGGCCGGATCCGTATTGAGACTGTTGGCCCGGCTGTGGATGGAGTTGAGATTAAATTGGCAGATGATGGTGAACTTTTAGCCAGAGGTGCATGTCTGATGAAAGGATATTGGCGCAATCAGGAAGCCACCGCTGAGACCATAATTGATGGCTGGCTGCATACAGGAGACCTTGCGCAGATAGACGCTGACGGTTTTGTAACAATAACAGGCCGCAAAAAAGAGATGATTGTAAACTCCGGTGGAGAAAACATAGCCCCCTCACGAGTGGAAGCTGAGTTTATTGCCGAGCCTGAAATTGCTCAGATTATGGTATACGGAGACAGCAAGCCGCATCTAGTAGCGTTAATTGTGCCGTCTATTGAGGTAAGGGAAGAGTCTAAGGCCGCTCAAAGACAAAATATTTCAAAAGCTGCTCGACGGGCAAATTCACGCCTTTCTGGCTTTGAACGTGTACGCCATTTTCACATAATAAATGATGAATTTACAATAGAAAACAGAATGTTAACACCGACACTTAAAGTAAGACGTCATATTGTAAGCAAAGTTTATAAAAGCAAATTGGATGCGCTTTACGGAAGTGGAAAAAAGTAATTATTCATTTTGCCATATTATAGGGAACCAATCCCTGCGTAACTTTTGTCCCGGAATCATATTGTGACCAGGAAAAGGTGGAGAAGTTTGGCCTGGACGGGGGCAATAAACAGCATCGTCTCCTACAAAGCGCAATGATAAAGCCCTCCTGCGTCTGTTTGTGTAATTTCCTCGTGCGCCATGCAGAACACGAAAATTAAACGCAATAGCATCACCAGGTTGTAAGGACCATTCCGCTATAGGCATACCCTCCTTATCAGGGTCTGGAACAGGAATATAGTTATCTGAATCTGCGTAAAAATTATCCTCTTTCAGCCATCTGGTTGGTAATACGGGCTTGGGCCATTTATGAGAACCTTTAACACAGCGCAATGTGGCACCCTCAACAGGCTCTACCGGTATCCAAAAACTCAACGTTTGTTGTCCCTCAACAAAATAATATGGGCTATCCTGATGCCAGGGTGTTTGCTTGGCCGTTCCTGGCTCTTTTACCAAAACATGGTCATGGAACAACTGGGCAGATTGTGAACGCATGAGGGCGGCTGCAACCCGTCCTGCTTCAGATTCAAATATCACCTGCTTTAAGGCTGGCAGTCTTTGCCAGTTGCAGTAATCATCAAAAAAACGTCCGCTTTCATTTGAATGCAAATTTTCAGCAGCATAGGGGCCGGGGCTGGCTAAGTTTTGGTCTATAGCTACAGCAATCAGTTCGATCAAATTTGTGAAAAGACCCTTTAACAGAACAACGCCATCATGACTGAACTGATGCTTCTGATTATTTGTTATTTCATATTTTTTCATATTATTCCAAATCACGTTTAGCTTTATTTGAGCTTAGGTTTGTTGTTTGTAGTTGAAAAGCGGTTGGATTAGAATTTCATACTGCAATACTTGAAATAGCTGGTGACCTCAAAGCATACTAACAGCGGTTCAAATAATTGATCTTAATGTTTCCTGGGAGATCTAAGATGAATTTACTTCAAAAATCGGTTATAGCATTAATAATATCAGTGCTCATTGTTTTTATATATCAGGGAATTCAAAGCTTGCCATAGGACAAGCAAAGGATTGGAAAGTAACAAATTTATTGACCGCAGCAGATGATAATCAGATTCGGTGAAGTCTATGCTCCGAAGATCAATGCATTTTAATGTCTTCGCGTGTCATGCGTCTCAAAGGTAATTTGTCACCACTTTTGATGTTGTCCATTAATTGTGACTTAGCAACATTGAGATATTGTGCTGCTTCTTCAAGTTGCCCTGCTCTCAGTGCCTGTACAGCTTTTTCAGTCAGCCAAATTGGGTCAAGTGAGGATGTTTGCTTATCGTCAGACATAAAACATTCATGCATATTTCGTGCCTAAGTCTACTCATTGAATCTATGAATAAAATTTATAAGACTCCCGCTGGTTTTGATAATGGAAAAGATATTTCTGATGTAAAAAATTGGGGACATCGAAATCGGAGATAAACAAATTTTTGCTAGAAACAATTAGTGTTGCAGAATTTTTTTTTAAAAAAATCGAATTTGAAAAACGAGTCGCAGAAAATTTTTTTAAAAATACCGATTCTTAAGAACGATAAAAAATAATTATTTATAAATAACAGTGACTTAGTTACTTTTTTTGAAACCAAAATAATCCCAATTTGCAAAATTTAAATTTTCAGTGGTAGGCTTTTAGCAGTAAATCAGAGTATGGTTCTGAATTCTCGTAGGAATTCATGTGAGCTCCCAGGAGGCACTGCAGGCTTAATAAAAATTGTCATGGTGTGCTTCCAGAGGGATTGTAGTGGTCAAACTCGACCTTGACCTTGTTTGAAATTTTGAGCTCAAACAATTTCTGCGTTAGTCGCATAGGAGGGTGCAATGGACAATTATTACATGATGGGACAGGCAGCATATCAAGATGCAATAAATGCTGGCAATAGTCCCGAGGATGCCGCTCAGACAGCCGGAGACATGATGAGTCAAGGGCTCGCTGATGCAGGCTTTCCTCCTGATATGATTCAAGCGGGTATGGACGCTGGAATTGCTAATTACACTGACGCTATTGCTGGCGGCATGAGTCCAGCTGACGCCTTCAGTCAGGCTTCGAATATTGGGATGGATGCAGGCGCCCAGGTTTTCGATGATCAAATGCCAGATATGGATGAAATTGGCATGACGGCTTTCCAGGATGCTAT
>CABYIQ010000035.1 GCA_902518965.1 uncultured SAR116 cluster alpha proteobacterium
ATAAAGTTAATGTCAGTTATCAGATTTTGACAAGTTGCAATAAAAGAGAGCTGGCATGTTAGTTTCAGGCGGTAAATCAATTTATGGAGCGAGAATTGGCATCCTGATGCTGGAAGCACAGTTTCCACGAATCCCCGGTGATATGGGTAATGCGGAAACATGGCCGTTTCCTGTGCTCTATAAAATCGTCAGAGGCGCGACCCCAGACCGCGTTGTGCGAAAGAATGCTGAAGGCACGTTAGACAGATTTATTGCTGCTGCTGAAGAGCTGGTTTCTGACGGTGCAGATGCTATCACCACCAATTGTGGGTTTTTATCTATTTTCCAAAAAGAACTCTCCGCTGCTGTAAGAGTACCTGTTCTGACCTCTTCATTAATGCAGGTCAGCACAGTAAACATGTTGCTTCCAGACAGCAAAAAAGCGGGCATACTGACGATTTCAAAGTCCACTTTAAGTGATGCGCATCTTAGAGCCGCAAAGGTGCCGTCAGACACCCCCATCGGCACAACAGAAGATGGTGTTGAATTTAGCAGAGTTATTCTGAATGATGAGCTGGAGTTGAATATTGAGCTGGCAAGGTTGGATAATATTAATGCAGCTTTGAAGATGAAGACAGACCACCCTGGTCTGGGCGCGATAATTCTTGAGTGCACAAACATGAGCCCCTACGCCGAAGCAATACAAGAGGCAGTTGAGCTGCCGGTATACTCAATTGTGAATTTTGTGGAGTGGCTGCATGCTGGGCTGAAACCCAAACGCTTTCTCAGCTAGGCTGGTTTTTAGCAGAAAATCTGTCCGGACGATAAGGACTTAAATCAAGGTTTGTTGGGTTTTGGGTGATGATATCTGAAAGAATTTTGCCTGACTTGGCACCACCCGTCAGACCAAGGTGCTGATGGCCGAATGCGGTATAGATTTCCTGGTCAGAGGATACCTGTCCCAGCATCGGCAATGAATCTGTTATCGCTGGCCTGTGGCCTAACCATTCCACTATCTCATCGTAATTAAGGTCGTTGAATAAGGCCGCCACATGCGTGCGGAGCATTTTTACAGGCGCGTCTTGAGGGCCTGCCTTCGTGCCGCCAAACTCAACCACACCCGCACAGCGGATACGACCTTTCATCGGAGTAACCGCAAACTTTCCTGATGCTACCATCATTGGATTTACTGGGTATCTCTCAGGTGACTTCAGCTCTAGATGGTAGCCCCTCTCACTTTCCATGGGCACCTTTATGCCCATCTTCTCCATAAATGGACGTGACCAGACACCAGCTGTTAAAACCAATTTATCTCCTGACATTTTTCCTGAAGATGAGTCCAGGAACGGCTTTCCAGTATCGTCTTTTCCCAAACCTGTCACATCTGCAAAAACAAGCTCGCCCCCTGAATCTTGGAAATGCTGGGCCAAAGCTTTGACATAAGCCCCCGGGTCAGTAACCATGCCATGCTGTTTACATCTGACGACAGTATGAAATTTATCTGCATAGAGGGGGTCCGTTTTTGCGTAGTCCTCTCCGCTCTCAACCTGAAACTCAAACCCCAGCTGTTTTCGTAAAGTCCAACTGGACTGGTCGCCAAGGTAACGCGTTTCAGTATCATATCCAAAACAGTAATCAGCATCCTTTATGAAGGTCTCGGCTGGCGTGCCTTTGGCCAGCGTCTTGTGCTGTTCAACTGCATCATAGATCAGAGGAAGCATGCCTTTGGCATAAGTGTTTACATCCTCTTCAGTACATTTTTTTAAATAATTGAACAGGAAAGGCAATAGCTTCGGCAGATAGCGCCACCTCAAAAATAAGGGCGAGTTCTTATCTAAAAGCATAAAAGGGGCTTTTTTCCAAAGTCCAGGTGTTGTCACAGGAATTACACCACCCGCAGCAAGAACACCCGCATTGCCAAAAGATGTGCCACTAGCAGGGCCAGCCTTATCAACCAGCGTCACATGATAGCCAGCCCGTTGCAGCCAAATGGATGTTGATACACCAACAATGCCTGCACCTAAAACAATGATCTGAGCCATTTTCTATTCTGCTTAGTTCTTGTAATCACTCATCAAACAAGGCTGACAAAAACACAACTTTTCCGCAATAAAAAACAGGCATTTTTGTGTAGATAAATCGGATAAAGCAAAAGATGCTCGCCCCCATCTTACCGATAACGCGCATGTCCAGATTTCACACAACGCAGGGGAATAGATGACTCAATTGACGAAATGCCACCTATTTTGGTCAGCTGTCCCACCAGAAATTTTTCAAAATCTTCAATATCACGTGTAACCACTCTCAGTAAATAATCATGATTACCTGTCATCAACCAGCAATCAACGACTTCCGGTAAGTGTTCAATACGTGCTTCAAACCGGGCAAGCTCTTCATCGATCTGACGTTCCAGACGCACAGAGACAAAAACCGAAAAAGCAAATCCCAGCTTCTTTTCATCTATTAGCGCTGTGTAGCCTTTTATGATCCCTTTTTCTTCAAGTTTTTTCAACCTCCGAGCAACAGGTGTCTGACTGAGATGAACCGTTGCGCTGAGATCGTTGACGGACATGCGTCCATCGCTAACAAGCTGATGTAAAATTTCGATATCATATCTATCCATAGTGGTTTTCTCTAATTTTTTACTAATTTTGGGAATTATCTCTAAAATACCTTCATTTTCATAAGAATAAAACTGATTAATCATAGGACAGTGGTGTTAGCATTTTAAGAAGTTTGACAAAGCAGGGGGACCAAATGAACGCCATAACTCCTCAACGCGCCTTATCCGCACAGGATACAAAAAAACTCAAACAGATTGAGAAGCGGATCTTGTGGCTGTCGCATTGGATGATCCATCATGCAAACCATCTCCGCCTGTCAGATGATGAGATTAAAACAGGCGGACATCAGGCATCCTGCGCATCAATGGTGTCCATCCTGACAGCTCTGTATTTTTCAGCCCTGCGACCAGAAGACCGTGTTGCGGTAAAGCCTCATGCTGCCCCTATTTACCACGCTATGCACTATCTGGCTGGCAATCTGGATGTCGAAAAGATGAAACGATTTCGCGGCTATGGCGGTGTACAAGCGTATCCTTCACGAACCAAGGATACAGATGATGTTGACTTTTCCACAGGCTCAGTCGGATTAGGAGTTGCAATTACCAGCTTTGCCGCCCTCATACAAGATTATATCACCTGCAAACCATGGGGGAATAATCTGCAAAAGGGGCGCATGGTTGCCCTAATGGGAGATGCAGAGCTAGATGAAGGCAATGTATATGAGTGTCTGCAGGAAGGCTGGAAACATGATTTGCGCAATGTCTGGTGGGTTATTGATTATAATCGCCAGTCCCTTGACGGCATTATTCATGAAGGTTTATGGGAACGTGCAGAAAAAATCTTTGAAGCATTTGGCTGGCAGGTTTCACGACTAAAATATGGCCGTCTTCAGCGGGCTGCCTTTGCTGAACCAGGTGGCGAGAGCCTACGTGAATGGATTGACGCCTGTCCAAATCAAGATTACTCCGCACTTACCTATCAAGGTGGTGCTAACTGGCGTGAACGCTTGTTAGAGGATTTGGGTGATCAGGGTGATATCTGCCGCTTGCTTGACCGGCGTAGCGATACGGAGCTTGCCGCCTTAATGGAAAATCTGGGCGGAAATTGTGTTTCAACATTAGCTGATGCTTTTGCAAGCATCAATCATGATGGGCCTGTTTGTTTTTTGGCCTATACAATCAAAGGCTGGGGCACACCCATCGCGGGCCACAAGGATAATCACGGTGGTATGATGACACCAGCACAAATGTCTGACTGGCAACAGATGATGGGCGTGCGAAAGGGCCATGAATGGGACCCGTTCGAAGCGGTGCCTGATGCAAAATTGCTAGAAAACTTTATCAAAAATCGTCCCTTCTTTGCTGTCGGAAGCAGGCGCCAAGGGGATCAATTTGTTGACCATCCACAACTCGCGTCACCACCCGATCGCCGCATATCCACGCAACTAGCTTTTGGCAAAATACTGAACAGTCTGGCCAGAATGGACAGCCCACTTTCGGAACGGATCATAACGATGAGCCCGGATGTATCAGGCACAACCAGCCTCGGGCCGTGGCTCAATAGAAAAAAGCTATTTGCGCGCAAGCACCAGGAAGATGTGTTTCGCAAACAGGCTATTCCCTCAACTGCAAAGTGGGAATTTGCGCCAGAAGGCCAGCATCTGGAACTTGGCATTGCTGAAATGAATCTGTTTCTGGCTCTGGCCGCTGCTGGACTATCACATAGCCTTTTCGGTAAGCGCCTGATACCGATTGGTACGGTTTATGATCCGTTCGTCTCGCGTGGTCTGGATGCGCTGAATTATGCCTGCTACCAGGATGCCCGCTTCATGATTGTTGGCACGCCCTCTGGGATTACCCTTGCACCTGAGGGTGGTGCTCATCAGTCTGTTGGCACGCCTCTTATTGGAATGAGCCAAGATGGGCTGGCGTCATTTGAGCCTGCTTTTGCCGATGAGCTGGCCGTAATCATGGACTGGTCCTTTGATTATCTGCAGCGCGATGAGAAGCTGGCAGACGAAAGCACAGGATGGCAGCGTGAGCAGACAGGAGGATCTGTCTATCTACGTCTAACAACCAATCCACTTGAACAGCCCTCCCGCAGCCTCTCATCTGATTTGAAAAAAGATATCCTTGCTGGCGGATATTGGTGGCGAACACCAGGCCCCAATTGCAATCTTGTGATCGCCTATCAAGGCGCAATCGCCGAACAAGCCCTTTCTGCTGCTGGTCAGCTGACAGAACACAGGCGCGATATAGGTGTGCTGGCTGTCACATCAGCAGACAGGCTGAATGCGGGCTGGACAGCGGCACAATATGAACGAGGAAGCGGCCATACGTCAGCTCTCAGCCACATAGAAAAATTGCTGGCAGATGTGCCCCGGCAGGCACTGCTATTAACCGTTATTGATGGGCATCCAGCGACTTTATCCTGGCTAGCTGGCGTGAAAGGCATGCGCACTCTTTCGCATGGGGTAGAACATTTCGGTCAAACCGGAAGTGTAGCTGATTTATATCGCCATTTCAGACTAGACACACAAGCGTTGGTTGAGGCCGTAATTAATCAATCTAGTTGACAACGGATCTACACCTGGGCCAGTTAAGTTTCTGTCCTACAGAGTTAATTGGATTTGTAGAATGCTTATACTTATAGACAGATTTCCCTTTTTAATTAAAACTGCAGGGTATCTTTGTATTTGGAACCAACGAGGCCAATAGATGTCATTGAAACGTGCCGTGAAAGCTGTCGGCTTTAAAGACTTTATGAAGATGGGTCTGGCGTTGGCCACATCTCGTAAGATGGCCATCGCTGTACCACCAAAAAACGAGGCTCTAAGATGTAACAAGGTTATCGAGACAAATATCATAGGTCGCGAATTATCAAGCCAGTTTGAAATTTTTGCTGAAGTCGCAAAAATGGTGACAGGAGCTCAACTGAGTCTGATCAATATACTTGATGGAAATGACCAATTTACCATTGGAGGTTCTGGGATGACCATTGACCCTCTACTTGCGATGCCCCAGAAGTTGTCAGTTTGTCAATTCGCCCTCTCAAATATAGAGCCTCTTATTATAGCTGACTTCTCAAAAGATGAACGCTTTTCAGGAACTTACATCACCAAACCACCCATAAGCGCGAAAGCTTATGCAGGCTTTCCACTTATAACAAAAGAGGGATTTGTGTTGGGCACTTTGTGTGTATTCTATCATAGCCCGTCGCAAATTACTGATGAACAAACACGGCTAATGAAACAGCTTGCCAAAGCTGTAACCGACCAAATAATACTTCGCAATGAACAGGCCAACTTAAATGCTGAAAAGATTGCAGCTATGCTAGGTAGATTTTTACGTTTTGCTCCAAAAGGAAAAATAGATGAACTCGTTGGCTTCCTGAACTTCTGCGCCAATGGCATAGCACCACCAGAAATCCTTCAAAAACTGAGGAAAGATAAAATTGTTGCCAAAGTAAATGGCCGCTTTGTCCTATCGCAAGATGGCAATGATCTTAAGAATGAGCTTGGGCTCGCTGAAAGAGGCTTTCTAGGCAACCAGACTAACGAGCCCTCTGTAGGGCGCAGGCTCGATGACCTTTTAAGTGACCTGGAGTGAATTGATATGTTTTCAACGCAATTGCAATTTAAGTTTGCTTCTATCGCAGAAGCTAAAATTGCAGCGAACAGTTTGAGTGATATGCTGAGAAGCAGGATCTCAATTTTTGATTTCCAAGGGTTACAAGTTACAGTCGGAAAGGATGGCGACGTTGCTATCAGCGTTCGTTTTGATGAAATGGATGCACTAAAGAATTTTGAACGGGAATTACCAAAAATTCTTGAGGATACAAAAAAAGCGTTTGTGCACAAATATTCGAGATTTTCTGGGGTCTGTGTTTTGTCCTTCGAAAGGGAGGCGATGTCAACATCAATACCTATAGATTCATCTTAAGTTAGGAATTCATAAAATGGATTTGCAACTTTATTACTCACCGCGTTCCTGTGCATTTGCACCCCACATTTTATTGCATGATGCTGATGCAAATTTTGATGTAATAAAGATAAACTTTGATAAGAAAGAGCAAAATTCGGCTGATTTTCTCAAGGTAAATCCAAAGGGTCGAGTTCCTGCCTTGCTTACCTCTAAAGGAATACTCACTGAAACCCCAGCAATACTTCTCTATATTGCCCAAACACATCCAGATAAAAAGCTTGCGCCAAGCGATCCATTTCTTCTTGCACAAGCCCAAGCTTTTAACATGTTTTTAGCCTCAACCGTCCATGTTGCTCATTCACATAAGCACCGTGGACATCGTTGGGTTAACGATACGTATGCTGAAAAAGCCATGACTGCAAAGGTTTTAGAAAACATGACTGAATGTGCCAAGATAATAGAAGAACATTACTTGCAAGAACCCTACGTTTTAGGCCAAAAATATTCTATGTGCGACCCATATTTGGCTTTAATTTTTCGTTGGCTTTACTTAGATGGCGTGAAAATTAGCGCCTTTCCAGGTTTATGTAAGCATAATGAACTAATGAAAGAGAGGGATTCTATGCAAAAGGCAATGGCGCTTTACGACTACCCTGACCCTCCTTGAAAATTTAATGTATAGCTCAACATCATACTCATCAAAAAGCCCTTGGGTATTTACCCAAGGGCTTTTTAAAATGGCAGGAGTGGAGGGGCTTGAACCCCCAGCCCCCGGTTTTGGAGACCAATGCTTTATTAGTAATGTATTCATCATATCAATAACTTAACCGACAGAGACCGGTGAGTGAGTCAGTCCTTGTGTCAGTTTCCATTCAACTTTTGCGATGATGGTTTATTTAGAGCAGATAGATGGGCCACCCGAAGGTGGCCCCAGTTCAGGGAGGAGAACTGTTATTCTGCCCTTTTAACGGATATTTTTGGCTTCTTTTTGGTGTTTGTTTGTTCAGAATAAGGCGCCCTTTCTTTTATCTGTGGAATAATGATTGAATAACCCGCGTGCGCACGCATCTTGTCCGGGCTATCAACAATAGTAACTTTGGTTACTGCCATTGGTATCTCCTTTAATCCATTGGCCTGCGCATATATAGCTCCCGCGTCGAGAGTCCTTCAAAGGGGTCACGTCTTTTGGGCTTTTGCTTTCGTGGTTTTCTTGGAGGTAGCTTTTCAGCTTTCTTCCTTCTGCGCTCAAGAATTTGTTTTATTGTTAGCCCCTCTTTTGATGCGACCCTTGCCATTGCGTTTAGAAACATTGTCGTCTCCTTGAGGTGTATTTGACTTTTCTGCTATTGGGGCTGATGAAAGTATCCATCTTGGGTTTTCACCAAACGCCTCAATGAAATCTTCTTCAGTCTCGATTTCTATCCAGGTGTATTTCGCCATCAAAACCCCCATGCATCCATGTCTTTAAGTACCGAGGCAATTGTCAAACCTGGTCCGGCCGTTCCACTTTTCGTATGTTGAGACACGCAGTCTCTTGCTATGTCATAGCGGAAATCGCCATATTTTTTCCGAAGCCGCCGTTCTTCAACAAAAGCGTCTCGGTTCATTCGCAACTTCACAGCCATTGCCTTTGTGAAGTCTTTTTCTTTTTGAGAAAGTGACATGTTATTGTCCTCCGCTTTAGTGTTTTTGACATGATGTCAGGGCACACAAGTTGGTAATTAAATGCCCGACCCGTTATGGTGGGTCAGTCCAATAAAAAAGCCGCCACAGCGAAGCTGGAGCGACTTATCTCCTGCGCTTTAGCTGTATTTATTAATCGCCCGCAAGTTACAAATTAAATCGGCGATTATTTCAAAAATGAGAGGGATTAAAACCTTTGTCAAGTCAGAAAGAGCACAAAACCGGACACAACAAATTTTTGCTGTGTCACATGAGATAGCGAAATCTGTCAATCTCATGTGACACAAAATGCGTTTGCCTATCGAGGCAAATGTGAGTAACTTACTGTTTTAACTTACATAATTTGGCAGGAGTGGAGGGGCTCGAACACCCAGCCCCGGTTTTGGAGACCGTTATTTTAAGGCAATGCAGGGTAAATTGGTAGCATTTGTGCTAAATACTGACCATCATTTACCACCTATTCCCATGCAAAACCTTGCACAAGTTTGCACAATCAGCTGTAGCGTCCTATTAAACGTTTTTTTCTTCTCTGTTAAAACCCAAAAAAAGATTTTTAGCCTTGTTCGTATCGCCAGCGATAATGTGGGGGGGTCGGACCCTTATTTCGGCCGCCCTGCTGCATTTGCTCATAACCATGTGCCATTGCGCCCACAGAGCGCGATAGGCAAAATAGCCCTCTGGCCAGTTCAGGAGGAAAACCAAGTTCACCGTAAATTACTGCAGTTGCGCCATCAATATTCATGGGCACAGGCTTACCCTTTAAATCACCCAGATGGGTTTCAATTTGAACTGCAATTTCCATAAATTCACCGGAAACAACACCTCTGTCCCGCGCATCTCTGACCAATGCCATCAGACGGGGAGCGCGTGGATCTACAGGCTTATGAAACCGATGGCCAAACCCAGGAATATAAGGGTTAATATCCTGCCTGTATCTAGTCAAATAATTAGCTATCTTATCAATATTTAAGTTTGGTTCTGTCGCTAAATCACACAAAAGGCTCACAAATTGTTGGCCTGCGCCGCCATGAACATCATCAAGCATATGTACAGCTGTCCCCATAGCACCATTGAGCCCTAAACCGCAGGTCACAGCCATTCGTGCAGCTGCAATGGATGGAGCTTGAGGGCCATGGTCAACTGAGGACACAAGTGCGGCCTCAAGTAAATCAGCTTGCCCCTTGGTCGGATTGTTTCCTCGAAGCATCAGCCAAATCATTTCAGCAAAGGACAAATTACCAATCAGATCTTGGATTGCTCTGCCACGGATATCAATACGGCCTGGCTCCATATCTATGATGGAGGTTGTCCACCAATCTGTAACATCACTCATATGATACCCTTCTGCCTAAGCTGCTCTATCGTTTCACCATCATATCCCAACTCGCGTAAAATTTCGTTATTATGTTCGCCAATTACAGGCGGAGGTGTATCAACTGAAGCTGGCTGCCCATCGCTCTGAAACCCTGTGCGCATAACAGAAATAGACTGCTCAAGACCCTGAACATTTTCGAATTCAGCCAATAAGCCACGATGAGCAATATGAGGATGCGCAAGAATTTCTGGTACCGTCATAACCACACCCGCTGGCACACCAATAGCAGTCAGCTCAACTTCCCATTCAAGAGCTGACTTGTTCTTAAGGTAGGGCTCGAGTTCAGCAATTAATTCATAACGATGTATTTTACGGTTATCGCGGGTTACAAAACGGCTGTCCTTAGCCAGATGCGGACAATTAAGATGCGCAACCAATGCCAGCCACTGACGTTCCTCATTGGCTGCAATATTGATCAATCCGTAAGATGTCTGAAACGTTCCGGATGGCGCCGACGTTATATTCTCGTTCCCTTGCTGAGCAGGAATAACACCGCCAATAAGGTAGTTTGAAACTACCCAGCCCATGGTAGTCAGCACAGAATCGAGCATAGAGACATCAACCATCTGGCCTCGGGGACGTTTATTAAGAGCAGCAGATATGGCCATCGCTGCTGTTAACCCACCGATTGTATCTGCCAAAGGAAAACCAACCCGCAATGGATCATCTTCCGGTTTCCCAGTAATGCTCATGACGCCAGATAAACCCTGAATAATTTGGTCGTATGCTGGGCGCGGGCTGAGCGGCCCAGTTTGTCCAAAGCCGGAAATTGCACAATAGATAAGCTCAGGTCTGAGTTGCTTTAATTCATCATAATCAAGACCAAGGCGGGTCATTACGCCTGGCCTGAAATTTTCAACGACCACATCAGCCGTTCGCACTAGCTGAAAAAATATTTCCTTACCCTTATCAGATTTTAAATCCAGAGTTAGAGATTTTTTCCCTGCATTTTGGGCCAGAAAGGAAATTCCCATCTGCGCATCACTTAGCTGCTTATCCGCACCAAGATGGCGAGCCAAATCCCCGCGACCAACAGTTTCCACTTTAATGATTTCCGCGCCCATATGTGCTAATTGGTGACAGCAAAATGGGCCTGCCAAAACATTGGTTAAGTCGAGAACTCTTACTGAAGAAAGCATTTATATCTATCCTGATGCCACTTCTTTTGACACCTTCCTTGACCGCATGGCTGGCAGCACAATCAGTAATACAGCAATCCCCAATAATATGGCTGTCATCGGACGCTCCCATATAAAGCTAACCCCATCATAAAGCTGGGTTGCACGTGAAAAATTGTCCTCCAACATTGGCCCAAGGATAAAACCTATTAGTAGCGGGGCAAGCGGAAAAGAGGCAAAGCGCAAAATCGTCGCCGCAACTCCGAGCCCAACGAGAAACAATAACTCTGTAGCGTTATTCTGGCCGATATATGCGCCCATTAATGTGAAAAACAGAATAAACGGGATTAGAAAGGTGCGCGGTACCGTCAAGACTTTGGCGATGTAGGGTATGAGCGGTAGATTCAGAATTAAAAGTACAACATTGCCAATATACATGGATATGATGACAGACCAGAAAATTTCTGGCTGATCCTGCATCAGACGCGGCCCTGGTGAGACATTCAGCGCAATCAAAGCTCCCAAAAGAATTGCAGTTGTCCCAGACCCTGGAATTCCCAGTGTCAGCAAAGGCACAAATGAACCAGTACAAGCGGCGTTATTAGCACTTTCAGGTGCCGCTAAACCTTTAACAGAGCCCTTACCAAATTCCTTTCTTTCTTCCTGAGGCGCGATATTTCGTTCAACCGCATAACCAAGAAATGAAGCGATAGTGGCACCAGCACCTGGCATTACACCAATCAGAAAACCTTGCAAGGACTGCCGCCCAATCACGGGAGCAATCTTTTTTGCCTCGTCTTTTGTAATGCGCAGATTTGTGATGTCTGATTGTTTACTGCCTGCTTTACCAGACCGGCTCGGGTCAAGTACCAGAAACAATGTTTCAGGTATCGCAAACATCGCCATGGCTAGAGTGATAAAACCTATACCAGACTGCAAATCCATAATGCCCATGGTAAAGCGTGGCATATTAAACTGAGCGCCCTCCCCCACTGTAGCCAGCGCAAGACCAACAACCGTCATCAATAATGCTTTTGTCACCTGTCCAGATCCAGCAAAGGCCGCTATGGCCGATAGGCCAACAACCATCAATGCAAAATATTCAGAAGAATGAAATAGCAAAGCCACAGAGGCCAAAGCAGGAGCAAAAAATACCAGCAAAAGAGCCCCAACTGTGCCACCAGCAAATGAGGCTATCGCAGCGATAGTGAGAGCCTTTCCAGCCTTGCCCTGGCGAGTAAGAGGATAACCATCAAAGCTAGTAGCAACTGTAGAAGCTACACCAGGAGCATTTATTAGGATAGATGAAGTGGAGCCGCCAAAAACAGCCCCATAATATACACCAGCTAAAAGGATGAGCGCTGCAGCCGGTTCACCAATCGAAATTGCCACGGGGATCATTATTGCAATTATAGACATAGGCCCAAGACCAGGCAGCATACCTATAAAGGTCCCAATAATGCAGCCACCGATGACCATTAGCATATTTTTGACTGAAAGGGCGGTATACAGACCAAGCAAAAATCCTTCAATCATGGATAGCCTTCCTAACTAACGTTCAAAAATATAGGAAAGGGAGTCATGTAAATGCCAAGCACTGAGTCAACTAGATACCAGATCCCATAGCTTGCCATTCCGGATACAACTATCAGAAGTAGAAAACGACGCTCACCAAGCAGAGCCGCGCCCAAAGATAAGAATAGAAACGTCGCTGCTAAAAAACCTAAGCTGCGCAGTGTGAGCGCATAGATAACCATTCCAACAATTAAAGTGAGCGCATCAAAAATCTTATAGAGACGCCAGTTTTTTACAATGATATCGTCACTAATTTGCCTATCTGTTTTTTCGATGTTCATCAGCACAAATAAAGCGCCAAAAACGCCAATTACAGAGAGAATTTTGGGAAAGGTCGATGGCCAAACAGGATTACGCTGCAGGATGGGCGGCAACAGACCATCCATCTGAAAAAATGCTGTATATCCGTAGATCAGAAAAATGAGCGCAATAAATAGCGCCAACCATCTGTCCAAAGCCATCAACTCCCCCTTTTAAGAAAACAGGCCACCCAGCCAACTATTGTGCTAAGCGGCCTGAATTAGTGGCCTAATTTAGAGGAAGCCAAGCTTTTTCATCAAATCACCAATTTCTTTTTCTTGGCCTTCAAGGAAGGTCATGAAATCATCACCTGGGTTGTGAATGTTTTCCCAACCGTTGCGTGCACGCACTTCTTCCCATTCAGATGTTTTGTACATCTTTGCGATTGCTTTCTGATAGGCTGCCAGCTTATCTTTTGGCAAACCTGGTGCAGCAAAAAACCCGCGCCAGTTCACGAAATATGTGTCAATCCCCTGCTCTTTCATGGTCTTTGCATCCGGAAAGGCACCGACACGGTCGTTCGATGTCACACCGATAATATTTGCCTCGCCAGCTTTAGCCATTGCTACAGCTTCAGAAAAACCGGTCGACAGGGCTTTAATCTCGCCTGAAAGTAACGCAGCCATCGCTTTACCACCAGCATCATAAGCAACATATTTCACTTCTGTCGGATTGGCTCCAGCGGCCTGCATCACCATTGCTGCAACAAGATGATCCATCCCACCGGGCACAGAGCCACCTCCAATTGCTACACCAGATGGATTAGCTTTATAGGCCGCTACAAGATCTCCCATTGATTTGATATTTGAATTCGAGGGGACAACAAGTGCTGCATAATCACCAATCGTGCCTGAAACCAGCGTCAAATCACGAAAATTATGGGGAAAAACGCCTGTAAGTGAACGAATCACAATTGGTGTTGAGTTCACCATCAATGTGCCGTGGTTGCTAGCGGCATTTTCAATGAGATAACCAATGGCTTTACCGCCACCTCCACCAGACATATTTTCATATGAGGCAGAACCAACAAGTCCTGATTTTGTCAGCGCTTCCCCTGTTCCGCGAGCTGTTCCATCCCAGCCTCCTCCTGCGCCACCTGGAATCAGAAAGTGAATTGAGTCCACCACCTGATGACCATCTGCCATCGCCGAACCGGCTAATCCCGTTGCTAAGGCTGCCGCAAGAAAAGTTCTGCGTGCAATCATCCAAGACTTCATTTTTTTCCTCCCAAAGAAAGTTAGTAATGTTAATTTAGTGAGTGTGTCGGGCCAGAAGTGCTTCTGCAAGTGAAAATTTAATACAGGAATATATCAAGGTGTTTAAGGCAAAGACAAAAATCCTTATCCCAGCAGGTGCGCTGGGCATTCCTTATGATCGAGATGCACTAGCACGCGGGCTAAAAGAAAATCCTGACCTCATTGCCATTGATGGTGGGTCTACTGACAGTGGGCCTTATTATCTGGGCACTGGCAGAAGTAAGTATTCACGTAACGCCACAAAAGCGGACTGGGCAGATCTGATGGCGGCGAGGACAATAGCAAATGTGCCTCTGGTAATAGGGACAGCAGGAACTAGCGGTGCTGACAGCGCAGTTGACTGGATGTTGGACATCACACTTGAAATAGCAAGAGAACGCGGTGAAACACTTAAAATAGCAACTTTGAAATCTGGCCAGCAAAAGGAAAAAATAGTAACTGCTCTTAACAAAGGGGCTATCAAGCCTCTTGAAGGCGCTCCCAATATCGATAAGACCATACTGGATCAATGTACAAATATTGTTGCGCTAGCCGGTATAGAACAAATTCAGGCAGCCCTCGCTAGCGAAGCTGACATAATTATTGCTGGGCGTACGACAGATACGGCCATTATAGCCGCTCTTCCAATTGCAAGAGGTTGTCATAAAGGAGCTGCCTGGCATGGAGCAAAAATCGCAGAATGCGGTGCCTTGGCAACTACAAACCCCAATTCAGGTGTTATTTTAATGAGCTTTGATGAAACAGGTTTTACAATTACACCACTGGCACACAATACAGCTGCAACACCATACACTGTATCTGCCCATATGCTCTATGAAAATGCAGACCCTTATATTCTTTATGAACCTGGTGGATGGCTAGATGTGCGGTTAGCTCAATATACTGCCATAGATGACGTAAGCGTGCGTGTGGAGGGAAGTGTCTGGCATGAAACCTCAAATTACACAGTCAAGCTTGAGGCCGCGAAACAAGTGGGCTTCCAGACTGTTTCCTTCGTTCTTGTCCGCGATGCGCATTATTGCGCTCACATACACGAATGGGCAGACGCACTGAAAGCGTCGTTTGAACATAAAGCACAGCTGAATGGCCTTACAGAAACGCGATTAGAATTGCGCGTAATCGGACGAAACGCAACCCTAGGTCAACTTGAAACTTTTCACTCAAGTGATGGTGAAGTTGGCGTTATGGCAATATTTACAAGCTCTAATCAGAAACAAGCAAATGAGGCAGCGAAAATGTTAAACCCAGATCTTTTGCACCTGCCGCTGACACCGCACGAACCTATGCCCACTTTCGCATTTCCATTCTCACCGCCAGAAATGGATCGAGGAGAAATATTTGAGTTTTGCCTACATCATACAATGACTTTAGATGATCCTATGTATGCCTTTGAATTACAAATCATGGAAAGCTAGAAATGAAAAGCTCAGACAGAATAAATTTAGGGCAGATGGTTCGCAAAATTAGGTCAAAAAATGCAGGACCATTCTGGCTCACATTAGATATATTCTGTGTTGATGAAGAAAATTTTAACTACATCCACAACCAGCTCAAGACAAACAAAGTCGCCAACCTATTTCAAATACATGAATCAAAAATAAAGAGATTTGATATCCCCGACTTGAATGTCATTAAATTAAGCTTTCCGCGCCCGTGCATACAGGGAAAAGCAAATGATACCGATATGCATGGGGCGTCGTACGCCGCGCTTCTAGAGGAGTTAGAAATGAACTGAAGCTGGAGCAAAAAAACTTGCACAAAAGTTTGCACAAATAAAAAAATAGCCCCCGGCGCGTAAACGCCGAAGGCTACTAAAACACTGATATTGTTTTACTTTTTAATGGCAGGAGTGGAGGGGCTCGAACCCCCAGCCCCCGGTTTT
>CABYIQ010000036.1 GCA_902518965.1 uncultured SAR116 cluster alpha proteobacterium
ACTGGCGCGGCACAGAGATAAATGCCGGCAAGGTGGGCTGATTGAAGGTGTTATGCTGAAAGACAAGCACAGCCTTTATAAAGCAGGACGTGAAAGAGGTCTTTGGTATAAATGGAAACGTGACCCGCTTTATGCTGATTTGGTGATCATGTATGCGCAGCGCGGGCATGGCAAACGTTCATCCTATTACTCTGATTTTACCCTTGGGGCATGGCAGGGCTCTGCTGGGAATTCTGTGCTCGTGCCTGTCTGTAAAGCTTATTCTGGCTTCACAGATTCTGAACTAGTTAAGCTTGATAAGTTTGTGCGTGAAAATACCATCAACAGATATGGTCCCGTTCGCGAGGTTAACCATGCACTGGTTGTGGAAGTTGCTTTTGATTCCCTGCATCTGTCAAGTCGCCATAAATCAGGTATCGCAACCCGTTTTCCTCGTTTTCATGCAATCCGGTGGGATAAGACTGCAGATGATGCAGACCATGTTGATCAGTTGAAGACTATGATTGATTTATAGTTATCTATTATTTTGTTTTGAATTCACCCCGGCATCGTTTAGAACAGAATTTCACAATGTCCCAGTCACGTGCCCATTTCTTTCGCCATGAAAAAGGGCGTTTACAGGTCAGGCAGATTTTTTCATCCAGTTCTGACTTTTTAACCATGCGGCCTTTTCTATAGTTATCTGGCATTAGACTGTCAAAATTAAGATGGTTCTGTCTCGCCCTCATATCGAAGGGTGCAGCTTCCAGTTAAAGTCTGAATCAGCAAGGATTCTTTGCATTTTGTCCAGCTCGGGTCGGGCCGATCGCTAAAATCATATCGCCAGATAGTTGCAATGATCAGGCCTGTTAGCAGAAGATAGATCAGCCAACGCATATTCATAAAAATCTCTGCTCAGTGGTCAACACTATCATCCCAATTTCTTATATGGTTTGCCATGTCTTCATCTTCAACACTGCCTTCTGGAAACACCTGTCCGGCAACACTGTGTCCGGCCTTCATGACTGTATACGCACTGCCAGATATAAGTGGGTGCCAGTCGGGCAAATTTTTGCCTTCATAAACTAGCCTGTAAGCGCATGTTTTTGGCATCCAGGCTAATTGTTCAATTGTTTCAGGCGTAAGCAGAATACAGTCCGGAACGTTCTGCTTGCGACGCTCATAATCTCGGCAGCGACCGGTCTGGCAATCCAGCATTTTACATGCCACGTCTGTATAATAAACATCATCTGTTTCAATATCCTCAAGCTTTAAAACACAGCATTTGCCGCATCCATCGCATAACGATTCCCATTCATTGTTGGTTAGATCAGTTAAGGCTTTCTGTTTCCAAAAAGGAATTCCTGTAATCGTCATGAAGTCAGTTTTCTATCGAATTAATTCAAGAATGTTAATTTGTACCGTATTCGCCTGCGCCAACATAGCTATTGAAGCCTGTGAAAGAATTTGATTTTTTGCAAGGTTGGACGCTTCTACAGCAAAATCAGCGTCACTAATTCTACCTTTGCTGAATTGTAGATTTAAGATTGCACTCAGATTGAAATCAACTCCATGGGTTAAACGATTTTTAAGCGCGCCAAGTTTAGAGAGAATGCTGCTGACTTTGTTAATTGTCTCATTTAGTCTTGAGGATGCTTCAGTTGCTCCTCTTATATACGATATGTCAATATCATCTATCGCTAAATTTCTTTCATCCCTGATGTCATTTGTGAGAGATAGTTTAATGAAATCGGTGAATTGCGCGCGTCCAGTGGAATGAAGGTAAATTACTTTAAATTCAAATTCTCTTGTGCCTTTGTCAAAGTCGAGTTCGCCCTTGCTCTCTATCTCTCCTCTTTGATTTATTTTGAAATGTTCGCTTTGATTTGAATTGGCTAAGTCTGAATCAGCTAGATAAAACTGACCCTCGAAAGCGTCTAAATTCGCAAAGGCATATAAATGCTCACTTAATGCTTCGGCAATTTTTACTTTCTTTCCTTCTTCGGAAATGGCCTCTGTTCTAGAAAATTTTATAGGGTCAATTAAGGTCAGTTTAATTTTTTCGATAAATGTTTTGCCGCTAGCTAGAGTGTATATTTTATTAAAATTAAAAGCATTTTTTTCGATGAATTTTAAATGCTCGGTAGCAGTTATCGTTCCGTTAGTGTCAATTGAAAACTTCTGAGAATCTCCCGGAGCGGAAGCGTCATCAGCCAAAGAATAATTGCCAGCGCCATAGACATTAATGAATTCTTGAAGTCCGCTAGCATTGTTATTGATTGTAATTTGAGCAGCCTCTTCAGAGTGATACTCTGCTGTGGCGCGCTCATTGGGAGTTACTGTGAGTGTTACTGTTTCTGTATGGTCGTCTCCTCCTAAACCTAAATAACTTACGTCTATTGTATAGGTTGATTGATCTCTTCTCCATAAAGCATTGCGAGAGGTCACTTCGCCAGTGATGCTGTCAATCTCGAATTTATCTGCATCAGCACCTCCGCTGATCGAGAACGTGCCGTCAGGATCTCCCTCATACATCTCTTTCATCGAGCCAAATTCTTTTGTTTTGATTGCTACTATGTAAGATTCTACAGCTTCAACTCCAACGTTAGCAGTGGCTATGATCGGGGGAGGATTAGACTGATCTACAGTGATGTTATCGATGTAAAATTCGGCTCCTGCAGCAAAAAGCCCCGATGCATCATAGGTCCCTGAGATAAAAACAAAGTTGTAGTCGCCATCTTGGCCAACGCCGATAGACTTGGTTACTGTTCCACTCCCAGTTGTGCCGGTGCTGTCAAGTAGCTGAATTACTTGTCCGGTGTTTTTATCTAATAGGTAACCAAAAACATCGTAATCATCTGTTACATAGTTGGCTTCCCAGTCAAAGCTTACGCTATCCCCAGCAGCCAAGGTCACCGCATTATCAGAAATGACATAGGGACCGTGTAAAATACTATAGTTTTTTGGGTTCGCTGGGATTCCTGGGTCTGTAAATGTGACGCCGTTAGATTTAAGCATTAATCCCTCTGTGGAATTTGCTGAATATGTTAAAGTTCCCGCGCTGACAGTAGAGTATTCGTCGCCGCTTGTATTATTAACAGGATTCGGGGTGGGATCATTTGGCGTCGGATGTCCGCCAATTGTTTCCTGATATAACCCTGCTTTTATTGGCCCAAGGTCAACCCTTTCCAGATACACATCCCAGCCAGGAATCTCCACCTTAGAGCCGTAAGGGGTCACCGTGGTATTTTCCACTGTTGCATCAGAAAAATCGTTATTTTCAAACGCACCAGTTTTAGAGGTAAACGCGGATTGTGAAGAAAAGGCAGAACCTACAACTACTCTAGCATATGAGGGCACATCAAAATGCGGTTTACTGCTTCCAAAAGCTAGAGAAGTATCTAAAAGTTTATAACTCGCTTCTCTTCCAATAGTTTCAAGAAGTGTTAAATCTCCAGTGGAATTGGGTTCAATTGAAGGTGTTGCTAACTGTTTTGACGTCACCGTTGCTAATTTCTCATAGGGAACTGACTGGTCAATTCCGACCCCATCAATTTTCACATTCAACACTTCATTATTGTTATTTCCAACGCGCAGGACTGTATCCAGGGAACCATCAAGTAAATTTATACCATTAAATTTTGTAAAATTAGCGGTTTTACGAATTTCCTCTAAATTCTTAGTTACCTCTAGTTGTAAATTCTCTCTGTCTTGGTCTTCATAAATTCCATTACTTGCTTGAATAGATAGCTCTCTTATTCTTTGAAGAGCATTTAGGTTTGTGGATATAGCAGATGTGGCAGTGTCGATGAGAGAAATTCCGTCCATGGAATTCCTGACTGCCATATTCATGCTGGCAATCTGTGCATTCATTTTTGTCGCAACGGATAAGCCGGCGGCATCATCACCAGCTGAATTTATACGCAGGCCCGATGATAGACGCGCAATAGCCGTTTTCTCAGAATTTTGTGTCCTGAGTTGGGCTACTCTAGCATTCAGAGAGCCAATGTTGGTGTTTACGCTTACCATCGTCTTCTTATCAATCCATATAACTCCTTGGGATCAACGACTGAAATCTCAAAAATTTAGAAAAAATACAATAAAAATAGATACTTATTTGGTGCCATCTGTTTGATTGGGTTTTCAGGTTTGCGTCGCCAAAAAAACAGAGATATACAGGTCAGATTTCATTTAAGATTATAAGAATATAAATGTTTCAGTCTCCACTTCCTCAATTACCACCTGAAGATGATTTCCTGACTGAGGGTATTTTGCGTTCCTCTAGGTTTTCAGACATCTATTTTTCTACAGAGAATGGCCTAGAAGAAGTACGACATGTCTTCATTAAAGGGACTGGCTTGCAGCATAGACTGGCAGGTGAGGACCAAATTATTATCGCTGAAACGGGGTTTGGCACAGGGCTCAACTTTTTGGCTGTGATTGCTGAAGTCCTTCGCCAGAAAAGCAGGACAAAGATAGATTTTATTTCTGTTGAGGGATGTCCACCAAGCAAGCAGAACGTTGCAGCCGCGTTGCGGGAATTTCCAGAATTACAAAAAATTTTTGGTGAGTTTCTGAAAAAATGGCCACGACGATGGCTAGGTGTACACCATATGAGTTTTCTTGATGGGCAGATTAGTTTACATCTTCATTATGGAGAAGCAAAACAGGTTCTACCGACACTGGATTTTTCTGCTGATATTTGGTTTCTTGATGGATTTTCCCCAGCAAAGAACCCAGAAATTTGGTCACCTGAAATCATTCAGCAGATCGCGCGCCTGTCCGTTCACAAAGCGCGCTTGGCAACATTTACTGTTGCTGCATCAGTCAGATCGTCATTAGCTGATGCTGGCTTTACATGTCAGAGGGTTCCTGGTTTTGGGCGTAAGCGTGAGATGTTGATCGCTTCTTATATGAGGGGCTTCTCTTTAGGAAAACAATTACGACCACGCAGAGTTCTAGTGATCGGTGGTGGTATTGCGGGCTGCGCAGTGGCGGGTGGACTGAAGACCCTTGGTCTGGAAGCAATAATTCTTGATGCTGCTGCACAGGAAGGTGCAGGGGCCTCTGGAAATCCTGCTGGCATTGTCGTCCCGTTTTTGACAGTCGGGGATATGGTTGGCATGCGCCTGTCCATCTCCTCTCTCGCCGATACACGTGCTTTTCTTGACGCACATGACCTTATTATAAGCAGTGGTGTCATCAGCCTTGACTATGATAAGCGCAAATCATCTCGTCAGAAAAAAATTGCTGATCAGGGTTTCCCGTCTGATCTGGCGACTTATAAATGTGCAGAGGAACTATCGGCTACCTGTGGCCTGCCTGTTAAGTCAGGTGGTTTGTTATTTGAGACAGGGGCCGTGATACAACCGAGACAGTTTTCCTGTCAATTGGCAGAGGGTGTCGAGCGTATATATGGCGCAAAATTACACACAATTTCAGGCGAGGAGGGTGCTTGGATAGCTCATTGCATGGATGGCCGCACATTTATGGCTGACCATGTCGTTTTGTGTGCAGGAGCAGATTTTCCGAAACTTTTGGAGACAATCGGTTATGATTTAGGGGTGTATCAAGTTACATCAGGCCAGTTGAGCATTTTGCCAAAGACAACGGAATTAGCTGCACTTCAAATAGCCCTGAATTATTCTGGATATACAACGCCCTTGATAGAGGGGCAGCAGTATTTGGGCGCAGGATTTGATCCAACTGCAGATACAGCAGTATCTCAAAAAGGTCATCTTCATAATCTAGAGTTAATGCCAGTTGAATTGCGTCAGCTTGCTGGTCAACCATCTGGGTGGCAGGGCAGAACATCACGACGCCTTGCCTATCCTGACAGATTGCCCTTGGCAGGAAAGATAACTCCGGGCCTTTCTGTTGTCAGTGCACTTGGTGCACGTGGGCTAACCCTTGCAATGCTTATTGGGAAATCTGTTGCCCATGAAATAGCGGGTCGCCCCTCAATTCTACCTTATCAGATCATGAAGGCACTTCATCCGCAGCGTTTTTTTGATAAAGCGCTCTAGATAACTTTACCCAACTTTGCGCTTAATTCAGCTGCTTTATAAAGCATGCCCTGACTTGTGCAATCCGGGCTTAACAAATGCAGAAATGCAGGTGTGATATCCTCTGCAGTGCGTAAACTGTCCGGGTCTTCACCAGGATAGGCTGCTGCCCGCATCGCTGTGCGTGTTGCCCCAGGGTCAATAAGATTGATCCTCATCTCAGTTTTCTCACTCTCTGCTGCCCAGGCACGTGCCATGGCTTCTAAGCCAGCTTTAGAGACTGCATAAGCACCCCAATAGGCACGTGCACCTTGGGCTGCTCCGCTAGATACCAGAACAGCACGACCAGCGTTGGAAGCTCGTAAAAGAGTGTCAAAAGCGGCGATTTGATACCATATAGAAGTCAAATTCACCATGATGGTCTTTTCAAAAATCTCTGGATCAATATGTGGCATAGGAGCCATCTGGCCAAGCTGGCCTGCATTAGCGACAAACCCGTCGAGGCGGCCCCAACGTGTTGCTATGGCTTGTCCAAGGCGGGCCATTGCGGCTGTATCGGTTTGGTCCAGCTCAACAATAGTTGCTTTGCCGTCGGTTCTTGATATCTCATCGTCCAGCTCTTCAAGCGCGCCCATGGTTCGGCCGGTAATGATGACTTCTGCTCCCGCCTGTGCACAATTCAGCGCTACTGCTCGCCCAATGCCACGACTGGCACCAGTAATCAGGATAACTTTATCAGTTAAATCAGAACGGACAATGGGCATGACTTTTCTCATCGAATTTATAAAGCAGGGGAAAAGGCTTCTTTTATGGGATAATCGCCTGTGAAGCAGGCGTCACAGAATTGAGGGGTTTCTATATGGCGGCTGGTTTCGCCCATCGCTCTGTAAAGCCCGTTAATAGAAACAAATGCCAAACTGTCTGCACCGATTTCTTTGCACATCTTTGCAACGCTCATCTGGGCAGCCATAAGTTTGTCACTGTCTGGCGTATCTACACCATAAAAGCAGGGATTGGTGGTTGGCGGGCTGGCGATGCGCATATGGACTTTGCGCGCGCCTGCAGCCCGCATCATCATGACAATTTTCCGTGACGTTGTGCCTCGCACAATTGAATCATCAACAAGCACAATATCTCTGCCGCTAATGATTTCCTGATTAGCGTTGTGCTTCATCATCACACCAGAAGTCCGACCAGCATCAGTTGGCTGAATGAATGTGCGGCCCACATAATGGTTGCGGATTATTCCTAATTCAAACGGTATGCCCGATGCCTGCGCGTAACCAAGCGCGGCTGGCACACCTGAATCTGGAACCGGTATCACAAGGTCAGCAGGAACAGCTGTTTCGTTTGCCAGCTCTGAGCCGATCTGTTTTCTGGCTTGATAGACTGAGCGGCCTTCAAGTGTTGAATCCGGGCGGGCAAAATAAATATATTCGAAGATGCAGAACCGGGATGGTTTTTGAGCTGCAATCATCTGACTGCTGACCTCTTTTTCATCAATCACAACCAGTTCACCTGGTGCGATATCTCGAATGTAATCAGCGCCGATGATATCAAGTGCACAAGTTTCAGATGCCAAAATATGCGCCGTGCCAATTTTTCCAAGTACAAGGGGTCTGATCCCCATCGGGTCTCGAACCCCAATTAACTTATTATCAACAATGCTGACCAATGCGTAAGCACCAGTGATCTGCATTAATGCTTCTTTCAGCCGCTCAATTGGGTCAGCATGATGTGACCGTGCTGTCAAATGAATGATAATCTCAGTGTCTGTCGTCGATTGGAACAGGCTGCCTGTTTCTATAAGGCTTGTGCGTAGACGCTCAGCATTTGTAAGATTTCCATTATGTGCGATGCTAAACTGGCCAAAGGCTAATTCGGTTAGGAAGGGCTGAATGTTGCGAACCTCACTCAATCCAGTTGTTGAGTACCGGTTATGACCTATCGCCACATGACCTTTCAACGCTTCAAGGTTAGGCGATCCGGCATAAAAATTGTCGCCAACATGGCCCAAGCCGCGATAACTGTTGAATTGTTTTCCATCAAAACTCACCATTCCGGTTGCTTCCTGACCCCTGTGCTGAAGGGCATGCAAGCCAAGTGCGGTAAGCACATGTGCTTCTAAAGAGCCATAAACCCCAAAAACCGCGCATTCTTCGTTAAAGCGATCTTGCTCTGAGTGAAGGTCAAAAGAAGTCATTACACTGTCAACTTTGTTCAGAAAGCTGGAAGACACGCAGTCTTTTCAGACAGCATAGGCATAGCATAGCAAGGGCGCAACGTCCATGGAAAGAGAAGCATTATGGAGTGTTCATTGGCGTTCATCATCACGTAGACTCAGACCCCCTTCTAGTTGGTCAAGTGGCTGCTTTGTAGATTCTAGTTTGGAGTCTAAAAATGTCGGTTCAAGACCCATCATAGATAGTCGGGACTGCAAGTCATTAGGCAGAAATGGGGCAAAACCTGAAGTGATTATGCGGATATATGGGCTGGACTGGCTGTCTTTCATGAAGGGGTAAAGTTTATCTTCTGATTGCACAAATAAAACACACCCCACGTAAAATACTGTCATCAACAGCGCTCCACGGATTAACCCAAAGAGCACACCTAACCATGTGTCCAGCGCGCCGAGGCCGGCACGCTTGAGGCCTGGGGCAATTAGAGAAGCGAAGATAAACCAGATGACTGCTGTACCTGCAAAGGGCAGAGCCCAGGACAACACTTCGGTGAGGCCATCAACAGCAATGAAATCAGAAAGCCAATTTTCCATAGATGAGGCTGTTAGGCGAGCAATAAAAATAGAGATAAACCAGCCTGTCAGGCCGAGAAATTCACGTGTCATGCCACGTAATGTTGAAAGAATAGCAGAGATAATCAGAACAAGAATGACTGCATAGTCAAATAATGTAAGTGCAGATAATGATATCTCTGGCATTCCTGCCTCCCTGGCAGTGCTTCATGAATGATGGTCAGGTCATTCCGTCTAGAATGTCAATGAATTCAGACAGATTTGCTGGCAAGCAAATAGAAATACCCTGTGGAGGCTTAGTTTTATTCCTCAGTCTTGGCAGCATTGCCTGTTCAAATCCTAATTTGGCTGCTTCCTTCAGGCGCGTTTCCGCTTGGGCAACCTGACGCAATTCAGCAGATAAAGCAACTTCGCCAAAAAATACAGTTCTTGCCGGAAGCGGTTTAACAGTGACAGATGAGATTAGCGCCGCAGCTACAGCTAGATCCGCCGCTGGTTCCTGAATGCGTAAGCCGCCTGCTATGTTCAAGAAGATATCGCGGCCAGACAGCGGCACCCCGCAACGGGTTTCCAAAACAGCTGTCAGCATGGCTAACCGGCCGGTATCCCAGCCAACAACATTCCGCCTTGGCGTTGCTAATGTTGATGGCGCAACAAGGGCTTCAATTTCAACAAGCAAGGGTCTGGTACCCTCTAAACCAGCGAACACAGCCGTGCCAGCAACCCTATTTTGTCTGTCGCCCAAAAATAATTCTGACGGATTGGAAACCTGCTGAAGGCCAGTTTCAGACATTTCAAATACGCCAATTTCATCAGTAGCACCAAAACGGTTTTTGACACCTCTCAGAATGCGAAAATGATGTGAACGGTCGCCTTCAAAATATAGCACGCAATCGACCATATGTTCCAACACACGCGGTCCTGCAATTAATCCATCCTTTGTGACATGGCCAACAAATATAATAGTTGCTTGGCTGCTCTTTGTAGCTCTAATCAGTTCATGTGCAGATGCTCTAACCTGGCTTACTGTTCCTGGGGCACTGTCAAGGCCGGGGACAAACATGGTTTGAATGGAATCGATGACCAATAAATCCAGATCTGGCGTGTTCCGGACGGTCTCTGCGATATCAGCTGCATTGGTGGCTGCAGCCAGCCCAGCCTCAGCATTCTGTAGCCCCAGACGCAAAGCCCGCATACGTACTTGTTCGACTGACTCCTCGCCTGTAATATAAGCTGTTTTCTGTCCTGCCAGCCCCAGCTTACAAACCAGCTGCAGCAACAAGGTTGACTTGCCGATTCCTGGGTCGCCACCGATCAGCACAGCAGAGCCAGGAACAAGACCTCCACCTGTGACACGGTCAAATTCTTCAATATCCGTAAGGTGGCGTTTACAGGCGCCTTCAGCATTGGTAGCTGAGAGTAATTTTAATTCAACTGTTTTTGCTGTTTTGCGTTTGGCCTGCCCTGGAATCTGTTCTATCCGCTCTTCAACAAGGGTGTTCCAACCCCCACAAGCATCGCATTTACCTGCCCATTTTGGACTGACAGCGCCACAGGACTGACAATGATATTGAGAGGCAGAACGCGCCATAATCTATATTTTAGACCCCTGTTTTCGCTGCAAGAATGGCTTCATCTGTCAGCGGGCCCTGTGCATGGCCATGAACAAATTGATCAACTTCAGCAATGCCGCTGTCAAACATTTGTGTTGAGGGACCAGACCAAATGACACACCCTTTATGGATCATCGCCACTTGATCAGCAATTCGGCGCACAGATGCCATGTCATGGCTGATTGTGAGGGCTGTTGCTCCAAGACGTCTGACTGAATCCAAAATAAGATTATCAATTACACCGCCAGTGATAGGATCAAGGCCAGATGTTGGCTCGTCGAATAACAGGATTTCAGGCTTGTCGGCAATCGCCCTTGCTAGTGCAACACGCTTTTGCATGCCCCCTGAAAGTTCAGCTGGATATTGGTCAATAACACGTGCCTCAAGGCCGAGCTGAACAACAATTTCAGCAGCGGCTTCACGGGCCTTTTGGTTTGACAAATATGTGTTTTGTCTGAGCCTGAATGTGATGTTCTGCCAAATGGGCAAGCTGTCAAACAGCGCACCAAACTGAAAAGTCATTCCAAAGCGGCGCAGCATCTCTTCTCTATGTGTGCGTGACTGGCTAACAGTTTCCTTGCCGTCAATTTTTATTGAACCGGAATCAGGAGCGAGCAGGCCAAGAAGGCATTTAAGCGTGACAGATTTTCCACACCCTGACGTGCCAATGATGCATAAGGATTGCCCGGCAGGAACTGAAAGGCTTATATCGCTGAGAACAACTTTACTGCCAAAGGTTTTTGCCAGGTGTGATATCTCAATTTTTGACGGATTTTTTAACATGTAACCTCATCCAAAGAACAGTGCGGTAACAAGGTAATTAGCAATCAAAATCAGGATCGATGAAGACACAACAGCATTTGTCGTTGCCACACCAACTCCCTCTGCGCCACGTCCGCTGTGATAGCCATGATAACACCCCATCAAAGCAATCAGAAAACCGAACACGGCAGCTTTAACAAGGCCAAGTGTGACGTCTGAGAATTCAAGATATTGCAAAGTGCGAGAAAGATACAAAGACGGGTTGAAGTTAAGCTGATACACGCCAACCAGATACCCACCCAGAACACCGATAATATCGCCGATAAGCACCAATAAAGGCAGGCACAGGGTTCCTGCGATCAACCTGGGCGCCACTAGATATTGCATTGGCCGTGTTGACAATGTGTCAAGAGCATCAATCTGATCTGTAACTCGCATTGTGCCAATTTCTGCTGCCATGGAAGCGCCGATGCGTCCAGCAACCATAAGTCCAGCCAATACTGGGCCAAGCTCACGTGTGACAGATAAAACAACAACTGTTGCCACAGTATCTTCTGCTGAAAACCTCGCAAATCCGGTATAGCTCTGCAAGGCGAGTACCATTCCAGAGAACAGTGTTGTCAGTCCCACAACCGGGAGGGAAAAGAATCCAATATCCAGAATCTGCCGTCCTAGCTGGCGCACATAGAACGGTGGCGCAACAGACCAGCGTACAGCAGCGAATGTAAACAAACTTATTTTGCCGACCGCAGCCATGAAATACAGGCTGGCCTGGCCAATGTTGCGGATAAGCCCCAGAATCATTAAGCGGCCTTTTTTTGTTCTGTTGTCTGGTGGCTCTTACGCAGCAGAACCAATTTGTCAACCATCATAATATCGCTTTGTCCTTCCGCCAAGACCTGTCATTACTTCATATGCGATTGTTTGTCTGTCCAGTGCCATTTGTTCAAGCGGGTAACCAGACCAAATCAAATCAGCATGTTCTGACTTCTGCAGCACTGAGTCTGGTATTTTGCTGACATCTACTACGATCAAATCCATAGATACCCGTCCCACAAGAGGGGCCGCATGACCGCCAATGCCAACCAGGGCAATTCTATTTTGTTCTGGCTGATATAAAGCTCGGGCATAGCCATCAGCATATCCTGCGCCAATTGTTGCCAGTTTCATTGCGGTCTCTGCGGTGAACTCCGCGCCATAGCCAACAGATTGTCCCTTATCTATATCTCTTATCTGGAGAATTTCAGCCTGCCAGCTCAGCACTGATGTAAGCTGCTTATCTCTTGTTGCCGGATCAGTCATAGCACCATACAGGCTAATACCGGGACGGGTGAGGTCGAAATGATATCTCTCTGCCAGCAAAATGCCAGCACTGTTGGCCAGGCTTTTTGGGGTATGTTCAATTTGGGCTGCTAGGGTTGAGAACATGCTCAACTGTTCTGTGTTAAGGCTGTGTAGGGGGTTGTCTGCACATGCCAAATGGCTCATCACAAGGCAAAGAGGCAAGGGACCGCCAGGAGAGAGATGCTCTCCCAGTCTTTGAATATCAACCGGCGCAAGACCAAGACGGTTCATTGCTGTATCTATATGAAGGGCTGAGGGCAGAGAGGAAAAATTTGCTTTGTTGAAGCCGACAAGATGCTCAATTTGAGCTGCTGTATTGATGACGGGTGTCAGCTTATAGGCCTGATAATCTGCCAAATCATGAGCTTGTGGTCCCTCTAAAACAAATATGTGACAGGGTTTCTCTGCAAAGGACTGTCTTAAAGTGACAGCCTCGTCTACCTGCGCCACAAAGAAATGTCGGCAGCCGCTTTCATATAACGCATGGCTGACGGGCACCATACCCAAACCATAGGCATCAGCCTTAACGGCTGCGCCTGTTGTGCATGTGGGTGCACTGCAGCTGTCCAGATACTGATAATTTGCCTTCAGGGCATTCAAATTGATATTTAACCACGCGGCGCCCATGGACCTATCCTTACCTCTCATTCGTCGAGATAGTAATCTCAGACGTTACGCCTATTAAGAATAGGAAGTAACTTGTTTTTCGTCATCAAAAAATCTGCAAAGGAGAGCGTTATCAGAAGCTGTCCGGCAAACGGTCTGCAGCGGCAAGATCAGAAAATTTTGTCAGACGTCCATCAAAGCTAACATTTGCGGTCCCAACTGGTCCGTGCCGTTGCTTTGCAATAATAATTTCAGCTCTGCCCATCGCCCGTTCAAGACGCTCCTGCCAGAGCTGATAACGCAGATTATATTTTTCCTGAGTTTCGTTTTCTTTTTGTTGAGGTTCACCTTTATCCAAATAATATTCCTCGCGATAAACAAACATGACCACATCAGCATCTTGTTCAATTGAACCTGATTCCCGAAGGTCGGAAAGGCTTGGATGCTTGTCTTCACGTTGTTCAACAGCACGTGACAATTGCGAAAGCGCGAGAACCGGTACATCAAGTTCCTTCGCCAGACTTTTTAGGGACCGGCTGATATTTGATATTTCCTGTACTCTGTTTTCTGGCCGTGTACCAAGCTGGGCCTGCAACAACTGCAGATAATCAACAACGATAAGCCCTAATCCTTTTGTACGTTTCAGCCGTCTGGCTCGGCTGGCCATCTGGCTTACTGACAAGGCTGGAGTATCATCAATGAAAAAGGGGGCTCTGGAAATTTGCCCGCTAGATTCAACAAGTGCAAGAAATTCGCGATCATTCATTCTGCCCCGTCGAATGTTTTCAGTGTCAAGACCAGACCTCTCAGCCAGGATACGGGTGCCAAGCTGTTCTGCTGACATTTCTAAAGAGAAAAAAGCAACAGGAACGGCTTTCTCATCTGTGCGTGTTGTCGTCGCGGCATGAAAAGCAATATTTGTTGCTAGAGCGGTTTTACCCATCGCTGGCCGACCGGCCAGAATTACTAAGTCAGATTTGTGTAAGCCGCCTAAAAGATTATTCAGACCAGTCAAGCCAGTGCTCACGCCCGAGAGACTTCCTTCTGTCTTGGTTGCCGCTTCAGCAATATTTATGGTTTCGGTCAGAACCAGGTCAAATGATTTTAATCCCTGTTCAGCGGTGTCATCTTCTGCGAGCGTGAACAAATGTTGTTCGGCAGCTTCAATTTGTGTTTGTGCCGAAATTTCAATGTCTGGGTTCTGGGCATCATGTATGACATTATCTGAAATCCTGACTAACTCTCGGCGGAGGAATGTCTGATGTACAATATCTGCATAATCTTTTGCCTCGGAAATGGAGATTACACCATCTACTAAATCCCCGAGATAGCTAGCTGCCCCGTCTTCACCAAAATCTGTATGATCATGAAAAAAAGTTTTTAGGGTTACAGGATTCGCCAACTGGGCTCGGCTGATCAGGCGTGTAGCCGCCTCAAATATTTGCACATGCAAGGGATCATAAAAATGTTCTGGGCGCAGCTGAACATCTAGCCTGTGCAGGATGTCGTTATCCAACAAAAGTGCGCCAAGGAAGTTCTGTTCTGCTTGCAGGTTATTGGGCAGTTCGCGCATCTTTCCCCCGTCTGTGGAAAAAGAGACCAGGTTTGAAAGATTTTGTTCTGATGCTGATTCGGACATTGAAAAAGATTACGTCTTTATAGTCAGTTGGGGAAGCTGTGAAATTTGGGGATAACGGGAATAACATGAATTTTTCATGACATTGATTGTAAAAAAACCAGCCCTGAAAAATCAGAGCTGGCTTTATAATCAACTTGAAGGGTTGGATTTTAGCTGGCTGTTTGTTCGCCATCCCCCTTATCAGCTTTTTCAATTGCTATCTCTTCAGTTTCATTTACGGTATCGTCGGCGTTATCATCATCTTCGTCATTGGATGCTACTGTGACTTGAGGCACTTCTTTTAGGTCGCCATCTTCAGTTGCCACCACTGCCTGACCTGTCCGTGCCTGTGTTTCAGCCTCTTCAAGTGACCGCGCAACATTCACTGTTACAATTGCGTTAACTTCAGCATGAAGTGATACACGGATAGGAAACAGACCTAGCGTCTTGATGGCCTTGTCCATATTCACTTGACGCTTATCCAAATCATGGCCAGCTTCCACAATAGCATTGGCTATGTCACGCGAGCTGACTGATCCAAAAAGCTGACCCATTTCTGAAGCTGCACGCACTAGCGCAACAGTAAGACCATCCATAGAGTCAGCTTTACTTTGGGCAGCAGTTTTTGCATCTGCGTTGCGTGCTTCGCGTTCTGCACGTTCAGCTTCGAACTTTTCCAAATTCTCTTTGTTCGCACGTAAGGCTTTGCCAGTGGGAAGAAGATAGTTCCGCGC
>CABYIQ010000037.1 GCA_902518965.1 uncultured SAR116 cluster alpha proteobacterium
GAGCGTTGACGAAAACGACGACGGATGTCCCGAACAGCTGCTCTGGAAGGAGCGGACATAGTTGGCTTAAGCACAGCCAGCCAATACCGCACTCCGGTGACAAGCGCTAGTGCGCCAATAACAGCCTTCAATGTGTTATCATCTATAACCTCAATGAGCAGATAACCAAGAAACTGGCCAATTACAGCAGTTAGAACCATCCAGAAAAGAAGTGTCTTTACTGCATAGCCCCGCCAGATATAAACGGTCCAAAAATCTGCAATTAGATAGATAGGCAGCAAAATAGCAAGGGTCACTTTCGCAGGCAAAATCGTTAACATCAAGGGCGCAGATAACGCGCCAAGTGCCCCCCCAAAGCCAGACTTGGAAATAGATACAGAAAACACAGCTATGCAGCATACGAGCCAGAATACGCTGTGCGGTTGTGCACTGAGATTCAGGCCAGAGATAATTATCATTGAAGTATCAAACATAAATCTGGCCTTGAATTAAACCTGCGACTAACACAGGTCAGGGGATAACCAGACTGAAAAGATGCCTGGCAGAAAAAGATAGACAGCGCGTTAATCAGATGGCGGGCGAACTCCCTCTTGTCTGAAATCCTGCTGTAGAAAGGCTGTCATATCATGTTTATACCATCTGTCAAAATCCCATGACTCCGCTGCTAACAATGTGTCATCAGGAAGGTACACATCCGCCTCCACAAAACCCGCTGCAGTGTAAACTTGAAGCGCCGAACGGTTGTAATGGTTACCCTCAAACTGATCCAACATCTGTATGGCCAGTCTATCCAAGCTAGTAGCCAATAGACCTACAGCTTTTTCACCAGCAGCGGGGACCAAAAGGGGATAGAGAGCGCCCTCAACACGCCTGACCTGATAGTTTTCGAGAACAGCGTCAGTCAGTTGACCTGTTGGCAAATCATAGCCAAGCACAGCAGACCGGATTTCTGCAGCGCGAAGGGTTCCATAAAAAAACAGTGTAAATTCACACATATCAATGCCTTCTCAACAATCTATCTGACGATTTTTATCTGTCTGCAGGATGTTTTTAGTTGCCCGTTTTTGCTTTCGGGCCTCAAAAGAAAATCGCCGTCCTGTTTTTACAGCTTCAGCACCCAGCCTAGCACGGACATGGTCAATGGCTTCCTCCAACTTATCCCTCCGTTCTTTATGTGCATCTCCTTGCTCTTTAAATAATTCAGCCTCTTCTTCAGCAAACAGGTTATTCGCGTTCTTCTCGACCCTAGCAACGGATACACCTATCCCTAAAAGACGCCAGAATTTTTGCGGGGCAGCTTCTTTTTCAATTAAAGATGACGCTACTTCAAACAGACGATGTGCCATCTGCGTAGGTTTGTCTAAACGCGCACTTCGTGACAAAATACGATGATTTGGCCGCTTCAGCTTTATATGCACGTGAGTTGCCTTCAGCTCACTGGCTTTCAAACGCCAAGAAACCGTCTGCAAAAGCCCATCAGCTATGCTCAGTAAATCAGGCAGCGAGTCGACATTCCGGGCAAAAGTTGTTTCTGAAGAAATAGACTTGGCATCGCGGCTGACTTCAACATGACGCGGATCAATACCGCAGGCTAGCTGCTTTATTCGTCTGGCATCGCGTCCAATGAGACTTTCCAGCTTTGCCGGCGAACAAGCTGCGATATCACCACAGGTCTGCAAACCTGCAGCATTTAATTTTTTACTCGCCACCTGCCCTAGTCCAAAAAGAATTTTAACAGGCTTGTCATTAAGCCAGCTTTTAGACTCTGCCTGCCCAATCACATAGAAGCCATCCGGTTTATCCTGATCTGAGGCAATCTTCGCCATTGATTTATTTGGCGCTAGACCGACAGAAACACTTATACCGAGCTCTGCTTTAACCTTGGCTTGAAAAGCGACTAGTGCCTCAGCTGGAGTTTTCCTATGGACTTTTTCTGTGCCGGACAAATCCAAAAAAGCCTCATCTATCGACAAGGGTTGAACCAACGGCGTGAGAGACAACATCATTTGTTTGATCTGTTTGCCGATTTGCTGATAATGCTCCATCCGGGGCTTTATGATGACAAGATCAGCGCAGGCCTTTCTTGCCTGCCAAGTCGGCATGGCAGACCGTATACCATATTTTCGTGCAACGTAACAGGCTGCAGCAACAACACCGCGCTCGCCACCACCAACAATAACCGGCTTATCCTGCAAGTTTGGATTATCCCGCTTTTCAACAGAACAATAAAACGCATCACAGTCGATATGAGCCATGGTTAAAGAGAATAACTCCGCATGCAAAACCACCCTCGGACTAGCACATGATGGACAGCTAGGTACGGCAAACCCATCTTGTTCTTCATGAAAGCCATAATGACCTGCCAATTGACAATTTCGACAGACAAACCCTTTTGATACGCTCTGGCTCATTCGTTGAGAACCTTTTCACATAAAAAGTAGCAACTGAAAATGCAAAGACCATCTTATGCCATCACTATGAAGTTGAAAAACATCCGAACGATTCATCATGGGATTTAACCTGTCTTTGCATTTATGCGCCCCGTCCAGTGTTACAAATCATGATTTACATGAACATCAAAATTAACAAATAAACTGCAGCTGATCATAAAATTACAAAAAGCGGTCAGAAGCTGTCTTTTTTACCTCAAATGGCGACAATTATTGAATGAAAATTACATAATAAAAAATGTCACAAAAATATAATATTTCAGTACTTTACAAGTAAACTAAGTCAGCATATATGTCCTATATAAACAATGGCTCGCCACATCATGACAGGCTTTGTTTGAACCATTTTCAACCTGATAGTTTTCCGTATTGTCGCGAATAGAACGAACGTCATTCATGAAAGGAATCATACCAATGACAAAAGCAAAGGACGCTGCAAATGACAACCAACCAAATTTCCTTGGTCGCCTCAAGGCTTGGTTGGAGTATTCAAGTGCGGTTTCTTCACTGAATCGACTTGATGACAGAACGTTGGCTGATATTGGCCTGAAACGTGAAGAGATAAATGATTTTGTTAAATCATGGTCAATCAAGGATGATGATGCTGCCTGAATGAAGCCCCTTCCAAACGTCAAATTTCCTCCCCTAATGTCATGACGTGTTGGCTCGAGGTATGAACTTCAGCAGTAAACTAAAGAACGGAACCTTGTTTTTAACAGGTTCCGTTTTTTTATGTTTGGAAACACATCAAGTCATTATATAGTTTTCATACCTTTTGCGAGGATATTCAGTTCAGGCTGCATCCAGCAGCACCATCAGCTTTGGAAAATTTGTTATGCTTAAGGGTCTGTCCACCGCCGCCATTAAGGCAAAGCTACTTTTTACTATAGTTGCGCTAGCTGTTCTTGCTTCATGGCCTGCTTCAGCACAATATAAACGCGCCCTCGCTGTTGAGACCAGCGTCGCCAAATCTGAAGTTCTTGCACGCCAAATCGTTGTTGAGGGCCGTGTAAGATCCGGGCTACCCTATGAGATAAGTGCACCGCTAACAGCGGTAACAAAAATTGAAGAATTAAGAACAGGTGATTTTGTTCAAAAGGGTCAAAAGTTGGCCAAGCAGAATACAGCTGATTTGCAAATACAGCAACGCCGCACAAAATTAAACCTTGAAGAAACACAGCAGAATAAACAACAGGCGCAAACAGACCTAAAATTCAGACAGCAGCTGACAGAAGTTGCAAAAAGCAGGCTGGCCTTACTGCGCCAAAAAGCAGACCGCGCAAGGAATTTGGTCAGCAAAGGCACATTGTCAGTTGAGGCATTTGAGACCGTGCAGACCAATCTGTTAGCTGCTGAGGAACAACTGCTGGTCAGACAACAGGCAATCAGCCAGTTACAGGCACAGGATTCTGCTCTATCCATCCAAATAAAAAAACTTCAGCTTGATCTGGATGAGCTGAACAGAGATATAAAATCAGCAGAACTGCTCGCCCCCATATCTGGACAACTTGTAAATCTTATTGAGGGAAACAATCGGTTTCTGCGGGAAGGTGAGCGTATTGCTGGAATCCGCAATCAGGCCGATTTTGAAATTGAAGCCCAAATCCCAGCTGGTTATATTCCATTTGTTGAGCAGGCTGGACAAGTGAAAGCCAGACTCAATAATAGCACATCCAACCGGGATGCTGGCAACAACAGACTACTGTTGATTTTCAGAGCAACGCTGCCAGAAGAAAATACACGAACAGGAACGCGGAAAGTGCGGTTTAAGGTTGCTGGTAATCTGTCAGCAGATCTCCAGGCAGATAATACGCCAGTAAATGTGCTTGTTCCAACAAGCCCACCCGTGCCAGTTGTAACAGTTCCCCAGGATGCTCTTATTCCTGTGTCAGGTGGCCATGTGGTCTTTGTGGTTGTGGACGAAACCGCGATTCGCCGCAGAGTGACCCTTGGCGGCTCCGATGGTGACAAAGTGATCATAACAGATGGCCTGGTCGCAGGGGACGTCATTGTGGTGAAGGGAAATGAGGCGCTATCAGATGGCAGCAAAGTCCAAATTCCAGGCAGTCAAAATAAAAATAAAGATGGCTCTCCAAAAAAGCCTGGCCAGGCTAAAAAATGGAGCAAGTCAGGATAAAACAGTAGAACAATTATGAATTCATTTATCAAATCAGCGATTGAGAGGCCGATAGCGGTTATCGCCTTTATGGTTCTGATTGTCATGTTTGGCTTTGTTGCTGCTAGGACAATCCCCATTCAGATGAGCCCTGACATTGAAAAACCCATTTTCCAAGTTCGCGTGAACTGGGCTGGTGCAACGCCTGAGGATGTAGATAGAGAAATTGTCAATCGCTTAGAAGATGAGCTGTCAAATTTATCATCTGTTGAAGAAATTTCGTCCAATTCGCGTTATGGATCAGCTCGGATCACGCTGACTTATGCTGTTGGTACCGACATGGATAAGGCACTTACCCTGTTACTGACCAAACTGTCTGGCATCACGAATCTTCCAAGAGAGGCCAAAGCACCGCAAGTCAGAACTTCAAATTCTGATGACAGCCCAATTGCCAGATTAGCCCTAACTGCTCTTCCTGGACAAAATATAGATGTGGAGACCTTAGGTAGCTTTGTTGATAACGAGCTTGTCTCTCGGCTTGAACGTGTGCCAGGTGTTGCTGAAGTGACATATTACGGTGGTGGAAGCCAGCAAATGTCAATCCGTATTCACCCAGAAAAACTGGTTCGTTTTCGCCTATCTATCTCAGAAGTAGTAAACGCCTTACGCCAATCCTCCGCCGTCCTTTCAGCTGGCGCAGTTGATCAGGGTAAGCGTACCTACGCAGTGCGGACACAATCTGACCTGTTTACGCCAGAAACAGCCGGTGCAGTTGTCATCCGCAATGACATGACAGCAGATGGCCAACTAGTGCCTATCTTATTGCGGGATATTGCAGATATCGAACTGGAGATGGAAAAGCGGTCCAGTTTCAGAAGGCTAAATGGCAAGAATGCTCTGATCCTAAATGCCCTTCGTGAACAGGGAACAAACGTGGTCCAAACAATGCAGACAATGCAAACTGTCATAGATAACCTTAATAAAGGTGTGTTGGCCCAGCGTGGGCTAGAGCTGAAGCTGGTTTATGATGAAACAAAATATATCGAATCTGCCCTGCAACTTGTTCAGCAGAATATCTGGATGGGCGGCCTGCTTGCCCTGTCCGTGCTGATATTATTCCTTAGATCAGCTGCCCCAACATTGATTATTGCTGCAGCTATTCCCATCTCTGTAATTGGCACTTTCGTTGTCATTGCAGCTTTGGGTTTATCCATTAATGTCATTTCTCTTGCCGGCCTGGCATTTGCTGTTGGAATGGTGGTTGACGCGTCAATTGTGTCGCAGGAAAACATCTTCAGGCTTAGGCAAGCGGGCAGAAATGCTGCTAACTCTGCTTATCATGGCGCAAGGCAGGTCTGGGCTCCGATACTAGGCTCTGCACTTACGACAGTGATCGTCTTTATTCCTGTCATTCTGCTTGATTTGCCCATTGGCCAACTATTCCGAGATATCGGTATTGCTATTTCTGTGGCTGTTTTGATTTCAGTGCTTGTATCAGCAACTGTCATTCCCTCAATATCAGCTACCCTACTAAAGGGCGATGCTGAACGCTATGCCCGTCCGATCAGGCTGCCTGTCATTGATGGGCTGGCAAAATTCATTCATAGCACATTGGTCAACTATGCACGGTTCACCGTGAAACGCCGTCTGTTCGGTCTAGGACTTGTCGTGCTGATGATTTCATCAGCGGGACTGGCAGTCTACAAGTTCATGCCCCAAATTGACTATTTACCCGATGGCAACGCGAATTTTGTCTTTGGCCGTATTATTGTCCCGCCTGGCTATTCAATGGATGAGACCCTGCGCATTGCCGAAAAGATGGAGCAGTCTGCCCGGCCTCTTTGGCAAGGGGAAACAAAAGTTGATGGACCGCCAGCTATTTCCCGCTTTTTCTTTGTTGCCTATGCAGGCGGAGCCTTTGCAGGTGCAGCAGCAGAAGACCCCACCCGCGTGGGCGAGCTGAGACAGGTATTAAGCCGTCCTGTATTTGCAGAGCCAGGAGCCTCAGCCTTTGTAAGACAAGCTTCTTTATTCGGGAGGTCTGTAGGTGGCTCAAGATCAATACGGATTGATATCACTGGACCAGATTTAGATATAATCACCCCTGTTGCTAGGAGCCTGAACGCTCGGCTAGCACGTACATTTCCCCGTTCGGAGGGCAATCAGATCCGCACTATTCCCAATTTGAGTTCTGGAACAGCGCAGATCCGTATCAGCCCCGACCCATTTGCGCTGAGTGCTGCGGGCCTCAATGCACGCCAGTTTGCCGAAGCGGTGGATGTGCTGAATGATGGACTTCCTATACTCCAAATCCCCCTAGCCGGAAATCTGATTGACCTTGTATTGTCAGGTCAGAAAGCTGGTGAGCATCGCTTATCTGACCTCGGCAGCTTATCGATTATAGGTGAAAAGGGTGAGATATACCGGATTGACCAATTGGCGAAGGTTGAGCTCATTAGCTCACCACAGGAAATCAGGCGTATTGGCGGACAGCAAGCCTTGTCCATTCAACTACGCCCAAATGAATCTATGCCCTTAGAAGCCGCAATTGAGCAGATTGAAAACACGATCCTGCCTACCCTTTCTGCTGAATTAAAGTCAAAGCCTGTCCAAATCAATGTGAAAGGTGCGGCCAGCGAGTTGGCTAGAACCTGGACAGCCATGCAGTTGAATGTGCTGACTGCAATAGGCGTCATTTTTCTGTTATTGGTTGTGCTGTTGCGCAACTTTATCCTGCCTGCAATTATCTTATTGGTAATACCTGTAGCAAGTGCAGGAGGCATAGCTGGCCTTGCTATTTTAAACTTATTCTTGCGCCAACCGCTGGATATGCTGACGATGTTGGGCTTTGTTATCCTTACAGGTATTGTGGTGAATAATGCGATCCTAATGATAGAACAAACAGTCCTGCATTTAAAAGAAGATAAAATGACGGTTCCAGATGCCATTATTGAAGCCACACAAAACCGGATCAGGCCTATTTTTATGTCAACGCTGACATCGCTTTTTGGACTTGTGCCGCTGGTCATCTTTCCTGGAGCAGGCTCAGAATTATATAGAGGCATCGGCACAGTTGTGTTTGGCGGGCTGGCGTTATCAACCCTCGCCACGCTGCTGATTGTACCACCACTATTGTCAATTGCTAACGCCAGCCTGATAAAGTCAGCCGCGCAGGGGCATCAAAGCCTTGAAACGATAGAAGACTAAAAGATGCTGATCAGATGAACTGCTCTGGCTATCTCCGCCAGGGTGCGGCCGCTATACCTTCTGGCAAGGTTTCTTTATAACCAGTGACACTTGTGGCAAAATCTGTCATCCAGCTAACTAAGGATGGTGCAGCTACCTGCCAGTCAAAAACCTGCCGGAAATCAAGATAATCGAGCAGGCAAGCCAATCCAATATCAGCTGCATCTGGATTTTTACCTTTGTTATACTGTAGAGCCTGATCCTCCAGATAAGCAAGACTGCGCTCAATTTTACCTCTTTGATAATCTAGAACAGACTGGACCTGCATGCCCTCAGGCCGCATACGCCCTTCATAAACAATGAGTATAGCTGCATCCATAATTCCGTCAATCAGTGCTATCCTAGTTTGCACCGTCGTGCGTTTAGGCCCAACAGCAGGCAGGAGCCTGTCTCCGCCAGCAAATCTGTCAATCGCTTCTAAAATAACGCGACTATCGAATAATGGCCCCTCATCGGTAACGAGAGTAGGAATTTTTCCCAAAGGATTAAGACGCCTATTTTCGCTATCAGGCTCTGCTGTATTTGTGGCGATTATGTCGACCTGATCCTGCAGGCCTGTAACATGGAGGGCAAGAACAACTTTTCGGCCAAAAGGAGATGGACCCGCAGTAAACAATCTCATCATTTTAATATCTCCATATAAGAGGGTGAATATATGTTTTACGAAGCCTTCTGTCAGACTGACAAAAGGCCTGCCTGAAACAAGTGAAATCGCATAAGAGCAGCTACAGCAAGTCAAATGAACAGACTTCTTGTTGAACAAGATTGGCAGCAGGTAAAACACAATTCAAGGCCAGATCTGCCGTTAAACTATTTTCTAACAGATTCAGGTTTGGCTGATTATATTAGTCGCTCATCAAGGCAATCGCTTCATCATCTAACAGATGACCTTGTTGCTTTAAATAATATATCTGATTGCTTGCACCGCAGGCAAGAAACCCATTTGTATTTTAATTTTTGGAAGGATTGATGACTTTGGGATCTTTACCTTTAAAAGATTTTACGTCAAAACTTCTTATAGATTGCCGGTCAAAACGTCCATTATGCGTAGATCTGAATATCTATCCAAAATTCTGACCATTTACAAAAAATCTTTCACGAAGGCAGAGCATAAGATGAGCATAAAAATTGATGTGTCCGTTGGTGAAATCATGGACAAGCTGACCATTTTGGATATTAAAGCTGACAAAATAGATGATACGGAAAAACTGGCCAATATCCTCAAAGAACGGGAGAGCCTTCTGCCAGCAATTGCACTACCCGCCTATCAGACAGATGAAATCCAGCAGCTTGCAGCTAAATTGAAGCAAGTGAATCTGCGCTTATGGGATATTGAGGATGCGATCAGATTAAAAGAAGCTGAAAAATGCTTTGATGAGGAATTCATTGAACTCGCCCGGTCAGTTTATTTTACCAATGACCAGCGGGCCTCATTAAAAAAACAGATTAATTTGAAAACTGGCTCTGAGCTAGTGGAAGAAAAATCATACGAAGACTATAAATAAACAAACAGTAATAAATGACAAAACAAGAGCAAGAGCTGAAACGAATGCGCATATGCATGATTGGTGTCGGCCTGATGGGGCATGGCATCGCAAGAAATATTTTACGGGCCGGGCCTTATCATTTGAGCTTTTTGCGTCATGATGGCAACCAACCGATAGATGATCTTCTCGCTGCTGGTGCCGTTCAGTCAGAAACCCTGAGTATGATTTGTCCTAACGCTGATATAATTCTTTTATGCGTTACCGGCGCGCCAGAGGTCGAAACAGTGTTATTTTCCGAGCAAGGTGTTTTTGCAAACGCTCAACCAGGCCAGATCGTGCTGGATTGTTCAACCAGCTTACCCGAAAAAAGCCGCACATTTGCAAAGAGATTGGCGACAAAGCAGATACGGTATATTGATGCCGCAATGACACGCACACCCAAAGAAGCAGAACAGGGCAGGCTGAATCTTATTCTGGGTGGGGATGACGCGGACATCCAGGAAGTCATGGATTTACTAAACTGTTTTGCTGATAAGATCACATTTGCCGGTCCAGTAGGCGCAGGCCACGGGTTGAAATTAATCCACAATTATGTCTCGCTTGGCTTCGCCGCTATTCTGTCAGAAGCTGCTGCTGCTGCCCGCACAGAAGCCATTGACACACAAACATTGATCGATGTGCTGGAAGCTGGAGGCGGCAAATCTGTGGTTCTGGAACGCTTCCGACCCTATTTGCAAAAGGGTGATATCAGCGGTCTGCGGTTTTCGCTGGCAAATGCTGCCAAGGATATTGGCTATTTCAACATTGCTAACCAGTCCAGCCATGTGGCCTCTGCGTTGCACACTCTTTTTGAGAATGCTGCCGCAGATATCGGCGGAGCAGAAACCATTCTTAAGCTAATTGACCAACTGTCTACCCGCAAATCTGGTCAAACGTAAGACAAAAAGAGACTGGCTATGAACATCTGCACGACCCGTGAAGAAATGCTAGCCCAGAGCGCGGCCTGGAAAACCACTGGCCAAAGTGTCTGTCTTGTGCCGACTATGGGCAATCTGCATGATGGTCATCTCTCTTTGCTGGAGTTGGCAGCTGCCCATTCGGATAAGGTCATAACCTCAATCTATGTAAATCCACTGCAATTTGCACCCAGCGAAGATTTTGATAAATATCCGCGCACACAAAGCGCCGACCTCGACAAACTGGCCGCCACTGCAATTTGCGATGCAGTGTTCATGCCGGAGACGATGTATGAAGACGGTCATGCTACCAAGATTTTCCCCGGCAGCTTGGCAGACGGTTTAGAAGGGGCTAGCCGCCCGCATTTCTTTACCGGCGTGGCCACCGTGGTCAATCAGCTATTGGAACAGACTGATGCAGATAAGGCGGTGTTTGGCGAAAAGGACTTTCAGCAATTGCGGGTTATTCAGCAGATGGTGCTCGACCGCCATTTACAAATAGAGGTAATCGCTGCCCCGACCCTGCGTGAGGCAGATGGACTGGCAATGTCCTCACGCAATGGCTATCTGACCACAACTCAAAGGGCGCAGGCCCCAGCTCTGTATCAAGCCCTTCAAAAGGCAGCAGAAAGTCTCTATGCTGGCGTTGAGGTAGCAAAAACACTGTCTACTGCGCAACAGGACTTGGTTGCGACGGGGTTTGATAGCGTGGATTACTTTATTTTGTGTGCAGCAGACACACTAGCTCCACTCATGGAGCTAAAAAATAAGTCAAACTTGTCGGAAGGCGACACAGACGGGGCCGTGTTGTTGGCCGCTGCGCGTATTGGCGATGTCCGCCTGATTGATAACCTGCGAGTTTAAGTGAGTGAATGGAGTTACTCAAACCCGCCATTCAAAACAATGTAAAAGTTGTTACCATTTTGCATCTTTTCACCCTTTGACTTAAGCATCATCTTGTGGCATTTTTTGCCGTTGTATAGGAATTTTCACCCAGAGTACTTTATCAATATTTACAAAGGATAGGACAAATGTTGCGGGTTATTTCTTTGGTCATCGGCCTGTCTTTTTTCAGCACATTATCAGTGTCATCTTCACCTGCTCTCGCCTGGGGAGACACCTTGATAAAATGCAAAATTAAGGGTGTTGGAGTTCGTAACTTCAAATTGGAAGACGGCATCTGGTCAGATAAGGTTTGGGAGCGCAAAAATAACACAGATTGGAAGGAATGGTGCCCCGAAACCGATAAGCAAAATATGAAGATTGGTGGTGATGAATTGATCTGCATGGTGGCTGGAAAAAAACACCGCGACATGCTGATATGGGGTCGCACTATTATCAATTTTGAAGAACCAAGTTGGGAGATGCGCTACCGTTTTGCCAAACCAGGGCAGGCTTATGTAGACTCTGCCCCTGGCGGACGGGAGACTGCCACCTGTAAAATCTGGGCTGATTGAAAAGTTAGACAATCAAACTTTACTAGAACTAAACAGACAAACTTGGCAAATGGCATAAACGTTTAGGATTCTTTCGTTTTATTTTGCTGAAAAAGACCCGCTAGATGAGCGCCTGACAGGGTGCGAACACCAGCCTCATCCAGGCCATCACGGAAACCATTTCGAATAAGGGTGATCAATCCTAGAAACAGATATGTAGTCGTCATACTATCCGTTTTTAAAATTACGTCACCTCGGTGTGCTGTAGTTTCCAACCATTTTTTGACTTCTGAGCAGAACCGCGAAAAAACACCATTTATGGCATCCTGAGCTAGCGGGCCCAGATCCTCGCTCAAGTCGCGCATTTGAAACAAAAGGCAACCTCGTCTATGTCCCTTTATGCCTACTATCAACGCGTCTATAAGCTCATCCAGTTGCCGTGAAAACGGCGCGGGCTTGCGCATAATGCCATTAAGGTTGGCCAGCACTGTCTCCTCATAGGACAGCAAAACAGAAGCATGAAGTGCATCCTCAGATGGAAAATGCCTGTATAAACTGGGTTTAGGAATACCCATACGGTGAGCCAGATTATTAACGGATAGCATGGACACACCTTCTGTCCAATATAGACCTAACGCTGTTTTAAGAACCTCGTCCGCAGTGTATTTTTCAGGCCGGCCCGGCCTACATGGTCCAATCGCTAATTTTGCCTGCATCATAACCAGTCCCCCTAAAACTGGTTTCCTCCATCACAACCCTAGCAATCAAAACTAGTGAAAGCTTGGCGGCAAAATAGCGTTTTTAGGCAGTGCCAGTCAAGTATGAACTTGTTTTTATTACTGCATGGTAATATTCTTTTCGATAGGATGGAGTTGAGAATCGGCAGGAATACTTAAACATCAACCTGGAAGAAATGAGTTTTTCTCATAGCGAACAATAAACCCAACCAGAACGAAAAATAAAAAGAGAGGACAATATGATTAATTACATTATTATCACCGCAGCCAGATGTGCGCCGGAAAACCGTCAGACGGCCCTGTCTCATATGCCAGGATTTGCCGCTGATCTGATTAGTAAAGCAGGGGCTGTCCGGTGCCGTTTCGGCGTGACCATGTCCGGCCTTGTTCCAGGTGCGCTTGTGTTTGTGCAGATGTATGAAAGCCTGGCCGGGTTTGAAAAAGCTATTGATGTGATGCCACAATCAAAAGCTTATGCCAGTATGCTTAATGAAGCTAAGGTCGATATTTATGCCCGAAATTTGATGAAAGCCATGCCGATCAGCTTTACAGAGGGTTCAGCAGAAGCGAAATATCTGGTTTTGACCCGTGCGATGGCTCCAAAGGGTATGTCGCCCGATGAGTTTACTGGAGAGGTGCAAAACACAGCATCTATATTCGCAGATGGTGGCGCACTTACAATGCGTCTGGGCAGGATTATGACAGGGTCCAACCCTGGCGGCTATATGCTGGGGGTTAGCTATCCGTCACTTGCAGCAGTAGAAGCTACCTACGATAAGCTTGCAACAGATTCAGACTTTACATCTTTTGCTAGCAAAATTGACATAAATATGCGCTCTGTTGTCCGCTTGCATGGATAAGACAATTCTTTCTGTATTTCCGCATTAAAAACACAAAGAACATTGTCCGCTTTCTTTCATTTGTCTGTGTGAGATTGCATGTTGCCAGCTTAATGTGATGAGGTTCATCATCATGCAGTCATGCATAAGACACAGGACATCAGCATGAATGACAGACTCGTACTTTTCGGCACCAAAGGTGGGCCAAGACTTATCAAAGGTGGGTCTTGGCCCACAAGCCAAGCACTGGTTCTAAACGGCAATGTTTACGTCATTGATGCCGGCCTGGGGGTAACTCGCCAATTTATTGAGGCTGGATTTACTTATGACCAGCTTGAAAGCATTTTTATTACTCATCACCACAGTGACCACAATCTTGAACTTGGAGGCTTAATTTATACAAGCTGGGTTGGCGCACCAGCTCACAAGATAAACATCTTCGGTCCATCAGGCCTCAAAAAGCTAATCACGCATTTCATTGAAAGCCAATCATTTGATATCAATATACGAATACTTGATGAAGGGCTTAACGATATTTGCGAATGTTTTTCTTGTGCAGAATATGATCAAGGCGTCATTTTTGAAGATGACAAGCTAAAAGTTGAAGCCCTACGGGTACAGCATCCACCTATTGATAATTGTTTTGCCCTAAAGTTCGAAACCGCATCTGTTAAAATTGTTTTTGGTGCAGATACTACTTACTTCCCTCCCTTAGCTGAGTTTGCAAAAGATGCGGATATTCTTGTGCATGAAGCCATGCATTTGGGTGCGGCACAAAAAATTTGCCTTCTACTGCAAGAGACAAAACCTAAATTATGGGCGCATTTTCAAGCCAGCCATACCTCTTGTGAAGATGTTGGCAGGATTGCGTCAGCCGCAAATTGCAAAACCCTTGTTGTTAATCATTTTGTACCGGAGATTGGTTTTAACGTGACTGCCGACGACTTTGAGAAAGCAATCAGAACCACTTTCACAGGAAAAC
>CABYIQ010000038.1 GCA_902518965.1 uncultured SAR116 cluster alpha proteobacterium
GCGCATGTTTGTATCTGTTCAGGATCAGGTAAAGGCGGCTGAATAACAGCAGAATGCGCAAGAAAGAAACAGAGGTGTATTTACACATCTGTCGAGTGATTTTATCGAGGGGATGGCCCGGGCATCTGGGCGAATCCCCTTTTTATTTGCAGGCCGCATAAGCTGGCAGTAAAGAGCAGTCTTCATAACAAGGTACAGTTAATGAAATTTCTGGATCAGGCAAAAATATTTATCCGTTCTGGAAATGGCGGGCCAGGATCTGTCAGCTTCCGGCGTGAAGCCAATGTACCCATGGGCGGGCCTGATGGCGGCGACGGAGGACGTGGTGGTGATGTGGTGGCCAAATGTGTTGGCGGACTGAACACGCTGATTGATTATCGCTAACAACAGCATTTCAAGGCCGCTGCTGGCATTCCGGGAGCCGGACGGAACCGGTCGGGTGGGCGGGGCAAAGATGTGGTCCTGAAGTTACCTGTTGGCTGTCAAATTCTTGCAGATGATGGCAAAACTGTGCTGGCTGACCTGACCAAAGAGGATCAGGAAATTGTTCTGGCCTCTGGTGGCATTGGTGGTAAAGGCAATGCCTTTTTCAAATCATCTACCAATCAAGCCCCACGCAAGACCCAGCCAGGTGAAAAAGGTAGTGAGATGTGGGTCTGGCTACGGCTGAAGTTGATCGCAGATGCTGGTCTGCTTGGTCTTCCCAATGCAGGCAAATCAACGTTTCTGTCTGTTGTCTCAGCTGCCCGGCCAAAAATTGCTGATTACCCTTTTACAACTCTGCATCCTAATCTGGGTGTGGTTGGTATTGATGGCAGGGAATTTGTAATGGCTGATATTCCCGGGCTCATCGAAGGGGCCCATAAGGGGGCAGGTATTGGCCACAGATTTTTAGGTCATGTTGAACGATGCCGCGTCTTGCTTCATCTGATTGATGCGTCTTCCTATGATCCGGTGAAAAGCTGGCAGATTGTGAGGCGTGAAGTTGAAGCCTATGCAGATATATTAGCAGACAAGCCTGAGGTGCTAGTTCTGTCAAAATGTGATACCACCCCAGCTGACTATCTTGATGAGGTGCGCGATGCACTGCAGGCAGCCGGGGCAGGCACCGTTCTTTATATGTCATCTGTCAGTCATGATGGCGTTACCGCTGTTCTCCGGGCTGTAGCGTCGTTAATCGAAGACAGTAAAGTAGAGGCCGCTCAGGCAGCAGACCCCTTATCCTGGACACCGCATGAGCAGGGTTAAGGAGGCTATGACATGATCCCTGAATATATTCAAAATGCCAAGCGAATCGTCATTAAGATTGGCTCTGCTCTGTTGTTTAACCCTGTTCGTGGGGAAGCCAGAAAAGACTGGATGAAAGCGCTGGCAGCAGATGTTGCTGACTTGCATTCGCAAGGTAGCCAAGTAGTTCTGATTTCATCTGGCTCTATTGCGCTTGGCCGTCGTCATCTGGGCTTGAGCAATAAGACCATCCGTCTGGAGGAAAAACAGGCCGCTGCAGCAACAGGTCAGGTCGAGCTAGCACAACTCTGGTCAGAGGCGCTGGCAGATGAGGGTCTTCGTGCCGGCCAGATCCTGCTGGCCCCGGAAGATACAGAAACCCGCCGCCGCCATATCAATGCACGAGCCACAATACAGACACTTCTTGATCTGGGTGTTGTACCTGTCGTGAACGAAAATGATACAGTCACAACTTATGAGATTCGGTTTGGGGATAATGACCGGCTAGCTGCCCGGGTTGCGGCAATGGTCTCAGCAGATTTACTCATCCTACTTTCAGATGTGGATGGGTTGTATACCGACAATCCCCATCAGACAGAGACAGCCCGCCATATTCCTGAAATCAGAGACATCACACCTGAAGTTTTGGCTATGGGTGGAACTGCCAATGCTGAATTTGCGTCTGGTGGTATGGCCACAAAACTGGCAGCAGCGCGGATTGCTTCTGCGGCAGGGGTTGGCATGATCATTTGCAAAGGGTTTGATGACAGACCTGTATCTGCGCTGAACGCTGGAGCAAAATGCAGTTTTTTCAGACCGCAAATCAGCCTAGTGAAAGCCCGAAAGAGCTGGATCGCCGGCGCACTTGATCCAAAAGGCTCTATTTCAGTTGATCAGGGTGCAGAAACCGCTCTAAGGCAGGGAAAATCACTACTTCCCGCCGGCATCACAAAGATAGATGGCCAGTTTGAAAGAGGTGATCTTGTTGTTATTCGTACAGAAATAGGTGCTGAATTAGGCCATGGGCTGGCTGGACATTCTTCAGCAGAGGCTGACAAACTGAAAGGTCATAACAGCAAGGACTTTTCCAAGATACTGGGATATGAATGCCGGGCTGAACTGATTCATGCAGATGATCTTGTTCTGCGCCATGAATAGCCGGATACTGATGTAACAGGACAGAAATTTGAAAAAGGAAGTGACAGATGTCAGTCCATCAGACGCAAACACAAAAGACTGTGACAGATATGTCAGAAGCAGATGCAATCATCAGCCAAATGGCTGAACAGGCCCGCGATGCACAAGCTGTTCTGGGCCGGGCAGAGGCAGACAGCCGCAATCAGGCCCTTCTTCAGGCTGCCCAGCTGATCCGCCAGAACAGCCAGCAGATAGAAACCGCCAACCAAAAAGATAGAGAACATGGCCGGCAGACAGGTTTGACAGATGCCTTTATCGATCGGCTGACCTTAAAAGCCGACAGGATTGAGGCAATGGCTACTGGCCTTGAGGATATTGCAGGACTGGACGACCCACTGGGAGTTGAGCTGGCGAGATGGACCAGGCCAAACGGCCTTGATATTTCCCGCATATCAACAGCACTTGGCGTAATTGGGGTCATTTATGAATCACGGCCAAATGTTACAGTTGATGCCGCTGGCCTGTGCATAAAATCAGGTAACGCGGTGATTCTCCGGGGAGGAAGTGATTCCTATCAAACCAGTCAGTTGCTGTCTGGTTTGATGCAACAAGGTTTAATCCGTGCTGGACTACCGCAAGAAGCTATACAGTCTGTACCTTCACCTGACCGGGCGCTTGTTGGCGCAATGCTGGCAGCATCCGGACAGCTCGATGTAATTATCCCGCGCGGCGGGAAAGGGCTAGTTGGGCGCGTCCAGGACGAAGCTAGAGTGCCTGTATTTGCCCATCTAGAAGGCGTCTGTCATCTGTATGTATCGGCAAAGGCAGATATGAAAAAAGCGGTGGATATCTGTATAAATGCTAAAATGCGGCGGGTTGGTATCTGCGGAGCAGCAGAAACATTGCTGATAGACCAGTCGGTCAGCAGCACAGATATGTCCGTGATTGTCAAACGGTTGCTCAACAGTGGGTGTGAAGTGCGTGGAACACAGATAATTGCCGCCTGCGATAACCGAATTGTACCAGCAACAGATGCTGATTGGGGATGTGAATTTCTGGCCCCGATTATAGCTGTGAAAACTGTATCAGGGTTGGATGAAGCCATCGCCCATATCCACCAAAACGGTTCTGGCCACACGGAAAGCATCATCACTGAAGATATGGTTGAGGCTGAAACATTTTTAAATGAAATTGACAGTGCTATCGTCATGGTAAATGCCTCTACGCAGTTTGCAGATGGCGGGGAATTTGGTATGGGTGCTGAAATTGGAATTGCAACAGGCAGACTTCATGCCAGAGGTCCTGTTGGTGCCGCCCAGCTGACCAGCTTTAAATATGCTGTGCGCGGGTCCGGACAGACACGTGCCTGACAAGGCTAACACAACCTTATCAGCGGCCTGTCCAACTTACCCCTACAGGCGACGCATTGGTCTTATCGGCGGATCCTTCAATCCAGCACATAAAGGACATGTTCATATAACCCGTCAAGCAAGACAGGCGGCACGGCTTGATGAAGTATGGTGGCTGGTGAGCCCGCAAAATCCATTGAAATCTGCGCAGGGGATGGCCCCGTTTGTGCAGCGCCTTACCAATGCAAGAGACGTTGCACAACCATACAACTGGATAAAAGTTCTGGATTTTGAGCAAAAAAAAGCCCTTCAATTTACAGCTGACAGTCTCAGCCTGCTGGTAAAGAAGTGCCCAAGGGCTGATTTGATATGGATTATGGGTGCAGATAATTTAATCCAATTCCCACAGTGGAAACGGGCTTACTTTATATCACGGCTGCTGCCTATTATCGTCGTGAACAGGCCACATTACCAATTTCAGGCCCTTGCCTCAGCCGGCGCGGCTCTAATGTCGGGCCACAGAAAAAGGTTGGCCCGCAATTTAAAACGTAATAGAGGTGGCTGGGCTTTTATACACTCAACATCTGACCCAGCTTCATCAACGGCTATCAGAGGCAGAACAGCATGATATCTTGCTCTTCTCAGAAAAAAGCGATACCCTCTGCCTGATGTGTGGTGATCGATAAAATATATTTAAGGAGATAGACCATTACCAAAGACAATCGTCTGCAACTAACCCCTGAACAGGTCAAAGATCTGGTGTTGCAATCGCTTGACGAACATAAAGGGATCGATATCGTCTCCATTCCCTTAGACGGAAAATCCTTAATTGCTGATTTTATGGTAATCGCTTCTGGCTCTTCTTCACGTCAGGTTGCGGCCTTAGCTGAACATCTGGAGGTCAAGCTGAAGCGCGCTGGCGTGCCTATATTGGGCAAAGAAGGCTTAGCACAGGCAGATTGGGTCTTGTTGGATACCGCAGAAGTGATTGTTCACTTATTCCGATCTGAGGTGCGTGATTTTTATGCACTTGAGCGGATGTGGGACACAGTCACGCCACGTGATGGCATTGTTCAGGTCAACGCTGATTAACCAACAACTGTCTGAAAGATGAAACTGACCATACTGGGTATTGGCAAGGCACGCAAAACACCAGAAGCCGAATTATGGGTAGACTGGCTAAGCCGGTGCCCATTTCCTACACATGTGCAGGAATTTGAGTCCCGGCTTCCTTCCGGACCGGCACGCACAAAAGACGAAAGCAAGAAACTCCTTTCTTATATAAGCCAAAGTTCTGGATCACCCAAACGCCTGGTCAGCCTTGACCCAAATGGAGTTAATATCAGTTCTGAAGAACTGGCAGATATGATCGGTAAGTGGCGGGCTGACGGTGTCTATCAGTGTTTTTTTGCGATTGGCGGCGCAGATGGACATCATCCCGATCTGCTGAAGGAAGCTGATAAGAAGATCGCCTTTGGGCGCGCGATCTGGCCACATATGCTCTGCCGGGCAATGCTGGCCGAACAGCTCTACAGAGCCGAAATGATACTGGCCGGCCACCCTTATCACAGAGGCTGATATCAAAGAGTCCTTTAACGGCTTGCTGGAACGTCTTGTCAGCGATATAACCACAAGCGAAATTCCGCCTTTCACAGGATTGCCTATATGACAGCCAAAACGCCGGTAATTTTATGTATTATGGATGGCTGGGGCAGCAGCGCCAATTCAGCCCTAAATGCTGTTGACAGAGCACACACACCTGTCATTGACGAATTGATTGCTAACTATCCGCACTGCCAGTTACAGGCCTCTGAGGACGCTGTTGGCCTACCAAAAGGTCAACCTGGGAATTCTGAGGTCGGTCATCTGACCATCGGCTCGGGGCGACTGATTATGCAGGATTTGCCCAGAATTTCTGCTGCGTGCAAATTTGGTGAGGTAGATCAATTGCCGCCCCTTATTGACATGGCAAAACAATGCTTACAGACAGGCAGTGCCCTGCATCTGACAGGGCTGACCTCATCGGGAGGAGTTCACGCCCATACAGATCACATACACAGAATTGCCGAGATTATGGCCACAGCAAACATCCCGGTATGGCTTCATATCATCACAGATGGGCGTGACACTCTGCCAAAAGCTGCTGCAGATGAATTGCCTACTTTTATTGCCAGCCTACCATCAACATGCTGTATTGCCAGCATCACAGGCCGCTATTTTGCAATGGATCGGGACAACAGATGGGAAAGGACGCAGGCTTTTCTAGATGTGCTATGCACTGGCAAAGCACCTCATCACGCAACTGATATACAAACAGCTCTGGCAGATGCCTATGCACGGGGGGAAACAGATGAATTTATAACGGCAACCTGCATAAATGGCTATGCCGGTCCTGCTGAAAATGACTGCCTTCTGGTTGCAAATTTCAGGGTGGACCGTGTTCGCCAGTTTTTGCGGGCACTTGTGCGACCTGAAGAGACAGGCTGTCGGCTGGCTAATAAGCCAAACAGGCCCTTCTTCGCAGGCATGTTGAGCATGACGCCAGTTGCTGATGATCTGACTAATACTGTAAAACCATTATTTATGCCGCCAGAGTTGCGAAACGGTTTAGGCGAGATTGTATCGAAAGCGGGTCTCAATCAGCTCAGAGTAGCTGAAACTGAAAAATATCCGCATGTGACCTTCTTTTTCAATGGCGGAGAGGAAGCAGCTTTTGCAGGGGAAGATAGACAACTTGTCCCTTCGCCCTCAGTAGCAACCTATGATTTGAAACCAGAAATGTCAGCACAGGGCGTTCTGAACGCAGTACTTGCATCGATTCAAGAAAAGCAGCATGACCTAATAATCGTGAATTTTGCCAACCCGGATATGGTTGGGCATACTGGAGATATTCACGCAGCGATAAAAGCCGTTGAGACTGTCGACAGCGCTGTGGGGCGCTTAGCAGAGGCTGTGTCAGTAGCTGGCGCGGCAATGCTCGTAACAGCAGATCATGGAAACTGTGAGGTAATGTGGGATCCAACCGCAAACTCGCCACATACTGCGCACACAACAAATCCTGTGCCGTGCATTTTGGTTAATCACATCAAAGATGCCCCGGCACAGGATTTGCAGAATGGCAGTTTGGTAGATCTAGCGCCAACACTTCTGGCTCTTCTTGGGATAGATCAGCCTGACGAGATGACTGGTCGAAGCCTGATAATATAGAACTTGCCAGACACCTTTTAAGATTTATCGCTGACAGCTTGAACCGCAGAAGCTATGATAGGAACACCGATAGGTTAGATAACTCAATTTTGACAAAACAGTAGCTCGGAAAAGGGCCCTTTGCACAATGACTTTTTTATCCAAACGACGTCTACTTGTCCTTGCAGCCATGATCCTTGGCGCGTTCTCCGCGCTGTTTCTGATAGCACCACTGACAACAAAGGCACAGTCAAACAATGAGGAGACCTATCGGCAACTGACTTTGTTTGGCGATGTGTTCCAACGTGTTAGAGAAGACTATGTGGAAGAAGTGTCTGATCAAGATTTAGTAGAGGCAGCCATTAACGGCATGCTAACATCCCTTGATCCACATTCAGCCTATCTGCCAGATGATAATTTCCAAAAAATGCAGGTACAGACAAGGGGAAAATTTGGCGGCCTTGGTATCGAGGTAACAATGGAAAATGGCTTTGTGAAGGTGGTCTCACCCATTGATGATACACCTGCAGATAAAGCTGGAATTCTGCCTGAGGATCTGATCATCTCTGTTGACGGGGAGAGTATTGTTGGATTGACTTTGAATGATGCCGTTGAAAAATTACGCGGGCCGATTGGTTCAAATGTTAAGATCTCCGTGCAACGCGCTCAGGATGAGCCTTTTGAAGTCAACATTATCAGAGATGAAATAAAGATCAGATCTGTTCGCTCACGTCTGTATGAGAGTATCGGCTATATTCGGATCACAACATTTTCTGAACAGACCTCGCCCGGTCTTCAAAAGGCAATGGATGACCTGCAGGCTGAAACGGTGGAAGGACTAACCGGCCTTGTTCTTGATCTGCGAAATAATCCGGGAGGACTACTGTCTGAGGCGATACGCGTGTCTGACGCCTTTTTAGAAAAAGGTGAGATCGTCTCAACGCGGGGCCGCGGTGAAAATGACATTCAACATGCTTATGCACGGCCTGGCGATATCAGTGATGGGTTACCCCTTGTTGTCCTAATAAATTCAGGCTCTGCTTCTGCGTCTGAGATTGTTGCCGGCGCGCTAAAAGATCACCGCCGTGCTGTTGTGATGGGCACACGTTCATTTGGCAAAGGATCCGTGCAGACCATCACACCGATGCCAGGGCATGGCGCAATGCGGCTGACAACAGCCCTCTATTTCACCCCATCTGGCGTGTCTATTCAGGCGAAAGGCATTTCCCCTGATATTGAGGTGGCCTTAGCGCGGATTGAAAAACTGGAGGGCGGACTTGTCAGAGAAGAAGATCTGCGCGGCGCATTAGACAAACAGGAAGGTGGTTCGGAACCAATAGCAGATAATACTGCCTCTGCAGAACCAAAAGACCCGATTGAAATTGACTACCAGCTGGCAAGGGCTGTTGACTTGCTTCGCGGACTGAGTGTTTTTAATGCCCTGTCTTCGAAATCATAATCAACCAAGCCATAATACATATCAGTAGGCAAGCCATGAACGAAATTAAAATCAAACCTATGAATTATGAAAACAGGCCCTACCGCGCCTGTGTTGGCATTATGTTGATAAACACTAAAGGGCAAATTTTCAGCGGCCAGCGGATAGATAACCGCGCAGAAGCCTGGCAGATGCCCCAAGGTGGCATCGATGAAGGCGAGGATATTGAGACAGCTTGTTTCCGCGAGATGCAGGAAGAGATTGGTACAAACAAAGCTAAAATCCTCCGCATTCACCCGGACTGGCTGAATTATGACATCCCTGAGGAATTGGCTAATAGGCTGTGGTCAGGGGCCTATCGCGGGCAAACACAGAAATGGGTGGCCTTGCGTTTCACAGGAACTGATTCTGACATTAATATTGAAACGGAAGAGCCAGAATTTATACGCTGGCAATGGCTTTCACCAGAACAGTTGGTTCAGCGCGCCGTGCCTTTTAAACAGGACGTATATGAAAATTTAATGGACACATTCAAGGACGAAATCAACTTCTTTTAAACAGCCATCACTAGATCTACATTGCTATGTGATTGTCCAATTATAGGGCGGCCTCCACATCTTTCAGAAAATCAGCCTCGGCTTCTGATGCAGCTTTTGCACGCTCCCCAATTTCCTGTGTATTCGATTTGTTCAGATCTTCGGCCCTCTCGGTCAGGATTGTCACGCTGTCTGGCGTGACATCAGCGATACCACCATCAATCATCAACCTATCAATTACTTTGCCACCTTCATACACCTCAACGACACCACGCTGCAGGTTAGCGAGCAAAGCTGAATGGCGCGGGAGCACACCAAAAAAGCCTTCGCTGCCTGGAATTACAACCATTTCAACAGATTTGCTGACCAAAACGCGTCCTGGCGTAACAAGTTCCATCTTTGTTGTTTCGGCCATAGCTAGAATGTCCTCATTGTTGGAAAGCTATTGTTGAGTCGCGCCTGTTGGCTGTCAGGCAGCTTCAGCAGAAAGTTTTTTGCCCTTTTCAATCGCTTCATCAATCGTGCCTACCATATAAAAAGCTGCTTCTGGCAAATAATCATAATCACCACGCACAATGCCCTGAAAGCCTTTTATGCTTTCTTCAAGGCTGACAAATGCCCCCGGGGTACCTGTGAATACTTCAGCAACGTGGAATGGCTGTGACAAAAACCTCTGAATCTTGCGCGCCCGAGCAACAACAAGCTTATCTTCCTCAGACAATTCATCCATACCCAGAATGGCAATGATATCTTGCAATGACTTGTATTGCTGCAGAACTTCCTGAACTTCACGCGCTGTGTTGTAATGCTCTTCGCCAACAACACGTGGGTCAAGAACCCGCGAGGTGGAGTCAAGCGGATCCACAGCCGGGTAGATACCCAGCTCAGCAATCTGACGTGACAGAACAGTAGTCGCATCGAGGTGGGCAAATGATGTTGCCGGTGCCGGATCGGTCAGGTCATCAGCAGGGACATAAATCGCCTGAACAGACGTGATTGAGCCCTTGTTTGTTGAAGTGATCCGCTCTTGAAGTGCCCCCATATCTGTTGCCAGTGTTGGTTGATAACCCACAGCAGACGGAATTCGACCGAGAAGCGCTGAAACCTCAGACCCTGCCTGTGTGAAGCGGAAAATGTTGTCTACAAAGAAAAGCACATCCTGACCTTCTTCATCACGGAAATATTCAGCCAATGTCAGGCCAGTAAGCGCCACACGTGCACGTGCACCCGGTGGTTCGTTCATCTGGCCATAAACAAGAGCTGCCTTAGAGCCATCGCCATCGGTTTTAATTACGCCTGATTCAACCATTTCATGATATAGATCATTGCCCTCACGAGTCCGTTCACCAACGCCAGCAAAAACTGAGTAACCACCATGAGCTTTCGCCACATTGTTGATCAGTTCCATAATCGTCACTGTTTTACCCACACCGGCACCGCCAAACAGGCCGATCTTACCGCCTTTAGCATATGGCGCCAGGAGGTCGATCACCTTAATCCCTGTCACCAGAATTTCGGACTCAGTCGACTGGTCTACATATTCAGGGGCAGCCCGGTGAATCGCGTAGTTCTTTTTCGCTTTGATCGGTTTTCCTTCATCAATAACCTCACCGATAACATTGATGATCCGCCCAAGTGTTTCCGGGCCAACAGGCACGGATATTGGCGCACCCGTGTCCTCAGCTCCTGTGCCACGCACTAAGCCTTCTGTAGCATCCATAGCTATCGTCCTGACCGTATTCTCACCTAAATGCTGAGCTACTTCCAGAACTAGACGCTGACCGTTATTATCCACCTCCAAAGCGTTCAAGATATCAGGGATAGCACCATCGAATTCAACATCGACAACCGCGCCAATGACTTGACTTACTTTTCCAACTGCATTTTTTGCCATAGCTTGCGACTCCAGCGTTTGCCTTTTCAAAATATCCGTTATAACGCCTCAGCACCAGAGATGATTTCAATCAACTCTTTGGTGATGTTCGCCTGACGGGTTCGGTTATAAACAAGTGTTAAGCGATCGATCATGTCACCCGCGTTACGCGTTGCATTATCCATCGCCGTCATCCGGGCTGCCAGCTCAGCAGCGGAGGATTCAAGAAGAGCACTAAAAATCTGTGTTGACATATTACGCGGCAGAAGTGCGCTTAAGATTTCTGCCTCTTCAGGCTCATAATCATAAAAAATTGCAGACTCACTACCCTCGTCTTCCGGCGCATCTATGTGGACCGGAATAAGGGAAGTATGGGTCACTTCCTGAGTGATCGCATTGACAAACCGGTTAAATATCACAGAGACCGCGTCAAACTGACCTTCTTCAAAGCCAGTGATGATTTTAGAAGCAATTTCGCTCGCACTTTCAAAACCTAAATTGGTTCCCTGCACTCCTTCAACCCGGGCAAATGTGCGGTCAGAGATCGCGCTGCCCAGCGCATCTGCTGCCTTACGGCCAACAAAATAGATCTGTACAGATTTGCCCTCAGTTTCCAGTCGATTCATTTCATGCTTCGCCAGTCGAGCAACAGACCCGTTAAAACCACCACACAAGCCCTTATCGGCTGATATGATTACCAAAAGATGTGTTTTTACAGCTGCGCGGCCAACAAGCAGTTCCGATGCTGAGCTTTTATCAGCATTTGCCGCGAGAGAGGCTATAACAGCCTGCATCCGGGTAGCGTATGGACGGCCGGATTCGGCAGCTTCTTGAGCACGACGCAGTTTAGCTGCTGCAACCATCTTCATCGCAGAAGTGATTTTCTGCGTTGAGGTCACAGAGTTAATCCGTGTTTTCAAATCCTTCAAATTTGGCATCTATTATGGTCCTTACATAAAGTCAACTGGCCAGATGGCACAGTCCACTCCCCGTCATCTCAAGCAAAGCTCTTAGTGAATGAATCAATCAAATCATGCAGATCCTTTTCGGTCTTCTCTGAAATTGACTTTTCATCACGAATAGACGCCAAAATTTTCTTTCCGGACCCCCGCAGTTGGTCTAGAAGGCCTATTTCAAAGCGGCCTATATCTGCCAGCGCGACTTCATCCAGATAGCCTTTAACACCAGCGAATATAACAGCGACCTGTTCCTCAATTAACATCGGGGAATATTGCGGCTGTTTCAACAATTCAGTTAACCGTGCACCGCGGTCCAAAAGTTGGCGAGTTGAGGCATCCATGTCAGATGCAAACTGTGCAAAGGCAGCCATTTCACGGTACTGGGCTAATTCCAGTTTAATGGTGCCCGCGACTTGCTTCATTGCCTTAATTTGTGCGGCTGAACCTACACGTGAAACAGACAGACCTACATTCACCGCTGGGCGTATACCTTTGTAGAACAGGTCTGTTTCAAGGAAGATCTGGCCGTCTGTAATGGAAATTACATTGGTTGGTATGAAGGCTGACACATCACCGCCCTGTGTTTCGATTACGGGAAGGGCTGTCAACGAACCAGACCCGTTATCAGCATTCATTTTAGCTGCTCGTTCCAGCAGACGTGAATGAAGATAGAACACATCGCCCGGGTAAGCTTCACGGCCTGGCGGACGACGCAGCAACAGGCTCATTTGGCGGTAGGCCACGGCCTGCTTTGACAAATCATCAAACACAACCAGCGCATGCATACCATTATCACGGAAATATTCGCCCATGGCGGCAGCCGTATAGGGGGCCAGGAACTGCATAGGCGCGGGATCAGATGCGGTTGCCGCAACCACAATCGAATAATCCATGGCGCCGTTTTCCTCCAGCGACCGCACAATCTGGGCCACAGTTGACCGCTTCTGACCAACAGCAACATAAATGCAGAACAGCTTGTCACCATCTTTGTCGCCAGCGGCTTCATTTACAGCTTTCTGGTTAATAAAGGTATCAACAGCAATGGCAGTCTTGCCTGTCTGACGATCACCAATAATCAATTCACGCTGACCGCGGCCAATAGGAATCAGACTGTCAATCGCCTTCAGGCCTGTCTGCATTGGCTCATGCACGGACTGGCGAGGCATAATGCCAGGGGCCTTTACTTCAACACGTGTGCGTGTAGCATCTTTAATCGGACCCTTACCATCAATTGGATTACCAAGCGCATCAACCACACGTCCGAGCAAGCCTTTACCAACCGGTGTATCAACGATAGAAGAGGTCCGGCGGACCGTATCCCCTTCTTTAATGCCGCGGTCATCGCCAAAAATAACGATACCCACATTATCTGTTTCAAGGTTCAGCGCCATTCCCTTTACGCCACCATCAAACTCGACCAGCTCACCAGCCTGGACCTGATCCAGACCATACACACGTGCGATCCCGTCACCAACAGACAGTACACGGCCAACCTCTGACACTTCAGCTTCACTGCCGAAATTAGAAATCTGGTCTTTCAGGATCGCTGAAATTTCAGCGGCACGAACATCCATCACGCTACACCCTTCATTGCGGCTTCAAGCCGGTTAAGTTTTGTTTTTACAGACGTATCAAACAAACGTGATCCGATACGCACGACAAGACCGCCTAACAATGAAGGATCAACCTTCATTTCAAGCGATATATTCTTTGACCCCGCCAACTTTGCAACAGTATCCTCAACTACCTTTTTTCTCTGACTATCTAATGAGATAGCTGAAATAACTTCGGCAGAAATCTGACCATTACGCCGGGCCACTTCCTCAGCAAACGCCTGAATAATCTGTTTCAACGCAAACAGTCGACCGTTATCGGCGACCGCCCCTACAAACCTGATGGTGAGGCTGTTAGCCCCAGCCTTTTCCAGCACGGCCATAACCGCTTTCGCCTGCTCAGTCCGCGCATACACTGGCGATTCAATAACAGAATTCAGTTCATCATTTTCAGACATCAGGCTTTTCAGTCCGGTTAAATCGGAGAGAATAGCGTCTGTTGCTTTTGCCTCAACAGCCAACTCATAAAGTGCTCCCGCATAGCGGCCAGCCAAACCTTTTTCACTTGAACTCACGACGCAGTCCTCATCGCCTAAAATATGGCCCTCGACTTTTAACCTTCTCTGTTTCCATCAGTGTTTTTCCAAGCGCCAACTCACGGTGGTCTTCCTGATCTAAATGAAGGTGTTTTTTCAGTTTGGGAGTTATCATACCCCTAACGCAAAGGCAAGTCTGAGACAGGCAAAAAAACGCCCTGCGGCAATAATATCCAAAGATCTGCGCAGCATTCAGCATCAGTCTCCAACCCGTCGAACCCCTTACAGACGGCCTGTTACAGGAAGCTGTAGGGGTCTATATCACACACAACTCGCACGCCAGAGGGCAATTTAGATTCAAATACCCACGATTCTATAATTTTTTGCAACGCAACCTGCCGCTCTGTGCG
>CABYIQ010000039.1 GCA_902518965.1 uncultured SAR116 cluster alpha proteobacterium
TTATTATTTTGGTTTACACCAATGCCGTTGTCGTAAGCGGATGCAAGAGTTGACATTGCATTTAAATGTCCGCCCATGGACGCCCTCTCAAGCCAAAAAATCGCCTTTTCAATATCTTTCGGCAGCCCATCTCCGTTCATGTATAATGTTGCTAGCCCAAATTGGGCCTCTTTATTGCCCCTTTCAGCTGCCTGTCGATAAAGTTCCGCGGCAAGTGAAAAATCTTGAATGACGCCGCGGCCTTCATGATAGAGCTGCCCAAGATGAAATTGTGGGTCTGCATCTGTTGTTTCGAAAGATTTTTGATAATTTTCGACCCACTTTGAAAATTCTTTACCTACATTAAGCTCATTTAAATGAAGTCCCATTAAACTGGATAATGCTATTTTGTCACCCTGAATAGCGGCCGCCTTAAACCAGCGAGCGGCTTCAGTGATGTTTTGTTCGACACCTTCACCTTTTTGGTAGAGAGAAGCGAGCATAAATTGGCTGTCGACATGACCTTGTTCAGCAGCCATAAGGTAATATTTCGCTGCCACAGAAAAATCCTGCTTGACCCCTTTTCCGCTGTAATAAAAGAGGCCCATTATATTCTGAGCATCAGCATTACCCCCTGCGGCAGCTTCTTTGAACCAAGTAATTGCTTGGTCCATATCGCGTTTAACACCCTGTCCATGTTTATATAGAAAAGCGAGGCCAGTCTGGGCTGAAGCATCTCCCTTCTGACTTAATGGCAACCAAATATCAAAGGCTGCTTTGTAGTTTCCATTGCGTTCGGCGTTTTTGCCGTCCTGAAAGGAATTGGCATTAAGGTCAGAGATAAATAGAATACCCGTTAGGGCAACAAAAAATTTAAACGCGTTCAACATGCGGATGTCCTGTGCAGACGTATTGACATAACCTAGATAGTTAGCTGCTTGGGTGTCTGATCTCAAGCACTTGAGAATTTCATCGTGGAAAAACGACCAAAAATCCCTTCAGGTTAACAAAAACACGGTAACACTGCCAATCTACAATATATAGACAGAAAAGATTTGCCATATACTTCATATAGTTGTATCTTTATTTTACTGTGATGTGAGTCGACATGTGCATAGGGCGTGCTGAGGCTCTATTAGGTGAGCAATGCCTTATGGATTTGCAGCGCAGCAATAAAGGTTGGTTGTTGTGATCATTGCGCTTGTTTGTAAGCCTCCCTACCTTACCGTAGTTTCGTCCATGTAGGAACTTCGGTCATTTTAAATTTACAAAATTTGAAGATGCAGTGGGCTTGTGTCCATGATGGAAAAAACTCCTTTATCAATCGTTAAGAAGGGTTAGCCCCGAGGCATTGGCTCTGTGATATTATAAAAAATGGAGGAACACCAAGGCTTTTTTCAGTTTTTCCGTTGCCTAATGTGGCTGGATTGGATGCTGTTTTTCTGTCGCCATTGACAAATGGTATAACGATGGCCTCACTGGTTTATTCTGGTTCGGTTGGTGTTGGCAAGCTTGTTAACATGGGTGGGTGTCAAGCAATAAATGGGCCGAGTACACTGCATAATGTTCTTGAAATTATGAACAGCAAGCGCAAATTAGTGAGTAAAGATTAAGTTCAGATAAGGACAACAGCTTTGACGAGTGGTTTTGGAGGCTCGTACCACAAGTTGTCTGCAAAACCAAATACATGAAGACCCTTAAGTTCAGATGCAGGTAAATTAATATGACATTAAGATCGCTTCTTGATAAAGGGGCTGGTTCAGCCATTGCTTTGAGCGCGCCAGCCCGGCAGCCACTGACCTATGTCCAGCTGCGTCGCCATGTTGATACGATTGGGCGGCAACTAGCGGGGCAAGGCTTGCACGCTTCAGACAGGGTCGCCATTGTGCTGCCAAATGGCCCAGAAATGGCTTCATCATTTTTGGCAGTTGCCAGTTATATGTCAGCAGCCCCGCTGAACCCTAACTACAAGATGAATGAATATGAATTTTATCTTTCTGATCTTAAACCTGCGCTGGTAATTGTTGAAAAAGGTAGTGATAATCCAGTTCGCCAGGCCGCCGCAGCTCTAAACATTCCTGTGGCAGAAGCGAGGGTTAAACCAGACATGTCAGCTGGTGAGTTTTTATTGTTTGATGAGGAAGCGGATATAACGCCCGCCAGCACAGAAAAAGAGGCTCTTGTTCTGCACACCTCCGGCACTACCTCGCGGCCGAAAGTGGTTCCCTTGTTACAGAAAAATATTCTGGCCTCAGCGCGGAATATCGCGGCAAGTCTGGAACTACTAGATCATGATCATTGTTTGAACATCATGCCATTATTTCATATTCACGGTCTGATTGCTGTGCTGATAGCTAGTATGGGAAAAGGCGCATCCGTCTGCTGCACTGCTGGTTTTAATGCGCTGAAATTTTTGGAGCTTGCCGTCTCGGAACAAATCAGTTGGTATTCTGGTGTGCCGACAATGCATCAGGCTATTTTGTTGAGGGCAAAGCGCAACCCGGCACAGGCACAGGCTCTAGGCTTGCGTTTTATCCGCTCATCATCAGCATCTCTTCCACCGGCTGTCTTTGAAGAGCTTGTTGCCGTTTTTGGTTGCCCAGTTATTGAAGCTTACGGCATGACCGAAGCAGCCCACCAGATGACATCAAATCCGCTTGGGGCAGGGCGCCAGAAGGCTGGATTTGTAGGGATCGCGACGTCACCTGAAGTTTGTATTCTTGACGCTGATGGCGAAACTCAACCGCAAGGCAAAGAAGGAGAGGTCTGCATAAAGGGGGACAATGTGACTCCAGGTTATGAAAATAATCCGGAAGCCAATGCATCCAGTTTTACAGGTGGTTGGTTCAGAACTGGTGATCAGGGATACTTTGATGCAGAAGGTTACCTTAAAATTACAGGCCGGTTGAAAGAGATCATTAATCGAGGTGGAGAAAAAATATCGCCATTGGAAGTCGATAATGTTCTGATGGAACATCCCGCAGTTCTTCAGGTGGTAACCTTTGCTGTTGCGGACAAACTATTAGGTGAGGAAATCGGGGCAGCAATTGTTCTGGCAGATGGAGCGACTCTAAATGAGGCTGAGTTGAAAGCCTATGCAAACCAGCGACTGGCAAAATTCAAGGTTCCCCGCCATGTGCGTTTTGTTGATGAAATACCAAAAGGAGCAACAGGCAAGCTGCAGCGTATAGGTTTGGCTGAAAAGCTTGGTCTTTAGGGCCCTATACAAAAAAGAACAGCTGAGGAAAGATACAAATATGAGCAAGATTTGCATCTATGGAGCAGGGGCAATTGGCGGGTTTATGGCTGCTCGTCTGCATGAGGCAGGGGCTGATGTTAGCCTAATTGCCAGAGGGCCGCATCTTGAAGCTATACGCAAAGCGGGGTTGCGCCTTATTTATGACGGGCAGGAATTGGTATATTCGTTGCCAGCAACAGACAATCCAGCGGAAATTGGTCCGCAAGACTATATTATCATTGCCTTAAAAGCACATGCGCTGACTGATATTGTGCCGTCGCTTCAGTTCTTAATGGGTGAGAACACCAGTATAGTATCAGCGGTCAATGGTGTGCCCTGGTGGTATTTTTATCGGGCAAATACAGGCACGGTACTAGATGACCAACCATTGTCAGCTGTCGATCCAGGCTCGGCTATTTGGAACGGTGTAGGGCCTGAGCGCGCGATCGGCTGTGTTGTCTACCCGGCTTGTGAAATTGTTGAACCGGGGCGAATCCTCCATTTGAGCGGCGACAGATTTTCTCTTGGCGAACCATCGGGTGAGGCTAGTGAGCGGATAAAGACTTTATCTGCCCTTTTTATAAAGGGTGGGCTAAAAGCGCCTCAGAAACGCCGTATCCGTGATGAAATCTGGATTAAACTTTGGGGCAACTGCTCGTTCAACCCCGTATCTGCTCTTACAGGGGCAAGTCTTGATCAGATTGGTGCTGATCCAGGATGTCGTGCACTTGTTCGGCAGATTATGGAAGAATGCCAGTCGGTTGGAGAAGCGTTGGGCGCGCGTTTTGCGGTGTCCATTGAGGATAGAATTGAGGGGGCGGCCAAAATTATTGGCCACAAGCCCTCAACGCGCCAGGACATTGAAGCGGGGCGGCCGCTGGAAATTGACCCGTTAATGACAGCGGTGCTTGAACTGGCTGATAGCCTGTCTATTCCAACTCCTGTGTTGCGTGAGGTGACCTCATTGCTGAAACTTCAGGCATCCACACTTGGTCTTTACAAGCTGAATTAACAGTTCACTCAGGGAAAAGTAATTATGTCGAACAAGCAGCTTGCCGGTCTGTTTAATCTGGAGGGACAGACAGCCCTCATCACTGGGTCGACACGTGGTATCGGTTTTGCACTTGCCCGTGGTCTGGGTCAAGCCGGCGCACATGTTCTGATCAATGGACGTTCTGCAGATACAATTCAGAAGGTTGTGGATGAATTAAACAGCAGGTCCATAGCGGCATCAGGCCTGGTTGCGGATGTCACACAACAGGATGAAATATCAGTTCAGATTGAACGTTATGAGGCCCACACTGGCCCGATAGATATTCTAGTCAATAACGCGGGTATGCAGCATCGCGCGCCGCTTGAAAGTTTTGAGGCTGATGTGTTTGATCAGATGATTGCGGTCAATCTGAAAGCTGCCTTTTACACAGCCAAAGCCTTGTCTGCCTTCATGATTGCCCGTCAGCACGGCCGCATCATCAATATCGCTTCTGTTATGAGCCTTCTCGCCAGGCCAGGAATCGCACCGTATACCGCTACCAAGGGTGCGATTGCCAATCTCACAAAAGGGATGGCAGCAGATTGGGCAGGTTATGGGCTGAATTGTAATGCGATTGCCCCTGGTTACTTTAAAACAGAATTGAACGCTGCACTTGTTGCCGACAAGAAGTTCACTGCTTGGTTGGAGAGGCGCACGCCCGCAGGTCGTTGGGGAAATGTATCTGATCTGATCGGCACAGCTGTTTATCTTGCTTCGCCAGCCTCATCCTTTGTGAATGGCCAAATTATCTATGTTGATGGCGGGCTGACGGCAACTGTTTAACCAACTGCGATAGGGTGGGCTATACTTTTAACTCAGGCAGTAAATCAAGAGTCGCGTCCGCACGGTCTTTAACCTTTCCCGAACAGGCAATCACTCCATCAACTGCAAATTTCTGATGGTTTTCCTCTAGCTTTTTCAGATCATAAAGGTAGTTCACCATCACAGCATGTGAGCGTGACTTTCCATTTTCTGACATATCTGCGTTAGCATGCAGAGCATGTATGCGCGCACCATTGCCCAGATGAAAACGTGCAACTGGATCAAACGGAGCGCCAGATTGTGTTTTCGCATGAACAAGATAGCAGGCAGCAAGGTCAGTTATGTACTGGTCCTTTTCAAGGGATACCGGCTCTGTTAAGGTTTGTGATGACAGCCAATCTGCAAATACAGGTAAAGGCGAAAGCGTTACAAACTTTTCGAGACTTTCAAATTCACGCCGTAATTCGCTGACGACTGTCTTGATTAGAGAGTTGCCAAATGAAATGCCTGCAAGGCCTGTTTGACAATTTGAAATGGAATAGAATGTTGCTGTTTTTGGCCTGCCGTCATCTGCTTCATTGTGGTCAGCGAGGATGGCCTGAATGGCTCCAGGAATTTCCTTACTGAGGGCAATTTCAACAAAAATTAGCGGCTCATCTGGCATTGCAGGGTGAAAGAAGGCAAAGCATCGTCTGTCGGCAGGTTGCAACCTACGGCGTAAATCATCCCAGCTTTCGATGGCGTGAACAGCCTCATAAGCAATGATTTTTTCCAGAATATGGGCAGGGCTTGACCAGCTAATCGGCTGAAGAACAAGGAATCCTCTGTTAAACCAGCTCGTAAATAACTGTTTTAAATCCTGATCAATGACAGCAAGCTCAGGATGTGCTGGCAGCAGTTCAAGTAGGGTCTTACGCATATTTACAAGCCGCTGTGTGGCCCCGGGCAATTCGTTCAGCTTTCTGAATAATGTCTGTCTACGGGATGTAACAGCTGTCATAAGTTTTGAGTAGCTGGCTTTATCGGGGTCAGCCTCATACATTTTCAGTGCTACGTTCAACTCATTTGTATCAAGGTCAAATTCTGTGACAAGGGTTGTTAGAAACGCTTTCTGACCCTCTGAGTTTTGCTCTTCAAACTGATCCAGAATGTCACGGGCAAGGGATAGGCCAGTTACCTCGCCCTTGTTAGATAAGAGCTGCTCACAAAGCTCAGGTAAAGATAGGTCAGACCGATGCTGGTTATTCAGCCAGTTGGTTGTTTGGCTGAACAGATTGTTCAACAATGCGCCCAAAGCAACCACTTATATGTCTCCAACAGTGTAACTCTGATTTTCTAATCCACGTCATAACAATGGACCTAATCTTTAAATAATGTTTAGCGTCAGATGATTCAAGAACAGACCAGCTTGCCGCAGGGTTTGTTGTCAGGCCATGAAACTTAGATTGCGCCTGAGAATTGGACGGATAAGAGTAAAAAATTTTTCACTAAAGCTATTCATAACTTTACAAACCACTTTAAACATGTTTGCCTAAAAAAAAAGAGGCCGCAGAAAACTGCGACCAAGTTTAGGGAGGATGATACATCTGCTAAAAAACAGATGCTCATATCAGTTACGACACAAAATAAGAAATGATTCAAAATTTTTTGTAAGTCGTCTAAAAAAACACTCCACCCATTTTGGGTGGATTTTTTTGGGGAACAAAAGCGTTGGGATTGGGAACCTATACTTCAATTTAAGCAAAGTCCTTGATCCCTATTTTTTATTTGGATTAGTCGAGATAACCTAATGGGTAATCAATAGATGGCATTAGGTGTTTGAACGTAACTAACTACAATTCAATACGGAGGCATTGCGCTCATCATTGATAGTGAAGGAGATGTGTTTGGTATAAATTGCTAGCCCTGATTGTCAGTATTCTGTGAAGATGTAAGCCAGGTTGAAAATTTATAGACAGGCCAAGCTACCAGCAGCTGGAAGATAATGATAAACAAAACAGCAGACGGGGCAATGCTAGAAAAACTATCTGTGAACATCCTAGCCAAAGTCACGACCAGAGTAGCAAAACTGTGACATGATGTGAACCAATAGCAGGCTGAAATATACAGCCCAACTAGCAATGGTAATGATGGCTTGCGGTAGGCGCGGCCTTTTAAAAACCTCGGAAAGAAGACCAGTTGTTGCAATAAATTCAGCAAAATAAAATCGCAGACTGGCTCTGTTGGTGGTGGCTATCTGCACTAGAGGTAAATCAAAAATCAGATGTGCAAGAATGGTGCCTGCAAGGCCACCGCAAATCTGACTGAAAATATAACTCAGCGCAACTGGCACGGATATTTCTCCTTAAACGAGAAATATTTCATGTTTATGACGCCAATCTCAGTTTAATTCTATTGGGTCTTCAGCTGTACACTCTTAGAAACTTTAGTTCTCGCATTGTAGACAACAAAACCGCCACTGGCCGGTGAAATTTTTGTCACAGCATTGATTACGACTTGATGTGTAATCATCAAAACTAGAGTGTCAGCAGGCAGGCCATCTAGCTTGTACTGGAGTTTTAACAATGTATCTGTGCGGTCAGCATGACCCTGAAAAAAAGAATTCAATCCTGTAAATTCTTGCCAGCTACCCATATTAAGAAGGTCAGCTGTCTGCTTGCAGCGACACCATTGACTGGAGAGGATGGTATCAAAGATGATTTTATGGTCGCGCAGATACTTGCCGATAAATCGGGCCTGACGTCGCCCAGCCTGATCGAGATTTCGCTGTGTTGAACAATCATTGATCTGAAATCCTGCCGGATCACCAAACCCAGGGGCAAGGGCATGGCGCATAAACACCACATTCGCTGATGTCTCCGAAAGCGCTTTTTTCAGTGGTTCAGCTGCAATGGCTTGAGCAGGAGTGATTATCATATAAAGGCTGCTGATGAATGCAGCATATATAATTTTCAATGTCTTCACACAAACCACCACCATCCTAGTAAAAAGCCAAAAAACAAACCTTCTGCAAAAGCAATCCACAAGATCTGATAATTTGTCAGCCCGGTCTGCTTCTGTATCTTTTCAAGCATCTGGCCATGCCAGTTACGTAACTGTTTCAACATACTCGTAACACTTTATTAAGCGGATATGCATGGACAGCTCACTCACTGCCATTTTATGGAACATCCCATTGATGGGACTTGGTGTTCTGGACCCTGTCCTGTTTCAACCATTTTTATCATTGCTTTGAGAAGTTCTGGCTGACGATTGTCTGCCGTTCCCATTTTGGCATCGTCTAGCCGGCCACGATAATGCAGCTTACCTTCTGCGTTAAGACCAAAAAAATCAGGGGTGCATACCGCCGCATAGGCTTTGGCCACCTGCTGTGTTTCATCAATGAGGTAAGGGAAAGGGATATGATGACGATTAATGAAAGCCACCATATTTCCAGGATTGTCTTCAGGATAGTTGTGATAGTCATTTGACATAATTGCAACCGTATTAATACCGTGCTGCTGCAGGGTGGTGGCGTCACTAACCAACCTGTCAATAATGGCTTTTACATAGGGACAATGATTGCAAATAAAGGCGATCAGAAGGCCATTTACCCCAATAAGGCTATCCAGTTCATGCAGTCGGTTGACTGTATCAGGCAGGGTGAAAGCGGGCGCTTTCCAGCCAAAATTGCAAACTGGTGTGTTTAGCAGCATGCGTCACTCCTATAAATAAAGTATAACCTATTACTTTGCTTTGCAGGCGAATTCAGTAAACTCCTGCAAAGAACTAAATCTTATATCGGCTTGAGGTCGTTTGTCTATTTTTGCGGTTGCGCCCCATGATCCGCCATTCGCAAGGTCCTGCCTGTCAATCCATACGGTGTTAAGGCCGGCATCTGTGGCAGGCTTTATATCGTGAAACAGTGACTGTGCGACGTGCAGAGTGTCTGTCACTTCACAATCAAGATTCTGCATCATATAGGAAAAATTCGTTGGGTTAGGCTTGTAAGAACCAATATCTTCTGCGGTAAAAATGGCATCGAAATCAACTCCCAGCCGCTCATTTGAGGCGGCGAAGCTGGTTCTGTCGACATTAGAGAGAACCACAAGTTTAAAATGGACCTTCAGGCGGCGCAACATCTCGGCACTGTCTGGAAAGGCTGGCCAGAAGGGTACAAAATTTCCAAAGCGTTTATCCAACCCTGGACTTGTTTTCAGAGCAAACCGGTTAGCAAATAACTCATGAGTAAGCTGCAATATCTCTGGGTAAAGCCTGTCTGGCTGCTGTGCCTGAACAGTGCTTTCTATCTCTGCAAAAGCCTCTAGGCAGGTCTTGCGCATGAGCGTGCTATTATTCATCTGTAACAACTGTTGAAAGCCGTCCCAGATGCCAGATTCCCAATCAATTAGTGTGCCATAACAATCAAAGGTGAGCGTGGTTTTAGCCTCAATATTCATTTTTGCGTCTAGTCCTTCATTTTTTTCAAGTTTTTGGTGCTTAAATGCAGATAAAACGTGATTTCTGGAATTGTGGAGTTGCTTTTTCTTTCTAGCAAAGCGAACATTGAGAGGTACGAGATGAGTTATGTCAGAGTATAAGGAAAGTGTTATGAAAAAATTTGTGGCTCTTGCGCTTACGGCCTTTTGGCTTGTTGGTCTGTCTGCCTGTTCTAGCTACCCTTCATGGGTTCCTGAATGGGCGCAAATTGGTGCTGAATAAAACAACAATAATGCAGAAGATGTAGTAACAAATTCTGCATAATCTCTCAAATGTTAGCATTGTTTTGTTGTGCAGACCTAAATCGATTGAGAATGGGTTCAGGTTCTTGCTGTCCCAAAACCGCTGCCGGGAGTTTTATATTCTTCTCTTGGTGGGGCAAAAACATCTAGAATGACGCAGCCTTCGGAACCTGCAATAACACTATGTTCAACATTTCCAGGTGTGCGCCAAAAAGACCCTTTTTCAACTTGTATACGTTCACCATTTTGAATGCGGGTCGCTGATCCCTCAATCATATAGCCCCACTGCTCTTCAGGGTGGCTGTGCAGCGTTCCTTGGGCGTTGGGGGCTATCCGCACCACAGATAGCATCGCTTTGTCACCGGAAAAAATCCGTGTTGTGATCCCATTTGTTAGTTTGCGGGCTAAACCTTGTGTAAGGTCGTCTATATGAAAAAAATTATCTGTCATGTTTTTATCCCTGCAGGAAGAAATTCACAATTCCGAATATAAACAGGGGCAGTTGCAGGCAGAAATTAGTTATAAGTGCTCGGTCTTTCGTTAAAAAACCTGCGATTGTCCAGCCTGTGGCCCCCGCTCCGTGTATAATTATATTCACAGGATAGATATTGAGGTTGGTCAAGGCAATCCCTATAAGTACGGCTGCTGTGCTAGTCCATTTAATTACTCTGATTTTATTCATAAAAGTTCCCCGCTATTCAGCCAGGCGCTGTTGCCGGGCCTTTTTTGTTTGCTGCTTCATAAAACACACGAAGGTAGGTAAAGGTCAACAAGCTGACTTTATGAAAGCATATGGCTTAGGTTACTGGCTTTACGGGCTGATGCTGAATTGACTATGCTGAAATTGATGTGGGCTGGTATGCTGTCAGTGTGATCTAAAATGATGTTCGAACACCTGAAGTATAGGAACAGCAGCAGATGCCAGAAACAAGCCAATATATGACTACTAGGGAAGTTGCTGCCCTGATGCGGGTAAAAGAGCGCAAAATATATGATCTTGTTGCCAAAGGTGATATTCCAGTCAGAAAGACAACAGGCAAATTACTGTTTCCAAAAGATGCTGTGCTGGCCTGGATTGATAAAGACAGCCTGCCAGCAGACAAAACACAACTGACCATCTCAGGTAGCCATGATCCTTTATTTGAAACTGTTTTGCGGCAGACAGGTATAGATATAGCAACCCTTTGGAATGGAAGCACTGCGGGCCTTGAGCGGGTTGTAAAAGGTCAGGCATCAGCATCCGTTCTGCATATTTTCTGTCCTGTAGAACAGAGCTGGAATATTGATGCGGTGAAGGCCGCCTGTGCAGAGAGAGATGTTGTGCTTCTGCACTGGGCAAAACGCAGCCGCGGTCTTGTCATGACCACATCTGCAGCTGAGAATGTTACATCTCTTTCAGCTATCCGGCCCTGGCGCCTGAGCCAGCGTCAGGCAGGCACAGGGGCTCAGATTCTGTTTGATCATCTGCTGACTGAGGCGGGGCTGAAAAAGGACGAACTTGAACTGGGGGTGGCCTGTCACACAGAGCTTGAAGCTGTTCTGACCCTTTTGGAAGGACAAGCAGATATTGCCTTTGGTCTGGAGCATTTTGCAGCTAAGTATAATCTGGCGTTTTTGCCACTGGTTTCTGAATCTGTTGATATTCTGGTCGACAGGAAAATGGTGTTTGAGCCTGCTTTTCAGACCCTTTTAGCCTTTTGTCACTCCGATAGCTTTACGGAACTTGTGAGCAGTTTTGACGGCTATGACACAACTGGGCTTGGCCAGGTCAGGTTCAATGCTTGAAGTGAAAGCCAGGTTGGCGCCTTTACCGCTTTGCATGCGCAAAAAATAGTTGCTTATCATCAACACGGAAAGCAGATATGGCGGTTTGGCCTGTGTCAGACAACAGCCAGTCAATAAAGGCCTGACCGGCCTTTGTATTCACGGTTGGACATTTGTCTGTGCTGACCAACATAACGCCATAGGGGTTAAACAGATTTTTATCTCCTTCAACTAGAATATCTAGGTCAGCTTTATTCCCAAAAGATGTCCAGGTAGCCCTATCTGTGAGGGTATAGCCTGCCATACCAGCAGCAATGTTCAATGTTGCGCCCATCCCAGACCCTGTTTCTCTATACCATTTTGCTGAACTGGTATCGGGCGAAACAGACGCAGCCTGCCATAAGGCACGTTCCTTGCTGTGTGTGCCTGACATATCCCCGCGCGAGATAAATATAGACTTTGTTTCAGCAATTTTTTTAAAGGCTGTTGCCCCATCTTGCAGGTCAGCTATCCCAGCGGGGTCAGATTGGGGTCCAACGATGACAAAGTCATTATACATCACATCATAACGCTTTCTGGCATAGCCCTCAGCAACAAATTTATCTTCACGTTGACGGCTGTGAACCAGCAGCACATCACCATCACAATTCATTGCATTTTTGATGGCTGCGCCTGTACCTACAGCAACAACATGAGCGGTCACGCCTGTATCCTGTTTCATCAAAGGCAAGATATAATCGTACAGACCTGAATTTTTTGTTGAGGTTGTTGATTGCACAATGATCTCGTCATTAGCAAAGGCGGAATTCAGCACTATGCATGCAAACATCACAAGTCCTGAGGCAAATTTAGCGCTTAGTCGTCTCATCGTTGTTTTCCTTATTTTTAGGAAGGCTTAGCCTGTTGCGGTTAATTCCCCTCGCAGATAGGCAGCTGCAGCTGCAGAGTGCGGGGCTGTGAAAAAGGTCTCTGCCAGGGTATGTTCCGATAATCGTCCTGAATTGAGAAATAATACATCTTGCGCTAGCCGTCTGGCCTGTCCAATATCATGTGTTACAACGATGATTTTCAGGCCCTTGCTGACAGCAGTGCGCAAACTAGTTTCGATGATCTGTACTGATGCCGGGTCAAGATTGGCTGTTGCTTCATCCATCAGTAACAATTCTGGCGCTGTA
>CABYIQ010000040.1 GCA_902518965.1 uncultured SAR116 cluster alpha proteobacterium
TGTAAAATTAAATCAAAAATAACAGAGAATGAAAAATTGGAGGAATCTTTGATGGCAACAATTGGCTTTGTAGGTTTAGGCACTATGGGTTTATGCATGGCAAGAAACCTCATAAAAAATGGCCATCAAGTTATCGGTTTTGATTTATCTGAAATGGCTATGAATGCACATACTAAAAATGGAGGCGAAGCAGCCAGTTCTTCAGCTGAAGCAGCCAAAAATGCTAACTTTGCAATTACAATGCTTCCAAATGGCAAAGCAACAAAAGAGGCTATTTTAGGAGCCGATGGCATAATAGCGAGATTGCCAAAAGATAGTTTGGTTATAGATATGTCTACTATTCACCCATTAGAAACAGACCAAATAAGGGAAGATTTAAAGCGCAATTCTTTTTCAATGGTTGATGCTCCTGTTGGGAGAACGTCTGTTGAGGCGGAAAAGGGGCAATCGTTGTTCATGGTTGGCGCTGAAAAACAAGATTTCAAAATTGCTGAACCTATTCTTGCTTGTATGGGTGATACAATAATTGACTGTGGTGGCCCTGGAGCAGGTTCTAGAATGAAAATTGTCAATAATTTAATGACAACATCACTTAATGTACTCACAGCGCAAGTTTTAACATTTTCAGACGCAACTGGGTTAGACCGAGATATTGCCCTAAAAGTAATGGAAGGAACAGCTGCAGGAAGAGGTCATATGAGTACAACTTACCCTTCGAAGGTACTCAAAGGGGATTTAGACCCAGCTTTTATGATTGACCTTGCCAAGAAAGACCTAGACATTGCCATTAAATTTTCCGAAGTTCTTGGAGCTCCTATTTCCTTAGCCTTGGAAGCTGAAAAAATTTACAAAGAAGCACAAGAAGATGGGCGAGGAGGTCAAGACTGGACAGCTATTTTCGACATGCTCCATAAAAAGAAATTCCCAGAATAAGCGTACGCTAAAACACCTCAGTGCTATAGGCGTAAAGTCTTCAAAGGAGCTGAAACTATTTACAAGGCAAGAACGAATCTAGAAAATGCATTACCTGAGATTCTTGATGAAAAGTGTTTTTCTATATATTGATAGTTAATGATATTTTATATTTTTTATAATATTTCTGGTCCTTTAAACTCAACTCAAATTATACGAAAATATCCAGGTTGTTAGGTTAAGTTAAAGCACGTTTTAATGCTATCCAATCACCTCTCGGAAAATGCATATCTGTAAATTATGCAAATATTCCTATGCCAGTAAGCACGCTGGCTATTAATGCAATTAAAGCAAACACCGGGTTCCTAGATTTCCAAAGAAAATAGGACGAAAAGAGCGTTGCAGGAATCACACTAGACACACCAACTGCGATGCCAATCATTGTAATGCTCTCACCATACGACAGATTGTTTAAAAAAAAGAAAATATCTGGTGGTTCACCAATTAAGCTATTTGTCCAAATATCTTTTTTTGACCTGCCGTCGATAACCGACTTTAAAAGATAAGAAGCTGGAAGAGGTGAATTTCTTTCCAAGAAACTTATAATTGTACCTAACAACACAATTAGTGAAGAAATGATCGTTAACCAGTAGATCGTTTGACCATAAATAATGCCGGAGATGGGTATCAATGATTTTTTATAAAGACGCATAAATTTTATATTCAGAAAAAAGGAATGTTTATATTCGTTAATGACTCAAAACCACGGACAATTAATTTAACAGATGAACTCAATAAAATCACAATTAAAAGTAGTCGAACCCAAGAAGCCTTCAGAGATGTTAAAAGGCCTGCGCCAATAATCCCGCCAATAACCTGACCAAGCATCCACGGTGCAGCTATTATTCCAATTAATGCGCCAACATTAATATATGGCCAAATGGCCGCTGCATTTCCTAATGCAAGAAGCACCCCACTTGTTCCTGTCGCCACCTTTAAAGGAATATTCATCAGAAGATTTAAAACTGGAACAACAGCCCAACCACCACCTAAGCCGTAAAAGCCACCTGTAAAACCAATTAACAAGAAAAGAGAAATCGATAATTTCGTGTTATTTGCTCGATACTTTACAAAACTAGAAATCGTTTCTTCCCAATAGGTTTTCCGGAGCTTTAATCGCTTTGATAATTTGTCAGACTTATTCAAGACTGGGTAATCAGATGCCCCACTCTTAATTATAAAAACAGATGCGATAAGCATAAGCATTAATCCAAGTGATAAACGAACGATCCCATCAGATTGATCACCAAAGCTACTTGCCAGATAAATTGCAGCTATTGAGCCAGACATCCCACCAACAATAATTGGCAGAGCACCTAGAAGGACTAGCTTGATGTCTGCTAAACCTTTACGCATCAGCGGACCAGTAGAAATTAGACCACTAAACATAGCAACAATTAGCCCGGTCGAACGAATTAAAAGGGTATCAAAGGAAGTAAAAGCTAATAACAAAGGCGTAAAAATTACACCACCTCCAACACCAGCAATGACTGCCACAACTGCAATTAAGCTGCTTGCCAAAAATGAAATGACAATTATGTCAATTCCCGACAGAAGTCCTTGCTCACCAAAATCTGATCCATCAAGCTGTATTTCCAGAAAAAAATAGCAGCATAATGTTGCTATCAGAAGTCCAAAAAGTTCTGGGTTATTTTTAATGTAATTCAAAGTTAAACGGCTCCAAATGATGGTTAAACATATACCTTGAGGTTAGATAAATTCTTTAATCGACGAATAAACTAAAAAAACAAATATGGTTTCAGAGTATTTATGATGGAGAAAACTCATCAAAATCAATTTCACCTTCCATCATACTTTTTATAGTATGAAATGATAATTCAGGCAGGTCGGGTGGAACAGTTTCTACCCTTGGTAAACGCAGCCGCGATTTTGTTCCATCCACGCCATCTCTGCGAACATAACGCTTTTCATCACCCTGATAAGCAATATGATCCCAGGATGGCATTTCTCCAGGAACAGATTTTATAAAGAGACGCCTTTGCTGACTTTCAATCACCCTCAACATCAATAGATTAGGATCATAGTCTTTCATTGCCTGTTTTTTCAGATCATCAATAAGTTGCTTATAGTTTTGGTCCGTTGCAAGATTGTTAAGTTCGTCAGGGTCAGAGACAAGGTTAAACAAAAGGTCTGGATGCCCATGAGTGTACATAAATTTATAATTTCCTTTACGGACCATCCTAGCGGGAACACATGGTCCAATTGATAAGTAATCAGCTATTGCGCAATTTGGCCAATCCTTTTCATTACCCTCTAAAAGAGAGCCAAGATCATTGCCTGCTAAACCTGAAATAATTTTTTCAGGTAGTTCATTTAAATTTCCAGCAAGTCCAATTTGTGTTGGCAACAAATCAACCAGTGAGGTATTTGCTCCTACATTGGCGTTTTTTCGACCACCAGGAACGGAAATTATGAGAGGCACTCTAGCGGACCATTCCCAAAAACACTGTTTAAACCACATTCCGCGTTCACCAAGCATTTCCCCATGGTCAGAGGTAAAAATTACAACAGTATTTTCCCGCAGCCCTGTTTCTTCCAATTGATTTAAAATATTTCCAATTTTTTCGTCGATATATGAAATCATTGCAAAGTAAGCATGGCGCGTTTTTTGAAGGTGTTCTTCTGTTACACTGTGACGATGCCGTCCATGCGTGAAGAATAATGCTTTTGAGAAATAATCCAGTTTTCTAAAAGGAACTGCCGGAACTTTTGGTAAACCAATATTATTATGGTCGTAGAGGTCCCAATAACGTTGAGAAACGTTGAAAGGGGTATGCGGACTTGTAAATGAGACCACACCAAAAAAAGGCTTGGAAGAATCTTGGCGTGCAATATCAAAAATTTTCCGGCGCGCTTGAAATTCTACATCATCATCGTAATCTTCTTGCATGGTTCTGATACAAGGCCCTGCTTCAACAACGCCATTTAGAGCAGTTCCCGAGGGAACAAATGCTGGGCCGGCAGACCAATCAGATATCCATTCAAAATTTGAAGGATAAACATCAGTGGTAAGACGCTCTTCAAACCCATGGAGTTGGTCAGGGCCAATAAAATGCATTTTTCCAGACAAGAATGTTTGGTATCCAAATGAGCGCATATAGTGAGCCATAGTTGGGACTGATGATGCAATCTCATTGCCGTTATCGTAAACCTGAATTTCAGGGCTTAATTTGCCTGTAAGCATTGACGCCCTGCTTGGAACGCACAAAGGGTTATTTGAGTAGTTGTTATTGAAAGTTACTCCTTGAGACGCAAGACGTTCTATATTAGGTGTTTTGCAAACAAGGTTTCCATAAATTGATAAAGCTTGCGCCGCCAATTGGTCTGCCATAATTAGTAAAATATTTGGCTTATCTATCATTACAGAGTCTCCTTGGGCTTTTTAAAGCCGAATCTTCTATAGGCCTCTACGGGCGCATCTAGTCTCATCATATTTTCGATAATCTGCTGACAAAGAGACTCTTCAATATCTGAATTGATAATTGGTTCAACCTGCTTCGGATCATTTTCATGATCATAGAGTGCTGATTGCCAATCCTCGAAATTCATGCCTTGGACCTCTACAGGTTCTCCTTCGTTATTCATCTTAGGTCTCAATTTTAGTAAAGGAGCACCTTTTGTGAACGAAAAAGAATCAACAAGAGTTGCTCCAATTAAATCATTTATTGAAAAACGTTCGGTCATCCGTGTGGGCATCAGAGTGTATTCATTCAGAGCCTCAGTATCTGGAAGAGTTGGGTATCTGAAATAACTATAGCGTCCGTCACAAATATTTATAGCTGCACCAAAATATCCAAAAATTACGCTTTTTCGATTATTACCATGCCCTTCAATAACTGGTAGTAGAGACTTACCCGTAACATCTGGAGGTACGCTTATATTCGACATATCCAGAAAAGTTGGCATCAGGTCAATATTCTGAGTTAGATCCTTTCTTCGAGTTCCACTTTCAGATTGAAAATCTGGGTGATATATCATCAAGGGTATATGCGCGATTTCATCATAGACAGGCATTCGATTTTTTGCCCACCAATCATGTTCTCCAAGAAGAAAACCATGGTCTGTTGTAAGAATGAGTGCGGTGTCTGACCACATCTCTTTTTCATCAAAAATATCCAACAACCTTCCAAAATATTCATCTGTCATTGTTACAAGAGCTGCATAATTAGCTCTTAATTCTGCTATTTCCTCTGGAGTTTCTTTTACTCGATCATAAATTGGCCAATCCAGTATTGGGCCTTTGTATGATGTTTGATATTTCTGACGAAAACGCTCTGGAGCATGAAATGGTTCATGAGGGTCAAAACATTCGAGTTGTAGAAGCCAATTGTCAGATTTATGGTTAACTTGAAGAAATTCATCCGCTAAATTAAAAAGTTGAGGTGAACAATAGTCCTCTTCTTCCAACATAAACTCTCTGTTTATCATGTAATTTGTGCGATGATGTTGCATTTGATGGAACTTTGACTTGAGGCTCTCTGTGTCCGGGTTGACAATCGCTTTCCATCGATCAATCGCCTGACCTCTTACCAGTTCCCAAGAAGAGTAACGCTGATGATATGTCGCTCCCCCGTCAGCAAAATAGTGATGGTGGTCAGTAACTAGATGGGTATAAATGCCCTGTTTTTTCATTATTTCTGGAAAAGAATCGTCAAATGGCTCTAGTGGCCCCCAGCTTCTGTGCAGAAAATGGCTTCGTCCAGTATGCATGTCCCTGCGAGCAGGCATGCATGGCAGGCTTCCAACATAATGATTATCAAAGGTAATTGCCTTTTTCTGGAATCTTGAAAAATTAGGTGTCTGAACAAACTCTGAGCCATAAGGCTCCATGGCGCTGCGGTTTAGAGAGTCCAGTATTACAAAAACAGTTTTCATAAATTTAACTTTTAAAATGAAGATAAAACTAAATGCCACACGCCCAATTGGACGTGTGGCAAAGTTATTTTATTGTCCAACACTTTTAGCAAATGCCTCGATGCCTGGAACACCAGCTTCTCGATAATATCTCAAAGCACCCGGATGCAAAGGAATAGTAAATCCATTAATTATGCCATCTTTGCTAACCTTTTTCCAAGCTGGATGTACCGTACCCATGAAGTCAAGATTTTCCATTACAGCTTTAGTAGCTTGGTAAACAATGTCTTCAGGAACACTAGATTTTATCAAAAGAACATTACCAAGCCTAAAGGACATAACCTCATTTGGCTGGTCTGCATAGGTGTTTGCTGGAAGGTCGCCTTCTGTGTAGGCTGGTGACGCCTTACGAATTTTAGCTGACAAATCACGAGGAATATCAAGTATTCTTACTTTATGTTGAGACTTGAGCTTAATTACAGGCGGCATCGGTGGTGAACCATTCCAAATCAGTGCGTCTAGTTGCCCATTTCCAAGCATATCTACCATGGCTGGAAGCTTTACCCGAAAATCCTTAAAGTCTTTTCCCGGCTCGAGCCCAGCTGTACGCATTAGAAAATCTGCATCAAGCATTGAAGTGCCGCCTGGCTGCCCCATACCAACACGTTTTCCCTTTAAATCAGTAACTGACTTTATATCTGAGTCAGCCATCACAATTACATGCATGATGATTGGTTTGATTGACATCCAGCCCACAATTTGACCTGATTTCTGCCCAGCATAATCACCATCTGCGTGATGCGCTTCATAGGCAAGTTTAGTGTTTGAAAACCCAGCTTCTACCTTTCCATCAAGCATCAGTTGGACATTAGCCACATAACCTTTAGTGCCTTCAGCAGCAGCATTAACACCTTTAACATTTTTATTTACAACCTCAGAAATTCCTGCTGCCCACTGATAGGCAGTATTCCCAACTGGGTTAGACCCAATAGAAAGGTAAGTGTCAGCATGTAGTTGCCCTGACAAAAATAAGCCCCCAGCTACAGCTAAGGCCGTTAACTTTATGTTTCTCATTACTTCCTCCTTGTTAATTTAGCGCCGACTATTATCACTATGAAGATACTAGGCACCGTCCTTTTTCAAAGTTTGGCCAATTTTCCAAGCTATCAAGATGGCCAGAATGATAGCTATTCCAATAATTTTAAGCGATATCTCGGGCATTAATAAGCAAAGGGATGCTACAGCCAAAACAGTGCGCGTTAGCCATGAGAGAGACCCCATTGCATACCCCTGAAGAACACAAGCCAATGTTACAATCCCAATCGCTGCCATTAAAAACACACCGATTGCCTCACCAAGCGTACCCATCAAAAGCAACCGAGGCTCAAGAACGAAAAAATAGGGAAGTAAAAAGGCTACAAAACCATACTTTACCGAAATCATTGCAACTCGCATTGGCGGTTCGCGACTAATTGCAGCGGCAGCAAAGGCTGCCAGTGCAACTGGCGGGGTTATTGAAGAAAGCATTGCAGAGTAGAAAACAAACATATGCGCAGCCATTAGATCGACGCCCATTGTAACGAGTGCAGGCGCTGTGAGTGTGGCAACAAGTATATATGCCGCTGCAGTGGGCAATCCCATTCCTAAGATCAGGGAAGAAGCCATTGTGAGAACCAAAGCTATAATCAGATTATTCCCAGATATTGAAATTATGAATGAACTAAACTTCAGACCCATTCCTGTTAACGTAACAACTCCAATTATAATTCCTGCAGTGGCAGTAGCCAAAGCTACGGGTATTATTGCTTCAGAAGCGGAAATTGCTGCCTCCACCAACTGTGAGGGGTTCATCCGGCTTGACTTTTTAAGTAAAGAGAGTGCTAGCACACACATAATACCAGCAAGTGATGAGTACATAACGGAGTAGCCGGAAACTAGGGCGCCAACAAATACTGGTATTGCCAACAAAACATGACCATTGTTGCGCAGGGAGTCGGCTACATCTGGAACCTCAAAATTGCCAAGAGGTTTCAGGCCAGCTTTCAGAGCTTCCAGATGCACTGCCCAGAATACAGCGATATAAAAAAGTATTGCAGGCAACAAAGCAGATTTAGTTATTTCCAAATAAGGCACTTCCATGATATCTGCCATCAGAAATGCAGCTGCACCCATTATCGGTGGCATAAGCTGGCCTCCGGTTGATGCCACAGCTTCAACAGCTCCTGCCACTGAAGGTTTATAACCAGCACGTTTCATTAATGGGATACTAATTGTTCCAGTTGTGAGAACATTTGCCACAGCAGTTCCTGAAATCATGCCCATTAAGCTGCTTCCAACAACTGCAGCCTTTGCTGGGCCACCGCGTGACTTTCGTGTCATTGAAACGGCCACATCCATTAAGACGCCACTAGCACCCGTTTTTTCCAATAACGCGCCCAAGACAACAATAATAATTACAAAAGTCGCGCTTACACCTAAGGGCATTCCATATATGCCATCAGCGCCAAGATACACCTGCTCAAGAATTCGCTCGAGGTCATAACCACGGTGTGCAAGTGCACCTGGAAATTCCCTACCAAAATAGGCATATAGAAGGAAAAATATGGCAAGACCTACCATTGACCAACCAATGGTTCTTCTCGTCGCATCAAGAAGTAGAATTATGGCTAAAATAGCAATAGGTATTTCATATCCAGTGATGGAACCATAACGTGAGGTCACATCATCATATAAAAAAAATTGATAGCCAGCGGTAGCTATGCCTAGAAAGCCTAGGAGGGAAAACTTGAGGCGCCTCCAAGTAAAACCAAAAACTCCAACATGAGTGTCTTTCGAGGCAAAAAAACCAAGATAAACTAGTGCTATGACAGCTGAAAGGTGAGCTCCCCTTTGTATCATGTCTGGAAAAACTCCAAACATCGCAGTATACAATGCGAAACTCACCAGCACCATACTTACTGCTGCGAAAGCGATTTTTGGCAATCCATCAAGCTGAGAAGATGCCAACGCGGTCATTTCGATACAACCATTTTTTTATTTGAGCTTAAAATTTGTTCAAAATTAAAACTAGGCGAATAGACTAGTTCAGAAAGGGCAAGGTATACTGATGCCATCGCTGGAGTTATAATATCCCGCTCACTTGCCAAAATAATTTTTTGATCAAACCCCATGCTTATTATTGTATTTCGGAATGCTTCTGAGTATTTTTTGTGCCTGCCAAGTGGACCAGTTAAACAAACAACTTTTGGATTTAGTATTTGCAGCGTTGTAAATAGATGCTTTGCAAGAGCTTCACCCGCTTCTACAGCAGCCGCATTTACGTCAACCTTATCTGAACTTTCTGAATTTAAGAGATTTCTCAGTTGAATGTTCTGAGTAAGAAACTGATTTGCTGTTTCGTAAGATTTATCAGTGGTTCCAAGTTTGTTCATAATTGCCCAACCTGATGCAACTGTATTCAAGCAGCCGCAGTTACCACATGAACAAATTTTACCCTCGGGAACAGCTAAAATATGACCAAGATCTCCTGCAAAATTTTGGTTGCCATTTAATAATTGGCCGCCGGTTATAATTGCACCTCCAAGACCAAGAGCAGAACGAATAAGAACTAGATCTTTTATCCCCTTTAAGGCTCCGAATTTACTTTCTGCCAATGCAACACAGCGTGTAACGTTTTCTACCGTTACAATTTTACCGAAAATATTTTGAAGCTTGTTTTTGAGGTCAAAACTTGGCCAACCTATATATGGCGCACGTTCCAAAGTCTCTCTTTTTTTATCGAGATAGCCAGCAACAGAAAAACCTACTCCAAAGAGCCGGCTTAAAGGCACTCTGTGCTCTGTCAGTAAAATATCAGCTGCAATTTTAATTTCAGAAAACGTATCTGCCGGGTTCTTAATTTTCTGGGGTTTGACTTCTTTTTCCTCAATGAGATTTCCGTTAATATCTGCTAATACGATGCTCACATAAGAAGCAAGCACATTAATACCGAGAACAAAACCACCTTTATTTTCAATCTGAAGGCCGACACGCCTCCTTCCTCTATGTTTCAAGTTCTGTTGAGAGTTTGTTTCTGATACTATTCCAGCAATTAGCAACTCATTTACGATATTAGTAATGGCTGCATTACTCACACCAACCGAGAGTGCAAGTTCAGTTCGATCGATACCGGGGTGTTCCTGAATAAGACCCATCACTCGGGACCTATTTCTTTTTCGGATACTATCGCTATTTACCGAATGGAAGTGCATTATTTTTTACCAGTCAAATAAAGAATATGATGAATTAAAATTAATTATTTTACTTAATTAATTAATAAGTCAATATCATTTGAATAAACATTCAAGCAGGCAAGAGGAGCTTATCTTTGTCAAAACCGAATATCTTAATTATTCAAGCAGACCAGTTAACAGCCTTGTGCTTAAACGCATACAATAAACCGTTCACCAAAACCCCAGCTATAGATGAAATTGCTGAAAAGGGTACTATTTTCACGAATAGCTATTGCAACAGTCCTGTTTGTGGCCCTTCTAGAGCTAGTATGATGACAGGCCGTCTCCCCTCCAAAATTGGTGTATACGATAATGCTGGCGAATTTTTGTCTTCCGAACCTACATTCCCCCATTATTTGAGGGCTCTTGGTTATCAAACTACTCTATGCGGAAAGATGCATTTCGTCGGCCCTGATCAACTTCACGGCTTTGAACGAAGATTAACGACTGATATATATCCCTCAGATTATGGTTGGACAGCTGACTGGTCGCAAATCGAAGAACAATATTCTCCATCCCGAATGAGTCTTCACAGTGTTGTGGAAGCTGGTAAGTGTGAACGCAGTTTACAAATCGACTATGACGAACACGTTTTTAATATGGCTCGTCAGGAGATTTTTGACCTTGCCAGGTCTACAGATAATCGCCCTTTCATGTTGCACGTCTCTTTCACGCACCCTCATAACCCATTCGTAACTACTCAGGAATTTTGGGATCTTTATGACCATAGTAAGATCCCCCCACCCGAGGTGCCTTTCATCCCTTATGAAAAACGAGACCCTTGGTCTCAGCGCTACTTCATGACAATTCGACAGGATGAATTTGATATTACAAATGAGCAGCTCATAAATGCCCGACATGCTTATTTCGCAATGACGAGCTATTTTGATTCGCTAGTTGGTGGGTTAATTTCAGCGCTGAAGCAAACATCTCAATTCAAAAATACATACATTTTTATAATTTCAGACCATGGGGAGATGATCGGTGAGCGAGGGATGTGGTATAAATTTAATCCATTTGAGGGGTCTGTTCGGGTGCCAATGATTGCCGCTGGCCCGGAATTCAAATCTGGGCGTGTAGAGACAGCATTAACCTCTTTAGCTGACCTTCTCCCTACCCTTGTAAGCATTGCTCGCGAGACTGACCACAATGAATTTATAACCCCAATTGATGGAAAAAGTTTATTCAACCTTCCTGGAAAAAGTTCAGATGAAAATATTGTTTTCTTTGACTATTGTGGTGAAGGTGTGAATGCACCAGCTCTCATGTGTCGGCAGTCTCAATTTAAATATGTCAGCTGTGGCGAAGATCCAGAAATGTTGTTTGATTTAGAGAAAGATCCCAGTGAGCTCAATAATTTAGCGTTGCAAACTGCTTACTCCGATATCTTGTTAAGAATGCGAAAGCAAGTTGACAAACAATGGAATAAATCTGAATTGACTGCTAATGTTTTTGCGTCACAGCAAAAGAGACTCTTTGTCCAGGAAGCAATGAAGAATGGCACATTTCCATCTTGGGACTACACACCACTATTTGACGCCTCTCGCTCATATGTCCGTGGAGCGATTGACCCAAACACCACAGCAACAAAGGCTCGAAAACGGTTTCCTTTTGTGCCAACAACAAAGCCCGAAAAACCTAGAGTTAAAAATAAAACAGAATAAAATGTAGTTTAATTGATGAAAAATGATGCTATTTTGCACGTTGATTAAATCGCCGCCCCACGAGCGCAGATGCAATATTGGTTTTCTGAACATCAATTGCACCGCCGGCAATCCCCCATCCCCATGCATCTCTCATCTTTTGCTCAATCGGATAGGCTTTTGAATAGCCATATCCACCCATCAGTTGCATCGCCTTTCCAGTCACATCCCTGGTGATCTCATTGGCAAAACATTTCGCTATTGAACTATCGGCAACAGACGGCATGCCTTTTTCTGCATTAACAACGGCACGATAAAGGAGCAATCGGGCGGCATCGAGCTTCATTTTCATTTCTGCCAGACTAAGTTGGACAGCCTGAAACTCAACTAATTCTTTTCCGAATTGCTGGCGTTCCTGAACATAAGCTAAAACATAATCAAAAGCAGATTGCGCACAGGCAAGACTCATG
>CABYIQ010000041.1 GCA_902518965.1 uncultured SAR116 cluster alpha proteobacterium
GAACAGCTGTCAGGACTGATTGATATCGCTACCAGCCTGAACGGATTGCTTCCTGATATTGCAATCACACTGGATCCACTGGATATGCAAGGTTATGGTTATCACACTTCGGTAAGTTTTTCGGTCTTTGGGGCAGGGCTGAAAGGCGCAATTGCCAGAGGTGGAGCCTATGTGACTGGATATGATGAGAAGGCGATGGGCCTGTCTGTCTTCATGGAACGTGTCCTGCGCAGCCTGCCAGCCCCGCAGAAGACCCCTGTTATTTACATTCCGGCAACTGTTGGCCTGGCTGCGGGTCTGCAGCTTGTTGAGCGTGGCCGCCACGTGCTGTATGGCACACAGGGTGCTGAGGCTGAGGCTGAGGCAAATGCTCTGAACTGCTCCTACATCTTGCGCAAAGCGGGTGGCATGCCGGAAAAGTTATAATCTAATCATTTATGACCAATCTATTCATAATCAGCAGAAAGACAAACAGATGACGAATGTGGCTGTGATTGGGTCCCAGTGGGGCGATGAAGGCAAAGGCAAAATTGTAGACTGGTTGTCTGAACGCGCAGATATGGTGGTCCGTTTTCAGGGTGGTCATAATGCCGGACACACGCTGGTCATTGAGGGTGTGGAATATAAATTGTCTCTGCTGCCCTCAGGGATTGTGCGGCCGGGTAAGAGGTCTGTGATTGGTAATGGAGTGGTAGTTGACCCTGTCGCGCTGTTATCTGAGATCAAAACCATCCGCGAACAGGGCGTTGCGGTCAGCCCGGATAATTTGGTGGTCTCAGAGAGTGTGTCGCTGATTCTGCCTGTGCATGTTCGTGTTGATCAGGCGCGTGAGGCGGCTGCATCTGGCAAAACCAAAATCGGCACAACCGGCCGTGGTATTGGCCCTGCTTATGAAGACAAGGTGGCGCGACGTGGCATCCGGCTTAGTGACCTGCGCGATGAAGCGCATTTGCGGGACCGTCTGGCCCGTCTGGCCGCCCATCATAATGTCTGGCTATCTGCCGCAGGCGAAGAGCCGGTATCAGCTGGTCAGATGGTAGATAATCTGCTGGCGATAGCCCATGAACTGCTGGCCTATGCAGGACAAAGCTGGCGTGAGCTGGCTGAAGCGCAAAGCCAGCAAAAGCTGGTCCTGTTTGAAGGCGCGCAGGGAGTTATGCTGGATATTGACCATGGTACCTATCCGTTTGTGACCTCTTCCAACACTGTGGCAGGCCAGGCTGGAACAGGGGTGGGCACAGGTCCGGGGTCTGTTAGCTTTGTGCTGGGCATCACCAAAGCCTATACCACGCGGGTGGGTTCTGGCCCTTTCCCGACTGAGGATTTTGCCAAAGACGGTGAGCGTATGGGCGAGCGGGGGCGCGAGTTTGGCACTGTTACTGGGCGCAAACGCCGTTGTGGCTGGTTTGATGCGGTGATGGTGCGTCAGGCTGGACTGACTGCTGGGATTACCGGCATGGCCCTGACCAAGCTGGATGTGCTGGACGGGTTTGACAGGTTAAAGATTTGTGTGGGCTATGACTGTTGTGGAGAACGCCTGGATTACTTCCCATCAAATTCCACAGATCAAGCGGCTTGTACACCTGTCTATGAAGAAATGCCTGGCTGGCAGGAAAGCACTTATGGTGTGCGCACATGGGCTGATTTGCCGGCCAATGCGCTAAAATATATCCGCCGTGTGGAAGAGCTGACTCGGATTCCGGTCGCGTTGCTGTCTACTAGCCCCGAACGTGAGGATACTATCCTGGTGAAAGATCCGTTCAGCAGGTGATCGGAGATGCTCACCTGTTATTGGGTTGATTAAAAAATAATTCAAGCGTCTGTGGCAGGCAGTAATTTCATCTCGTCAGCTTTGGCTAGTACCGCTTGTGAGAGTTTCTCAAATGCGCGGACTTCAATTTGGCGGATGCGCTCACGGCTAACGCTAAATTCGACAGCTAGCTCTTCCAGCGTGAGTGGCGGTTCGGAGAGGCGGCGGGCTTCGATAATGCGCACTTCCCGGGGGTTTAGGCCCTGCATTGCATCCCGCATCAAGCCCTGGCGCTTATCTAGCTCTTCTGTTTCAGCAAAGTAAGCTTCCTGATCAGGACGCTCATCTTCTAACCAGTCCTGCCATTCAGCACCTTCTTCACCAGGGGCATTGACCATCGGTGTGTTCAATGATTGATCGCCGCCGGACATGCGCTGATTCATGGAAATCACATCTTTTTCGGCGACATTCAGCTCATCTGCAATATGAGTGACATCTTCTGGTTTTAGATCGCCGCGGTCAATCGCGCCAATCTGGCCTTTGATGCGGCGCAGATTGAAAAACAGCTTTTTTTGTGAGGCAGTTGTGCCAATTTTCACCAGTGACCACGAGCGCAGCACATATTCCTGAATAGAGGCCTTTATCCACCACATTGCATAGGTAGCTAGGCGAAAGCCCTTATCTGGGTCAAATTTCTTGACCGCATGCATCATGCCCAGATTGCCTTCTGAGATCAAATCAGCCACTGGCAGGCCATAGCCGCGATAGCCCATCGCAATTTTAGCCACCAGACGCAGATGGCTGGTGACCAGCTTATGGGCCGCGTCTACATCACCGCGTTCAGCAAAAGACCGTGCCAACATATATTCCTCATCCGCTTCCAACATGGGAAAGGCGCGGATCTGTTCCATGTAACGGGAAAGGCTGCCCTCTGGGGACAGGGCAGGGATTACAGCATTGCGAGTCATCTAAGCTCCTCTTAACGGTTCATCCTTTTTTATATGGGCATTATTTACCTATCTGTAAAGAGGAACAGGAATATGGCAGATGTGGCAAAAAAGGCCACGCTGTTGGAAAAATTTCAGACATAAGGGTGTTGAACCATAAAACTTACGTCTCGGGCGCGGGCGGCAATAACTGCTTCAATTCTAGTCAGAAGCGCGGTCATATCAGATGGGAGTGGGCTGGTCAGGTCGATCTGCAAACCAGATACCGGATGGGCAAAAGACAGGCTAGCGGCATGCAGGGCTTGGCGTGGAAAACTGCGCAGGGCTGACAGAGCGTCCCGGCTGAGCGTATCAGGCATCTGCCCAGCCCGTTTTGGCTTGCCATAGAGCGGGTCACCCATCACGCCATGGCCGATATGGGCCATATGCACGCGAATCTGGTGGGTGCGACCTGTTTCTAGTTGGCACTCAATCAGGCAACCGAAAGGCGGCAGATCCCGTAGGATTCTATAATGGGTGACAGCATGGCGACCGCGGGCCTGGACTGCCTGGCGTTTGCGGTTAACTGTATGCCGGGCGAGGGCGGCGTCTATTGTATCGGCTCTGTTTGCTGGCAGCCCCCAGATCAGGGCCTGATAGCGCCTGTCCAGGTCATGCGCGGCAAACATCTCTGTTAGTCTGGCATGGGCACGGGCTGTCTTGGCGGCAATCATAACGCCTGATGTATCCTTATCCAGCCTGTGGACGATGCCTGGCCTTGCGACCCCGCCAATACCAGTCAGGCTTGCCCCGCAATGATATAGCAGCGCATTAACCAATGTGCCGGCCTCTGCCCCTGGAGCTGGATGCACCACCATTCCGGCAGCCTTGTTTACAGCGATCAAATCTTCATCCTCATATAAGATATCAAGCGGCAGCATTTCAGGCTGGGGTAGGGCAGGGGTAGCATCTTGCAGCGTCAGGCTATAATCTGCTCCGGCAGTGACCTTTGCTGACGGGTCTATCAGCAAATGTCCATTGCGGCGGAGCGCGCCTTCCTGAATAAGCGCCTTCAGGCGCGAGCGCGAGAGGTCATCACGGGCAAGCGTATCAGCCAGCCATCTGTCCAGTCGTGTGCCAGCGTCTTCAGTATCTGCAATGAGTGTCATAGTCTCGCTCATCTTTGAGGCCTTTGCGGGGTTAAGGGTTTTCGACTTGTCGCTTGGCTTGTTGTCCAGGACAGTTTAAAACAGACAACAGTCAGACGTAAACCGTAGACGGAGGAATTATTGGTCAGGATTGCAACAGGGACATCTGCTGAAGAGGCGTCTCAACAGGTTGAAAAGCAGGTTTCGCCGCTGATGTCTGCCCGTACTGTTCGCTTGCTGAAACTCTCTATCATCGTGATGACTTTTTTGATCGCTGCAGGGCTGGTCGCACTTGTCTATGGTATGAAGCAGCAGATAAACAAGTTGGCTGCCAAAGCTCCTGTAGGTGAATTGGTGAAATTCACCCTTCCCAAAGGGGCTGAATTGCGTACGATTGCTGCGGCTGATGAGGAAGGGTCTGTATGGCTGCATCTTGATACAGAAAACGGGCAGCCGATGTTATTGCTGGTCAGTGCCAAAGGTCATTTGGTCAGGACCCTATCCCTGAAATGAGGCGGGATAGGGCGGACAGACCCGCAGCTAAATGATCTTCAAAAGGCAGGCTGGCCAGACCATCTACCGGATAGTTATTGAGAACTGGCAGGCCGTAATAGCGCAGTAGAAACAGCAAAAAGGCCGCATAAAGGCTGCGGGCAGCTGGCGTCAGCACAGCGGGCGTGACCAGCCTTAACAGACGGATCACAATGTCTGTCAGCTGCACATAACTAAACAAGGCCCGTATAGGTGGATTGTCGCCAAATAGGACCATCACAGCAAAACGCACAAGCACCCCCCACATCAGGACGGCAAAGACAGCGTCAATCAGCACTTTCCATAAAGGCAGAGGTAACAGACCGAAAAAGGTGAAGCTTGAAAAATCGAAAAAGGACATAGCCTGCTGGACGTGGTGAGAGTTGATGAAAAAACCAATATGAGAATAGCAAAATCGGCCTGAATAGGCTATGTAAGGTATCAGAAATTTTAGCCATCTAAGCCAGCCAGAAGGAAGTGTCAAACAATGGCAAGCACACAATATGTTTATACAATGCAACGCTTAGGTAAAGCTTATCCAGGCGGCAAGGAAGTCTTGAAGGATATCAGCCTGTCATTTTTGCCCGGGGCAAAGATCGGGGTTCTGGGTCTGAATGGTGCGGGTAAATCAACCCTGCTGAAAATCATGGCTGGTGTCGAAACCGAGTTCAGTGGCGAAGCATGGCCAGCAGATGACATAAATATTGGTTATCTGGCACAGGAACCAGAACTGGATTCCAGCATGGATGTTGCTGGCAATGTGCTGTCTGGCATGGGCGAAGCTAAGCAGCTTGTTGACCGGTTCAATGATGTCAGCGCCCGCTTTGCTGAAGAGATGAACGATGATGAGATGAATAATCTGATTGCAGAGCAAGCTGATTTACAGGAAAAAATTGATGCAATTGATGGTTGGGATTTAGAACGAAAGGCCGAGATCGCAATGGATGCGTTGAGGGTGCCAGATGGCGGCGCAGATGTTACAAAACTGTCAGGGGGCGAGCGCAGACGGGTAGCGTTATGCAAACTGTTGTTAAGTGCTCCGGATATGCTGCTTTTGGATGAGCCGACAAACCACCTGGATGCAGAATCAGTCGCCTGGTTACAGCGGTTTTTGCATGACTTTCCTGGTACAGTGGTCACCATCACGCATGACAGATATTTTCTGGATGAGGTTGCAGGATGGATTCTTGAATTGGATCGTGGTAAGGGGATTCCTTATCAAGGAAATTATTCAGGCTGGCTTGAGCAGAAGCAGAAGCGTCTTGAGCAGGAGGGACGAGCTGAAGATTCACGGGTGAAATCATTGTCCCGCGAGTTGGAGTGGGTGCGCTCGGCGCCAAAGGCCCGCCAGTCAAAATCCAAAGCTAGGCTGAATGCTTATGAAAAGCTGCTGGAACAGGATCGTGAACAGCGCAATGAAACCACAAAAATTACTATCCCTGCCGGCCCGCGTCTTGGTGATATGGTGATTGAAGCTGATGGTCTTGAAAAAGGGTTTGGCGAAAAACTTTTGTTTGAGGGGGTGGATTTCAGGTTGCCTCCTGGCGGCATTGTTGGTGTAATCGGGCCTAATGGTGCAGGTAAATCAACTCTGTTTAAACTGCTGACCAGTCAGGAAAATCCGGATAAGGGTGATTTGCGACTCGGTGAGACTGTGAAACTTGGTTATGTGGATCAATCTCGTGATGATCTGGATGACAGTAAAACAGTTTGGGAGGTGATCTCCGGCGGTCTAGATGAGCTAGAACTGGGCAAAAGAACAATGCCGTCCCGGGCTTATGTCAGCCTGTTTAATTTTAAGGGCAGCGACCAGCAGAAACGTGTTGGTCAGTTGTCCGGCGGTGAACGTAACCGTGTGCACCTAGCGCGCATGCTAAAGAGCGGGGCAAATGTGCTTTTGCTTGACGAGCCGACAAATGATCTGGATGTCGATACGCTGCGGGCATTGGAAGAAGCCCTGCTAGACTTTGCTGGCTGTGCTATTGTCGTTAGTCACGACAGATGGTTTCTTGACCGGATCGCTACCCATATTCTGGCCTTTGAAGGGGATAGTCATGTGGAGTGGTTTGAGGGCAATTATCAGGCATATGAGGAAGATAAAAAACGTAGACTGGGTGCAGATGCAGCGCAGCCAAAGCGGATAAAGTACAAGCCGATATCCCGATAAGAAAATTAGCAGGCCATATCTGCAGGCGAGCTGTTTATGTTAATTTGGCTGGTGGTTTTTGAGTTGTTCCTGAAGCGCTTCGATTAGGGCGCTAAACCGGCCAGCATTGCGCCGGATAAGAGTGGTGTTTTCATCCTGCTGTGTCTTCAGCATCGAGATATTTTCAACCTCTATGTCAAAAATTTTTGCTGGCTTATCTGGCCGCGCAACGATCCGCCAGAAGATTTCAACATCAGGAAATTCACCTGATTTGTCATGGATGATACCTCCAACAAGGATTAGCTTATCACCTTTCGTATTTGTGGTTGTTGGTTTGAATTCGAGGTCTCTCAACTTGTGGAACTGCTCATTTGCCTGATTCAGAAAGACTAACCGGAATAATCTCGTATACTCAGATTTTTCAAAGTCTGAAGCCACACGCCAATACCGACCAACAGAAAATCTTGTTATGGCATCGACATCAAAGTAGACATCCACCAACTTATTAAGGACCTGCCTGTTATCCTTATCTGTCATATCAGCCTGTGAACTGGTCTGTTCAAGCTCAGTTATCAAGGCTTTAACAAGATTTTCAGCTTCTGACACCCTGTCATTTGCGCATGCAGTTCCTCCAGCGCAAGCCAACAGTATTATGGCTGAAAAGGCCGCAGCTTTTACTTTTAAAAGGGATTTTTGCAGGTGAGTCATCATTATTCCCTCAGGCAGCTTATTCCGTGAAAAAGGTTTCGAATTCATCCAAGTCATCCTTCACCTCGCTTTTCGGCAGATTATCCTGCAACAATTTATCACGTTGTTGGTAGTAGGCAGAGCGGGCCCGCGCATAGGCATCAAGGCTGTTATTTTTTACATCATTTATGGTGTCAAAATGCGTGGTCCTGAAGGATACGGCGTTGACGATGGGTAATGTGGTTCGAGCATCTGATGCTGTTTTTCCACTGAATGCGCTGAGCGGATTAATAACCATATCAACAACCCGTCCACTTGCAGACCGGACGGTATTGCTACCTAGGAAGGGCACTACTAGATACGGGCCCTGATTCAATCCTGCAGAGGTCAGTGTCTGGCCAAAATCTTCGCGTTTCGGCTGGTCCTCACCTTCCATCAAGTCAACAAAACCAAAAGTCAGACCATTCACCAGAAAGTTCAGGCTGGCCAACGCGGCATTTTCAAATTTACCCTGCAGGGCTGAATTGACGGCCGTCAGGGGCATTCCCGTCCAGGACACATAATTGTTCACGCCTCTTTGAACAGGTTCAGGGGCTGTATTTCTGTAAAGATTCGCTGCCGGTTCAAGTGCATAGTCATCAACGGCGAGATTAAAGGCAAAAATCTTTCTGTTTGTGTTTTCAAACGGGTCGTTGATGGAAGTCTTTTCATCAACAGGCATTGAGGTGCAGGCGGCCAGAAAGCTAAGTGCACATGCTGATAAAAGTAACTTAACCATTACTGACATGCCTATTCCTAGTTTAATCAATTTCTTTCAGTTCCATAGCTGAAGTTCTTGACGGCCAGATGATACGCTGTGAGGAATCATTTCGCAATCTTTGTAAAGGGCGGTGCAAGTATTTTTGCTACTGTGCCGTGACATGCCTTGTGATAAAACTAGTTTAACAGTAGATCCTCTTAGATGGTGCTTATTTATAGTTAGGAATCTGATAAGGTACCAGATAAAATGGGCAGTGAGTGAGAATGTGACTTCAATTGGTGACAGAACAGCATCTTCCGATGGTCATGTGCCATCTGCTGTGGCCGAACCGTGGCTGAAGGGGTTGAATACGGAGCAGGCAAATGCCGTAACCACCCTGAATGGTCCGCTGTTGGTCTTGTCTGGCGCAGGCACAGGGAAGACACGTGTCCTGACCGCACGTCTTGCCCAGCTGGTTGCTAGCCGGACAGCTGCCCCTTGGAATATTTTGGCAGTAACCTTCACCAATAAGGCATCAAGGGAAATGAAGGAGCGTGTCACCCAGCTGGTCGGGCCAATGGTCGAACAAGTGATGCTGGGAACGTTTCACGCACTGGCTGCACGCATGCTGCGCCAGCATGCAGAGCTTGTGGGACTGAAATCAGATTATACGATTTTGGACACAGATGACCAGAACCGGCTGCTAAAACAGTTAATGGAAGCAGAACAAATTGACCTGAAACGGTGGCCACCACGTGTGTTAGCAGCCCAGATCAGCGCCTGGAAAGATAAAGGTCTACGCCCAGAAAAACTGTCTGTATCTGATGCCGGCGATATCTGTAATGGCAAAGGCATTGAACTATATAAACAGTATCAGTCCCGCCTTGTAACGCTTAATGCGGCTGATTTTGGTGATCTGCTTTTGCATATGCTACATGTTTTCCAGACCTATCCAGATGTTCTAGCTCATTATCAGTCACGCCTGACCCACATTATGGTTGATGAATATCAGGACACCAATGTCGCCCAGTATCTGTGGTTGCGCCTGCTCGCCTCTGAAAATAAGAATTTATGCTGTGTTGGGGATGATGACCAATCCATTTATGGCTGGCGTGGGGCCGAGGTAGGCAATATTCTGCGTTTTGAAAGCGATTACCCTGGCGCAAAAACCATAAGGCTTGAGGAAAATTACCGGTCAACAGGACACATTCTGGCGGCCGCTTCAAGCCTGATTTCTAAAAATGAAAACAGGCTGGGAAAAACCTTATATACCTCAATTGATGACGGCGAAAAGCTGCTGGTCTCAGGTTATTGGGATGGCCAGGATGAGGCCCGGCATGTGGCCAGCAAAATTGAAGGAAAGCTGAAAGATGGGTTTGATCTGAATCAGATTGCTGTTCTGGTGCGAGCGGGCTTTCAAACTCGCGAATTCGAAGAGCGGTTTCTAGCCATAGGCCTGCCTTACCGGGTGGTAGGCACACGATTTTATGAGCGGGCCGAAATCAGAGATGCGATGGCTTATTTGCGTTTGATTAATCAGCCTGCAGATGATCTGGCATTTGAGCGGATTATCAACACGCCAAAACGGGGTTTGGGGCTCGCGACGCTTCAGATTATCCATCGGCTGGCCCGTGCACGAGAAATCCCCTTGCTGGCAGCAGCTAGCGCACTCGCGGAGAGTGATGAATTAAAGCCGCAAGCCAGACGCACACTGGTAGCCTTTTGTGCCCAGATTGCTGAATGGTGCAAGCAGAAAGATAGCATAGTTCCAGCTGAATTTTTGCAAGTGGTTCTGGATGAGTCAGGCTATACAGAAATGTGGCAGAAGGATAAGGCCCCTGATGCTCCTGGGCGGCTTGAAAATCTTAAGGAACTGGTTTCGGCTATTGAGGATTTTGACACGCTTGGTGGATTTCTTGAGCATATCTCTTTGGTGATGGATAATGAAACGGTGTCGCAGGAAGGCGAAGTAACCTTAATGACCTTGCATGCTGCAAAGGGTCTAGAGTTTGAGATGGTCTTTCTACCTGGGTGGGAGGATGGAATTTTTCCCAGCCAGCGAACATTGGATGAAAGTGGCGGGGCAGGATTGGAAGAAGAGCGCAGGCTGGCTTATGTGGGGCTTACCCGCGCTCGCCGACATGTTTATGTCAGTTTTACGGCAAACAGGCGTATTCATGGCTTGTGGCAATCCCCTATTCCGTCAAGATTTGTTGGCGAGTTGCCAGCCGCGCATATTGATGAGGATATGGCACAGGGGCTGAGCCTTGGCTCGGTTGAGCCTGTTCTTGTCGGAGCTCTGGCGGAGCGCGCCGGTCAGCCCGGATATGGCCCAGCATGGAAACGCCTAGCCACGCGGTTGAAAGGTACTTCGGCAACACCGGCACCTGACCGCGATGGTTGGCTGCCGCAGTCAGGTAAACATGACCTTAAGACAGGTGAGCGTGTGTTTCATCAGAAATTTGGGATGGGCACAATTGATGCAGTGGAAGCAGATAAGTTGGAAATCCTTTTTGATAAGGCAGGCCTGAAAAAAGTTGTGGCAAGCTTTGTGTCCCGTCCAGATGAGATAGACTGAAAACAGGGGTAAAAATGACAGATTACTGGTGTTTTTCTGCTGTTGTTCACGGTCAGACTTTGCCTCTGGAAACCGGTTTGGAAGTGGCTCTGGCCGCAGAAGCAATCTCTATTGAAAACACCGATACTGGTCACAACTTGATTAAGGCTTGGTTTGAAGATGAGCCTGACCCTGAACAACTGTCCGCAGTGGTCAGCCGGTCTGTAAAGCGCGGTCAGCTAATTGACCAGCAGATTGTCTGCTATAAGGGAAGAGACTGGCTGGCCGAAAACCGCAAGGCATTTCCCCCCCTTCATCTGGGTCCGTTCTGGATTTATGGCAGCCATGTGACGCAGGAGCAGCCTGCTGGCAGCATGCCGCTTCTGGTTGAGGCTGCACAGGCCTTTGGTTCTGGCACGCATCCGACCACCCAGGCCTGTCTGCTCGCATTGGCTGAACAGCGCAAAAAGAAACGCCCGCCGCGCCGAATACTGGATATGGGTTGCGGCAGTGCAATTTTAGCTATGGCGGCTCAGAGGCTGTTTCCAGCTGCCAATATATTGGCGGTAGACAATGATCCGGTTTCTGTAAGCACCGCCCAGAAAAATAGACAAAAAAACCAGATTAGCCCAATGAAGATGCGGGCAATAGTCTCGGAAGGGTTTGCTGACCGCAATGTATCAAGGAACGGTACTTATGATTTGATTATGGCCAATATCCTGGCAGGCCCGCTACGTCGTATGGCGGCAGATCTCACGCGTAATCTTAGCCCTGGCGGCCAGTTGATCCTATCTGGCCTATTACATCATCAGGTCCAGCAATTAGTTGTCGATTATCTCGCACATAAATTGACACTGGAAATGCGTCTGGATTTGGATAACTGGTGTTGTCTGGTATTCAAGAAAAGGCAGAGAGGCTGACAATGACAGATGGGTTCATCACATCAGCTAAGAAGCTGGCCGCTGTTAGGCGGGAGCTGACAAAACAGGGACTTGACGGGATGCTGCTGACCAGAGCAGACAGATTTCAAGGAGAAGAGGTAAGAAAACAGGACGAATATCTGGCCTGGCTGACAGGCTTTACTGGTTCGGCTGGGGTTGCGCTAATCCTCGCAGACACAGCAGTTGTGGCGACAGACAGTCGTTATACGGTTCAGATTAAGCAGCAAGTTGACCCCGCTCTTTACCAGACCATTGACACAGCAAACCAGTCATTAGCGGAGTGGTTGGCCGCCTGCCCTGGAAAGGCAGAAATAAAAATTGGTTTTGATAGCTGGTCTGTGACCTGTGAAGAACACAAGAAGCTACCTACTGTAATGGGAGAAGCACATGTTGTTTGGCAATGCGTATCTACTCATCCAGTTGCTGCTGTCTGGGCAGATAGACAGGCTAGTACGCAAACAGACATATTCATTATTGATCAGAGCTATACAGGTTGCAGTGAAGAGGAGAAAATTCGTCAAGCAGCAAAAGAGCTGAAAGACAGTCATCTCGACTTGCGCTTTATCAGCGCGCCAGATGTGATGATGTGGTTGACGAACTTGCGGGGGCATGATCTGTGTTTCACACCTGTTCATTTATGTTTTGGGATCTTATCCGCAAGTGGCCAGCTGGCCTTTGTCACAAATAACAGTCAGATTTCAGAACAGGGTTATACCTGTGTGGGCTGGACCGAGCTGGAGAAGTATTTGGCAAGCTTGAAAGGACAGTCTATTGCTTATGATCCGACCAGCCTGCCTGTTGCT
>CABYIQ010000042.1 GCA_902518965.1 uncultured SAR116 cluster alpha proteobacterium
CATTTTCTCAGATGTGGCCTCGCCATGAAAATCCACCACCATGGCGTCAACATCCCGACCTAGGGTCATAAACGCCTTTATCTTGTCAGCTGCTGCGAACGCATTTGCATTATCTGCCATATACAGATTCGCCATCAAGTTGACCACGCCTAGCCTTAAGCCCTGATCATTCTGAACAATAACATGACCTTTTCCGGGCTGAGGGCGGTGAAGGTGAGCAATATGAAGAAATTCGTTATGAAGGCTACGGTGCGGGCGGCACAGCTTTTATTGTTGAGGCCTTGACAGATAACCGGAATCGAACAGCTTCAGAAGTTCGAGCTGCGTTCAGTAAGTTTGGCGGCTCTCTGGGCGAAACTGGGTCAGTCAGTTTCATGTTTGATAAGGTTGGGCAAATCATCTATCCGGTTGATGTCACAAACGCAGATTCCATGTTTGAAGCTGCGCTGGAGGCCGGGGCGCAGGATGTGGAAACAGATGATGACACTCATCTTGTCACGACAGCCTCTGAAGATTTTAATGCAGCACGTGAAAAGCTGGAAGAGATCTTTGGGGCTCCGGAAGAGGCACAGCTGACCTGGGTTGCCCAGAATACGATCGATGTCAACGAAGACCAGGCTCGTACCCTATTGAAATTCATCGATACACTTGAAGATAATGATGATGTGCAGTTGCTGTCTTTCAATTTTGAAATTTCTGATGAAATTTTGACAAAGTTGGACGGTTAAGAACAGTGCGGATCATTGGCATTGATCCGGGACTTCAGGCAACAGGGTGGGGTGTGATTGCCTCAGACGGCGCGCAGTTGAGAGGCGTCAGTCATGGGATCATCCGGACCAACACACGGATGAGTGATCCTGAAAGGCTGGTCCTGATTTTTGAAGGGCTGCAGAATGTGATCGCAAACCATCAACCCGAAACAGCCATTGTTGAGGAAATCTTTGTAAAGGATAACCCTCGATCTGCTTTGCGTCTGGGTCTGGCCCGCGGCGTCGCAATACTGGCCTGCGGCCAGGCACGATTGGCATTATCTGAAATTTCTGCACGCAAAGTGAAACAGGCAGTGACTGGCACGGGCGCTGCAGATAAAAAGCAGGTTGCCAATATGGTCTCACGACTTTTGGGAATTCCGTCGCCCCCCTCGGACGCAGCGGATGCTTTAGCGCTGGCGATAGCGTGTTATCAGGGGGCAGCGGCTCCAAAAACAGAGGCAGAGCAGATGCCAGACGGCCTGTCTGCAGCAATCGAGGCTGCCCTTCAGAAAGAACGATAAAGGACCTAAAATGTCCAGCCTAAGGTGATTGCGCGTCACAAAGGGACGTGGAATAATCAATAAGCAAAACTGGTGGAGAGGAAAAACATGCACAGCTGCCCATCAGCATCACACAGGACAGGCCACAGATGATTGCCCAGCTTTCTGGCCGTTTGGTTTCGGCTGATTTGACTAATCTAATACTGGATGTGCAGGGAGTGGGATATCTTGTTCATGCAACCGGTCGGACTCTGGCGCAAATCGGCCAGCCTGGCGATATGGTCACGCTGGTCACCGAACTTTTGGTCAGAGAGGATTCACTTACCCTTTACGGTTTTAAGGACACAGCAGAGCATGCTGCCTTCCGGATGTTACAGACTGTGCAGGGAGTTGGTGCTAAGGCCGCCTTGTCCATTCTGACCACATTGCCTGCAGACGAATTATCAAAGGCGATAATGGCAGGGGATAAGGCGATGGTCAGTCGGGCTGACGGGATTGGCCCAAAACTGGCGCAGCGAATTATTAATGAGCTTGCCCAGAAGCTTCCCGCAACATTAACCACAGGCCCAGCGCCTTTTGGTCCGGCTTCCGCAGGCGGGCTTGAGGGCGCTGCGGCTGATACTGGACAGCAATTGGCTCAGGATGCGTTGTCGGCACTTGTCAATCTTGGCTATTCGCGAACCGAGGCTTTTGCAGCGGTTAGTCAGGCGAAACAAAGTGAAGAGGCTGGAAATGTGTCTGCTCTTATCGCGCTAGCGCTGAAACAGCTGGGGGCAGGCAGGAGCTGAAATTATGGCTGATGACCAACGGAACAGGCAGGAAACTCTAGATCAAGACAGGTTGGTCACACCAGATGCGATCCCGGCTTCTGATCCCGTCCAAAATTCGGATCCGGCTTTGCGGCCGCGCCGCCTAGCTGAGTTTGTCGGGCAGGGGCAGGGACGCGCAAATCTGGAGACTTTTATTGGAGCTGCGCGCCTGCGCGAAGAGCCAATGGATCACACGCTTCTGCATGGTCCGCCAGGCCTTGGCAAGACCACGATGGCGCAGATTATATCAGGAGAGCTCTGCGTCGGATTCAGGGCCACATCCGGTCCGGTAATCGCACGGGCCGGTGATCTGGCGGCATTGCTGACCAATTTGCAGCCCCGCGATGTGTTGTTTATTGACGAAATTCATAGGCTGAGCCCAGCTGTTGAAGAGGTTTTATATCCGGCAATGGAAGATTTTCAGCTGGATTTGATCATTGGTGAGGGACCGTCTGCACGTTCTGTGCGGATTGATCTGCCCCGATTTACCCTTGTTGGTGCAACAACAAGGGCAGGGCTGCTTACGACCCCTTTGCGGGACCGGTTTGGCATTAACATGAGGATGCAGTTCTACACCACAGCAGAGCTGGTTCAAATTTTGCACCGGCAGGCGGATAAACTTGAAATGAAGCTGGCAGAAGACGGCGCAGAAGAAGTGGCCAAACGATCCCGAGGAACACCTCGGGTTGCTGGACGTCTATTGCGGCGGGTACGTGATATTGCCCTTGTTGAAGGGGCAGAGTTGGTTACTGCAGCGATTGCAGATAAAGCGCTCACCCAGCTGGGTGTTGATAAGACAGGGCTTGACGGGATGGACAGGCGTTATCTGTCCAGTCTGGCAGACTCATTTGGTGGCGGGCCTGTTGGTGTGGAAACGTTAGCAGCTGTTCTGGCTGAACAACGCGATATGCTGGAAGAGGTGATCGAGCCTTATCTTATGCAGTCAGGTCTTTTGATGCGCACACCTCGCGGGCGATGTCTGTCTTTGTCTGGATGGGCTTATTTAGGTCTGGCGCCGCCTGCTCAGGCTGAACGTCAGCTTGACCTGCTTACCCGGGACGGCGGCAGCAATGAAGATGCCCCCTTTAACCAAAGATGAGAAGCTGAACAGACGTGTATGACTTTAAAACAAATCTAAATGATAACAGGCTTGCCGAAGAGGCAGCCCACGGCCTTGATGGTGTGATTGATAAAACTGATCCCAAACACAGCAAACATCTATATGGATTGGTGGTGCAGTATGAGGATATTGATGCGGGTGGCATTGTCTATCATTCCACTTACTTGAATTTTGCTGAACGTGCTCGTTCAGCCTTGTTACGAGCGTCAAAATTTGATGTGCAGTACTGGTTGGCTGAAGAGAATCAGGGATTTGTGATCACACATATCGAAACAGATTATCTCAGCCCGGCAAAACTCCATAACCGGCTGATTGTCGAGACCAGCTGTCTGCAGCTAGGCGGGGCATCAGCCTTATTACAACAAAATATCAATTCTTATGACGGAGGCCATATTTTTGCCAGAGTTATGGTTAAAGCTGCTTGGGTGGATATAGAATTAGGGCCACGTAAATTTCCAGAACCGCTTCAAATGGTTTTGCGATCTTTCCAGCCCAAGTAGTAAATAATTACACCCTGCCAACTGCAAAAAGTGGTGATACCTTACAAACCGTGCCTGAACTGAATTAATCACAAAGTTAATCATATGTCTTATCAGCATGTCGTTCGACTGGTCGAACTCAATTTGAGCTGAGGGTTCCTAGTTAAAGAAAAATAAAATGAAAAGAGAGAAAAGATAATGGCAAGTGAACTAAATCTGGCAACTGCTTCTGCACAGGCTCTTGATATGTCTGTGTTTGGCTTGTTTATGATGGCTGATCCGGTTGTAAAGGCGGTGATGCTGCTGCTTATCGGAGCGTCTGTCTGGTGCTGGGCCATCATTTTTGACAAAATGACACGGATCCGCAGGCAGAAACGGGGTGCAGTAGAGTTTGATGATTTGTTCTGGTCAGGTGGGTCACTTGATGATTTATATAACAATCTAGGCGATGAGCCGGATAGCGCGCAAGCTAAGGTCTTTGTCTCAGCAATGAGGGAATGGCGGCGGGCAACGGTGAAAGGGCTAACCTCTGGCTTGAGAGGCGAGTTGAAGTCATCTGTGCTAGCCCGTATTGAACGGAATATGTCGCTGACTATAACGCGTGAAATGGACCGGCTCGAACGGGGTATGAATTTTCTGGCCTCCATTGGCTCTGTCTCACCCTTTGTGGGGCTTTTTGGGACGGTCTGGGGAATTATGAATTCCTTTACCTCAATTGCTGAGTCCAAAAATACAAGTTTGGCGGTGGTGGCTCCTGGGATTGCAGAAGCCTTGTTTGCTACAGCACTTGGGCTGCTGGCAGCAATACCTGCAGTTGCTGCCTATAATAAATTTTCAGGAGATATGGATAAAATTGGCACTTCTCTTGATGTTTTCGCCCAGGAATTTACCACTTTGCTCGGTCGCCAACTTGACGAGGGAGGGCAGTAGTGATGGGCATGAGGGTGAATATCCAGCAGGCAGGCAGGCGGAGCCGTTCACGTCATCGACCCATGGGAGATATAAATGTGACGCCCATGGTTGATGTGATGCTGGTCCTGTTGATTGTCTTTATGGTCACGGCCCCGTTGTTGACAGTCGGCGTACCTGTCGATTTGCCAAAGACACAAGCAGGTCAGGTTAATGCTGACCAGGCCCCCTTGGTGGTCACCATCCGGGAAGATGGCGCCTTGTTTCTTCAGGACACCGAAATTGAACCAGATAAATTGATTCCACGCCTTACCGCAATAGGCGATGCCAACAAAGAGGTACGTATTTTTGTGCGTGGCGATAAGAATGTGGCTTATGGTGAAGTGCTTGTGTTGATGGGCCGAATTCAATCAGCCGGATTTGAGCGTGTTGCGCTGGTTGCTGACTTACCGGAGGATGATACTTAATGCGAGTTGAAGCAGAATATTCAACAAAACCAGTTGTGCTGTCAATTCTGTTTCATCTGTGTGTGGTGACAGCAACAATGATTGGCTGGCCTTTTCTGATGAAGCCGGCGCCAACTGCTCAGCCACTGGTAATTGTAGATGTAGTTAAACTTGCGCCGAATACCAATCTGTCTGCACAGTCAGGTAAAGCAAAGGCCAGTCCAGAGCCTGAAAAAGAAGCAACACGCCCCAAACCACCACCTCCACCTCCACCTCCGCCCACTCCACCATCACCGGCAACTGATAATGTGGCCTCAGCTACGCCTGCGCTAAAGCCAATATCTCAGACTGCTGAAATTTTACCTGAAACTCCAGAGGCCAAGCCAAAGCCTATTTTTAAGCCGGTTGCTGCACCAAAACCCAAGCCGAAATTAGAGAAAGCTGTTCAGCCAAAACCAGTGAATATAAAAACACCGGTATCCCGGCCCAAAAATCCTAAGCTATCAAAGCAGAAACAAGCGTCAGAATTAGCAAAGCAGCTCAATAAGCTTGCTAAGAAAAGTAAGCAAAGACAAAAAGCTGATGTGATGAATGGCGTGTTGCAGAATTTGGCAGACGCTAAGCTGGCAAGAGAGGACGAGAAGACACAGAAGGCGATTGCAAAGCAGGACAGAACGTCGATTGCGCAATCTTTGACCGATGCCATTGGTGAGGCCGTCAAAGCTCCGCAGACGTCATCGATTGCTCCGCTTGGGCTGTCTGAGCTAGATCGGTTGCGGTCTCATATCTCTAGTTGTTGGCAGCCGCCTATTGGAGCGAAAGGGGCGGATCAGCTAAAAGTTGATATTCAGGTAAAACTTGGAAAAGACGGTTCTGTCAAACAGGCAGAGATTGCGGACCGGCAACGCTATGGATCTGATGTATTGTATCGTGCAGCAGCAAATTCGGCTCGGCGGGCTGTACTGGATTGCCAGCCTCTGCCTTTACCACCAGAAAAATACCAATTTTGGAAAGAATTCATCTTTGGTTTTGATCCTAAATTTATGTGATGTTAACAATGTGCGACAATAATCGATTAACTGAATGTGCTTAAGAAGAGGCGGAGATGGTATTTGATGTGCTGAGGCGAAAAATAGGTAGGCTGTGCACCTTGTCATCGGCATGGATGCTAATTTGTGGGTTGTTTGCTGTCCCTGCCTTTTCGCAGACATTGCGGCTGGATATCACCGAAGGGCAGATTGCCCCGATACCTATTGCGGTAGCCGACTTTACTGGACTTGATGGTAAGCCCTCAAATGTTGGCAGGCAGATTTCGCAGGTAATAGCAGATGATTTGGTTAGTTCGGGCCTTTTCACCGCGATTGATTCAGCTGCATTCATTGCTCCACCAACATCACCATCTCTGCGTCCAAACTTTTCCAATTGGACTCCTTTAGGGGCCAAAGGTCTTGTTGTGGGTTCAGCTTTCATTGATAGTGACGGGCTGCTGCAGGTTGAGTTTGCCTTGTGGGATGTGGTCTCGCAACGCCGCATTACTGAAGGCGGTGGTTCAGCTGAACAGGCTGGTGTCAGACGGATTGCGCACCAGATTGCAGACTTTGTTTATGAAGAATTCACAGGTGATACTGCCTACTTTGATACCCAGATTGTGTATGTCTCTGAGTCAGGACCAGCGGCGCGCAGGCTTAAGCGATTGGCCATAATGGATCAGGACGGACATAATCATCGGTTTTTGACATCAGGTCTTGACCTTGTGTTAACACCGCGTTTCTCGCCTACAGCGCATGAAATAGCTTATCTTAATTATTTCAATGACGAGCCTAATGTTTATCTCCTTGATGTAGCCTCTGGGCGGACGGAGAGGTTGGGCAGCTTTCCTGGCATGACCTTTGCCCCGCGGTTCGGGCCGGATGGCAATAAGCTCATCATGAGTTTAGCTGAAGACGGCCGGACAGATATTTTTGAGATGGATCTGCGTACACAAAGCATAACACAGCTGACCCAGTCTGCGTCTATTGATACGTCGCCATCTTATTCGCCGGACGGTAACTTGATAGTTTTCAATTCAGATCGTGGTGGCACCCAACAGCTTTACATCATGCGCAGTGATGGCACAAAGGTAGAGCGGATTAGCTTCGGTGAGGGGCGTTACGCCACACCAGTCTGGTCACCACGGGGAGATATAATAGCCTTTACAAAGATCTATAAAGGCGAGTTCTACATTGGTGTTATGAATGTTGATGGGTCAGGAGAGCGGCTACTGGCAAAAGGCTTTCTGGTCGAAGCACCTACATGGGCTCCTAACGGCCGTGTGCTTAAGTATTTCAAGCAGAATCCTACAGCAGAAGATGGAACTGGTGGTGAGACTTATATTTACCGGGTGGATATTACGGGCTTTAATGAGCAACGTGTAGTCACTCCATCTTTCGCTAGTGATCCTGCATGGTCACCATTATTGCAGTAATCCCAAAGTTATGGATGAAAATCGCGTCTAAGCGAGATTGTTAAATAGATTTTGGTTGATTTTAACCGCATGATATGTTTTGAGTAAGGTCAAGATACATTGCCATATAGCACATCCGGACTGTGTTCGACGGTTTTGAGACCGATAGTGCGTGAATTTTATTGGGAAGTGAAAAACTGAAATTGCCATCGCTATCAGGTGGAGCGACCAGTTGGAGGTCAGAAAAATGATAAAACGTTTATTTACTTTGTTGACGGCAACCGCATTTCTAGCAGCTTGTGAGACAGCTTCGACAACAACTGGAGACGCAACTAGTTCAGCTCAAAGCTCATCCACTAATACCGCAACGACGGCATCTAGCTCATCAAGCGCATCTTCTGCCTCTTCATCAAGTTCAGGGGAATCTGGGAAGGCTAGTGTTAAGAGTGAGTTTGCAAAAGTAGGAACTACAGTTCTTTTTGATTTTGATTCAGCGAAGCTTACCGATTATGCTCAGCGAGTTTTGGATCGCCAAGCAGCATTCATGAAAGCACGCCCAGAAACTCGTGTTACCATTGGCGGTCATGCTGATGAACGCGGCACACGTGAATATAATCTGGCTTTGGGTGAGCGTCGTGCGTCATCTGCACGTGACTATCTTGTCGCAAAAGGTGTAAATGCCGCTCGTATTCGGATCATCTCATACGGCAAAGAACGTCCAGCTAGTGTTGGGTCAACCGAAGCAGCATGGCGTCTGAACCGGCGCGCACAGACTGTCCTTAACTAGGGCGAGGTTTTTTAAATAGCAACTGAATTTTGAAGGCTTTGTTCTAAACTTCGGGACAAGGCCTTTTTTGAGTTGGTTTTTGCAGAAGAATTTTGACGCCTCATTACTGCCATAAACCTGACCTAAATTCGTAGATCTTTCAGAGTAAAGAAGCACTATAATGTTCAGAGATAAGCTATGAGAAAACCGTTGATTTTATGGGTCACTCTGGTCCTGCTATTAAATACCTTAATCTTTGGGTTTCTGAGTCTTCCATCGCTTGCTCAGGATGAAGGCCGTGCGCAATCTGGGTCATCTGATTTGTCTGCCTTGGTGGCTCGACAGCAATTACGCATGGATACCCTTGAAAGTAGTTTGAAAGATGTTCGAGGAACTGTTGAAGTGGAATTTCGTGACATTCGAGTTCAACTTGAACAACTGGCAGCAAGGGCATTAGCTGGACAATCTGAAACCTCAGTTGATGTGAAACAATTTCAGTCTGAAATGACCCGTTTTGGAGATGTGATCGAAATTTTGAATCAGCGGATCAGCCGAACACTAGAACTTACCTCTGATGTGGAATTTCGCGTCCTGCGTCTGGAAAAAAGGATGCAAACGCTGATGTCTCTGTCTGGCAGTGGTTTGACAGAACAGCTGGCCCAGCAGGATGTAACAGCGGCAGAACAGCCGCCAGCAGTCAGTGTAGGCCGGGATGCAGATACAGGTGAGACCGTTTGGAAGATTGAAGAAGATAAGCTCAATGCCCAGCTTACTGCTGAAAAAGCGGCTGCGCAAGGGGATAAGGCTGAGGGTGTCGAGTTAAAACAGGAGATAGCCCCTGCGCAGACAATAGCAGCTGGCACAAATGAAGAGCCAGAACAAACTGAAATAGCAATTGAAGCAGGACCCGCGCCAACACAGACTGTATATCTTCCCGATACCAGCCCGGAAGAGCAATATCGGTTTGCTCTCGCTCGTGCTCTGCAGAATGATCTTCAGACAGCTGAAAATGCCTTTGTAGAATTTACTGCGCTACATCCTGAGCATGAACGCGCCGTAGATGCATTATTCTGGCAGGGACGAGTGCAGTTTATTCAAGGCCAGTACGAAAAAGCGGCGACGACTTTCTCAAAATTTAATTCGCTCTATTCTTCCGATCCTCGTATTGCTGACACCACGCTGTGGATTGCCGAGTCCGTAGCAAAGTTTGCCAATCCAGAACAGGCTTGTGCTATTTATGACAACCTCCGCCAGTTTATTGACCAGCCGCCGGAAAGTTTTGTTTCCAGACTAGCAGAACTGTCAGCCAGTGTCGGTTGCCGCAGCTAAAAACAGTCTGACCAATAATCTTGATGGCTTGCGCCAGTCAGACTTGTGGCTTGAGGGACATTCTGGTGTGCTTGTCGCAGTCTCAGGTGGGGCGGACAGTTTGGCCCTGGCGTTTGTGGCCGCTGAAATCTGTGTTGAAAAAAAGATTAATTTTGAAGCTGTTGTGGTTGATCATGGCTTGCGCTCTGAGGCAGCAGGAGAAGCAAGCCAAATCGTTAAGACACTTAAAAGCCGAGGTATTAGCAGCTGTTGTTTGCGCGTAAAAGCCCTTCCGCCATCGTCTGGTAAGCAAGCCTGGGCTCGTGAGCAACGCATGCAACTTTTATGTGATTATGCTCGGCAGACTGCTTCGGCTGTGCTGTTTGCCCATCATTATGATGACCAGGCTGAAACAGTGGCGATGCGCCTTGCACGCGGCTCTGCTGTTATGGGCCTGTCGGCAATCGCTGCTGTCCGTATTTATCAGGGAGTGTTGTTTGCTCGGCCATTTTTGGGGCTGCGCAAAGAAGACCTGATTGCCGTTTGTAAAGCCTATAAAGCTGAATATCTCACTGATCCATCTAATACAGACCAGGCATTCGAGCGGGCGCGGGTCCGTGCTTGGCTGCAACAGCCAGACCAATGGCTTTTACAGCAGCAATTGGTGCGCTTGTCCAGCTTGTCGGCCCAACTTTCTGAGCGGCTGGCAGACACTCTTGCGGAATGGTGTGCTGAACATATCGTTTTCACCTTGCGTCTACGCGCGAAGATTAACTTTGTGACTTTTTCAGAATTGCATGGAGCAAAGCAAAATTTAATCCTGCGTCATTGTTTGGCAGTAATCGGAGGCCAGCCCTATCCTTTGTCTGACAATAGATTGGACCGGTTACGAGTAAGGCTTGCCAGTGGGGTCAGGTCAACAGCAGGAGGTTGTCTTGTGCAGGGTAATGCTGAACGCATTACAATTATGGCTGAATTTGGCCGCACGCCAGAACCGGAACTGACTGTTCAGGCGGGGCGGATCTATTGTTTTGATAAACGCTGGCTGGTTCGGACAACCATAGATGGTATGATCCGGCGGTTGGGACCCGCGGGATGGGCTGAGCGCAGCCAGTCATCTGATTTTCAGTCTATTTCAGACTGGACGGCGCGGATGGGGGCCATGATTCCTGTGTTGCATGGTCTTGACGGAAGACGGTACTGCCCCCATTTCATAGAAAGAAAGTTCGTTTACTCAGGCTCCGCGTTTAATCCTGCACACCGAAACCCTGCAGCAACAAGCGCATTTTGTGCAAGCAGTTTACCTGCGGATGGGCCAGGTGCAGTGATAAGAACAGACATAAATGACAGATAGAGGCAAAATCTTGTGAATAACCTTGGACGTAACATAGCAATATGGCTCATTATAGGTGCCGCACTTATGGCACTGTTTAATATGTTTCAGACTTCTGAAACGACACAGAACTCCTCAAAGATCGCTTATACTGATTTCATTGCTCAAGCAAAAAGCGGCGGCATTACAGATGTGCTTATTG
>CABYIQ010000043.1 GCA_902518965.1 uncultured SAR116 cluster alpha proteobacterium
ACAGAGGTGATACATTTGACTAAGATTACGTCACCTTACCTCATCCGAAAAAGAGGTACGTTCTACCTTCAGAAACGCGTTCCAAAGGCTCTGGTTGGGCATTACGGCAAAAAGTTCATCCGAAAATTCCTGCGAACACGTGATAGGGTTACTGCAATAAGAATCCGTCCGCTATTTCTGGATTTGAAAAAAAATTCTTTGATGATACTGGTCTTAAAGTACACTGAAACTGTAAAGACTGATAACATTGCATTTGAGAATTCCAAACACGGTGCAATTATTGCAAGTGTTTTTAACACTGAAAATCTAAGTATTGTTACTGGCGTAAATAGAGCTGGGATAGTCACCATTCTCAACCAATCGACTCCATTTAAGATGCGACAGTCGTGTAATACCGATGAATTGGTGGAACTGCGCACTGATAAACTTGAGGTTATCAATCAAAGAATTTTTGCAGATATACCCGAAAATACTTCGCTAATAACCTATTCTGAACCTGAGGAGAAAGAATGCAATAGCCTTTCAGTTAATCGTTCTAGACTTATATTAATGGGTCAAATCGAAAACTGGGCTGGTCGGAGGTGGGGGCATGCCTGGGGCAGGTTAGCTATAGACGGTTATAAAGCGAATTATAATGATGGTCATTGCGTAATTGAGCTAGAGATGGCAGACCACCATACTATAATCGCTAGTGATAATATGAATTGCGGTGGAATGAATGTCAGGTTTTAGGGTCATTATAACAGACACAGAAGTTAACTAATTTGGGAGGTTAGAGATGCGAGCGGGGTACTGGATTTTCAATTTTTTTTCAACTTAACTTGTTATCATGATCATTTTGAATGTTCAGACTTTGCGAGCAAATGAGGCGCAAGTACAGAACATCATCGCCCAGTCAATTGCTTCTTACCCCGGTGTTTGCGCATGTCCATATTCGACAGCATCAAATGGAAGCAAATGTGGGAGAAGAAGTGCCTATTCTAAACCCGGCGGTTATGACCCCCTTTGCTATCCGGAAGATGTTTATCGGCTATATCCAGAACTACGACAGACAGCGAAAAACGAGACTACTCAGAATAAAAGATAATTTATTGCTGTTACCATTGTGATACAATTGGGTTCGATTTGCGATCTTCATCCTGCTGGAGGGAGTATATGAAATATTATTTGCGCAAAGCGCTACTTACAATAATTTGGCTGCTTTGCAGTTTTCAAGTTGCCCAACTCTGGCTAGACCCAACTATCATTGCACGAAGTAGCGTCATGGAATTAGCTCTGATCAGTATTGTGATGGTCGTAATTGCTGCTGCATTTCATTGGGGTACAACGCGTGCAATAAAGTTTTGACATGCTTTACAGCGGGTAAATAGTTTAAATCTAATACACAACTTGCGCAGTCTTATCTGCCAGGCCTAAAATAAAAAATAAGAGGAAGGCCATTTGGCAGGATATAGTTTATGCTGATTTTTGATAAACCGTTCACACAGCAGGAATCAATACCCGAACATGGTATTGCGCGTGCCGTTGAAATCATGCGGTCTGGCCGATTGCATCGTTATAATGTATCAGCAGACGGAACATCAGAAGTCAGTCTTCTTGAACGTGAATATGCCACCTATCAAGGGGTGAAATATTGTGTGGCAACGGCATCAGGTGGGCAGGCCATTCAGCTAGGTTTGCGGGTATGCGGCGTGCGTCCTGGCGATAAGGTTCTGGCAAATGCTTATACGCTGGCACCTGTGCCAGGAGCTATTCATAATCTTGGGGCTGAACCTGTTCTGGTTGAAATTACAGATGACTATCATATTGATCTGAATCATTTGGACGAAATGGCCCGGCGCTCTAATGCACAAGTTCTTTTGCTATCTCATATGCGTGGACATATTGCTAATATGGATTCGCTGGCAAAGATAATAAAGAAACATAAGTTGAAGCTTGTTGAAGATTGTGCACATACCATGGGAGCAAAATGGAGAGGAATCCGTTCTGGAAATTTTGGGGATGTGGCTGCGTTTTCGACACAGACTTATAAACATATGAATTCAGGTGAGGGCGGCTTTCTAACAACAGATGATGATGAGATGGCTGCCCGCGCTATTATTAATTCTGGTTCTTATATGCTGTATGAACGCCATGGTACTTTGCCTCCGCAACAGACCTTTGAACATATCAAACTAGATACAGCAAATTATTCTTGTCGCATGGATAATCTGCGTGCCGCACTTGTTCGTGCACAGCTTCCGCATCTAGATGATAATATTGCCCGGTGGAACCAGCTATATGACAGGTTCTATGCACATCTGTCTGCTGCGGATGGTATTGATATACCGGCACGACGTCAGGCTGAATTTTATGTTGGCTCCTCTATACAGTTTCGTACAACGGGCTTATCCAAATCTGAGATTCCCGCTTTTATAACCAGATGTGCCAAACGTGGAGTTGAGCTGAAATGGTTTGGGGCTGATGCGCCCGCTGCCTTTACGAGCCGTTATGACAGTTGGGCCTATCTGGGAGATATTCCGCATCTGCCAGCCACTCATGCTGCTTTGGATAAAACAATTGATATGCGGATCCCGTTGACCTTTGACGGCGATGATTGTGATATCATTTCCAGCATAATCACTGATGAAGTAAATCCTATAGCCTGATGCTTAATACTGCTTTCCCTAGTCATTTGTTCTAAATGGTAATTTATCGTGACAGCGCTAACAAGTCTGTGATTAGATTTGTTTGCAAACAGGACTCTTATTAAAAGTTAAAGGTATGACACATGACTTATATTGCAGCAGGATTTTTTGTGCAGTGTGGGCAGCAATCATTGCATCAACGGGACAGCCGCTAATTTTTATTGATGCGGTAAGTCTGTTGGCGGTAAGCGCAGGTGCGGCTTGTTTTGCGCTGGCGGCAGAAAAAGGTCAACGTTTGGTTCGGTTTGGACGAGGCGGGTTGCTGACAGGATGGGTGGCCTTTTTCGTTGGGCTTGTGCTTATCGCAAACAGCTTTCCCCCTGCTGAACTCAGTCTCTTAGGCAAACAGATGGCAGTACTGTTTCTAGGGCCCTTATATGGATTTGGTTTATTTTCAATTACAAAGCTGCTATCTGAATGCAGCATTAAAAGTTCAAAGGGTTAAAAAATGTCAATTATAGTCGGGTTAAAATTTCTGCACTATTTGGCTTTGTTTCTGGCTGGGGGACTTGGTGTTGCGAATGGATTGCTAGCAAAGGCGCATCAGATGGCTGGCAAGCCACCAGCACCACCTGTTCAGCAGACGATGATGAAATTGGCGCGTCTGGGGCTTATTGCAATCATTCTTCTATGGGTTACGGGCATTGGTTTAAGTTATTTAATCTACAGTGGGTTCGCGGTAGGCTGGGCTTTCCATATGAAGTTGCTAGGCGCAACAATTCTGTTAGGTTCAATTTCATTTTTGAATTTTCATCTTACCTCAACTAGCAAAGTTGGAGCACCACCCAACCCATCAGTCATGAAAATCATCCCAATGATATCGCGTGGCGCTTTGGTTCTAGTTTTGCTGGGCATCGCCATTACCACGACTAGCTAGGCAGATTATTTGCACTAAAGGCATCCAGTATTGGGCAATCTGGACGGTTGTCGCCATGACAGGCTGAAGCAAGATATGCAAGTTTGTCACGTAATCTTGTTAATTCGGTCAGCCTGTCTTCAATATCTGAAATTTTCTGCATAGTTAGAGCTTTTACCGTTTCTGATGATCTGTTTTCATCTTCATATAGGGATAACAGTTCACGGCATTCTTTTATACTGAAATTAAATCGTCTAGCACTGCCAACAAATTGCAGCTTGGCGATGTCACGCTCAGAATAATCACGGTAGCCGGTTTGCGGGTTCTGATAGGGACAGACCATGCCGATCGTGTCGTAATAACGGACAGTTTTGACTGTTAAGCCAGCTTGTGTTGCGGCTTTGCTAATATTCATAACTTATTCCTTTACCTTCCCCTTACTAGAGAGTTTAAATATAATACAGAAAGGTTTTGAAAGTGGCAACATTAGCTCATAGTTTAGATATTCACTGGAAATGCCGTCATACATGGCGACAGGCATCTTATAACACATTTTGGTGTTTGTTGGGTTGTTCAATAGGCGACTTCGGGACCATTGCTTTTTTTCAGTTTACCCAAATACCATTTCCAGTTTTTGCTATTATGACGCTTGCCATTATAAACGGCCTTTTGACTTCTATAATTCTTGAAACATTTATTTTGGCCCGTCAGATGGCTCTAAATTTAGCCTTCAAGACAGCAATCGGCATGTCTTTGATTTCTATGATTGCAATGGAAGCAGCTATGAATATAACCGATGTGGTTCTGACAGGGGGAGCAATTTTAACTTGGTGGGTCATTCCATTTATGCTGTTTGCTGGCTTTGTAACGCCGCTTCCCTACAATTACTGGCGACTAAAGGCGCTTGGAAAGGCATGTCACTAAAATGAAAAATTCCTTTTTATTGGCCCTAAGTGCTGGTTTATTCCTTTCGGTTTCTGCTTTTGCACATAAAGGAGCAACAGGCATTGTCAAAGAGCGTATGGATAACTTTAAAGCTAGTCAGATGGCTTTAAAACAGGTTTTGGCAGCTTCAAAACGCAATGATTTTGACGCTATCGTCCCTCTTGCTAATCAGATAAAAAACTGGGCAGAAATAATGCCAACAAAGTTTCCTAGTGGAAGTGATGGACCGCCATGTGAGGCGTCTCCAGCCATCTGGACAGACTTTGAGGGTTTCAAATCAGCTGCTAAAGAAAACTTTGAAGCAGCCAGCTTATTGGAGGTTACTGCCCTTAACGGAGATGCAAAAGCAACGGCCAAAGCTATCAAACAACTGGCAGGAACCTGCAAATCGCGTCATCAAAGTTATCGCTTGAACTAATGTTTACTGAGTAACAAGGTTTTTTCTAAATGATTAATCGTCGCCAGTTTCTAACAAGATTATCTGGGCTTTCCATAATTGCCGCATTTCCACTGCCTACACTAGCTGCGGGGCATCGGCGATATCAGCTTACTGCTGCTCGAGTAGAGCATCCAATAGGCGGTCCAGGTAAGCCTGTATCGCCCTTGTTGTTATATAATGGGAAATCACCTGGCCCAAAACTGACTGCGCGCAAGGGCGAAATTCTCGAAATTGACTTTCAAAATAGGCTTGAACAGCCAACGACGATCCATTGGCATGGCATCCGCAATCTCAACGAAATGGACGGCGTGCCTAATGTGACACAGGCTGTAGTAGAACCTGGTGAGCAGTTTACCTATTCGTTTCCCGTTCGTGATGCAGGCACCTTCTGGTATCATGCACATAATCGCTCCTTTGAGCAGGTTGCACGTGGCCTTTATGGACCATTGATAGTCACTGACAGTGAACCTAGCGAAAACAGTCGTGATATTGTGTTGATGGCTGATGACTGGCGGTTGGATGAAGACTGGCGGTTGGATGAAGCCAGCTTTGGCAGCTTGCATGATTGGTCACATGGTGGGCGTTTGGGTAATTGGTTGACTATTAATGGTGAAAGCCGGCCAGAAATTCCGATACCTAAAACAGGTTTTGTTAGGTTACGAGTTATTAATGCGGCAAATGCCCGTGTGCTGTCTTTTCAGTTTTCGCGAAAAGCCCCTATGCAGATTATAGCTCTTGATGGAGCGCCCTGCGTCCCGTTTGATACGGCTACACTTCGTCTTGGCCCAGCGCAGAGAGCGGATATCATTGTTCAAGCTGACCCAGATCTGGGCAGCCTTTATGAGGTCACCGGTGGCGGTAATTTTGAAGCTGCACGCTTTATCTCAAAACCAGTCAGTAAAAGTGTGCTAGAAAATATTTCTGCTTCTCCTTGGTATTCGTATCCGGATATTAAAGACGCCAAGCTCATAAACGTCCACATGCAAGGGGGCGCAATGGGAAATCTTACCTCAGCTGAATTTGAGGGGGAAGAAATGCCTATTCGTAAGCTTGCACTTGAGAAACAGAAATTCTGGGCATTTAATGGACAAGTCGGTGGGTATGAACACCTTCTGGCTGATTTAAATTTAGGGGATACTGCAATTCTTCGCGTCTTCAATGATACGCGCTGGGAACATACTATGCATTTGCATGGTCATCACTTCTGGGTGAAATCAAAGGAATTTGGACAAGAAACTCATGAAGTCTTGCGTGATACCTATCTTATGGCTCCTGGGGAGACAGCTGACTTGGTATTTATAGCAGATAATCCAGGACTTTGGCTTTTTCACTGCCACGCTCTTGAACATCATGCTGGAGGTATGGGCGGCGTAATATCGATTAGTTAGGGTTTAAGTTCAAAAAATGAAGATACTCCTTATGTTTTGCTCTCTATTACTAAAAAAAAGCTAAATGTCTGCTGTTGTTTTTATCGTAACTATTGGTATAAATTGACCACTTAAAACTATGGGCAATTTGATATTTGCAAGTCGATGAGTTTCATGTAGATGAATATTTATTTAAGCCGTGATGAGTGATTATTTTGTTTTTCAAAGTGAGGATTTGTTTCTCTCAAAGTTCATCGCCATCGGCATCATCCATGCTTTGCTAAGCTTTATTGTTATTCAAGGTAGCTTTAGCCAAAGTCGACAACGTGTTTTATTTTTGCCAGCTAGCTTCATGGCCCGCATTCTGCCAGAACTGACTCACCGGCTGGGTGCTAGTACTGTGCTAGGGGTGGCGATTGCGGTTCTGTCTTCTTTTAGCGCGGAGCAGTTAGGGCCGCAAACGCTTCTGATTGTTAACGCTGCTTTTCTTACTCTTTGGTATGTAGAGTGCGCAATCTTGCTGGCTTTTGGTTTTTTTGCCAAACTTTTTGGTGATGAATTGCCCTTTGAAATTAGGTTTTTTGTTAGCTTTGTTATTATGGTCAATGCAGGTTACTTTACTTTGATGTTTTTGGTCTCTCTCTTGCGAGCGCCAAAATTTATCTAGTCCAAAATGCTTTAGATACAAAATGGAAAATACATGGCTTCCAAGGCAACAACCTGTGAAATAATTTCAGCATCTGAACGTGCATCAGAGTGGAAAAAATCATTTGTCTGTGTAAATGACAGCTTACATCAAGCGATGACAGAAACACCTTTAGCAATTTTCATCTATGTCATTGTAGTTTTTTTCATAATGTTTCTAGTGCAACGTGCAGCGCGTCCAAGTCCCAATACTTTGAAAAAAACAAAAACAAAAATTAGATACAAGCAGGAAGAAAAACAGAAGAAGAAGCGCTGAGTACCCAGCCTTCTTTAGCATTTATGGAAAAGTAAAGGACACTGACATAATCGTCCTTTCCATCTCTTTTAGTCAACTTCTAGAAATTTAATGAAATGTCGCGGTGGTTAGAGCGGCATCGTGCTATCTGCGGCACCAAATAGTCCGGCAGCCGGTCTTGCGCACGTAGGCCAATTGTCATCCGAACGTCTTCTTCGAAGGCCTGTAGAACAGGGAGCACTGCAGGAGCCGCCACTTTGCGCCAAGCCAACTCTTCATCTAATTGAATAATGGCCTTATCAATTTGCTCCATGCCTTTTCTAGTTTTTTCTTTATTCAGTGAACGACGAGCCTTACCCACTAATGATTTAACTGCATTAACACCAGCAACATCGTTGAACAAAGCACTAGATTCACTTTTTATCAGTTCAGCTGCTTCTTTTGGATCCATCTTTGAAACCTTATCACGGAGTTCTATAAGTTTTGGTTTAATGCGCTCAAATTCTGGGCCAGACTGTATTATCGATATGGCCTCAACTATACCATTATAACTGTCATCCATGCCGCGTCTGTATTTTCGCTCTGCAGTTGTCAGCACTTTCACTTTTGACTGATAAACTTCTGCAATTTTGTCCCAGTTTGCGGGTATTTTAGAGAGTAGCTCTTCTTTTTTTAGCTTTAAATTAGCCATCTTCTCATCAATAGACTGATGCTCTTCAGTATCATCTGTGGTTTGTCGCATTGATTTGAGGCGCTTTAGCCGATTGTCGATTTTACGGACGTCTCGCTCAATTTCACGAACTGGTGTGTGAAGTGCTGCATAATCTTCTTTTGCAAGTTGAAGGTCATCTTTTGCACCAGCAACAGCATCCAGATTTGCATAAAGACCTGATGCCGATTTTGTTGCGTCCTCTATGCTTCCTTTGAGCTTCTTTGGCAAGTTCGACAGCTCAGCTGATTGTAAAGCGGATAGCGCAGCTTCAATTTCTGTTCGCTGTTCAGCAAACGCTGTTGCCAGATGGTTTTCAACGCAATAGGTTAGTCGCGGGTTCATTGGCGGTGGAGCATTGTAAGAGGATAGGTAGAACCGGTTAGGTAGATAATTCACCAGTGATGGAAATGCGCCCACTATACCTAGAGCGATCAGTTGCAGTATAATGAACGGAACAACACCCTTATAGATCGAGATAGTTTTGATTGCTTTTGAAGCAACACCGCGAAGATAGAATAAAGCAAAGCCAAAGGGAGGCGTTAAGAAACTAGTTTGAATATTCACGCCAATCATTACACCTAGCCAAACAGCTGTGATATTCGCACTTGGGTCTGCCAGCAAAATTGGCGCGACAATGGGCACAACCACAACTGCGATTTCAATGAAGTCGAGGAAAAACCCTAATATGAACATAACTGCCATAACAACGATGAATTGCGACCAAAAGCCTCCAGGCAGGCCTTGTAAAAAGTCACGTACGTATTCCTCACCGCCAAAACCACGGAAAGCCGCGGTCAACATAGCAGCACCGAGCAAAATGATGAAAACCATTGACGTGGTTTTCGCGGTTTCTATCATTACCTCGTTCAAGGTGTTTTCTGTTTTAAAGGTACGCCATGTTGACCATCCTATGGCAAAAACCATTACGGAGGCCGCAATTACTGCGAGAGAGACAGGAACATAGGCTTGAGTCACTGCAATATTTTTTACGTTCAAATCAAAATTGGATATCAAAAAATAAATACATAAAATTGCAAAAATTGCTGTAGCTGCAGGGTATAAAGCGCCTTTTTTGCCTTCATAAAGCTTATATCCAGCCATAATTGTTGCACCTATGGCTCCAATAGCACCCGCCTGATTTACCGTCGCTATACCCATGATAATTGAGCCAAGAACCAAAAATATGAGCACTAACGGAGGAACAAGTGAAACCATTACTTTGTAGAAGAATTCACGTGTAAAACCGTCAGGGTTTGGAACAGCGGGCGCCATTTTTGGTCGAATTAAAGCTGTTCCAAGAATGTAAGCAAAATAGACAAGAACTAGAACAATGCCAGGCAGAAAAGCGCCCAAAAACATGTTTCCAGCTGATGTAGATGTCACGTCAAAAGCTGACGGCATTGTAAACTCACCAGTCGCGTTTTTATATAATGCTTGTCGCATAGCAGAGGCCTGGTCCGAAGCAGAACCAAGTTGGTCAGCTAAAATAATCAAAACAATCGAAGGTGGAATAATTTGTCCAAGCGTTCCAGACGCACAGATTGTTCCTGTTGCTAAAGATGGTGAATACTTATTTCGCATCATTGAAGGTAGAGAAATCAGCCCCATGGCGACAACTGTCGCGCCAACAATTCCAGTAGTCGCGGCTAGGAGTGCACCCACAAACACAACTGAAATACCGAGACCGCCAGGCACAGGCCCAAAAAGTCCAGCCATTGTCATCAGCAAGTCTTCAGCGATACGAGAACGCTGAAGCATAATACCCATAAATATGAACAGAGGGATGGCTATTAATGTATCTCGTTCAAAGTCATAGTAAATCGCTCGGAAATTCATAATTCCAGCGGAGAGCCATTCGATTGGGCCATCTTGATGGAAAAATGCTTTAGCATCACCAAACAACAACAATCCTGTGATAGCTGCTAAACCAATCGATAAGATTGCAGAACCAGGAAGTGCGAACGCAACTGGGAAACCAAACCCGAGCGCGGCCATCATCAGCAAAAAGAGCAAAAGAAGAAAATAGAGTTCCATGTATAAATTACCTTTTACCCTAATTAGCCAGAATTTGATTCTTCTGACTGTTCCATTTTATTTAGTTCGTCGAGCATGAAACTT
>CABYIQ010000044.1 GCA_902518965.1 uncultured SAR116 cluster alpha proteobacterium
GAGGCCAACATCCGGATGATGTCAGAAAGCATTTTTTTGCAGAAGGGGCTTATGTTGCATTAACAGGGTGGCCAAACATGGCACAGACGCTAAGCGGTCAAGGGTGGTTAGGTATTGCCCCGACAGGCCAGAAGATCACATTGCGTTCACTTGATTTTTGGCGGCTTGAAAATGGCTTTATTCGTGAAAACTGGGTTTTGGTTGATCTTTTGGATGTCTGGGCACAAACAGGCGTGGATGTAATGGCCCGAATGCAGCAACTTGCCGCTGCACGTCCACATTTTTCCGCACAAAATGAGATGGAGGCCTGTTAATGCGAGGGCGACCTACCTCACGGTACCCATTATCCGGGCGGTCCACCTCTGCAGATGTAGCTCGGTTAGCAGGTGTAAGTCAGTCTGCGGTCAGCCGCGTATTTACAGATGGAGCGTCAGCATCAGCCAAGACATCTGCCAAAGTCAAAGAGGCAGCTGAACAGCTTGGGTACCGACCAAACAGACTGGCCCGTTCTCTGCTGACAGGCAAATCTTATATGGTTGGACTGGTAGTGGCTTATCTGGATAATTACTTCTATCCAGATGTATTAGAAAAATTATCAAAGGCCCTTCAACAACAGGGCTATCATGTGCTGATCTTCATGGCTGCACAGACAGCCAAAAATATTGACAATGTTGTCGAGGAGATTCTGGAATATCAGGTTGACGCCATTGTGACCGCTTCAGTAGCGCTTTCGTCAGAACTGGTTGACAGGTGCCAGTCTGAAGGCATCCCCATCGTGCAATTCAATAGAGTTCAGGAGCAGTCTCTTTTCTCGTCTGTTACCACAGATAATGTGAAAGGGGGGAGAGAAGTTGCGCATCACCTCATGGAACAGGGCTATCAGAGCTTTGGCTACATAGCAGGCTGGGAAGGAGCGTCTACCCAACGTGACAGAGAGGCCGGATTTACTGCCGCATTAGCAGAAAATGGTTTGGAATTAGGCTTTAGGGCTATTGGAAATTTTCGTACCGAGCAAGCTTATGAGGCTGCGAAATTATTGCTGGAAACAGAAAAACGGCCAGAAGCTATCTTTGTTGCAAATGACGCAATGGCACTTGTTGTTATGGATGTATTGCGTCATGAAGCGGGGCTAAACGTGCCTACTGATATAGCTGTTGTTGGCTATGATGATACGCCGCCTGCACGATGGCCAAGTTATGATCTGACATCATTCAGTCAACCTGCTGATGAAATGGTTGAGAATACTGTTCATCTTCTGATCCATCATATGAGCGACAATGATACAGAACCACTTCAGATTACCGTCTCAGGACAGCTGAAAATCAGGAGTTCCAGCACAAATGTAAAGAAGGTATCCGATGCAGGGGTTTGATCCAAAATTCAACACATTTCCCAATTATATTTTGGGGATTACTCATGAGATTTGGGAACAACGCGGTGTTGACTCACTGAACCAATATTATGCAGATGACATCATTGTGAGATCACCAGCCAGTGTTGTTATTGGCAATCAGGCGGTCATAAAGGCCACCTATGCCACACTGGATGAATTTCCTGATCGTCAGCTATTAGGAGAAGATGTGATCTGGTCAGGCACACCAGAGGAAGGCATGTTATCTTCTCATCGGATCTTATCCACGGCAACCCATAGCGGTAATGGTGTTTTTGGAAAGGCAACAGGAACAAAGTTGATTTACCGCGTCATTGCCGATTGTCACGCCAAAAATAACCAGATCAATGATGAATGGCTGATAAGGGACTTAGGCGCTATTGTGCAGCAGCTTGGCTGGACAGCGGAAGATTACGCGCGCCAGCAAATAGCTGATGAAGGCGGACCAAACGTGTGTATGAAACCTTTCAGCGAATATAGTGATGTGATTGGCCCTTATCAGGGCAGCGGCAATAATGATGAATGGGGTCAGGCCTATGCAGAAAATCTGAACACAATCATGTCTGGTGATCTGTCTGTGATTGATGCGCGCTATGACCGAGCCGCTATTGGGGCTTATCCCTGTCACCAAACAGCTATAGGCAAGCCGGATATCACAGCATTCTGGGCAGGATTACGTGCCAGTTTTCCATCTGCGCGGTTTACTATTCATCATCAGATCGGCCGAAATGATTCTATGATGCCGCCACGGGCAGCAATCAGATGGTCTTTGTCAGGCAAACATGAAGGGGCTGGGAGATTTGGCACCCCAAGCGGTGCTGATATTTATGTCATGGGGATCAGCCATGCAGAGTTTGGCCCCTGGGGTTTACGTCGTGAATATACTTTATTGGATGACGTAGCCATCTGGAAACAAATCCACCTTCATACTGGAGACTTGTCATGACCGAGCCTGTCCAAATTGTTCGTTACGCTGAACTTGTGCCCTGCCGCACAGCGTTTATTGATGCGCATACCCCTGGTTCAGATCAAAAGGAAAATTTCACTATTATTGGCGGCGGCGTATCTGAAGCTGCTGACCAACATGTCCATATTAAAGATACACCTGGCTTTAATATTGGGGCAGCTGGCCAGCCGCCCAAATGTCGCAATTCTCTTCATTCACACAGAACAGCAGAAGTCTTTTTTGTTCTTTCCGGCCGGTGGCGGTTTTTCTGGGGACGTTGGGGTGAAACAGGTGAGGTTATTCTTGAGGCAGGCGACATATTCAATATCCCCACGGGTATGTTCCGTGGCTTTGAAAATATCGGCTCAGACTATGGGATGATAATGGCCATATTAGGCGGCGATGATGCTGGTGGTGGGGTCATCTGGGCACCACAGGTAATTGAGGATGCTAGGGATCATGGCCTTGTTCTGGGGGAAAATGGGAAGCTTTATGACAACAAAAAAAACGAAGCGCTACCCAAAAATGTAGCCCCCATGCCGCTGATGACAGACAAGCATCTGGCGTTAATGGCGGAACCAGCAGTGTATGAAGTAATCCCACGCTGGGTTGCCCGCTATCTGGATCTTCTGGCTCTATCAGCTAATGGGCCAATTGAGGTGATTGGCCAGAATGGACAAATTTTTGACCGGCCTGGATTTACAGTAGATTTTGTATCGGGGCAATCAACCGGACCTACAGCGCCAACCCCCTTTTACACTGTACTTATACCTGTGAAGGGCTATTGGCGTTTGAATCACAACGAGCAGTATAGCCATATCGGGCCCGGAGATACAGCTTTTCTTCAGCCAAATACCGGTTATGATGTCACTCCTGCAATGTCAGGCGAAGCCGCATTTTACCGAATACAAAATACAAATGACCCTGCTGGGCCCACCTGGTGGGAGAGGAGCTAAACTTATGGCCAGAATTCAAACAACTCATGTTGGCTCACTGCCGCGCTCACAAGACGTCACCGATCTTCTTTTTGCTAAAGAACAGAATAAGCCTTTTGATCAAATGCTATTTGATGAAACCATGACCGCTCATGTCGATGCGCTGGTAAGACGACAGAAAGAGGCTGGCATTGATGTGGTCAGTGATGGTGAGACATCCAAAATATCTTATGCGACGTACGTGAAAGATCGGTACTCCGGATTTTCCGGTGATAGCCCGCGTAACGCGCCAGCAGATCTGAAAAAATTTCCTGGTTTCCTTCAACGCCTGGCTGACAGTGGGGGTACACCAACCTATGCCCGGCCTATGTGCACTGGCGCTATTAAACCTTTGGATAATGGAGAGCTTCAGAAAGATATTGCCAATCTGAAAACTGCTATGGCCGCAAATGGTGTAGAGCGCGGCTTTATGAACGCAGCCTCTCCTGGCGTGATTTCGCTGTTTTTGCAGAATGATTACTACCCAAGCCGCCAGGGCTATCTGGAAGCACTGTCAGAAGTGATGAAAGCTGAATACAAGGCTATCATCGAGGCTGGCCTCGAACTTCAGCTTGATTGCCCTGACCTAGCTCTGTCCAGACATATGCTTTTTGCAGAAATGAGTGATGATGAATTTGTTGCTGTTGCTGACAGCCATGTTTCGGCCCTCAACCATGCCTTATCGGGATTACCCAAGGAGAAGATTAGGGTGCATATCTGTTGGGGAAATTATGAAGGGCCCCATATTTGTGATATTTCTATGGATAAGGTGTTTTCCACATTAATGAGAACACATGCAGGATATGTGCTGTTTGAAACGTCTAACCCACGCCACGCACATGAATGGACAGTCTTCAAAGCACGGGCAGATGAAGTGCCCGCAGATAAAATCCTGATACCAGGTGTACTGGACAGCACAACCAACTTTGTGGAACATCCGGATGTGGTTACGCAAAGGCTAGAAAGGTTTACATCTGTATTTGGTCCTAACCGCGTCATGGCAGGGACAGATTGCGGATTTGGCACTTTCGCCGGCTTTGGGGCTGTTGATCCGGAAATTGCCTGGGCAAAATTAGCTGTTCTAAGGCAGGGGGCAGATAGCGCTAACTGAATTAAATTTAACAACCACCTGTAACTAAGGAATCCTTTACTAAACCTAAAAGCTCACCGGAGGCATTAGTTTGACTTGCTAGACAATTATAAACTGTTTCCCAACCAGATTCCTCAAAATCAAATTGGTGTTTGATTTTATATTGGCAAAAATTTAAGCAATTCTTCAGTCTAGGCGCGCCCTGCGCAACAAAGCGACCACCTTGGACAGCGCCGTCTAACGCAAAAATCAATCCGGAAAGCCCAACAGCGTGTGAGTGCACATAACATGAGGTAAACGGCCAAAGGTGGTCTTGTACATTGTTGAAGCCTAATTTGTGAAATTTAGCATAGTGACTAAATAAGAGTAGCCTTTCTATGTTACCTATCATTTTTCCATCATACGCATTGTCAATTGAACGAGTTGCAAACATTCCTTTATCATGCCGCATTATCAGCCCATTCGCATGAAGGTGGCCAAGATAGCCTTCCTTAGTCAAAGTAGATAAACCATACGCCTGATCTTCAGCGCGATTTATAAAACTTGGTGTGAATGGATGCCATTTTTGTAGCGCCTCTGCAGTAATGCCTGTGGTCCCACCAGTAACATGAATACGTTGATATACTTTCTTTTCTTGTAAAATTTCAGTTTCTGTTGAGATAGCTTGTGGCCATTGCGGACAAAATATACGTCGCGAATCCAACTGGTTTGAGTAAGGATTATGGCCAGGACGTTCTACATCAGGAACATATAATCCTTTTGAGGCATCTTCTTTATTTATAAGGCCGCCTGCTAACATACCAAGGTCAACGTTGCAACCGTCTCGATCTAAAGCACTGCCTCCCCAAATAGGATTACAAATCGCAGCTAGTGCGCTCTTTCCTGTGTAAGAAAAAAGTTTTGATTGGTCAAAAACCTGATCAAGATCAAACTTAAAAGTAAACCGTGCGTAAGGGTTTATAGTCATTTGCCACAGCAGCAGAACAGCTTTTAGAAAACTGTAATGCCTTCCATAAGAGCCATTGACACCAAAAACATGCAGAGTTGCTGTATCTCCAGAGCAAAGACATTTGATGATCTTTTGACAGCGTGTTTCATCAAACAGAAACACACGTAAATGCCGTAACTTTAAATGCCGCTGTATAAGTGCCTTTAAATAGCAAAGAGCCAGATTTTCCATTCCTTCATGGGTAACAGAAATTGACATAACAACATCAAGGCGCTCATTTTCCCCTAATAATCCGGTTTTCACCTCAAATGCCATCGCTCTATCAAGAGCGGAAAGCCCATAAAGTATTTCATTTTCTTCTAGACTAGAAACTAAGTGAATTGGATGATCATACCAAAAAGTTTGAGGTGAAATAGCAAAACGCCTTGCCTCAGCCTTAATCTCTTGAGGAATATTTGTTGATTCAGGGTCAATGGGGGGTGAAAGAAGAGCGTTGGTAGTTAATAGGAGTTCCTGCGCTGGCTTTTTAATTGGCGCTTTCGGTAATTTTACATTTGACAGATATCGTCTTTTTTCAATCTCGTAAGCCATAGATACAGCATCTGAACTCGCTTCCTCTGCCGATGGGCAAAATATTTTCCATGGAGCTAAAGGATCACTTTCTGGGACTTTTTCAAGTGTAGAGAGAGTTAAGGAAAGAAAATCAGATACTGTAGAAATCTCAGTATTTTGTAAAAGTTGTTTCGCATTTTCATGGTCGGGGTGGTTTTTACATCCTCGGAGAAGCCAAGCGCGACAAAGACGGGCACCATTATCTGTTGCTGTGTTTAGACAAAGTGCAGAAAAATCATTCTGATTTATTAACCAGTTTTCAAGATTGATCATTATTTAGATGCCAGCTGCTTCACGTTTTTAAAATAAACAAAATTTGTTTTTTGCAAAAACACTCTCAATAACCAAACTAACTTATCTGCCAAATAACCGAAAGCGTTTTCGGTTGACTCTGAAAGCGCTTTCGGAGACGATTTTAGAATGGGAGAGCCAACACGCTTAAAAATGATAGCCGAACGGCTAAACTTATCAGAGAGCACAATTTCTCGTGCGCTTAATGATTACAAAGATATTTCCGCTGAAACCAAAACTGCTGTTCGGAAAATGGCCGAACAACTGGATTATGAGCCCAATATTCATGCAAAACGACTTGCTTCTGGAAAATCAGAAACAGTTGGATATGTGATGCCAATCCAATCAAATCAAATCACGGGTCAGTTCATTAATGAGTTGATGGCTGGCATAGCGAAAGCTCTAGGAAAATATGGATGGGACTTGTGTGTTATTGCCCCACAAACTCCTGAAGAAGAAATAAGAATTTTTGAGAAAATCGCACGCACTCGTTACATAAGTGGTTTGGTAATTACTCGAACTCTCAGCGATGACCATCGTTTTGCATTGCTTAAGCGGTTGGGTGTCCCTTTTGTTTCGCATGGCAGGTCATCTGACAGTAAGGAGTCAGCCTGGCTCGACGCAGATAACGAGCTAGCATTTTTTGAGATGACTACTCATTTTGTCAAACTTGGGCATAAGCATATCGCTCACATTGGTGGACCAAAAGACTATAACTTTGCCCGACAACGGAAAAATGGCTGGCTTCGTGGGCTAAAGTCGAGCGGAATAAAGGTTCCGCTTAATTATGAAGAGATCACTGAGCTTACATTTGATGGTGGCAAGGAAGCAATGCAACGACTTCTCGAAGCTGAAGTTCCTCCATCTGCAGTCTGTTGCATCTCAGATGTTGTGGCAATTGGAGCAATGCAAGCGCTTCGTGAAAAAGGTATTCGCCCAGGTCAAGAGGTTTCCATAATTGGTTATGATGGATTAGAGCTAGGAGCTTGGCTTGACCCACCTCTGACAACCATGCACCAACCATTAAAATCAGCCGGCGAAAAGTTGGCCCAAATGCTTTTAAACATTGTTGAGAGTGGCAGTTTACCGCTTAACAACCAAGAACTCGTCCGTGCTTCTCTAGTTCGGCGGGAAACGGCCAATGCCCCATTGAGCACTTGGCCACCAATCCGGAAAGACTCCGGCAAACCATAAACTAATTTTTTGGAGGAAATTGAATCATGAGACCAATATACATAACGGCCGTCTCTATGGCACTTTCTGCCATGGTGATGAACGCTGCCAATGCGGATACAATTCGCTTCTGGACAACTGAAAATCAACCCGCGCGTCTCGCAAAACAGCAAGAAATGGCGGACGCTTTTAATGCGAAAACTGGACATACTGTAGAGGTAATACCCGTTGAAGAAAAAGAACTTGGCACTCGCACAACAGCTGCTTTCGCAGCGGGTGATTTACCTGATGTAATATACCATACTCTACAGTATGTGTTGCCCTGGGCAGAAGCAGGCATTCTAGACGTTGAAACTAATTCCGATATTGTAGATTCGTTAATGAAAAGAACTTTCGCTCCTGGCGCAATTGAAATGGCACAATTTGATGGTATGACTGCTGCTGTGCCTGTTGATGGCTGGACGCAGATGGTAGTTTATCGAAAAGATCTGTTTGATGCTGCGGGCCTTGCTCCACCAAATAGTTATGCTAACATAATAGCTGCTGTTGATGCACTTCATAATCCGCCATCAATGTATGGTTTCGTTGCCCCCAATAAAGTAGATGAGAACTTCATGAGCCAAGTTTTGGAACATGTGTTTCTTGCTAACGGCGTCTCCCCTGTAAATGCTGATGGTTTTGCTGAGCTTGACGAAAAGGCAACCACCGAAGTGCTGGATTTCTATAAGAAAATAGCCAAGGCATCACCACCTGGTGAATTGTTTTGGAAACAATCACGTGCAGTATACTTTGCTGGACAAGCCGCTATGATTATTTGGTCTCCATTTATTCTTGACGAATTAGCAGGCCTGAGAGATTCAGCGCCACCAACAATAAATGATGACCCAACTTCACCTGAACTCGCATCCAAAACTGGTATTGTAACCACATTTGGTGGACCATCAAATTCAGCAGGAGCAGCTTGGGCTGATATTCGTTACTTTGGAGTAACAAGCGACGCTAATACAGAAGTTGCTTCTGAATTTGTCACTTACTCTATGAAAGACGGCTATACCGCAACTCTATCTATTGCGCCGGAAGGAAAGTTTCCAGTGCGGCGGGGAGATCCTTTTGACACAGCAAAATATATCAATGCTTGGTCAAAATTACCGGTTGGCGTAGACCGAAAAGCACCTCTTTCAGACCTCTACGATGCGGGAACCATTCGTAAAATCGTGTCTGGACTTGAAACAGCTGATCGTTGGGGTGTAAAAGAAGGCCAACTTTCGCTGGCCTCAAAGATCATTAACTCTCAGGTGATCAATCGCGTAGTTCGGCAATATATTGACGATGAAATCAGCTCAGCTGATGCTGTTGCGAGGCTAAACACTGAACTTGCAACTGTGCAGTAAATTATCCAGAGGCAGCCATAGCAATATGGCTGCCTCCTTAATTTAAATGTAATATGGCAAACTTAACAATGGGTAGCACGATGCGCAGAGGAAAGGGAACTCTGGCACGCCGTGAGCAACGGCTTGCTTATAGCCTACTACTGCCAACTTTTCTTCTTGTTTTCTCGATTGTTATGTTACCACTCATTGCTAATTTCTGGATCTCCGTGAAGCCTATAACTTTAGCAGACCTTCGACCACCCACACTAATCGTTAAAGAACAGCTCCGTGGCAATATTGAACAAGCAGGAGACAGTGCAAAAATTCAATATCGCTTTCGCAATTCATCAATAAAATATCC
>CABYIQ010000045.1 GCA_902518965.1 uncultured SAR116 cluster alpha proteobacterium
AGCCGGGGAAATGCTAGCTGCCCGCCATGCCGGGTATATGCTAGCAAAAAAGCTCAACATAAGGGCCATTGCAACCACGGATAAGACCTCTGAAAAATCAACGACTGCAGGCAATTTTGCTAAATAATAAATTTCAGCAGGAAATAGGGTTGTATCCGCAATCCTTTCAATGAACTGCTTTATTGCGTCAATATTCCAGCAAACCAGGAGGCCCAGAGCTGTCCCAAACACAGTGCCTATGCCACCAATACTGGCTCCTGTCATAAGAAAAATCCGCATAATGGCGGCCGAGCTTGCGCCCATTGAACGTAAGACAGCAATGTCAGCATTTTTTGATCTGACCAACATGATCATTGACGAGACGATATTAAAAGCTGCAACCAATATGATAAGCGTGAGAATAACAAACATCACATTCCGTTCAACCTGCAGCGCATTAATAAAAGTCCGGTTTCTTTCTTGCCAATCAAACAGACGATATGACTGGCCAAGACGAGCTTTTACAGCAGCTGAGACGCGTTCAATCTGCAGGGGGCTACTGGAGTACAGCTCAATGCCAGTAACAGCGTCTGGCAAAGTAAAAAATGACTGAGCCGCAGATAGAGGCATAAAGACAAAGCTGCTGTCATATTCATGCATACCTACTTTGAACAAACCAGCAATTTTGTAGGTTCGGCGTGTAGGCACAGACCCGAAGGCTGTTGTGCGTCCCTTTGCAGATAATAGGCTGATCTGATCCCCAGGCTTCACACCCAGCTGGAAGGCCATTGTCTCACCAATTAAGATCCCGCCTCCATCCCTGAAGCCAGCAATCGCCTGTTGTGATAGACTGTCCCAAAGTGGTTTGCGAGCAGCCAGATCTGACCAGACCACCCCCCGCACAACCGCGCCCAGTGCATTACGCGAGGAGGTAGCCATTACCTGCCCCTGTATTTGAGGTGTGGCAGCAACTATGCTCGGTATTTCGGAAAGTTTAAAGGAGACTTCATTATATTTATCAATAGGCCGCCCATCTATTTTGAACACACCTATATGTCCATTTAGCCCCAAAATGCGGTCAATCAGTTCCGCTCGAAACCCATTCATTACACTCATGACAATAACCAGTGTTGCCACTCCAAGGGTTATGCCCAGAAATGAGAACCATGCAATGACGGATATAAACCCCTCGGCACGTCTAGCCCGCAAATACCGGAATGCCAGAAACCTTTCAACAGGCTTTATGATCATAAGTCAGCCCCCGTTACCTCTCAACACAAACACCTGCCTATTATCTTCTAAAGAATCAACCTGACAGAACCGCCAGAAGCCTTGCTGAAGCTTCTTTTATCGTCACTTCCTCTGAAGCCCCTGTTTTCCTATTTTTAATTTCCACGACTCCCTTATCAACTGACCGTGGGCCGGCAATAACCTGCCAGGGTAAGCCGATTAAATCCATTGAAGCTAGCTTTGCACCAGCACTGTCACCGCTGTCATCAAGAAGGATATCGAAACCCCCAGCTTTAGCGTCCTGATAAAGCTGGTCGGTAATGCTATCGGTCCCGGCATGACCTGGCTTCAAATTAACAATGCCAGCGTCAAAGGGGCTAATGCTAGCAGGCCAGACAATACCTTTTTTATCATGGTTAGCTTCAATAACAGCGCCAACCAGACGCGAGACACCGATGCCGTATGAGCCCATATGAAGAGTTGTCATTTCTCCATTCGGCCCAGAGACTGTTGCTCCCATTTTCTGAGAATATTTTGTACCAAAGTAAAAAATATGACCAACTTCAATCCCGCGTCGATTCAACAGTTTGTCCTTGGCGACAGGGCAAGTTGCTTCATCGTGTGTTTCATCAGTCTTCGCATAGAGTGAAGTGAATCTGTCAACAACAGATTGAAGATCTTCATCATAGCTAATATCTGCAACCAAATTTGTCTGTTCCCAGTCTTTATGGAAAAACACGCCACTCTCGCCTGTATCTGCGAGTATGATGAATTCGTGGCTGAGATCGCCGCCAATCGGCCCTGTGTCCGCTTCCATTGGGATGGCGGTAAGCTCCATCCTTTTAAAGGTCTTTAGATAGGAAACGAACATCCTGTTATAGGCTTTACGAGCATCATCTTTTGAAAGGTCAAATGAATAAGCGTCTTTCATCAAAAACTCGCGTCCCCGCATAACCCCAAAGCGCGGACGGACCTCATCACGGAATTTCCATTGAATGTGATATAGGTTTAGGGGTAGAGATTTATAACTCTTTAGATGCGTGCGGCAGATATCTGTGACCTGTTCTTCATTGGTCGGACCATATAGCATATCACGATCATGTCTATCTTTCACCCTAAGCATCTCTAGTCCGTAATCTTCATAGCGGCCTGATTCTTGCCAAAGTTCGGCGGGTTGAATTGTCGGCATTTTAATTTCATGCGCGCCTGAGGCAGTTTGCTCCTCACGAACAATCTGTTCAATTTTGCTAAGGACTTTTAAACCCAGAGGCAGCCAGGTATAGATCCCCGCGCTGGATTGCTGGATCATGCCAGCCCGTAACATGAGACGGTGAGAAACTATCTGAGCCTCTTTTGGATTTTCTTTTAGTACGGGAATAAAATACCGGGACAATCGCATGAAACCACGGCTCCAAAACAAAGTTACACGTTAAACACAGACTACTGTGACCCTGATCGAGAGATGATCGGAAAAGTTTTTGATGAGTGTAGTGTATGGGGATTCACAAGATTGATGCAAGCCTTGTTGAAGGATAGCAAAGGGGGCTGACAGCAAAGTTGACGCTGTGCATGTATAAACTACAGAAAATTTGTGATATCAACGTTTCACGCAAAATCGCCTGCACTATAAATAATTTTAGAATTGCCAGCTGGAGAGACCTGATAAATGACAGAATCGATATTTCCAAACCTTCGTATGAGACGCCTGCGGCAGTCAGCCTTTATTCGTGATTTAGTGCAGGAGCAGCGTTTACACAGCTCTGATTTGATCTGGCCGATCTTTGTTTGTGAGGGTGAAAATATCACAGAAGATGTCGCTAGTATGCCGGATGTTAAACGCTATTCAATAGACCGTATTGTGGAGCTGGCGAGGACAGCAACTGATCTCAACATTCCTGCCATCGCATTGTTTCCAAAGACACCTGAAAAGCTAAAAAATGCTGCCGGCAGTGAGGCACTAAACGACCAGAATCTAGTTTGTCAGGCTGTACGTGCTGTAAAGGCAGCCTGTCCTGAACTGGGGATTGTATGTGATGTAGCACTTGACCCTTACACAGATCACGGTCATGACGGTCTGCTTGATGAGCAGGGTAAAATTGTAAATGATGGAACCGTCGACAAGCTAGTTCAACAGGCCAGAATCCTTGCTGCAGCAGGCTGCGATATTATCGCCCCTTCAGATATGATGGATGGCCGAGTCGGAGCCATCCGTTCTATGTTGGAAAAAGATGGATATACAGATATAATTATTCTCTCTTATGCCGCAAAATATGCTTCTGCCTTCTATGGCCCTTTTAGAGATGCTGTTGGGGCAGGCCGGAAACTTGGTGGTGATGGTAAGAAAACCTATCAGATGAACCCTTCGAATTCAGATGAAGCCTTGCGCGAGGTGGCGCTGGATATCGCCGAAGGTGCAGATATGGTGATGGTCAAACCTGGCATTGCATACCTAGATATAATTAGGCGCGTGTCAGACACTTTTTCTGTCCCCTGTATCGCCTACCAAGTCTCTGGTGAGTATGCAATGATACAAGCTGCTGTTCAGGCGGGGTGGTTAGATAAGCAAACAGTTGTGTTTGAGAGCATGATGGCGTTTAAACGTGCCGGGGCCAGGGGCATTCTGACCTATTTTGCCCCCTATATCGCAGATTGCCTGAACCAGAAATGAATTCGTTAGCGTTTCTGAAATAAAATAGGTCGGAATATTTTATGAGAGCTAATCCGCACTCGTTAGCTTATATCATTCAGCACCGCTTCAGGAGACCGCTATGGATTGCCTAACACCGGATGATATTTATGCCGCTGCAAAACAGCTGTCCAGCAAAATTATAAACACCCCAACACTCCCAGCTCCAGCTCTATCTGAGCTTTTGGGATGCCAATTATATCTGAAACATGAACAGCTGCAGCATACCTCATCGTTTAAAGCCCGTGGTGCTTACCTTGCCATACTAGCCCTGTCTGAAGCTGAGCGCGCAAAGGGTGTGATCACTATGTCAGCTGGTAATCACGCACAAGCAGTTGCTTATCATGCGCAGAAATTAAACATTCATGCTACGATCGTAATGCCCAAGCAGACCCCCTTTGCCAAGGTTGAGAGGACCCGCGCCTTTGGGGCAGAAATTGTGTTAGAGGGACGCAACCTTAATGAATGCGAAAAGACCGTAGCGCAGCTGCAAAGGCAATATGGCTACAGCCTCATTCATCCTTATGACGATGCGCATGTCATTCGCGGTCAAGGAACAGTTGGCCTTGAAATTCTAGACAGCGTTCCTGATCTAGACTGTCTTGTTGTTCCTGTTGGCGGAGGCGGCTTAATCGGTGGCATTTCACTAATTGCGAAATCCATAAAGCCAGATATTGAAGTGATTGGCGTAGAAGCGAAACTTTATGCATCTATGTACCAAACCTTGAAGGGGCAGTCGCTGGCTGTTGGCGGGGAGACTATCGCAGAGGGGATCGCCGTCAAAATGCCAGGTGCCCTCACTGTGCCGCTGGCAAAGGCCTATGTTGATAATATTCTGTTGGTTACAGAACAGCAATTAGAGTGGGCTGTGGGCACACTCGCAGAACAGCAGAGGATCATTGCTGAAGGTGCGGGGGCGGCTGGCATTGCTGCCCTGTACGGCTATCGGCAGATATTTGCTGGCAAAAAAGTTGGTGTTATTATTTGTGGCGGCAATATTGATATGCGGCTTCTGGGGACCATTTTAAATCGCAACATGATGTCAGATGGACGTTTGGTTAGGTTGCGGATTGATATTTCTGACGAGCCAGGCATGCTAGCCTCTATTTCTGCGGCGATCGGGGATTCCGGCGGAAATATTGTGGAAATTTATCATCAACGTATGTTCTATGATGTACCGGCAAAATTGGCTAAAATAGACGCCGTTGTTGATACCAGAGGCCAAGCACACGTAGAAGAAATCATTGCTGCTTTAGTGGCCAGGCATTTTAGTGTATCCATCATTGATGAGCGTTCATCCCAAGAAAGAGCTTACTCGCCTGTCGGAAAAGAGTGATGATCTCTTGTAAAGATCAAAAAATTGCCTGACACTAGGAGCATGGACCAGGCTAAATCAATTTTTAATAATGTGCCTTTAAGGTTGCGTGTCACCCGCAGCCAAAAGTGCGCTTATTTGTTAGATCAGACAGAACAGCGACTAGCTACAGATATATCTGAACATGCCAAGATGCATGACAGGCTTGCTGAAACTGGCTTCAGACGCGTCGAAAATTGGGTCTATAAGCCTGCCTGCCCAAATTGTAATGCTTGTCAGCCCATTCGGGTGAAAGCAAAACAATTCAAACCTTCACGGAACATCGCACGTATTCAAGCTACAAACAGAGATTTAAGGCGTAATCTGTCTGCAGGTAGGTTAGGCCTTGATCATTATGATGTGTTTCAAAGCTACCTTAGTCAAAGGCATGAAGATGGTCAAATGTCCAGTATGAGTTTTGATGAATTTTCTGCTATGGTCCTAAATAGTCCTATTGATACACTGTTGACTGAATACGTGGATTCTGAAGACCGATTAATGGGTTGTATCCTGGTTGACAGACAACGTGATGGGCTCAGCGCAGTATATAGTTTTTTTCGGCCGGAAGAGAAAAAACGCTCATTAGGTAGCTTTATGATTGTTGATCTAATCGACAGATGCAATGAAATTGGCCTACCTTATGTCTATCTAGGCTATTATATTGGACAAAGTAGAAAAATGTCTTACAAAGCTCGATTCAGGCCTTATCAGATATTCAGTGACGGAAACTGGCAGGATCAATAGTTTTCTTTTTCCAACTTAGTTTAGGTGAACCGGGCGGGGCGGGGAAAGCCAATTGGCGGCATCCGCCCAGTACTGCCGCGACGCCCTTGCCAAGCAAGCAAATCTGTTTCGGTGCGGGTTCTTTCGCCCATCTTCCATGACAAGCCGTCGGCAAGGCTGAATGTTTTAACGTCAGCAAGGGTTCCATCTTTATAGCGTTGCAGAATGACGCCTTTGCCTCTGGTCATTTCAGGAATTTCATTTAAAGGGAAAATCAATAACCGCCTGTTTTGGCCAACTACTGCAGCATGGTCTCCTTCCGCAGGACAACAGGCCACCGCCCGCGCGCCCAAGGGCAGGTTAAGGACCTGTTTTCCACTGCGAGTTTGGGCCAATGCGCTATTAATATCAACAATAAGCCCATGTCCCCTATCTGACGCGACTAGCAATTTACCTTTTCCAACTTTAATAATGTTCACAAGCGAAACATCAGCCGGGACATCCATCATCAGGCTGAGCGGCTCACCAAAACCACGTCCCTTAGGCAGTTTATCGCATCCTAACGTGTAAAACCGCCCATTCTCAGCAAAAACCAAAAGCTTATCTGTGGTTTCAGCATGTAGTGCAAAGCGTGGCCCATCACCATCTTTAAATTTAAATTGTGCATTTAGATCAAGATGCCCTTTCATGGCCCTTACCCACCCTTTTTCTGAGCAGATGACTGTAATGGGCTCTTTTTCAATAAGTAATTCTGTCACATCAATATCTACTGCTGGAGCATCAGACAGTGTGGTGCGACGCTGGTCAGTTTTTATAAAATCGGCACGCATAGATTTTATCTGAGCTGATACAGCCTGCCATTGCTCTTCTTCATCTCTAAGCAGATGTTTCAAATTTTTCTGCTCAGCCAAAAGGGAATCACGTTCAGTGCGCAGTACCTCTTCTTCTAATCGCCGAAGAGACCTTAACCGCATATCCAAAATTGCAGTGGCCTGAACATCACTTAACGAAAAGCGGACCATTAACTCATCACGCGGGCGGTCTGTTTCCCTGATGATAGTAATAACCTCATCGATATTCAAAAATACAACAAGATACCCTTCAAGAACTTCAAGTCTGCGCTCTATTTTGCCTAAACGATATTTACTTCGGCGCATTAGAACAGTCCTGCGGTGCAAGAGCCATTCCGTTAGTGCCTCTTTAAGCGATAACACAGATGGCCGCCCATTACTGTCTAATACATTTAAATTTAGCGAAACCCGGGTCTCCAGATCAGTTAATTTGAACAGACTCTCCATTACAGCCTTTGGGTCGAGTCGGCGCGATTTAGGCTCTAGAACTACCCGAATATCCTCAGCAGATTCATCACGTATATCTGCAAGAACAGGCAGCTTTTTGGCCTGCAGCATTTCAGCCATTTTTTCAATCAGTCTTGATTTCTGAATCTGATAAGGAATCTCAGTAATAACAATTTGCCAGGCTCCACCCTTAACTTTTTCAACATTCCAGCTAGCGCGCAGGCGAAAGCCCCCCCGACCGGTTGCATAAGCCTGTCTGATTTGTTCCGATGGCTCAACCAGAGTTCCGCCAGTTGGCAAATCAGGTCCCTTCACATAATTCAACAACGTATCAACTGAAGCATTTGGATATTTGATGAGGTGTAAGGCTGCGTCAGCCAATTCAATAACGTTATGAGGTGGGATTGCTGTGGCCATTCCAACAGCAATGCCTTGTGCCCCATTGGCCAGCAAATTTGGAAATCCACCAGGAAGGAGAACCGGCTCCTCTGCCTCACCATCATAGGTCGCCCTGAAATCTACGGCATCTTCATCGATGCCATCCAGCAACAGCTTTGCCACATTCGTCATTCGGGCCTCTGTATAGCGCATTGCAGCAGCGTTATCTCCGTCAATATTACCAAAATTACCTTGCCCATCTACTAGCTGGTAACGCATGGCAAAATCCTGTGCCAGCCTCACCATGGCGTCATAGATAGCTGCATCACCATGTGGATGAAACTTACCCATTACATCACCAACCACACGTGCAGATTTTTTGAAGCCTTGGTCGGGATCTAATTTTAGCTGACGCATAGCAAACAAGAGCCGCCGGTGCACAGGTTTCAATCCATCACGCACATCAGGCAGGGACCGCGATGTAATAGTTGAAAGGGCATAAGCAAGATAGCGTTCGGATAAAGCCGCAGAAAATTGTGTTTTCAGTAACTGTTCCTGGTGCAGAATATCTTCTGACATGGCGTCCTCTTGGCAAATCAACAGGCGGCACCTGTTTCAGCTAAAGTCTACAAAATATGGTAGGGCAATGAATTCCATACCTCTATATCATGTGATGTTATAGCGTTTAGATACTAAATGCGCCAGCCTCAAACGTGCGACAGGTAGCTCTTTATGAACTAAGCTGAATACGCGGTGGGATACAAAATGCCCGGTCAGGGTCAAACCATCCATCAATGCTGTTTCTGAACGGGACTCAGTGGCTGGATTAGGCTGCAAAAAGCACGGAAGATGAAGCAAGCGATCAGCATAGTCACCTGCATGATCACGGTGCACCGCCCGCCCAGAACGCGGACTGACATAAATCAGAGCGTCTGTCAGACCCGAGACAGCGCAGCTTTGTAAATTAAGGCCAAAACCAAGCTGTTCTAGAAGGTTCATTTCCCATTTCACATAAAAGGCAAGCCAATCCTCCAGATTATCTGCCAAACAAATAATATCGATCAGAGCTGTTGTTGACTGCCAGACAGAAACATTCGCCTCTCGTTCAGGCAAACTCACATCAAGAATTGCACAGCAAGATGACAAACCAGCAAGCTTAATCGCATCATCAAAAAATACAGCTGAGGGGTTTCTGACCAGCTCAAGCTGATATGTGCCTAGCTGCTCAGATAAGCGCGCTCGCCATTGTGCCTGAACCAGATTACCAATTTGCAGTGTACCCCTCTTACCCACCGCAT
>CABYIQ010000046.1 GCA_902518965.1 uncultured SAR116 cluster alpha proteobacterium
GGGCCCAGCTGGATGTACCTTTTAATCCGCCGGAAGTGACAACTGCCAGATGGGCTCATGTTTCCGCCGGAAAGGACAACTTGCTTGGACCGGGACAAACGGTCACCTTTGAGCCATGTGACCATTATCAGTTGATGGTTGAGGCATTTGTGAAGGCAGTGAGGGAGGGCAAGGCGCCTGATTTCAGCGATAGCCGCACCCTGACTGAAATTTTAACTGAGATCATCACCTACCGGAATTAAAGTCAGTATCTGGTCAGGCACGTCTGCTGCTGACAGGTTAGAACATATGCGAAAAGATGATTGAGAATTTTGGTCAGACACAATCAGGTGACACTGTTCAGCGCGTTATACTAACCAACGGTAATCTGACAGCTCATGTCTTGAATTATGGCGGTATATTGCAGGATTTGCGCCTTGCTGGATATGCTCCTTCACTTGTTCTCGGTTTTGACAATTTTTTTGCTTATGAAACGGCTGGGGGGTATATTGGGGCAACAGTTGGCCGCCTTGCCAACCGGATTGCAAATGGCCATCTTTCCATTCAGGGTAAAGAGTTTCAATTGGACCGCAATTTCCGTGGTCGCCACACCTTGCATGGTGGGCAGGCGGGCACTGGAAAACAACTATGGGACATTGTTGAATTTCATACTGACAGTGTGATTTTTGCGCTGGTTCTGCCTGATGGTCATATGGGCTTTCCCGGACGGTTGCGAATAGAGCTTGAATGGCAGCTCAAGGCTGATGATGCGCTTTCTGCACAACTACGTGCGCGAACAGACTCACCAACCGTCTGTAATCTTGCCCTGCACAGCTATTTTAATCTGACGGGTAGGTCAGATATGCAGGGCCATAAATTACAAATTAACGCTAACCAGTATCTGGCTGTGGACAAAGACTTAATTCCAACAGGTGAGCTTTTATCTGTCAGTGAAACAGATTTTGATTTCCGCCTGCCCACCTCGTTGCCATTCAATCAGGCTATGGACTATAATTTTTGTTTATCTGCAGCTCGTCATCCTATCCGTGCAGTGGCGTGGTTGTCAGCTGAAGAAGCAGGTCTGACACTTGAGCTCAGCACGACAGAGCCAGGATTGCAGATATATGACGGTGCAAACCTATCATCCGGTGTTAAGGGCTTGAACGGTCATATGTATGGACCGTGTTCAGGTCTCGCATTGGAAGCCCAGCTTTGGCCAGACGCGCCGCATCACCCTCATTTCCCATCTGCACTGTTGTTGCCTGATGAGCTATATTTTCAGCAAACTGAGTTTAAAATCATACGATAATTAGATTGAGCAGGGGTATATTAGCCCTATTTGATTATAGGAAATCTAGTGCATTTTATATTAGCTCATAGTGGTATGTTCAGGATGTCAGACTGGTATTGTTATGTGGTGCATTTGTCTTGATAGGCTTAAGCAGGCCGATGTGAAGTAAGCTAGGTTACTGCTAGAATGAGGTTTACATGTCTATGTCACGGTTTCCCCCGGAACGAATTATCTGTCTGACAGAAGAAACAGTTGAAACTCTTTATTTGCTCGGTCAGCAAGAAAAGATTGTAGGTGTTTCTGGATATGCTGTGCGTCCTCCAGAAGTGCGTGCGCAAAAACCGCGTGTTTCTGCATTTACATCAGCAGATATACCTAAAATTCTAAAACTTGACCCCGATCTTGTTTTGACGTTTTCTGATTTGCAAGCTGATATTGTAGGTGAACTAATCAGGAATGGGGTCACTACGATGGCCTATAACCAGCGCGATATTTCCGGAATTCTGGCAATGATACGTCATTTGGGTGCTGTCGTTGGGGCAGCAGAAGAAGCAGACAGGCTCGCATCAAATTATGAAGCGCGTTTAACAAAAATTTCCGCGTCTGTTGGTAAACACAGACCAAAGGTCTATTTCGAAGAATGGGATAACCCGATGATATCTGGTATCAAATGGGTATCCCAGCTTGTTGAAATAGCTGGAGGACAAGATATATTTTCTCCTCTGTCTGAACAAAAGGCTGCTAAAGATAGATTTGTGTATTCTGAACAGGTGATAGCTGCTGCGCCGGATATTATTCTTGCCAGCTGGTGTGGTAAAAAAGTCAGACCCGAAAAAATTGCAGCGCGTGATGGGTGGCAGGATATACCTGCTGTTAAGTCAGGACATATTTACGAAATTAAATCCCCCTTAATCCTCCAACCTGGGCCTGCTGCTTTGACAGACGGGCTAGATGCGATTTGTGAGGTGCTGTCATGAATAGAATTTAAAACTAATTCTTTTGTTATGCTTCACCCAACGGCTGTTGAGGTGAATTAATAAAGGCAGTTCTCACTGTGAGATAGAAATTATTGTTCACGATTGACATATAAAAAGTCCCTGTTTTTAATGTGGTTTTGCAATGATAAGAGAGCTTTCATGCGTGAATATGATCTGGTGAAAACAGCGAAGCAAGGAGGGCCAATTCATGGTCTGATCTCGCCAAAATGGTATCAGACTCCGGTTGACCGGCAGGTTATGAGAAAGCTTCTTGAGCGCCAGAATGGGCGTCCTCTGCTCGATATTTTGATTTATTATATAATCATGCTCGCCTCAGCTTGGACAGCAATTTTGCTGACTCCGTCCTGGTTTTCTGTCCCATTCTGGCTTATTTATGGCGCGCTATATACATCAGGGTCAGATGCGCGTTGGCATGAATGCGGGCACGGCACGGCCTTCAAGTCCACTAGATTAAACAGAATTGTTTATCATTTGGCATGCTTCATGATCATCCGAAACCCTGTAACATGGAAATGGTCTCATGCACGCCACCATACAGATACATTATTGGTTGGACGGGATGCAGAAATTGCACTTATGGTGCCCCCAGCAGCAGTGCGTCTTCTTCTAAATCTCTTTGGCATTCCTGACGCTATTGACAGCCTGCGACGTATGGCTGGACATGTAATGGGGCGCCTCCAACCTGATGAAAACCTCTATGTGCCTGAGCATGCTCAGAAACAGGCCTTTACTGTCGCGCGGATTTGGCTTTGTGTTTATATTGTAACTGGTTTGGCAGCGGTGAGCCTGCAATCAATAATTCCTATGTTGTTAATTGGCGGTCCCCGTTTCTATGGCGCTTGGCACTTTAACATGACAGGGTTCCTGCAACATGGCGGTCTTAGGGATAATGTAACCGACCACAGGCTTAATACCCGCACGGTACTTATGAATCCATTTAGCCGTTTCATTTATTTAAATATGAATTACCACATTGAACATCACATGTTTCCCTTGGTCCCTTATTATAATTTACCAAAATTACATGAGGTCATTAAAGATGACCTGCCTCCCCCAAATAAATCTATTTGCTCAGCCTACGCTGAGATGCTGCCAATTATATGGAAACAGTTACAGGGCAATGAGGTTTTTATCGAACGACATTTGCCACAAACTAAAACATAAGAGTGTAGATTGCCATGAGCCAATATTTCTCTCAACAAGTACCTATCTGCATGGGAACTTTTCCGTTAAAGGGAAATGAGTTAGCGACAGCCATCAAACATGCTTTCGAAGCGGGTTATCGTGGCTTTGATACAGCTCAAATGTATGAAAATGAGGCAACTTTGGGTTCTGCCCTTGCTGAGATTGGCTGTCCTCGTGAGAGTCTTTTTTTAACAACCAAAGTCTTGCCTGCGCACTTAGGTAAAGACAAATTCATGGTTTCTGTTGAAGAATCTCTAAGGGCCTTAAAAACAGATTATGTTGATGTTTTATTGCTTCACTGGCCGACACCATCAGGAGGGAATCGTGAGGCCTTAGAATTGTTGCAGCAGGCAGCCAATAAAGGTTATGCAAAATGGATAGGAGTCAGTAACTATACGATTGAAATGTTGGAAGAGGCATGCGCAACACTGGATGATATGCCTGTCTGCAACCAGGTTGAATTTCATCCCTATCTAGACCAGTCTAAATTATTTGCCGCAGCCACCCGTCTAGGCATTGCTTTATCAGCTTATTGTCCTCTAGCGAAAGGTCGGATTTTTGGTGATCCTGTCATCAATGCGCTGGCTGCAAAATATGACCGCAGTGAAGCACAAATCATTTTGAGGTGGATTGTTCAGAAAGGTGTATCCGCAAATCCAATGTCCACAAAGCCTGAAAATCTAAGTGCAAATCTTGAGGCTGTAAACTTTAATCTGTCGGCACCTGATAGCGCCTCCATAGACAGATTAGGGAAGAAGGGGCTGCGAATTGTAGATAAAGATAGGATGCCTATTGCTCCGGAGTGGGACTGAGATTTCAGCTAATATAATGATATATTGAACTTTTTCTTAAACAGAAAACACTTCACTTGTGGGGGTACAATGGCTGACAAGAAGACGATCACTATCTATGACCAAAATATAATCACCTATAAAAAGATGGTGGATAAGCTTCCTGATATAAAGCCTCTTAACGCTTTCATAGATGCTCTGCAAGCTGGTGCATATGTTTTGGACTGGGGCAGTGGTCCAGGTTATCTTGCAGCAGAAATGCGTGCGCGAGGATTGCGGCCTCTCTGCGTGGATGCGTCAAGCAAAATGGTTGAGGCTGCTAGGAATGATTACCAGCTGGAAGCAAAGCAGGCTGAATTTTCTCATCTTAATGAAAACCAAATATATGACGGTATCTGGGCTAATTTCAGTCTACTTCATGTTGAACGTGCCGCTTTTTTCTCTCATATCTCTGCAGCCGCTACAGCTCTTGTTCCGTCTGGAATATTCTATGTTTCGGTAAAGCTTGGAAAAGGACAAGAACGCGATGAGTTAGGCAGGTTTTATTCATATTTTGGTCAAGATGAACTGGAAGAGATGTTAGGACAATCAGGTTTTGAGATTATTGATATATTTACTGGCAAAAGCAAAGGCCTGGCAGGAAAGCTCGAAAAATGGATAGGAATTTTAGCAAAAGTGCCTGTACAGTTTGCTCCAAAATAGTGGCTGCAAATAATAGAATGAAGCATTTGCTTGGGAATAAAGAGGGTTGATCCTAATGTCACAAGGTCCAATTTCTTATATTCAACGCACGACGGATTACTATTTAGGACTTGGATATAACAACCCTTATCAATGGGCGTGTTTTGATGATGTGCCCTTCACACATCCTGACAAACCCTTGAAAGACATGAGAGTGGCGGTTGTCACTACAGCTGCTCCCTACCAACCAGATAAGGGTGACCAAGGGCCAGGGGCGGTCTATAATGCGGCTGCAAAATTCCATGAGGTATACCAATTGCCTGTAGTGCCTGAACCTGATCTGCGTATCTCTCATATTGCAATAGATAGAACACACACACATGCTGCAGATAAAAACACCTATTTGCCCCTGACTTGTCTGAAACAAGCTGCAGAAAAAAAAGAAATTGGGGCGCTGGCTCCATTTGTATATGGTTTCCCTACAAACCGCTCACAGCGCACCAATCGTGAACAGGATTGCCCGGAATTGGTTAGCCAACTCCTGGCAGATGAGGTGGATTCCCTCATTCTCGTACCTAATTGTCCGGTCTGCCATCAATCTCTTGCGCTTGCTGCCAGAGCCGCTGAAAGGGCAGGTCTACTGACAGTAATTATGGGCTGCGCAAAAGATATTGTTGAGCATGTTGGTGTGCCGCGGTTTTACTTCTCTGATTTTCCGTTAGGTAACAGCTGCGGCCGCCCAGATGACAGACCATCTCAGGAGCAGATGCTGAATGATGCGCTTTGCATGCTGACAACAGCCATAGCGCCGCGTACTACTGTAACCAACCCCTTAAAATGGCAGGGGGTTAAAAACTGGAAAGATGATTATGCTAATATTGAAAAGCTCTCTGCTGCGGACATTGCCCAAAAGCGTGCTGATTTTGATGCTGCTAAAACCGTGCTGAAAAAAGAAAGGGTCTGATTATGGGCCAGTTGGCATATCGCACTGCTATTTGATATCCCAGTCATCAAATATCTGCTGGTTATCTGCGCCTAATTGTGGCGGTGGATTTTGATAACGGGCAGGGGTCTTAGAGAACTTCGGCGGAAAAGCAACGCCTTTGAAGACAGCGCCATCACCTCGGTCTAAGGCTACTTCCAATTCGCGTGCTTTCAACTGTGGGTCTGAAAATAAGGAAGGTATATCATTTATTGGTCCACAAGGCACATTCACAGCTTCAAGCTTTTTGATAATATCATCCTTTTTCCAGCTAGCTAATGCATCTGATAGTAGCTGATCTGTTAAAGTTCTATTCTCACAACGCGCCTCATTTGTCTGAAATTTCTTATCATTAGCCATTTCTGGAATATTAAGAGTCGCTGTTAATCTTGCAAATTGCGCATCATTTCCGCAATTCACAATAACATGACCATCACTAACGGCAAAAACGCGATAGGGAACAATACTGGGATGGGCATTGCCCATTCGTTCAGGTGTATAGCCGCAATTCAACCAGTTAGAGGCCTGATTAGCCAGCATTGCGGTTTGGCTGTCTAGCAAAGCACAGTCAATATGCTGTCCAGAGCCGGTTCGGTTCCTGTAATGAAGAGCGGCCAATATTGCACTGACAGCATTTAGTCCAGTAAACAGATCACAAATGGCAACACCAACTTTCATTGGCTCTGCCCCAGCTGTGCCATCTGCCTGTCCAGTAATGCTCATCAGACCCCCCATTCCTTGTATCAGAAAATCATAGCCTGGCCTGTTGGCATAAGGGCCTGAATGACCAAATCCAGTGATGGAGCAATAAATAATCCGTGGGTTCAAGTGGCTCAGACTGTCATAATCCAGCCCAAACTTATGGAGACTTCCTGCCTTAAAATTTTCAACAAGGATATCTGCAGCGCATACCATTTTTTTCAATTTTTCAAGGTCTGCCGGCTGATTAAAGTCAAGCGTAACTGAACGTTTGTTTCGGTTGCAGCAGGCAAAATATGCAGCTTCAGCTCGCTCCCCATCTGGCGTTTCAATAAAGGGCGGCCCCCATCCACGAGTATCATC
>CABYIQ010000047.1 GCA_902518965.1 uncultured SAR116 cluster alpha proteobacterium
ACAATTTTTCCGCGCTCTGACGTAAAGCGGGTAAGAAGCTTTACATCTTTGTAATCAATTTTCGGTGCATTCGGACCAGAGAATGGACATGATTTCCGGCGGCGACCTTGTGGTCTGCGAACAGCACTTCTTGTAATTTGTAATTGTGTCATGCCTCACTCCTCAGTGTTATCTGCAGATGCCGGTTCCTCAGGTGCATCTGATGGGGTATCTGCGGTTTCGTCGTGGTCTTCAACACTTCGTCCAGATAATGCACGGTCACTACGGTCACCACGCCCTCCACGCTCCGACTTGGCAGCATGCATCATAATTGATGGGTCTTCTAGAACCTCGTCAATAGTAATATTCATAAAGCGAAGAACATCTTCATTAAGGCCCATAATACGTTCATATTCTGCAAGTGTCTCCGGGTCTGTTTCCAAGTTCAACATTACATAATGGCCTTTACGGTTTTTCTTAACCCGATAGGCAAGAGTGCGCAGACCCCAATATTCATGTTTATGAATCTTGCCACCACCATTTTCAATAATAGTAGAAAATTCTTTGGTCAGATTCTCAACCTGAGTGGTCGAAACGTCTTGGCGTGCAATAAACACGCTTTCATAGAGCCGCATTTGTTTCTCCTTTTGGATAATCGTGTAAAGCAGTTTGAAACCGCTTTTTCACAAACCAGCGTTTTTCGGCACAGAGCTGGCAAGGATAGTTTTAGTTTGCGAGAAACGACCAAAATGTACATCTCAACGCCAATGATGTGCAGGTTATGCGCCAGCGAGCTAGAAAAATCAAGTCTTGATTCTCTGCCAGTGACTGGCCTATCACAAAAGGCAGGTATGGGCTTTTAGGTAAGCAAGCTGAGGGGGCAAAACTAAATTATGGGCGTTACAGCATTTCTTTTTCCAGGGCAAGGCTCTCAAGTGGTGGGTATGGCCAGCATTCTTGCGCAGAACAGCAAGATTGCAAAAGATATTTTATCCGAAATTGATGACGCCCTCGGTTTTAAATTGTCAACTCTCATGGCTGAAGGCCCTTCCGAGGTCCTGCAGCTAACCCAAAACGCCCAGCCTGCGCTATTTGCAAGTTCAATCTGCACATTGCGCGTTTTGCAGAACCAGACCGGGAAAACTATCTCTGAGCTGTGCAGTTTTGTTGCTGGCCATTCTTTGGGTGAATATTCAGCCCTTTGTGCGGCTGGCAGTTTGGGCATTTCAGAAACGGCACGCCTTCTGCACCTTCGTGGCCAGTCCATGCAGGAGGCAGTTCCTGTGGGTGAAGGGGCTATGGCCGCTTTGATTGGTGCTGATTTAGCCATTGCTGAAGAAATTGCATTTGCCTCTGCTGATGCAGGGCTTGTGCAGATAGCAAATGACAATGCTGATGGCCAGATTGTGTTAAGTGGAACCAGTGCGGGTATTTTTATGGCGATGGAGGTTGCTAAGAATAAAGGCTTGCGCCGTGTGGTCAAACTGCCTGTAAGTGCCCCGTTCCATTGTCAGATGATGGCCCCAGCAGCCGATGTCATGGCAAAGGCATTAAACAACATTGACTTTCAAAATGCAAAGGTTCCTGTGGTGCAAAATGTAACAGTTCAGCCGGAAATATCTGCTCATATTTTGCGCGAAAATCTAGTCAGTCAGGTGACAGGCCGGGTACGGTGGCGTGAAACTATGTCTTTTTTCAATCAGGCAATGGTAACTGACTTTGTTGAGCTGGGTACAGGAAAGGTTCTGTCTGGTCTTGCAAAGCGTGCAGCACCGGATGCACGTATTTACGCGCTTGATACGCTTGATGATATTCTGAGCTATCTAAAATAGTATAGGAGGAAAGACAGCTTATGTTCGATTTATCAGGGAAAACCGCACTGGTCACCGGGGCTAGTGGGGGCATTGGCTCCAAAATTGTGACAGCTTTGCACGGTCAGGGCGCTAAAGTGATTTTGCATGGGACACGTGCTGACAGGTTAGCCAGTCTTCAGGAAAGTTTTGGTGAACGCGCTTATTGTTTGCCGGCTGATCTTTCCGACCGTGAAGCGGTGACGAAGATAATGGAAATCGCGACTGAACTTGCCGGGCCTGTAGATATTCTGGTGAATAATGCTGGCATCACACGTGACAATCTGTTCATGCGGATGAAGGATGAGGATTGGGATGACGTGCTAGCAGTTAATTTGACTTCATCAATGCTGCTCTGCCGGTCAGCCATACGTTCTATGATGAAAGCCAGATGGGGTCGCATCATTTCCATCGCCTCCATCGTAGGCGTGACTGGTAATCCTGGTCAAACAAATTACGCTGCCTCTAAAGCGGGCATGATTGGATTTAGTAAATCATTGGCTGCTGAGGTGGCCAGCCGTGGTGTCACCGTAAATGTTATTGCGCCAGGTTTTATTGAAACACCGATGACTGACGTACTTAGCGATGAGCAGAAGTCTGCATTATTGAGAAATGTGCCATCAGGGCGACTGGGACAGGGTAGTGAAATTGCTGCAGCCGTAGTCTATCTTGCCAGCCAGGAGGCAGGCTATGTTACGGGTGCAACTCTACATGTGAATGGCGGGATGGCTATGCTTTAGCCAGATTGCGGCAAAGGATCGGAGCCTCTTTCTTTTTAGGCTGGAAATTGCTGTTGAACTGTGATATCACCCCGCTACAAAATACAGAACCAGCGTCCTGCTGGTCACACACTACCTTAAAGGTGATATGAAATGAGTGATATTGCAGATCGCGTAAAGTCAATTGTTGTTGAGCATCTTGGTGTAGAAGGCGATAAGGTGATTGAGGGTGCATCTTTCATCGATGATCTGGGCGCAGACAGCCTAGATACAGTTGAATTGGTTATGGCTTTTGAAGAAGAATTCGGATGCGAGATACCTGACGACGCAGCTGAAAAGATTCTGACAGTCAAAGATGCTGTTGATTTCTTGCAGGAAAATGCTGCTTAAAGCCAATAGGTTTTCCACATCTAAATCCAGCGCTGGTTTGCAAGCTCGTAGTGAGCATGTAAACCAGCGCTGGATTTTTTTTGACTTGAATTAGGATGGGGTTTTGTCGCACCTTTTAAGTAGTAATTGTCATAAATAATTTGTTCTAAGTCATCAAGATAGAATAAAGAGGGCAAGATGCGCAGAGTTGTAATAACAGGAATGGGTATTGTCTCTCCCTTGGGAGTAGGCCTCGACCATAACTGGACGAAGCTGATCGCCGCTGAGAGTGGGATTGATCGAATTCACGGTTTTGAAATCGACGATCTTGCCTGCCAGATTGCCGGACAAGTTCCACAGGGTAGCCTTAAGGGTGCACTGGACCTTGATGCGTTTATTGAACCGAAAGAACAGCGTAAATTAGACCGATTCATCCAGTTAGGGATTGTTGCGGCAATAGAAGCGGTACATCATTCTGGCTGGCTGCCTAAAAAGTTTGAAGACCAAGACAGATCTGGAGTGATGATCGGATCAGGCATTGGCGGCTTGCAAACAATTGTTGAAACAAGCCAGCTTCTTGATCAACGTGGTCCGCGCCGGATCAGTCCGTTTTTTATTCCGTCTGCATTGATCAACCTGATTTCAGGTCAGATATCCATTCGGTTTGGTTATCGAGGGCCTAATCATGCTGTGGTGACGGCCTGTTCGACAGGTGCGCATGCGATCGGAGATGCGGCTCGGCTTATTGCCTTTGATGATGCTGATGTGATGCTTGCTGGGGGGGCAGAAGCAGCTGTATGTCGCCTTGGTATTGCCGGTTTTGCGGCTGCTCGCGCTTTATCCACCTCATATAACGACACACCTGAGGTTGCCTCACGTCCCTATGATACAGGCAGAGATGGATTTGTGATGGGTGAAGGGGCCGGTGTCGTGGTTCTGGAAGAGCTAGAGCATGCCAAGGCTCGCGGTGCCAAAATCTATGGTGAGGTAAAAGGTTATGGCCTTTCTGGGGATGCACATCACATCACAGCACCAGCAGAAGATGGAAATGGAGGATTTCGTTCGATGGAAGCGGCATTGAAGCGCGCTGGACTTGAAGTGTCTGAGATTGACTATATCAACGCGCATGGCACATCCACACCTTTGGGCGATGTGATTGAAGCGAATGCGGTTCGGCGCCTTTTAGGCGCCGAATCTAACGTGTCAATGTCTTCTACTAAAAGCTCTACAGGTCATCTACTTGGAGCAGCAGGTGCGATTGAGGCTATTATTTCTACAATGGCTGTCGAACAAGATATTGTGCCACCAACGCTAAATCTGCGTGAACCTGAGCCTAAACTAGAGGGACTTGATCTTGTGCCACTCAAAGCGAAGAAACGCCCTGTTCGCAATGCCATGTCAAATAGTTTTGGTTTTGGGGGAACAAATGCCTCGTTAATCATAGGCAAAGTTGACACGTGAGTGGTGCTGAACAGGATAAACCTGACCAGTCTGGAAAGAAGTGGCTTGTTTTCTTTGTTAACCGCTTATTGATTGTCTGTTGTTTTGCTTTATGCACTGCAGCTCTGGCAGGATATCTGTATATTGACGTGATGCGGACTAGCAAAGGTCCTCATCATGAGACTGTCCTGTTTGACGTGCCTCCCGGGGCTGGTCTGTTCAAGATTAAGCATGATTTATTCCGAGCTGGTGTCATCAGCCATCCTTGGCAATTTCATTTTGCAGTCCTGTTTTCGTCAGAAGGATTTGTACCCAAAGTAGGTGAATATGAAATACCTGCAAAAGCCTCCCTTGATCAGGTCATGCATATTCTTCATTCGGGGCGGGTGTTTCAACATAAACTGACAATAATTGAGGGGTGGCGTTCATTTGACGTGATGCAGGCTTTAAATGATGCAGAGAAAATGAATTCTGTCATTTTGCAGCCACCTGATGAAGGCAGCGTATTCCCAGATACCTATTTCTACACGAAGGGTACAGATCGTCGAACTTTGCTTGCACAGATGCAAGCTAAAATGGAAATAATTTTGGCAGAGCTTTGGACTGAACGGGCAGCTGACTTGCCGCTTAAAAACCCTGAAGATTTGCTGAAACTGGCTTCCATCATAGAAAAAGAGACAGGCGCATCTGGTGAAAAACCGCTGGTATCTTCAGTCTTTATGAACCGGCTTCAAAGAAAAATGCGCCTGCAGTCTGACCCAACAGTATCTTATGGCCTTTCCTTAAATGGGCCGTTAAAACAGATACTTACAAAATCGGATTTGGCTAGCCCGCATAAATGGAATACATACCGCATCAAAGGGTTGCCAAAAACACCTATAGCGAACCCCGGTTATCAGGCGCTTTATGCAGCAGCACATCCAAAGAAGACGGATTATTTGTATTTTGTGGCAGATGGTAGAGGCGGCCATAATTTCGCAAAAACACTGGACGCTCATAATCGCAATGTTAGAAAGTATAGAAACAAAATACGCAAAAAGCAGAAGATCCCAACCCAGTAAACAACATAGAAGTGGCATAGGAAAAAGATGGTATGATAACAAGACGAGGGCTTATGCTAGTGCTGTCTTCACCGTCAGGGGCAGGAAAAACCTCTATTGCGCGCTCGCTTCTCACGCGTGACAAAGAAATTAACATGTCCGTTTCGGCAACCACCCGGCCAAGGCGTCCGGGTGAGGCTGAAGGCACAGACTATTATTTCGTTGATGAAGAGAAATTTAAAGCTGATATAAATAAACAGCTGTTTTTAGAATATGCCCGTGTATTTGACCATTATTATGGAACGCCAATGGGGCCAGTGCAAAAACTCTTGTCCTCTGGCTCCGATGTTCTGTTTGACATTGACTGGCAAGGCACCCAGCAGATAAAGGCAAAGGCGCGTGACGATTTAGTTTCTATCTTTGTTTTACCTCCTTCTACAGCTGAACTGGAAAAGCGCTTAATTACGCGGGCGCAGGATTCAGCTGAAGTGGTTGCTGGCCGCATGGCCCGAGCGGCTGATGAGATGAGCCATTATCCTGAATATGATTATATCATCGTCAATCATGACCTGGATCAGTCAATTGATTCTGTTCACACAATTCTGAAAGCTGAGCGTTTGCGCAGAAGCCGCCAGGCTAGCCTGACTGAGTTTATGAAACAGTTGCGTGAGGGCTGCTCTTAGCATTTATTAGCCGTGCGCAAAGAGATTTTGTTGTCTCATCTTATTTGCAAGCTGCGTGAAAGCTTCAATCGATAGCTCCTGCGGTCGGGCTGTGGGATCGATATCAGCTGACAGAAGTAATGTTTCCCCACCATATTTTTTGAAAGAGGCCCGCAGCATCTTGCGTCTCTGACCAAAGGCGATCATCGTTGTTGTTTCAAGGTCTTCTTTCCTGCAGACATATAGTGGCCGTGGGCGCGGGATCAAATGAACAACTGAGGAGATAATTTTGGGAGGTGGTATGAAAGCTTGCGGCGGAACATCAAATTTCAGTTCTGCTTTGCAGAGCCATTGTGTGAGAATAGACAATCGTCCATAAGCCTTGTCACCAGGTTGGGCTACTAGCCGCTCTGCAACCTCTTTTTGAAACATCAAGGTCAGAGATACAAAAGCGTTTGCATGTGCGAGCCATCTCAGCAGCAATGCGGTTGCAATATTATAGGGAAGATTTGCTACAATTTTTCGCGGCGCATTTCCCATGTTCCAGATTGGTTGCCTCATCGCATCTTTTTCGAGCAGGGTTAAATGCCCGTCCGTTGCAGTAACAATATGCTCAAGAAACTGAATTGCCCGGCTGTCCTTTTCTATAGCAACAACCTTTTCAGCGCCCTCTAAGAACAGGGCACGGGTTAATCCGCCGGGGCCAGGCCCTATTTCAAACACTGTTCCTGTTAGAGGAGATGCGACTCTGGCAATCCGTTGGGTAAGATTGAGATCAAAAATAAAGTTCTGGCTAAGTGACTTTTTGGCGTCAAAATCTTTGTGATTTATCAGCTGCCGCAAAGGTGGTAGGGC
>CABYIQ010000048.1 GCA_902518965.1 uncultured SAR116 cluster alpha proteobacterium
AGCTTTTACTGGCAAAGAGATTGGTGTTTTGCAGTCTCTTAGAGAAGTGCCTGGATTTCTATCTTTTTTAGTTGTTTATCTGCTGCTCATTATTGCTGAACAGCGTCTGGCTCTACTCTCTTTGTTTATTTTAGGTGTGGGGGTTGCTTTAACGGGTTATTTTCTGACGGTTATTGGACTCTATATAACGACAGTTATCTCTTCTGTTGGCTTTCACTATTATGAGGCTTGCCACCAATCATTATCCTTACAGTGGTTGGATAAGAAAACGGCTCCGGAGAGGATGGGATTGATTTACAGTGTGGCTTCGATGGCCAAATTCCTTATTCTTGGTGTTATATTTGCTGCTTATCTCTCAAGTCTGTCTGAGATATCTTGGCGTGCTCTGGCAAGCTCTACAGGTCTCAGAACTGGCCTAGAAAGTTATCAGATTACATATTTATTTGCTGGATTAGCTACATGTGGACTTGCGCTAATCGCTTACATTTTATTTCCACAATTTAATGAAACTGTCCGACAGACGCGTAAAATTGTCCTCCGCAAACGATATTGGTTATACTACGCTTTGACCTTCATTTCTGGCGCTCGAAGGCAGATTTTTATAGTCTTTGCTAGTTTCTTAATGGTGGAAAAATTTGGGTATTCCCTAACTCAGATTACTGCTTTGTTTTTGCTAAATGCAGCATTTAACATTTTTCTCGCACCTCTGGTGGGAAAGGTAATCAGTCGTATAGGTGAACGTGCTGCTCTTATTTTTGAATATCTTGGTTTGATTGGTGTCTTTGTTGCTTATGCTTTTGTGGAAGATGGTGCGCTGGCAGCAGGGTTGTATGTAATTGACCATATGTTCTTTGCCTTCGCAATCGCCATCAAAACCTATTTCCAGAAAATCGGTGACCCAGCTGATATGGCTAGTACAGCTAGTGTTGCATTTACGATCAATCATATAGCCGCTGTTGTAATTCCAGCTGTTTTTGGTCTGCTGTGGCTAATTAGTCCCGCAGCAGTTTTTCTTTCCGGAGCTGCAATGGCGGTGGTATCTTTGCTTTTATCCCTAAATGTGCCGCGTAATCCGCAAGCTGGCGATGAGGTTGTGTTGGGATATCGTGGCCAGTTCACAAATATGGCAGAGTAGGCCTAATCAGTTGGGTATACTTATAGAGGACTGTCGGGGGTGGCAAGCGACTAAACGTTCGTCAAAATCGAGAGAGACTTTGTAGAACCCGGTGCCATTTGCGTTTTTTTGGTCTTTAAAGCCTTACTCTATTAGATTGCAGGTCACCTATTATTAGGCTTGATTTTGAATGCTGTTCCCAGCGAACATGTATTTTGGGAGGCCGTATGGACGTTAGTAAAGCGAAACAAAAGCTAATAGAAGAATTTCAGAGTCTACAGGCCTTGCGCGAAACAGCAAGAGCTTCGCGTGCGCCTGTTGAACTGGATCAGCAATCTGTTGGCCGCTTGTCCCGAATGGATGCTTTGCAAAAACAGAATATGGAATTGGCCACGGAACATCGACGGCAGATGCGAGTGAAGGCTATTGAGGCTGCAATTAAAAGGATTGATAATGGTGACTTCGGTTATTGCTTAATCTGCGATGAGAAAATAGCTCCGCAGCGTATTGAATTCGATCCGGCCATCTCCTGCTGCATTTCATGCAGTCAATAATTCAGGCTTAATTAGAGGTCAAAATGGAGAATGATCATTATTTAAAACAGGCTTACAAGCTCAAAACATCATCTGACACGTTGAACCTTTATGAGAATTGGGCAGATAGTTACGAGCAGACATTGGCCACCTATGGTTATGTTACGCCAAAACGCTGTGCTGAGGCTTTATTGCGTCACCTCACAGATATAACAGCTCCGATACTTGATATTGGGTGTGGGACAGGCCTTTCTGGACTTGCACTTAAAAATGCTGGCTTTTCCAGAATAGATGGTACCGATGTGTCTGCAACAATGCTCGATAAGGCCCGTTTGCGTAAAGGCGTTTACGAAACATTGCAACTGACCACTTTGAGTGACCCATTTCCTTTTGCAAAAGGCAAATATGCTGCGATTACCGCAATGGGCGTGATAGCTGATAAGCATGCCCCTCCAGAAACAATTAGCAAATTAATAGGTAAGCTAAACAAGGGTGGATTTCTTGTATTTTCACTCAACAACCACACGCTTGAAAACCCGACTTATGAGGCTGAAATACAAAAGCTCACAGTAGTAGAAAATGCCTGTTTGCTTGAAGCTGAAATGGGTCCACATATGACAAGCTATAATATGACATCTAAAATCTGTGTGCTTCAGGCTCTTTAGTTATTATTCTCCGCTTTCCGTATTTTTTCTCGATGAAAAATATACCAGGTGGAACCAATAATCACACTTGTGCCAGCGAGAAATGGCAGAGTGATTACCTCATTGAAAAAGAGGATGCCAACAAAGATCGAGATTGGCACGGCGGTATAATGAACAGGAGCTAAAACAGTGGCAGAGGCAAGCTGATGGCTTTTAGCCATTAAAAACTGTTGGGCGCTTGAAGCAACCCCTATAAAAATCAGTGTAAACAAGATAAAGTTTTTCTCTGATAGATTTTGAGGCATGAGCGTTCCATCGGCAACAGCAAGAACAAAAAATAAAATGGCGCCAGTCATATTGTACCACAGAGTTGTTGATATGGGCGCTTCTGTTTGGCCGAGCTTCCGCAAAAATATAAACATAAGCGCACCGAAAAACGGAGCCGCTAAACCAAATGCAAGACCAATGCTCCAAAGAGGTGAGGAAGCTATTTCTGAAAAAGGATTGATTAGAACCACAACTCCGAAAAAACCAAAAAGGACAGCAACTATACGATGCACACCCACCCTTTCACCAAGAATAAACGGAGCCATTATAGTAATGAATATAGCCATTGTCTGTGATAGCACAGTCGCCACTGAAAGTGGCAGATAAATGACAGCGTTAAACCATGCAGATAATCCAACAGCACCCATAATTATGCGGATAACAAGTGTTTTAACCTGTTTGACCCGTAACAAGTTGGCCTGTCGTTGATGCCAGCCGAGGAGAAATAATAAGGGTAGTGAAGCCAAATACCGGTAGAACATTATCACGAGGAAGGAAACGTCACCGGAAATTTGCTTCACCAGCGCTGAAATGCCCATGGAAATTACAATCTCACTGAAAAGAAGGGTCATTCCCAAAGACACATTTTGTTTAGGTGGTGGCCCGGCATGATTGTCTGGCATTTTCTATCCTAACGACAATTTTCTGTTTAAGGTTTTTGAACTAGCTGTTCATAGACCAAACAATCAACGCATGATAGTTTATAAATAAGACAGAACAATCTCATAAATTAGCTTTAGGCACGGGAAAATGACAACATTCACTCATTGGCGGTTTCACATTGATCAGCAAAATATCGGTTGGCTGGAACTGGATGTTGCCGGCAGTTCGGTCAATGTTCTTCAGCGCGAGGTGATGAGGGAATGGGCACAGATTATGGACAATCTTATTGAGAATAAAGGGTTGACCGGTCTTTGTTTTTTATCAGGCAAGAAACGAGGGTTTGTTTATGGAGCCGATATTGCTGAATTTGATGATTTGAAAACAAAAGCAGATGTGTATGAATCGATAGAATTAGCAGACACAATCCTAAGCGGGATTGAAGCGCTTGATTGTCCAACAGTCTGTGGAATTGACGGGGTTGCTGTTGGTGGGGGGCTTGAGGTTGCTTTGGCCTTTGACCGTATTGTAGTTACATCTTCTGCAGAAACGAAGTTAGGTTTTCCAGAAATTCATCTGGGTATCATGCCGGGTTATGGAGGTACCGGCCGGGCAATGCGGCGAATAGAAGCTAAAAATGTTTTAGATATGGTGTTATCGGGCCGTCTTCTATCTGCTAATGAGGCCGAGACCATTGGTTTGGTTGATAAGGTGGTGAAGGATGCGACTTTGTTGCGCAAGGCTGTAGCTGATGAGCTTGACCATCCAGAAGTGCCAGACATAATACAGACAGATAGTGATGTAAAACGAGCGGTTATACTGGCCAAAGATAACATCTTGTCGCGCTTTCACAGGGAACAAACCCCAGCTCCTTTTCTGATTTGCGAACACTTTGATGAATCTGGAGCAGACTGGCGCGCTCTTGTTAAATCCGAACGCACTCGATTTTCAAAAATGTTGCTTGGTGAGGCCAGTCACCATCTAAGACGAGTGTTTTTGCTTAATGAAATGGTTCGAAAATCAGCTCGTGGTGACAGTCAGATTAAAACTGTTCACGTAATAGGGGCAGGCACCATGGGTGCTGATATTGCGGCTGTTGCAGCGATGTCTGGTTTTCAGACTAGCTTGAGCGATATTGATGCAGAGGCTGTCTATGAGGCGGTTACGCGAGCAGGAAAATTGTTTGAACGGCGATTAAAGACAGAAGAAAAAGTTAAGTCAGCATTAGAGCGACTAACAGCTGATCCAGAAGGTAAGGCAATTGCTAAAGCTGATATAATCATTGAAGCAGTTGCAGAGCGGCTTTCCGTCAAACAGGCTGTTTTCAGTGCTGTTGAGGCAGATGCAAAGCCGGATTCTATTCTGGCTACCAACACATCCTCAATTATGATTGAGGATATTGCCTCTGCATTAAAGGCTCCTGAGCGGCTGATTGGGCTTCATTTCTTTAATCCTGTAACAGTGCTGCCACTTGTTGAGGTTATTGCTGGGTCCTCTTCAACCCAGACCTCCATCACCAGGGCGATGCAGTTTGCAGGGCAATTGAAAAAGATGCCAGTAAAGGTGAAATCTGTGAAAGGGTTCTTGGTTAACCGTGCTCTTTTGCCCTATTTGTTTGAAGCGATTGAGGTCATGGTTTCTGGAGAAGCACAAGATAAGCTGGACCAAGCGCTGATTTGGTTTGGCATGCCTATGGGACCAATAGAATTATGTGACCAAATAGGGCTGGATGTTTGTTTTGATGTAGGCCAGGTTCTCGGCATGTCAGATATAGCCTCTCAAGCTTTAAAGACTAAAGTGGATGCAGGGCAATTAGGCCGCAAATCAGGGTCTGGCTTTTATAAGTGGGATGATAAAAAGGCTGTGCGGCCGCGGTCTGATTATCCGCCAGCTGAGTTAGATAAGATTGCTGCAGATTTATTGGCTCCTATGATAGAGAAATGCAGGTCTGCAGTCGCTGATGGCATTGTGGATTCTGCTGATCATGCTGATATCGGCTGCATCCTAGGAATTGGTTTCCCCACCTACCGAGGTGGACCATTGGGCTGGGCAGATTATCCTAGGGTATGAGTTGTCAAACTTGCGTATCGATAATAACAGCGATTCCTTGGCCGCCACCAATACACATAGTGGCGAGGCCATATCGGCCTCCAGTGCGGTGAAGCTCATAAATCAGTTTGGTCATGATAATAGCGCCGGTAGCGCCAACAGGATGTCCAAGGGCAATTGCCCCGCCATTTGGATTCACAATGTCCGATGGCAAACCCAGTTTTTTTGACACAGCGCAAGCTTGAGCTGCAAAGGCTTCATTGCTCTCCACTATGTCAATTTGGCTTACCTTTAAACCAGCGCGTTCAAGTGCCATTTTTGATGCGGGTACAGGGCCCATACCCATGATCCGAGGCGCAACACCGCCAAATCCATAGCTAACAATTTTTGCCAGTGGGGATTTGTTGGATTTTTCAACCTTTTCAGCATTTCCGAGAACGAGTGCCGCTGCGCCATCATTGATGCCAGATGAATTTCCTGCTGTAACCTGACCTTCTTTATCAAAAGCAGGGCGTAAGCTGGCTAGCCCATCTGCTGTTGTTTCTCCCCTGACATGCTCATCTGTATCGAATGCTAACTCTTCACGTTTTTTTGTTATCCTGACTGGTGTAATCTGGTCCTTGAAATAGCCTTTTTCGATGGCATTTGCAGCGCGCTTTTGGCTCGCCAATGCAAAGGCATCCATGTCTGCTCGTGTGACATTAAAATCTTTGGCCACATTCTCGGCTGTGATGCCCATATGACCTATTCCGAAGGGATCATGCAACGCGCCAAGCATCATATCTGTCATTTCAGCGTGTCCAAGGCGCGCTCCCCACCGCATAGCAGGGACGTGATACCCCCCCAGACTCATGACTTCAGCCCCACCTGCTACAGCCGCTGCGGCATCGCCTAATTGAACCAGCTGCGTGGCACTAACAATTGCCTGCAAGCCACTGCCACATAAGCGGTTTACGGTCAGCGCTGGGGAGCTATCTGGCATACCGGCCCCGATGGTAATGCAGCGTGAAATATACATATCACGCGCTTCTGTATGAATGACGTTTCCATAGATGCCATGGTCTATCTCATCAGTAGCTAGTCCGGAACGGTCGATAGCTTCACTTGTAACAGCAATTCCTAAATCGATAGGAGATTTGTTTTTTAGGCTTCCACCAAATCCGCCGATAGCTGTCCGTGTCGCGGACATAATAA
>CABYIQ010000049.1 GCA_902518965.1 uncultured SAR116 cluster alpha proteobacterium
ACTCTTATCCTATTGAATCGGCCTATCAGGCGAATAGGAGGAGAGAATGAAAAAAAATAGCATACCATTTTTGCTTTTGTTGGGGTTTTGTTTTTGGTGGGCACCAGCAAACGCTGAAACCAATAAATTAGATAATATTGCTGCTTGTGCAGGCGTTGTTATAGGCAATGGCGCCATTGACTTTTTCATGGGCGATGAAGCAGCTTTTGACGGAGCGGCTGACATAGCTTATTCAGCTTATTTATCAGAAGTTTTTACCGGTCAAGCAGCACAAAACGACATACAAATTGCTGACCAAATACTCGCAAGTAAATTGGATAAAGTTATTGCAGCCTATAACAGCGAAACTTTTGATACTGAAATGTATGAAGAGGTAGTCGGTTGCTATCGAGCTTTATCGTTGCAATTGCTAAAAGCTGCTCAGGTGATTATCGATAATCAGGCCAAATGGAGTGAAATAAAAAGCACCTCAATCAAAACTATAAAAAGAGTGCTTAAAGCTGGCTAATTGTTACTCCATTAATATTCAAGCATGTGTTGTTTAAATGAACCTAATCGCACTTGTTTTGAATCTCATGATGAAAGTAGGCGGGTTTTAAAACAGGGTAACTTTCAGGAAACCCAAATACCTAAATTTCACAATCATCAGTTGACCTTATTCGCCCAATATACCACAAGGCGAAATTAAACGCGTTGAAACCTGTAAACACAGCAAACTAAGTGTAAAACCATGTAATGTTTGGGAGGACGTTAGCGTGGGCATGATGAAAATAAGGTAGTGTCCACGCTAAACCCAACTTATCAGACCATTACCAAAGAGCATCGGAACTCTTGTGTCCCATCATAAAGTACGTCAGTAACTGCCACCACCGACATTACAGGCCGCAAGCATCAATGCAGCCGAACATAGTACAAGTGCGATTGTGGTTTTCAGCAGCCTTCTGGGGGTTATTAGTCTTCGCTGCTCGGGTGTGGTGTGTATCCCATTTGTCAGATGCGGAAAGTGTAATTCCATTAGCCAATCTCCCTAGATACTGCTCTATACGTTAGAAAAAATGAAACTGGATTGCCAATTTGACCCATTAAAAGCGATGAAGCTGCTGGATTTGGGTTTAGGCTAAACAAATGAAGAAAAAAACCTCAGTCTGTGGACTGGGGCATTAGTTTTGCTTGGGGAAGGAAACGTGGCGCACTACCAACTATTCACAAGACCGCTATAACTTGCGGTAAGGTGAGGGTGCATGGTTTACAGGTTTGACACTGATTCAATTGCGACTCTTATGATTCAATATGCGTCGTCTCATTAAATCCCATTACCTACCTAATAGGGTAGTATCACAAGAATCAATAAGAATATTCCCACTATTACAGCGTTGGCTAATAGTGCGGGTAAATTCTTTGTGCCTTTGTCTAACCAGTTGACTACATTTGTTATTGTATAAATCCCAATACCAGCAGTGCTAAAGTATATCAAAACTTCAAGCCAATCAGTCATACTTAAACTGTATCACAAAACAGTAGTGACAAAAAAAGCCCAAGCGTTAAGCTAAGGCTTCCTCTGACTTGAGCTGTTCGCAACCCCCATTGCTAAAATATGTGCCAGTCCTGTAGGAGCAAACCCGTCAAGTCATATATTAGCCCAGCAAGTTTCACGCCAAAAGGCAAAAGATGCCTCACTGGAAAACCAGTGAGGCACGAAGTTTGAATTTGGGAGGAGAGACACTGAGCCGCTAACCTCACCTTCTATCCATTCCCGATAACGGCTCAGTGTCCCCTTTCTTTAGGCACCGCATGAACCATGATGAAATTTATCTCCGAGGCTATCAGTTGACCTAGTTTAACACCACATAAACCGTGACAGCTCAACTAGATAAAGCAACTGACTTCTAGTCAACAGAAGAAGTTTAGTTTTTGAGTAGACAAAATCATTTAAGCCAAAAGATAGCTAATTGTTATGAATGCAAACACTGACAGCACAATTAATTTATTAACTGTTTCTCTTCTTCTTTGTCGTCTTGTTCGAAAAGTTGTTAATAACTGCATATTAACAGCTTCACTTAAATACCGGTTTGTCATTTTCTTGCCTTTTTTGATGAGCCTGGGCTAGTGGCGAACCAGGCGTCGTTACTATACCTAGTAGGTACGTCCTGGTATTCACACTAGATTAATGTAAAGTCCAAATCTTTTGTTCTTAATTATTTTACTTCGCGTTAGGCACAAATTACCGTAAAAATCTTGCACAAGAGCAAATTAAATTATTTAGATAACAGAAATAAATGGTCAGCTGGCTAGCAAAAACTTCACCTGAAAATCGGGGCGCATTCTTGCTTGTTCTAGGTGTTGCGATATTTGGCTTTGCAGACAATTTAACACTCATGGTTTCAGATCAAGTTGGAGTTGGCCAGTTTCATTTCAGCAGGTCAATAATTACACTCGCACTTGTTGTTATTTTCAGCCGCATTTTTGGTTATTCCTTGCGGCCAAAGCTTTGGCGACCATTGCTGGCTAGAACAGGCTTCATAGTTTTCGCGATGTTACTTTATTTTAGCGTTATCCCAATGATGCCTATAGCCCAAGCTGGTGCTGGTTTATTTACCTCTCCAATTTTTGTTTTGCTATTTTCTTCATTTCTTTTTAAGGAAAAGATTGGCTGGCGCCGTACTTTTGCGGTTTTCATTGGAACACTAGGTGTTTTTCTTATTATAAAGCCTGGATTAGGCGGTTTTTCTATCTATCATTTGTTACCAATTTTGTCTGGAGCTTCCTATGCTCTCGGTTCAATCATTACATACCGATACCTCTCTAATGAGAGTCCTATGGCTATTCTCTTTTCATTTCTTCTAGCTATTGGTCTATGTGGAGCGTTAGTTTCATCTACATTTACGATTTATCCAGTCTCAAATGCATTCCAACAAAAAGCACCGTTTTTGTTCTCAGGTTGGCGGCCACTTGAAGCAAATTTTTGGATGTGGATTACGATTATTGCAATTTGCACTTTTCTAGCGCTTTCTCTAATGACAAAAGCTTATCAAATTGCGAAAACTAGCTATGCGGCCATTTATGAATACGCTTATCTTTTATCTGCTGGCATATTTAGCTGGGTGTTTTGGAGTGTCACGCCAAACATAATGGGATTCTTGGGTATCATGCTTATAGTGATAGCTGGCATTGTAATTGCGCTTGCGCAGCAAGATACGTGATATATTTGACACTAAAGTTTGTGGTTCTTTTTTCAATGTTAATAAATTGTGATACCGGGCCGTTACTTACTGATGAAAATTGCAAGCGATAGGAGGCCGACCCGGTATCATTTCCTTACTTGCAAATTTCATGCCTCACTGTTTATTCAGTGAGGCATCTTAATTTTTATGTCAAGTATGTAGCTGTTTAAATTGATTTTTTATATAGTTCTGTTTTTTTGAACCAGCTATCTTTTTTATGGTTGAGGTATTCTGAAGCATGGTATTAAATTAATTTTTTCTTTAACAATTGGTTTTGTCAGGGAATTTAATCACACCCGAAATGGGTAATAAAATGATTGTGAATTGGGTTATTTGTAATAATGTAACCCCAACCAATCTGAAAAGCTCCAGCGACATTAACCTCCGCTTGCTGGAGCTTTTTTTCTTAACTAGTAGCGCAGAGGAATGTTATTTAACCTATCAGAATTAGCCAGGTAAAAATAGTAATCAGAAAACCCAAACAAAATAACATTAAGCTCCAAAACAGCTTTGTTTTTTTGGGTCTTCTCTGGTGGCTGTAAGTTGCATAGGCCGATCCAGGCCTGGGCTTATAGCGTGCATACTTATCACTCATGAAGCTGTCCATCCACGATGCAGGCGTTTAGTGTTGCAACTGCATGCTGAACTCAAAACAAGTGAAGTATACATGGCAGCAGATAGAATTTTACTAATATAAAACATACTTCTAACAGATGCTGAAGAATTTAATTTACAACAAAATTTAATAAATTAATCATACCTTAATACGGTGTTTGTCTACTTTTTTGAAAGGCAAGTACCTTCATGCGTTATCAATTATTTGCAGACATTTAGCATAAAGGGGTAAAAATAAAAAATGCCCCACGTAAAGACCTAAGAGGCATTAAGTTTACAAGGAGGAAAGCTAGATGCTGTGCCTGCCTTTATCTATCCAATTCATTTTAACGGCATAGTGTCTTGCCTTGTTTACAGCAACTTTTGATAGGGTGTCTAGCTTTGTCAGACCAAAAGGTTTTGTCGTCTCAAAGACAAGGCAAAACAAAGTTTTGTCAAATAGGTAAAATTCACATTTACACAAAATTCATTTGTTTTTGATTGGATTTATGTAAGCGAGCAAAGTTAGTTTGATATATACAAGATAATGTAATGTTCATATTTGGGCTTTAGGTGGTTTCAATGAGATGAATGGGTTTCATATTCAAAACTTAGCGGCGATGCGGGTTGCTTTGGCAGATCGAGTTATAAGAACACCTGTTATCGCTTTGCAGGGTAGTAAAATAGCCCCTTTGTTGCCGAAAGATACAGCAATGTGCATGAAGCTAGAATTGTTCCAGCATACAGGTTCATTTAAGGCACGAGGTGCATTATTAGGTGTTGATGGGTTGAATGATGAGCAGCGGAAAAATGGGGTAGCCACTTTCAGCGGTGGTAACCATGCTTTGGCCGTATCATGGGCATCCCGCCAATGCGGTGTATCTGCTAAAGTCATCATGCCACAGAAAGCAGATCCTATTCGTATCATCGGTTGTGAGGAGATGGGAGCAGAGGTAATACTGACAGATGATATTGCTTCTGCTTCTGAAATTTTGCAGGAGATTGCGAAAGCTGAAAGCCGAACGGTACTGCACCCATTTAATGATGTGAACATGGCTTATGGAGCGGCATCATGTGGTGCGGAATTTATTGAAGATATGCCCGAGGCTGATGTCTTTATTATCCCTGTGGGAGGGGGTGGCTTGATCGCAGGAATGGCGGCTGCAATTAAACACTTTAACCCGGCTATAAAAGTTATTGGTGTAGAACCACAAGGAGCAAATAGTCTACGGCGCAGTTTTTTATCTGGCAGGCCCGAAGCTCTTGATAAAGTTCTAACAATTGCAGACAGTCTTGGAGCGCCATCAGCACTTGCAGAATCTTTTCAATTGGCGCGTGCTAATGTTGATCAGGTTATTGAAATTGAGGATAAGGTGATGAGTCAGACCATGCTGCAGATGCGTGACCGGTTAAATCTGTTTGTTGAACCAGCATGTGCAGCGTCTTTAGGCGCGGCTCTTGGCCCC
>CABYIQ010000050.1 GCA_902518965.1 uncultured SAR116 cluster alpha proteobacterium
TATTTCCGCCCTGGTGGAGTTCATCAGGACCTGCCTGACGGTTTGACAGATGATATACTTTCCTGGGCAGACAAGTTTCCTGAATTCATCACTGATCTAGAAACATTATTAACCAATAATCGTATCTTTAAACAGCGCACTGTCGATATTGGTGTGTTGTCATTTGAAGAAGCGCTTGATTTGGGCATGACCGGCCCTGTGTTGCGGGCAACTGGTCATGCGTGGGATTTACGTAAAGCCCAGCCCTATGACAGCTATGCAGAGATGGATTTTGATATTCCTGTTGGTACAACAGGAGACTGTTATGCCCGGTATCTTGTTCGTATTGAAGAGATGAAGCAGTCACTACGTATCATCAGGCAGGCTATTGAAACGATGCCTGAGGGGCAGGTTCTGGCCGAAAATAACAAGGTTACACCTCCGCGCCGTGGTGAGATGAAACATTCGATGGAAGCCCTTATCCATCACTTCAAGCTCTATACAGAGGGGTTTCACCTTCCTGAAGGGGACAGTTACACAGCTGTTGAGGCGCCGAAGGGTGAGTTCGGTGTCTATCTCGTCGCAGATGGAACAAACAAGCCTTATCGGGCTCGTCTGCGCGCACCAGGATATTATTTCATGGCGGCAGTTGATCACATGTCACGCGGGCATATGTTAGCGGACTCTGTCGCGATTATTGGTTCATTAGATATTGTATTTGGTGAAATTGACAGATGAGTATTTCAACCCTTATCGCAGAAAATCAGCCTGAAACCTTCAGCTTTACTTCTGAAAGTGAAGCAGAAATTAAACAGCAGATAGCCAAGTATCCCGCTGGGCGGCAAGCCAGTGCTGTAAAATCACTGTTATATATAGCGCAGAAACAGAACGACAACTGGATTCCGATGAGGGCTGTTGAAGCTGTTGCAGAGCGGCTGGAAATGCCGGTGATGCGCGTTTTGGAGGTGGCAAGTTTCTATTCGATGTTTAACTTGAAGCCAGTTGGGAAATGGTACCTTCAGGTTTGCGGGACAACTCCGTGTATGTTGCGGGGGGCTGATGACATCAGTCGTTGTATCAAGGATAAGCTTAAAATTGCTTCTGGAGAAACATCAGCATGTGGCAAATTCTCGCTGCTAGAAGTGGAATGTTTAGGCGCTTGTGTAAATGCGCCCATCCTGCAGGTGAATGATGATTTCTATGAGGATATGGATTATCAGGCAACAGCCAGACTTCTTGATGAATTAGCTGTTGATAATAAACCGGAATTCGGCTCGGTCATCGGCCGTCAAGGATCAGAATCAGAAGATGGGGCTACAACACTTAAGGCTGTCAAAAAGACAGCAAGTCGGAGTAAGTGATGCTGGCAGATAAGGACAGAATTTTTACAAATTTATATGGCTGGGGTGATTCTAATCTTGCCGGTGCAAAGACACGCGGCGACTGGGATAACACAGCAGCCATATTGGCCTTGGGGCATGACGCAATTATCGAAGAAATGAAAGCCTCCGGCCTGCGGGGTCGTGGAGGTGCAGGTTTTCCAACAGGTCTGAAATGGTCGTTCATGCCAAAGGAAGTTGGTGCGCGCCCGCATTATCTGGTTGTCAATGCAGATGAATCTGAGCCTGGAACATGCAAGGACCGAGACATTATCCGGCATGAACCTCATAAGCTTCTTGAGGGCTGTGTTGTAGCGGGTTTTGCGATGCGCGCCCATGCGGCCTATATCTATATCCGCGGCGAGTTTTACAATGAATACAAAGTTCTCCAAGCCGCTATTGATGATGCATACGCTGCTGGGCTGTTAGGAGCAAACGCTGCCAGCTCCGGTTGGTCATTTGATATTTATCTTCATCGCGGAGCAGGGGCCTATATTTGTGGTGAAGAAACAGCTCTACTTGAGTCTCTTGAAGGAAAGAAGGGCCAGCCTCGTCTGAAGCCGCCCTTTCCTGCGGGAGTAGGACTATATGGCTGCCCCACTACCGTGAATAATGTTGAATCAATTGCTGTTGCACCAACCATATTGCGCCGAGGTGGGGCCTGGTTTGCCGGATTGGGGAAAGAAAATAACACTGGCACGAAGCTGTTCTGCATTTCAGGTCATGTAAACAAGCCTTGTAATGTAGAAGAGGAAATGGGTATTCCCCTAAGGGAATTGATCGAGGTTCATGCTGGTGGAGTGCGCGGTGGCTGGGATAATCTTCTGGCGATTATTCCTGGTGGATCATCCACACCTCTTATGCCAAAAGATGTATGTGAAACCATGACTATGGATTTTGATGCGCTTCGTGCTGCAGGAACAGGTCTGGGAACAGCTGGTATCATAGTAATGGATAAAAGCACGGATATTGTGCGGGCAATAGCGCGACTATCTTATTTCTACAAACATGAAAGCTGCGGGCAATGTACACCTTGTCGTGAGGGTACAGGGTGGATGTGGCGGATGATGGATCGTCTGGTCCGCGGTGAAGCAGAAATCCATGAAATCGAGACCCTTGAGCAGGTTACACGGCAGGTCGAAGGCCATACCATCTGCGCCCTTGGAGATGCAGCCGCCTGGCCGATACAAGGGTTGATCAAGCATTTCCGGCCTCAAATTGAACGTCGGATTGCAGCCTATCAGGCTGTAGTTAATGCAGCAGAATAAAGAGATTGTGTTATGCCAAAGCTGACTGTTGACGGTATCGAAGTTGAGGTTGAAGACGGAGCAACGGTTCTTCAGGCATGTGAAGAAGCAGGGGCTGAAATCCCGCGTTTCTGTTTTCATGAGCGTCTGTCCATTGCGGGTAATTGCCGAATGTGTCTGGTGGATATGGAACGTGCGCCAAAACCAATTGCGTCCTGTGCGATGCCTGCCGGTGATGGCATGGTGATTGACACAAAGTCAGAGCGTGTCAAAAAAGCGCGTGAAGGGGTGATGGAATTTCTGCTTGTCAACCATCCTCTTGATTGTCCAATTTGCGACCAGGGGGGTGAATGTGATTTGCAGGATCAGGCCATGGGCTATGGCCATGATGCTTCACGTTATTCTGAAAATAAACGGGCAGTCAGCGAAAAACACATGGGACCGCTGATTAAAACTGTGATGACACGGTGTATCCATTGTACGCGCTGTGTTCGGTTTTCAACAGAGGTCGCAGGTACGCCGAATCTGGGCGCCATTGGCCGCGGTGAAAATGTTGAGATTACCACTTATCTGGAACAGAACCTAGCCAGCGAATTGTCTGCAAATGTGATTGATCTATGTCCGGTAGGGGCACTCACATCGCGTCCTTACGCTTTTGTAGCCCGGCCATGGGAATTGAACAAAGTAGAATCCATCGATGTCATGGATGCGATGGGCAGCAATATCCGCATTGATGCCAGAGGCAGTCAGGTGATGCGCGTTCTGCCGCGACTGAATGAGGACATTAATGAAGAATGGATATCGGATAAAACACGCTATGCAATCGACGGATTGCGGCGCCAGCGCCTGGATACCCCCTATTTGCGTGGGAAGGATGGTCGTCTTCGCCCGGTCAGCTGGGATAGGGCCTTTGCTGCCATTGCAACGAAGATGAAGAAGACAAAATCAGCGGAATTGGCAGCGATCGCCGGTGATCAAATTGATGCCGAAGCTATGTTTGCGCTTAAAAGCCTCTTTGACAAATTGGGCAGCTCAAACATTGACTGCCGTCAAGATGGGGCGAAGCTGACTGCCAAGCTGCGTGCATCTTACCTGTTTAACACCACAATTGCTGGAATAGATGAAGCTGACGCAATTTTGATTGTTGGTAGTAATCCGCGTATTGAAGCAGCGGTAATGAATGCTCGCATCAGGCGCAATTTTCTTAATAATAGAACACCAATTGCCCTGATTGGCCCTGAAGCTGACCTGACTTATCCCGTAACCCATCTTGGAGCAGATATATCTGTTCTCAAACAGCTGGTCAGTGGTAAGCATAAATTTGCAAAGATACTGAAAAAAGCAAAACGGCCTATGATCATTCTGGGAATGGGCGCATTGCGGCGTGCTGATGGTCAGTCGATTTTAGGCATTGCCCGTGAAATCGCTGACAAGACAGACATGGTTACGGACAGCTGGAATGGGTTTAATGTTTTGCACACAGCTGCCGCTCGCGTGGCCGGTCTTGATATGGGCTTTGTGCCAGGTAAGGGCGGTAAGGATGTGGCTGGCATACTGAAAGCAGCGGCTAAGGGTGAGATGAAGCTGGTCTGGCTACTTGGAGCGGATGAAATTGATACATCGGCTTTTGCCAACAGTTTTGTGATTTATCAGGGGCATCACGGTGATGCTGGAGCTGCAGCTGCGGATGTGATTTTACCTGGTGCCGCATACACTGAAAAAGATGGATTATATGTGAATTTTGAGGGTCGCGTGCAGATGGGCCGCCGCGCCACATTCCCGCCAGGCGAGGCGAAAGAGGATTGGGCAATTATCAGAGCCGTATCTGAACATCTTAATAAAACCCTGCCGTTCGATTCAGCCGCCGCCCTGCGTGACGAGCTAATTACAGCCGTGCCGTCATTTGCTGTTTTGGATGAAGTATTGCCCTCAAAATGGGCTAAATTCGGACGGATTGGCAAACTTTCAGATGAGCCTGTGACAAGCAGTTTGAGTCAGTTTCATATGACCTGCGCGATATCACGTTCGTCAGAAACAATGGCAGCATGTCATCAATCCATTCAGGCAGCCAGCTCGAGTTTGGCTGCGGAATAGACGGTAAGGCAAGGGGAAAGGCTGATGGAAAAGGTTTGGTACATTGAATTAGCGTGGATGATCGCGAAGATTATAGCAGTGGTCATTCCGCTTCTGATAGGCGTTGCTTACCTGACCCTTGCAGAACGTCGTATTATTGGTTTCATGCAATTGCGAAAGGGGCCAAATGTCGTTGGCCCCTTTGGTTTATTACAGCCTTTTGCTGATGCGCTGAAGCTGATGGCTAAAGAAACCATTCTTCCCGCTGGCGCGGATAAGACTGTTTTTGTTATTGCGCCGATGCTGACCTTTGTGCTCGCTCTTGTGGCCTG
>CABYIQ010000051.1 GCA_902518965.1 uncultured SAR116 cluster alpha proteobacterium
CACAGACCCGCGCCCTGTGCTGTAGGCGTCTCTGATCCCTGCCCGGCCCATAATCAGCGCCCCGGTAGGAAAATCTGGGCCTGGCACAATCTCGCGCAGCTCTTCATCACTCATCTCAGGGTAACGGATCAGCTGCATACAGGCGCGGATAACCTCACCCGGATTATGAGGTGGGATATTGGTCGCCATCCCCACAGCGATCCCCCCTGCCCCGTTCACCAGCAAATTCGGAAATTCAGCAGGTAAGACTGACGGTTCCTGCTGGGTTTCGTCATAATTCGGGATGAAATCAACAGTATCTTTATCAATGTCCCGCAACAGCGATTCTGCAGCTCGGGCCAGGCGCGACTCTGTATAACGCATCGCCGCAGCAGGATCCCCATCAACAGACCCAAAATTCCCCTGCCCGTCGACCAAAGGCACACGCATTGAAAAATCCTGCGCCATCCGGACCATTGCCTCATAGATGGAACTATCACCATGAGGGTGATAATTACCCATCACATCCCCGACAATACGGGCAGATTTACGCGGCGGTTTGGACCAGTCATAATTGCCTTCCATCATCGCGTATAAAATTCGCCTGTGGACAGGCTTAAGACCATCACGAACATCCGGCAGAGCACGTGATACTATCACGCTCATAGCATAGTCCAGATAGGACTTCCGCATCTCATCAGAAATGGAAATTACCGGGTTTGCAGGGCCTGTCGGCACTTCGGAATCGCTCACTCTGGTCTCCTCATCCAGTCTGGTTACAGGCTATACCTGTTCCAGCAACATCTAGCTATTTTTATACCATGGAACGGGATAAATATACCAGATATTGTTGTTTTATTTCGTGATGAGCAGGCACCAGCGACGGCAGCCACAAATCAACTACTTTGCTTAGAGAAGTTCACGCCCTAAAAGGGGATGTCATCATCCAGATCATCTGAGCCAGCCATAGGGGGAATCGCCGCCCCAGAGGTCACCCCCGCAGCCCCAATTCCCGATGGCATTGCCCCGCTGTCAGACGACAGGGCCGCCGCTCCCTCATTGCGTGAGCCAAGCAAGGTCAGCTCGCCACGATACCGCTGCAGAACCACCTCAGTAGTGTATTTTTCAACACCCTGCTGATCTGTCCATTTGCGGGTCTGCAGCTGACCTTCCAGATAAACTGTGCTGCCTTTGCGCAGGTATTGCTCAGCGATACGGGCGAGGTTTTCATTAAAAATCACCACCCTGTGCCATTCCGTGCGCTCCCGCTGCTCGCCGCTGTTTCTGTCCTTCCAGCGTTCAGAGGTCGCGATATTCAGATTGACAATTTTTGTGCCATCCTGTGTGCTTCTCACTTCCGGGTCACGACCCAGATTTCCCAGCAGAATGACTTTATTTACGCTGCCCGCCATAGCAATTGCTCCTTGCAAAAAAGAAGGGGATTTTTATAGTGAGGGTTAATCTAACATAGTTCGCGACGAACGAAATAGCCTTTGCTCGATTTTTTAGACCAACATGGGGTGTCGGTGGCCCGGACCGGTCTATATCTGAGACAAGATAAGGGCTGTTTTAGAACGCCCCAACCATACATAAATGAGGTAAACTAGGTCATGTCACTACCGCCGAGTTCTCCCGAACAACGGATCATTTCTGTGAGAGGCGCCCGCGAGCATAATCTGATGGATGTGAATGTTGATTTGCCGCGTGACCAGCTGGTGGTCATCACCGGTCTGTCCGGATCGGGTAAATCAAGCCTTGCGTTTGATACCATTTATGCTGAAGGCCAAAGACGGTATGTTGAATCGCTGTCTGCCTATGCGCGCCAGTTTCTGGAGATGATGCAGAAACCGGATGTTGATCTGATAGAAGGCCTGTCACCCGCAATTTCAATCGAACAGAAGACAACCTCACGCAATCCTCGCTCCACTGTCGGCACAGTCACAGAAATTTATGACTACATGCGGCTGTTGTGGGCCCGTGTTGGTATCCCCTACTCACCCGCGACAGGTCTGCCGATTTCTTCGCAAACCGTCTCTCAGATGGTTGATATCCTGTTGTCTATGGAAGCGGGCACGCGGCTTTATTTGTTGGCCCCTGTCGTGCGGGGCCGCAAAGGGGAATATAAAAAGGATTTGACCGCCTATCTGCAGCGGGGATTTTCGCGTGTCCGGATTGATGGCGAGTTTTATGAACTAGATGCGGTTCCTGATCTGGATAAGAAACGCAAACATGACATCGAAATTGTTGTTGATCGTGTGATTATCAAACCTGATGCGGATAATCTGGCAACACGGCTGGCTGATTCCCTGGAAACCGCTATTGGACTGTCTGACGGTTTGGCTTATGCAGATAATGCCAGCAGTGGTCAGCGCACTGTCTTTTCGGCCCGGTTTGCCTGTCCTGTATCCGGTTTCACCATTGATGAGATTGAACCACGCCTGTTTTCCTTCAATAACCCTTTTGGGGCCTGTCCTGACTGTGACGGTCTTGGTGTATCGTCTCATTTCGAAGCTCAGCTGGTGGTGCCTGATCAGCGCTTGTCCTTGCGGCAGGGCGCTCTGGCTCCTTGGGCGAAATCAACCTCTAAATATTACATCCAGACTCTGGAAAGCTTGGCCAAAACCTTTGGCTTTTCGCTGGATGTGCCGTTTGAAGAGCTGGATATTCAGGTTCAGCATGTTTTGCTCCATGGCAGCGGCAATCAGGCTGTTGAGATGATTTATGATGACGGGCTGCGCTCCTACCGGACCACAAAACCGTTTGAAGGGCTGTTGCCCAATCTGACCCGCCGCTATGTTGAAACAGATTCAAACTGGGTACGTGATGAACTGGAAAAATTCCGCGCGATCCAACCTTGTGAGGGGTGTGGCGGCAAACGATTAAAGTCTGAATCTCTGGCTGTGCGGATTGATGATAAGGATATTTCTGATATTTCTGCCCTTTCAATCGGTGATGCGGCAGACTGGTTTACACAGCTCTCTGACAGCCTGTCAGCACAACAATCTGAAATTGCTGTACGCATTTTGAAAGAAATCAGTGAACGGCTTGGCTTTTTATCGAATGTAGGACTGCGCTATCTCAATCTGTCCCGCAATTCCGGCACTTTGTCAGGCGGTGAATCTCAGCGGATCAGGCTGGCCTCTCAGATCGGCTCTGGACTGACCGGTGTTCTTTATGTTCTGGATGAGCCGTCTATTGGCCTTCACCAGCGCGATAATGACAGGCTGCTGGCCACCCTCACCCGCCTACGCGATCTCGGCAATACCGTTCTGGTTGTTGAACATGATGAAGATGCAATCAGAGCAGCAGATTATGTAATTGATATGGGTCCTGGTGCAGGTGTTCATGGAGGCAAAGTGGTCGCTGCAGGCACAGCAGAACAGATTATGGCGCATACGGATTCTCTGACTGGTCAGTATCTGAGCGGAGCAAAGGCCATCAACATTCCTGCTAAACGCCGCAAACTCCAGAAAAAAAGGATGGTCAGCCTGTTCGGGGCATCTGGAAATAATCTGCAGAATATATCTGTTGATTTCCCGTTAGGTGTACTGACTTGCGTTACAGGCGTGTCTGGTAGCGGTAAATCAACCTTGGTTCTGGAAACATTATGGAAAGCTCTATCCCGGCAATTGCATAAAGCCAGAGAAATACCCGCTCCTTATGACAAGCTGACCGGCATGGATTTGCTGGATAAGGTGGTTGATATTGACCAGTCACCGATTGGCCGGACCCCGCGTTCCAATCCGGCGACTTATACAGGGGCCTTTACCCCGATCCGGGAATGGTTTGCCGGCCTGCCTGAATCCAAAAGCCGCGGCTATACCCCCGGCCGGTTCAGCTTCAATGTTAAAGGCGGGCGTTGTGAAGCTTGTCAAGGAGACGGCGTAATCAAGATTGAGATGCATTTTCTGCCTGATGTCTATGTCACCTGTGATACCTGCAAGGGCAAAAGATATAATCGCGAAACTCTGGAAATAACATGGCGAGACAAATCTATAGCAGATATTCTTGATATGACAGTTGAAGAAGGTGTGGAGTATTTCAAGGCTGTACCTTTTATCCGGGACAAGCTGCAGACGATGCTTCGTGTGGGGCTGGGCTATGTGCGCATTGGCCAGCAAGCCACGACCTTGTCCGGCGGTGAGGCACAACGTGTCAAACTGTCTAAAGAGTTGTCCAGACGCGCCACTGGCAAGACCATCTATATTCTGGATGAGCCGACCACAGGGCTGCATTTCGCGGATATCGCCAAATTGCTGGAGGTGCTGCAGGAACTGGTCGACGGCGGCAATACGGTGATTGTGATTGAGCATAACCTGGATGTAATCAAAACAGCAGATCACATCATTGATATAGGTCCTGAAGGCGGTGACGGGGGCGGACAGGTCGTGGCCACAGGCACGCCAGAGCTGGTCGCTGCAAATGCTCATTCCCATACTGGCCGTTATCTCGCCCCTCTTCTTTTGGGGCAAAGTGACCGAAAAAAAGTATCATAACGCTTATGTCTGACAAAAAGCTTCATATTATTGGCGGGGGTATGGCGGGATCAGAGGCTGCATGGCAGGCGGCCGAAATGGGCGTATATGTGGTCTTGCATGAAATGCGCCCGGTCCGCAAAACAGATGTACACCAGACAGATCAGCTGGCTGAATTGGTGTGCTCAAACTCATTCCGGTCTGATGATGCTACCGCCAATGCCGTTGGCGTGCTGCATGCGGAAATGCGGATGCTGGGCTCTGTCGTCATGGCTGAAGCTGAT
>CABYIQ010000052.1 GCA_902518965.1 uncultured SAR116 cluster alpha proteobacterium
TGCGGCGTTGGCTGTCAGCTGACCTTTAACGTCAAAGATGAAAAAATTATCTCTGTATCCGGGCGGGATGGCCCAGCGAACCAGAGCAGGCTGTGTGTGAAAGGTCGCTATGGCTTTGATTACATTCATAACCCTGAACGCCTGCAGATGCCGTTGATAAGGCGAAGCGATGTGCCTAAATCAGCTGGAGACACGTTTGATCCAGCAAACCCTCTAACCCATTTCCGTGAAGCTAGCTGGGAAGAAGCACTGGATGTGGCCGCAGCTGGCTTTTCCGCGATAAAGTCTGCAGACGGGCCATCTGCCCTTGCTGGCTTCGGTTCTGCCAAGGGTACAAATGAAGAGGCCTATCTGGTGCAGAAATTAGTGCGGAGCTGTTTTCAAACCAATAATGTTGATCACTGCACAAGGCTGTGCCATGCCTCATCGGTGGCGGCCCTACTGGAGAATATCGGGTCAGGGGCTGTGACGGCATCTTTTTCTCAATGCCAGCATTCAGATTGTATTATTGTGATTGGCGCGAACCCAACAGTAAACCACCCGGTTGCTGCAACTTTCATCAAAAATGCGGCACAGCGCGGGGCAGAGCTGTTTATCCTCGATCCGCGAGGACAGGCCCTTGACCGCCATGCAACAGCCAGCCTGCGCTTCAGACCAGGCAGCGATGTGGCCCTGCTGAACGCGATGATCAATACCATTATCACGGAAGAGCTATATGACGCGGCTTATGTTGAGAGCCATACTGAAGGGTTTTCTGATCTGGCTGAGCAAACCAAATCCATGACAGCAGAGGCGATGGCCCCTGTCTGCGGCATCGAACCTGAAATCATCAGCGATGTGGCCAGACGCTTTGCGACTGCAAAGGCTGGTATGATTTTTTGGGGGATGGGCGTATCACAGCATACACATGGGACAGATAATGCGCGTTGCTTGGTCTCACTGGCCCTGCTCTGCGGCCATGTGGGCCGCGAAGGGGCAGGCCTGCATCCCCTGCGCGGACAGAATAATGTGCAAGGGGCTTCTGATGCCGGCCTGATTCCAATGTTCTATCCAGATTACAGGCCTGTTACGGATGAAGCCGTCCGAAAGCAATATGAATCTGTCTGGAATACCCAGCTAAATACAAAGCGAGGTTTAACGGTTGTTGAGATTGCTAATGCTGCTTATGAACGCACCATAAAGGGCATTTATGTGATGGGTGAAAATCCAGTGATGTCCGACCCGGACCAATCCCATGCCAGAGTTGCCTTTTCTAGACTGGATCATCTGGTTGTGCAGGATATTTTCATGACAGAAACAGCTGCCTATGCAGATGTGGTACTTCCTGCTTCTGCTTTTCCGGAAAAGACCGGAACAGTAACCAATACAGACAGGCGGGTGCAGATGGGCCGGATTGCCGTGCCCCTGCCAGGGCAGGCACGTCAGGATTGGTGGATTATCACTGAGTTAGCCTGCCGAATGGGACAGGATTGGACCTACAAACATCCGCGTGAAGTTTTTGCTGAAATGCGGCTGGTTATGCCGTCTCTGACTGGGATCACATGGACCAGGCTGGAAGCAGAGGATGCGATTACCTACCCTTGTGCTGATGAGACTAGCATTGGTCAGGATATAATATTTGCAGACAGCTTCCCAACAAAAACCGGGCGGGGACGAATGACACCGGCAGAGGTGTTGCCGCCGAATGAACTGCCTGACGCACGCTATCCGCTTATCATGTCTACAGGGCGTCTGCTAGAACATTGGCATACCGGGTCTATGACAAGGCGGGCATCTGTTCTGGATGCACTCGAACCAGTAGCTGAGGTGCATATCAGCCCTGATGATTTGGAAGAGCTGCAGATTACACCTGGTCAACAGGTTCAGGTTGAAACAAGGCGTGGCCAGATTGAACTGGCAGCCCGTGTGGATCAAAATTTGCCTAAGGGAATGATTTTTGTGCCCTTCTGTTTTACAGAAGCACCAGCGAATAAGCTGACCAATCCAGCCCTTGATCCGTTTGGCAAAATACCTGAATTGAAATTTGCGGCAGCCAGGCTATCTGTATCTGAATAGCCGGTGGAAAGACTACTTACCTGCTCTTTTGTCGCACCATCTGTTTTGCTGTTGTTTGTATCAGTCAAAAGCTTTATGCTTCGGAGAAGGACGGGCAGATTGAATAAGTGGCTGAAAACAGCGTCGCCATTTAAGATCGGGGGGTCTGTTGAATTACCAAAACCTTTTGCAGGAAAAGGTTGACCAGTTAAGACTGGAAAATCGCTATCGTCATTTTGTTGAGCTGGAACGGTTGACCGGCCGACATCCGCATGCACTGTGGCATACGGCCAAAGGCCCGCGCGAAGTCATCATCTGGTGTTCAAATGATTATCTAGGAATGGGTCAGTCCACCCATGCCATTGATGCCATGTCTAAGTCAGTCAAAGCACATGGAACAGGGGCTGGTGGCACTCGCAATATTTCTGGCACTTCATCGTCAATCGTTGCGCTAGAGTCTGAGCTTGCCAGCCTGCATAATAAAGAACGAGCGCTGGTATTCACATCAGGCTACGTGGCAAATGAAGCATCGTTGTCTGCATTAATCGCGCTGCTGGACAACCCAATTATTCTTTCTGATTCGATGAATCATGCCTCGATTATTTCCGGCATCCGTTATGGCCGTGCTGAAAAGTCTATTTTTAGACATAATGATTTGAATCATCTGGAAGAGTTGTTAAAAGGCATCCCAAAATCCCGGCATAAGATCATCGTCTTTGAATCTGTTTATTCAATGGATGGGGACACCTCCCCTATTGCTGAAGTCACTGCTCTGGCGCGCAAATACGACGCAATGACCTATCTGGATGAAGTTCACGCTGTGGGGATGTATGGCGCCGAAGGTGGCGGCATAGCCCAGCGTGACGGGGTCGCTGATGAAATTGACCTGATTCAAGGCACTCTTGGCAAAGCCTATGGCGCGATGGGCGGCTATATAGCAGGCAGTGACGCGCTATGTGATGCGATACGCGGCTATGGTTCAGGTTTTATTTTCACAACTGCCATGCCTCCTGCGTTGGCTGAAGGGGCTCTAGCTTCTATCCGCTATCTGCGCAGCTCTTCTGATGAGCGCACAAAACAGCAGTATATGGCGCAGTATCTTAAAGAAAGGCTGGCTGATCACCGCCTGCCTGCTCTACCCAGCACAACACATATCGTGCCTGTAATGGTCGGTGATGCAATGAAATGTTCTGAGATCAGCTGGACATTGCTAGCCGATCATGGTTTGTACATTCAACCTATTAATTATCCAACCGTACCGCGCGGAACTGAACGGCTGCGGATTACCCCCGGCCCGCTGCACAGTACAGAGATGGCAGATCAGCTGGTGGACTGTCTAGCTCGGGTGTTTGATGCGATTCAACCGCCAGCTTATGTAGCCGGAAATGGGAAGCCAAATTCTCTAGCAGGCTAGTCAGCCGCATCCACTGACCCTATATCCAATAAACATAAAGCTGGTTCTGACGGGTTTCTGGCTTTGCCTGACTGAAATATACCTTTCTCTATAAAGAGGTTGTGATGAGCGTTAAACCGTTACCTGATGATCACCCCACCTGGCCCCGTCATGCCAAGACCGGCCTGCTTCTTGTAAATCTCGGCACACCGGATGCAACAGACAAAACCTCGATGCGGCGGTATCTGAAACAGTTTTTATCAGATGCCCGGGTCATTGAAGTCCCACGCCTTCTGTGGTGGCTAATTCTGAACCTAATCATCCTGAACGTGCGGCCGAAAAGGTCGGGGGCAGCTTACGATAAGATTTGGTTGAAAGATGACCCGGATGGCAGCCCGTTACGCAAATATACACGCCTTCAGGCAGAGATGCTAAAGGCCGAGTATGGCGAGCGTGAAGACCTGATGGTGGACTGGGCCATGCGTTATGGTCAGCCCTCTATCCCGGACAAGCTGGAGACTCTGCGCAAAGCAGGCTGCAACCGCTTTGTGATTGTGCCTTTATATCCACAATACGCTGCCTCAACCACAGCAACAGTTAACGATGAGGTGTTTAAATGGGCGTTGAAGCTTCGCTGGCAGCCAGCCATCCGCACAGCCCCGCCCTGGCATGATCACCCGCTATACATTAAGGCGCTGGTGAAATCATTGAAGGCTCATTTCAAGGGCCGAAAAATGCCAGAACATCTGATGCTGTCCTTCCATGGGATTCCACAACGCTACTTTGTGCAGGGTGACCCCTATCATTGTCATTGCATGAAAACAGCTCGTCTAGTCAAAGAAGAGCTTGGTTGGGAAGAAAAAAAATTCCATGTCACCTTTC
>CABYIQ010000053.1 GCA_902518965.1 uncultured SAR116 cluster alpha proteobacterium
CTTTTTTGCAGTCCATCATGCCTGCTCCAGACTTCTCACGAAGTTCTTTTACTTGTGCAGCTGTAATGCTCATCTTTCTAGTTCCTTTTAATTTCTTAGAAAAACAGAGGGGACCACTTCATTGAAGTTGGTAATCTTTGTTTTTTGCTAAATCAAACAAATATCAACTTTCAACAACAACGGCTTACTAAGAAGATGCCTGTTCTGTGGAAGTTTCTTCACCAGAGTCGCCTTTCGCATTTTCAGATGGAGTCTCATCAGCTGGTTCTGCATCTGTTGCCTCTGAAGAAGCTTCAGTTAAAGCTGGTTCCTCCGGTGCCACTTCAGCAGAGCCAATATCTGTTCCGCTTGCCATAAGTTCAGCTTGCAATCCATCGAGGACGGCAGTCTGAGCAAGTTCACAGTATAAATTAATCGCCCGCATCGCATCGTCATTACCTGGTATCGGGAAGTCAACTCCGGTTGGACTGGCGTTACTATCAATTACAGCCACAATAGGTATGTTCAATTTATTAGCTTCAAGGACAGCAATATCTTCCTTGTTAGTGTCAAGAATAAACAACATATCAGGCAGGCCACCCATTTCTTTAATCCCGCCTAGTGTTAATTCAAGTTTGTCGCGTTCCCTTGTCAGCTGCAGAATCTCTTTCTTACCCAACTGACTAACCTCGTCACTTGAAAGCCGTCCTTCTAAATCACGAAGACGTTTTATCGACTTCGATACGGTTGCCCAGTTGGTGAGCATACCGCCCAGCCATCTGTGATTTACGTAATATTGACCGCAGGCTTTGGCTGTTTCAGCTATTTTATCTGCTGCAGCGCGCTTTGTACCAACAAATAAGATACGTCCGCCTTTTGCAGCGGTGTCTCGCATCGCTTCCAATGCCCGACCAAATAAAGGCATGGTTTGCTGCAGATCAAGAATATGAATACCGTTTCGCTCGCCAAAAATGAAATGTTCCATTTTTGGATTCCAACGTCGGGTATGATGTCCGAAGTGAACACCTGCTTCCAGCAATTGGCGCATTGTAAATGTAGCCGCAGCCATAGACTAACTCCTTCTCCGGTTAAACCTCCATGAGAGTTTAGAAAGAGCGCTGCTCTCACCGGATGGTTCGCGCAGAATTTGCTGGACGAGCCACTCTCATGTGTGATGTCAAGCGTCTTCTACCTTAGGTCACTGCAAAAAGCAAGCACAGAGAAGCCTTAAACCAGCTTAATCCACTCAAATATCCTGAATTCTGCTCACGCCCCTTACTGATTTCAGCCCCTCACGCAAAGTTCCGCTTAACCTGAATTTATATGCCATTGAAATCTCGACTATTTCTGTCCCCGTGTTGATGAAGAATTTCAGAGGTGCGTAACCTCCGCCGTCATTGCGCAGGATTGTCTTTATGTCGTCCAAACAATCAAGGTCGTCAATCCAAAGTCCCAACCCTGTATGTTTTTGAGCAATGACATCTTCCAGAGGTTGCAAACGAACACCGAGCAGTTTGAATGTTTCATTTTCACGGCGCGCATCTGCGGTCACAAGCAATGCCCCCTCACTTTTCAACAGATCGCGGCACTGCAACAAGGTTTCTGAGAACAAGGTCACTTCAAACAAGCCAGATTTGTCCGTAAATTGAACAAACGCGAATCTGTTGCCTTTACCTGATACACGTTCCTGAACAAATGATATTTGCCCAGCCAAACGAAGACGCACCGTGTCCTGCCCAGATATCTTCTCAACCAATTGGTCTGAACGAGTTATTTTCAAACGCTCAAGAAGCGATTCATATTCATCCATTGGATGGGAAGAAAGATATAGACCTAGTGCTTCAAACTCAAGCCTAAGCTTATCTGCCTGTGTCCAATCTAGCCCATCTGAAAGACGGAAAGTAGGTGCGGCATCTGGCGCATCGCTGCCAAATAAACTGCTCTGGTTGGATGCAGCTTCCCTGCGGAAAAATTCTGCTTGCGAGAGAAGCTGTTCAATCGCTTCAAATGCTTGACGCCTGTTCTCGTGCACACAATCTAATGCGCCAGCTTTTGCCAGATTTTCTAATTGTCGTTTATTACAAGTTTCCTTCGGCATGCGTCGGGCAAAATCCTCGAGAGATTGAAACGGGCCTGAACGCTCTTTTTCCTTATTAAGCTTTTCCATCGCCTCTGAACTTACATTGCGGATGGCGCCGAGCGCATAGCGTAAAGCAAGTGTCCCTTTCTCGCATCTTTCAACCCGAAATGCCGCTCCTGATTTATTCAGATCCGGCGGCAACACGTCGATATGATTCTGACGGCAGTCTTGTCGGAACACAGAAAGTTTATCAGTGTTACTATGATCAAGTGTCATGGAAGCTGCAATAAATTCATGAGGATAATTTGCCTTCAGCCAAGCTGTCTGATAGCAAACCAGAGCATATGCAGCAGCATGGGATTTATTAAATCCATAGCCAGCAAATGAGGCAATCTGATCAAAAATATCTGAAGCCAATTGGGCGCTGATATTATTTTTGCCAGCGCCTCTGACAAAAATATCACGCTGTTGATCCATCTCCTCTTTAATTTTTTTTCCCATCGCTCGGCGCAAAAGATCGGCACCGCCTAATGTATATCCAGCCAAATCACGTGCAGCCTGCTGCACTTGTTCTTGGTAAATCATGATGCCATAAGTTTCTGCCAGGATCGGTTCCAGCAGCGCATGCATATAAACAACCTTCTCGCGCCCATGTTTGCGGTTGATATAGGTGGGAATATTTTCCATTGGCCCAGGCCGGTACAGAGCCACAACAGCAATGATATCTTCAAACCGGTCAGGCTTCAGCCCCCGCAGAACATCTCGCATGCCGCTTGATTCCAATTGGAACACGCCAACTGTATTCCCTTCGGTTAGCATCCGAAATGTCTTCGCATCATCTAAGGGAATGCTGTCAATATCCACATCAATACCCCTCACTTTGAGCAGGCTGACAGCCTTATTTATTACAGTCAGTGTTTTAAGTCCTAAAAAGTCAAATTTTACCAAACCGACCTGTTCAACAGCCTTCATATTAAACTGAGTTACAGGCATATTGGAACGCGGGTCACGATAAACAGGGACCAATTTAGGCAGATATCTGTCTGCAATTACAAGACCAGCTGCATGTGTTGAGGCATGTCTGTACAGACCTTCGAGCTTAATCGCTGTTGAAACTAGATGTTCTACCTGCTCATCCGTATCCCGAAGTTTTCGCAGTTCCTCTTCTGAAACCAATGCCTGCTCAATTGTGGATGGATTTGCTGGATTATTCGGCACCAGTTTGGCGATGCGATCAACCATGACATACGGCATATCCAATACCCTACCCACATCACGTAATGCTGCGCGTGCTTGTAAGGTTCCAAAGGTAATGATTTGGGCAACTCTGTCCGGACCATATTTTTCCTGTACATAGCGAATGACTTCTTCACGTCTTTCCTGACAGAAATCGATATCAAAATCAGGCATTGATACTCGCTCAGGGTTCAGAAACCGTTCGAACAGCAGACCCCAACGAATAGGGTCAAGATCTGTGATCAGCAAAGCCCACGCTACAAGCGACCCTGCCCCTGATCCCCGCCCAGGTCCAACGGGTATCTGCTGGGCTTTGGCCCATTTAATAAAATCAGAGACAATCAGAAAATAGCCTGGGAATCCCATATTGATTATGATATCCAGCTCTTCATCCAGACGATCAGTGTAAATTTTCTGTTGTTCAGCGCTGCCTTGAAAATAGCTGTTTGGCTGTCTTCCCAGTGCTGCCAGTCGATTAGCCAATCCATCTGCAGCCAGACGACGCAATTGTGCATTTTCGTCAGTTGCGTCTGTTGAAGGCAGAATTGGTTCGCGCTGGCCCACAACGAAACTGCATCTCTTTGCAATTTGCAATGTATTGGCAACAGCCTCTGGCAAATCAGCAAAAAGCTGAACCATCTGGGCTGCTGTTTTAAAGTAATGATTTGGTGTAATATCTGTTTCTCTCATACTGGCCAGACGTTCAGACTGGGCAATACATCTCAGAATACACTGCGGCACATGCATTTGCTCAGTTTCAAAATGACAGTCATTTGTGGCAACAAGCGGTAGACCCGTCTCGTCAGCCAGCATCAGTAATGACGCCTCTGCATCTTCTTCTTGAGCACGACCATGGCGTTGAAGTTCAATATATGCATTCATACCAAAAACTGATTTCAGCCA
>CABYIQ010000054.1 GCA_902518965.1 uncultured SAR116 cluster alpha proteobacterium
ACCCCAATAAAGCCACTTGAATTTCAGAGACAATTTTATGAGGAAATGTTTGCTGCACATCCAAGGCCTCATATTATTACAACTCTTTACTCTCAGGATAAAAACCGCTGTTGGCCGGTCCTTCGTGCAGTGGACTGCCTTTCAAATGTTGTAAAGCAACATGGTGGAACAATTTTTGTAAGTTCAGGAGATGATGCGCGTGAGATGAACGCTGAGTTCTTCAATCATTGGCCAAAAAATTTATCTACACCAGTCGATGTGAGGCGCTTAACTAGTGAAATAAAAAATGAGCTAGGTTTATTTCATTTTGCTGATTTGTTTTTAGGCATAAACAGTTTTACTGCTAATCTTGCGATGAATTGTGACCTTCCATCTATTATTCTTTTTCACAAAAGGTCATACATGCTAAATTATAGGCAAAATTCAATTGGTTTGTGTCCAGTATCAGGGACAGAAATCGCAGATATCTGTAAAGAGGGTATTAAGGAAAAAATTGATGTAATTTTAGGGGTAAAAAATAATAAATTATAAAAATTACATTTGAATGGCTTTAGGGTCTTTGGCTTTAACACTTTAGTCAAAAAGTATGGTTTTGATATGACTACTCCAAAATTCAATTTGAGTCAGAAAATTCGTTGGGTGCGTCTGTTGATTAAGGGCTTTTTCAGCTCTTTTGAAAAAGATACAGCAAATGCTATTCTTCAGATGTCTGACGCAAAAAATCCAGTCATCCTCGACATAGGAGCAAATATAGGTCTTTTTACAAAAGCATTTGCACGATCAAGTCGCAAGCCAAAGCGCATTATCTCAGTCGAGCCATCAACTTATGTTTATGCAATTTTGAAGCGCGTGGCGCGCAACTTACCTAACGTGAATTGTTTTCAAGTGGCTATTTCGGATACGAAGGGGTTTGTGAATTTGAATATGCCGGTAAAACCCTCTGGCTCAATTAGGGTAGGGCTTTCACATATAGGAAAATCTGAGCAAAAAGAGCAGCTGACAGAAAAAGTAAAGACCAATACGCTGGATGGTTTTATTAATGAACATGTTAAAGAAAAAATTGATATTGTCAAAATTGATGTGGAAGGTGCAGAAGGATTGGTCTTGAGTGGAGCACGTAAACTGCTGCGAGATGATCGTCCGATTTGGTTTGTAGAAATATCTGATTTTGGGAACCGGTTTAATGGCCGCGCAGAGGATGTTTTCAATGATTTCCTTGCGCTGAATTATGAGCCTTTCGTCTATACTCTTGATGGTCGTTTTAAAAAGAAAACCATGCTGGAAACAGGAAATAATTATCTTTTCATTCCAAAAGAAAAAATAAAACCTAAGGTTCGGCATTGAACAGTAGCAAGCAGAAAATTTTAAAATATTTTGAAGACTGTTTTGCTTTACAAATCTGTAATCACTGCTAAAACCGCTGCATATTAGGCATTTCCTCGGAGCTTCAACCAGCTTTCATCAGTCGACTGCCTGGAAAAAAGCAAAGGCTAAAACTTATGACTATTTTTGCTGCCGCGCATCCCCACCTTGCAGAGGCTCTGGAAAAGCGTGGCTTTCTCACCATGACAGATGTTCAATCTGCTGTTCTCGCTGACAGCTGTCACGAACGGGATCTTCTTGTATCGGCGCAGACAGGCTCAGGCAAAACAGTTGCCTTTGGCTTGAGCATGGCTGACCAGTTGCTTGGGTCTGATGCTGAAAACGAGCTTCCGTCTCAGCCAGCAGCTCTGATAATTACTCCTACTCGTGAGCTTGCCCTACAGGTTAAAACAGAATTGGATTGGCTGTATGCTGAAACAGATCTTGTTTTAGCATCTGCTGTTGGCGGTATGGATATCCGCGCCGAACGCCGAGTGTTGTCAGGCCGTGTTGATATTTTGATAGGGACACCAGGGCGGCTTGTCGATCACCTGAACAGAAATAGCTTTGACCCGTATAGTTTGCGTGTTGTTGTTCTGGATGAAGCTGATGAAATGCTGGATATGGGGTTTCGCGAAGATTTGGAAACCTTACTGAAAGCAGCACCAGAACAAAGGCGCACATTGATGTTTTCTGCTACTGTACCGCGAACAATTGCCGCGCTGGCCCGCAGATATCAGCGGGATGCAGTGCGTGTGGAGACAGCCTCTCAAGAGGAACAACATCAGGATATTGCCTATCAGGCCTGTTCAGTGCGACCAGCAGATCGCCAGAATGCGATTATTAATCTGCTGCGCTTTCATGATGACAAAAAGGCTGTTATTTTCTGCGCCACACGGGCGTCAGTGTCTTATCTTGCCACACGGCTTTCTAATCGCGGATTGTCTGTAGTTGCTTTGTCTGGAGAGTTAAATCAGGCAGCCCGAAACCAGGCAATGCAGGCTATGCGAGACGGGCGGGCGCGTGTCTGTGTAGCAACTGATGTTGCTGCTAGGGGGATTGACCTACCGAATTTGGATTTAGTTATTCATGCTGATCTCCCACGTACACCAGATGTATTACTCCATCGCTCCGGACGAACGGGTCGGGCTGGCCGCAAAGGCACAGCCATTATCGTTGTGCCAGATAACATTTATCGCAAGACACAGAAGCTTTTGCAGCTGGCAGGGATAACAGCAGATTGGGTTAAGGCCCCAGATGCAGATAATATCCGTGCACGTGACGATGAACGCATTTTGCAGAATGCGGATCTGACAGCACAACCTGACGAGAAAGAGACGGAACTGCAGAACCAGTTGACTGCTTCATTCAGCGCTGAACAGCTTGCTCTAGCTCTCATTCGCCAGCATCGTCGTGATTTGACGGCACCAGAAGAATTGGGTGAAGCAGGTGATATGAACATGGCAGGGGAAATGAAAACTTATCGCTGGTTTAGCCTGTCCGCTGGTAAAGGTCAGGATATCCATGTGCGTGGACTGCTCTCTCTTCTGTCTGGACGCGGTGGTGTGAAAAGTTCAGATGTTGGCGATATTTATCTTCATCATTCTGAAAGTCATGTTGCGATTGCTGAACTGGCTTTAAGCAGTTTTTTGGGTCGGTTAAAAGATGGCCGCCTAACAGATGACATAAAGGTTACACAGATTGATAGCCCAATCATTCCAGAAGGCAGAGACAAAGCAAAGCGGAGACAAAAGAAACCCTATTTTGGTCAAAAACGCCAACGCAGCTCATCAAGCTGGAGGCCTGATGAAAGAAATGAAAGACTAGAGCGTTCCGGCTCAAAAAGGCATAAACCTCTCAGTGAGGATAAATCATTCAGTAAGAAAAAACCTATTCTAAAGGATAAGTCAGACCAGTCAAACCATACAGGACAGGCAGAAGAGGCTTTTAGAGATAAGAAGAAACGGCGAAAATTGTCTAAACTAGATAAATCAGAAAGACAGAATGGGGCAAAGAAACAATCAAAAGCAGGTCAGACCCTGAGTATTGGCAATAAGGGCAGAAAACCCCGCAAGCCAAAGCAGGGTGGCTTTAAGCCGGTCAGACGAAAGTCATCACGCTGAGCAATAGAAGATTTCTTTGACAGTTTTTCGCAGGATGGCAGACTTGTGCAAGACAAAGATTGACAGACTCGTTCGATTAGAACAACGGTAACATTGTAAGAATTAGTGTTAACAGCAAAAAAGGAGGTGATCGAATGTCTAGTGTTATTTCATGTCGGTCGGATCAGAAAAACAGGAATGCTAGAGGTATGGGGCAGTCCCTGTAACCCTTGCTAACTGTTTGCGGCCTTCTTGGCGCTGAGGTCAGTTAGACAAGACTGCCTCTGAGCAGACCGGCCAGTTACAAACACGAAACGTGTAAAACACGGGAAAAGAGATGCCCTCGCGCATCTCTTTTTTGTTGTTCAGCGAGTAGCTTCTGGGAACCGTTTGTTCAGAGCCTGTACTATCTGATCAATGAATTTTGATGCGGCTACAGATAAGACACGTCCTTTGCGTTGCACAAGATGTACAATGCCTGGAGGAACATCCCGTTCATCAATGGCAATTGATTTTAGTCCCGTTACAA
>CABYIQ010000055.1 GCA_902518965.1 uncultured SAR116 cluster alpha proteobacterium
GATGGCAAGGTTTGCTATCACAAAGGCTATGATAGAGCTGGTCGTTTGCGGCGCCGCCTTGCACCATCACCACGGCTGAAATATTTTTAAAAGAAGATTTTTTGCCTGTATATAAATCTCGCATCACAACTTGGTCGTTATCTATCGACAACAATTCACAATCTACATGAAATTTAACTCCAAGGTTTTTCAGCATCCCATGAACCTTGCCCCAATCACGACTAGAGGCAAGGTCTGGTGAAGCTTGACCAAGCTGAGTCACGAATTGCACAACTTTGCCTCCGCGGGCAAGAATTTCAGCAACCACGGCGCCCTGACGTCCCCCTATAATGTCAAAGATTAAAATCTGTTCACCTAATTCCGGCTGCTTTTCTAGCAGTTCAGTATAACTATAAACGTGGGCGCTGTCGGCACCAGGAATGCAGTTTCCGCTCCATTTTTCTGGATGCAGCATTGTCCAGCCATGTTTAAGACCAGTGGAGCCAGCAGCGATTACGATTTCATCAAATTTTTTTAAATCTGCTTCCTTAACTTTATGATTTAGGATTACCTTTACATCTTCTTCAGCGACACGGTCTTCAAGCCAAGAGACAATCCCAATCAGTTCATGCCGCGACTCGGCTTGAGCCCACCAGCGCACTTGACCACCCAGCTCAGCTCTTGCTTCAAATAAGGTAACTTCATGACCGCGTCTTGCCAGAGTCCAGCTAGCGCGCATTCCAGCTGGCCCGCCACCTACAACAGCAACCCTTTTTTTCTTTTTCATAGGAGGCAGGTTATATTCGTCCAGATCAAGTTCCTGCCCTGCGGCAGGGTTATGAATGCAACCTAATGGAGCTTGCGCAAAAATACGGGACATGCACCAATTTGCGCCAACACAAGGCCGAATAGTACCAGATTTCCCCGTCAGTGATTTTTGAGCCCATTTTGGATCAGCGACTAAAGCTCGAGCCATGCCAACAAAGTCACATTTACCTTGTGATAGCCAAGTTTCAGCTTCCTCTGGGGTGGTAATTCTTCCAACACCAACCACAGGCAATTTAAGCTTTGATTTAATCTGAGCCGTTGCATCTAACTGAAAGCCGTGCTTTTCAGGAGCAGTTGGATAAATTAGCATGCGATTTATGTAGGTGCCATGACTGCAAGAAATGTAATCTATTAGTCCAGTTTCCTCAAATTCTTTTGCAATATCGGCCCATTCATCTGGGCTTAATCCACCTTCATGCCCATCATCCGAGTTTATTCGCATCCCCATAATCATTTCTGGACCAATTTCGGCCCTGGTCGCCTCTAGAATCTCAGTCACAATTCGCATGCGGTTTACAAGTGATCCGCCAAAATTATCTTTTCGAAAGTTTGTGGCTGGCGATAAAAACTGATTGAGTAAGTAACCGTGTGACATGCCATGTACTTCTACACCATCGAGACCTCCTTCACGCGAATAGCGCGCAGAAAGGCGGTAACCATCTATGATCTCATTAATGTCTTCTGTCGTCATCACATGCGGCATTTCCCTGTAAACTGCACAAGGCACTGCTGAAGGAGCCCAAACCGGTAGGCCGTTTGTAACACCATTAGTTTGTCGGCCACGATGCCAGGGTTGTGAAAGTAAAAGCGTGCCATAGACATGAACTGCATCAGCTAGTTTTTGGTATTCTGGAACCATGCGTGGGTCAAAGGCAAAAGCCTTGCCCTTATAAGGCTGGGTAGTTGGATGCGTGGCCATCGCCTCCATAGTTATTACAGCTGCTCCTCCTCGCGCTCGTTCGGCGTAATATGCAATATGAGCGTCTGTGAAGAGGTGGTCTTTGACCAACAGTGTTGCATGTGCCGTCATCCAGATCCGGTTTTTTGCTGTTTTTGGACCCAACTTTATTGGGCTACCCAAAATGGTAAAAGGGTTCTCCGTCATTTTATATCTCGCGGAATAATATTACTGCCATCATGTAAACGCAGGCAGCTAGCTAAATGATTTGGTGAAATTTCTTCTGCTTCAGGCGAGGTGGATTTACAAGCTGGTAAAGCAACTGGGCATCTAGTATGAAAACTACAACCACTGGGCAGATTTATTGGGGAAGGAATTTCCCCTTGTAAAGTTAATCGCCGCAATCGGGCATTTGGGTCTGATGGAAGGTGTGCCGAAAGCAATGATTGTGAATATGGGTGTGAGGGGTCTGAGAATAACTTGTCTTTAGGTACTTCCTCTACAATATGGCCTAGATATAGCACTGCAATTCGATCGCTAATAAGCTTTATTGTACCCAAATCATGGCTTATAAAAAGGAATCCAGCTTCTGTTTCAACTCGCAATTCCTGCAGTAGCTCGAGTATTCCTGCTCTTACAGAAAGGTCGAGTGAGCTAGTTGGCTCATCTAGCACAATTAATTTTGGGTTTGTTGCAATTGCGCGCGCTATGCAAACGCGTTGAAGTTGGCCGCCAGAAAGTGCACTTGGTGTTCGATTAAGAAAATCTGTGCTAAGACGCACTCGTTGGGCTAGAATTTCTGTTCTGTCCTGGCATTCCGAGCGCGATATATCAAGATGAATTCGCAGTGGTTCTGCTATTAGATCGCCAACTTTCATGCGTGGGTTCAGAGCGCTCCATGGGTCTTGAAATACCATTTGCATATCTTTGCGCAGAGGCCGAACATATTTGTTTGGCATGTTAGTTATGTCTTGTCCATTAAAGAAGACTTGCCCTTCTGTTGGGTTGGTAAGGCGTAGAACAGTGCGGCCTATGGTTGACTTCCCAGACCCGCTCTCCCCCACCATGCCTAGGACCTCGCCACGCTTAATCGATAAATTCACGCCATTAACTGCATTAACGAAGGTACCAGAACGACCCACTGGAAAGCGCTTAACTAAATTTGTAGTTTGCAGGATTATGTCATCCATTTTTCCCGCCTCTGCTGGTCTTAAGCGGTTTTGCAAAATGACAACGAGCCGTATGACCAGATGAGATCTTTACCATGGGCGGCTTATTTTGACAGGTGTTAGTTGCCAAAGGGCAACGGTCTTGGCTAAGGCATCCAGTTGGAAGATTAAAAAGATCTGGTGGTTGCCCTCCAAGTTGATTTTTTGTTCCCAAATGCAGTTGTTCTGGGGTTGCGGCCAATAATTGTTGAGTATAGGGATGGGCGGGTTTGAGAAAGACGTCACGTACTTTCCCCTGTTCGATTATTTCACCAGCAAACATTACCGCTACTTTGTTACAATAATGTGCAACTATCCCGAGGTCATGAGTGATGATCATGCTAGCCATGTCAAACCGACTGACCAGATCTCTTAGTAAATCTAAAATTTGTGCCTGTACGGTCACATCTAAGCCAGTTGTCGGTTCATCTGCGATGAGTAGCTTCGGCGCATTCATTAGAGCCATAGCAATCAGCACACGCTGAGCCATGCCACCGGAGAGTTCATGAGGCCAGGCAGTAAACCTTCCTTGCGGATCAGGAATACCAACTGCCTGCATCATCTCCATGGCTTTTTGCCTTGATATTTCTAGGGACCCACCTGAATGTGTCTGGTGAATACGCACTAGCTGTTCTCCTATGCGTGTTAGTGGATCTAGCGAACTGCGCGGATTCTGCACAACCATGGCAATATCGGCTCCGCGAATGGCATTTAACTCATCATCAGGCAATGATAATAATTCACGGCCATCAAATTTTACTGAGCCGCCAACGATGCGTGCAGGTGGTCGTAAAAGGCCACATATTGATTGTGCGGTTAGGGATTTTCCTGCGCCAGTCTCACCAACAATACCCAAGACTT
>CABYIQ010000056.1 GCA_902518965.1 uncultured SAR116 cluster alpha proteobacterium
TGCCAATATAGGTGTGATGATTGACCGGCAATCTGTGGGAAAGGCAGCCGATGATGCTTCTGCTTCTTCCAGCATGCTTAGCAAGGCTGATGAGGTCATTGTCAGCGCTGGTGACCGGCGTAGACGTTCCTGCCAAGCAAGGGCATCATGTGTGTCGCCTGAGGACAGCCAGTTATCAAAGGCTGTCGCCGTGTGTTTATTCAATGTTGTCTGAAACATCACAATCACCGCGTTTGGGGCGCGGCGTAGCAGGTCAGATGCCGGGCTTTCCGCGCCATCCTTGCCAATCACATTCAACATATCATTGGCAATTTGATAACAACCGCCTGCGGCACTGAAAAACCGGTTCAGCGGCTGTATAGCATCACGGCGGCCGGCTAGATGCGCAATCCCCTCAACTGAAGCAATAAATAAAGGGGCAGTTTTGCCTGTGCTTATGTCCATATAGCCGGACCAGTCTGGGTAGGCGCGAACCTCGAACTCGAGAGCTTGTCCTGCGGTGGTGGCGGCCATATGGCGTGACAAGATCGAAACCAGCTGTGGCGTCTGCCCAAGATAGGCAGCTTCTGCTGCCAGCTCAAAGGAGAGCGCAATCAGCCAGTCACCAAGCGCCAATGCCGTGTCGCGCCCATATAAGGCCCAGACAGACGGCGCGCCGCGGCGCACCATATCTCCATCACAGATATCATCATGCACCAATGAGGCGTTATGCAGAATTTCAACGGCAGCAGCCCAAGGCAGGCTGGCCGTGCGTGGCACGCCAAAACTGTCCCCGGCGGCGAGGGCCATACGGCCACGAAGCTGTTTACCGGTTCGTTTGAAATGATGACAGGCGGAATCGGCAAGCGGGTGTTTGCCTGATGGCAGCCTTCGCACAATAAAGGCCGACAGTACATCAGACAAATCGGGAAGAGCGTCAGGCTTTTCGGCGCCCCGCACCTCATTGACTTGGCTGGCTATGTTCTCTGTCATCTTCCGGCCCCCTCTTTGATAGATATTTTAAGATCAAAGGTGCAAAAAAATTGAGAAACGCATAAGTTGAGTGGAATAGAGCGCAAGCACCCATCTAAATGATAGATGCTTGCGATAAAGTTTATTACTTTGCAGCTTCAGATTGTGAAGTAGCAGCCGCCCAAATAGCTAGACAGAAGCCGATCTTGTTAACAACGTCAGCGACGTTGTAGATCAGGTTCAGCGAATTGGCGTCAACGCCTCCAGTCATGTAGCCAAAGAAATATCCAAGTGGATAGATGGCCCAACCAATAGTCACGATCAGACGCATTGTGTTGAATGCTGATTGCACAGATGGAGGTGCTCCTTCTGCAGCAACCTTGCCAGCTTCACCAGCAAAGATTTCATACAGAATGTATCCCCAACCGGCCATTCCGATCACGAAACCAACCGTAGAGTTTATGAAACCAGCCTCACCTAAATATCCGCCAATCAACATTACCATAGTACCGATCATGAGGCGCCAGAAGACGCCAACAGCGATGGCAGTACAGGCAGCAAGAATAAGGTAGAATTCAATCATCTGCAGAGGCACTGTAATCAGCCAATCTACATAACGAAAGACCGTAGGCGATGCACCTGTGGCAACCCAGACATCACGCATATAAAAGTAGTGGACCGCAGCTACGAGTGTAACAAGTCCGCCCACAATCATTGATGTTCTCCACTTGCCGTCGACTCTTAATGATTCCATCAAGAAAAATACGGTAGCGGCGACCATTGCGATCGAAATTAACCAAAAGGTAATGCCGACAGGATCGTTCGGCTCCAAGTTCCCACCAGCTGCTAATGCAATTGATGGAATAAGAATAGCCAGTGACGCAATAGCGACTGACTTTACAGACTTAATTATTGACATAGGACACTCCCCAAACGTCGCGTTCTAGAACGTCCTACTTTTTTTCCTGAACGGACACCTGCCCGAACAGAACTCCCCCCGAAGTTACCGTCAATTTAACATATTCATATCTGTTGGCAAGCTTTTGTAGTTAAATTTCCAACAGAAGCAATTTAATTGTCTGATATCATTACGGAATAAACACCTTTTCAGATTATGGAATATCTGTTTATTTTATGAAATAGACAGTTTTTTGAAAAAATGAGCAACGAAATGGGGCAGGATACAGTGTTAATCGGGGCATTTGCCTTTTTTGCCATCGGCGGCGCGACTTGGCTTATTTTAACGCGGCTTCAGGCCTCATCTCTACCAGAACGGGTAAAGCGTCTGCTAACTTACGGCCTTCTCGGGTTGGTTGTAGTAACTGCGATTTATGTGATCCACTGGCATTCACAGAATTATAAAGCAAATTTTACAGGGAAATCAGAAGTGCTGCAGACCACCAACACTTGGATTGCGTGAAGCGGATAAAAAGGAATGTTTCTGACTGAATGCAGCTCAGCCTAAAAAGGGCAGTTTTTTAAAATAGCTCGACCTACATTGCGGATATCACGATGTCCACATAACGCCATAGTCATATCCAGCTCTTTTTGCAGTATTTCTAGCGCTTTGGTCACACCGGCTTCACCAGCTGCCCCCAGACCATATAAAAAGGCGCGTCCGATACAGGTTGCTTTTGCTCCCAATGCAATGGCTTTTAGCATATCCTGACCTGACCGTATTCCTCCATCCATCCAGATTTCGATATCCTGGCCAACTCGGTCTACAATTTCCGGCAGAATCGCAATTGAACTTTCAGCTCCGTCTAACTGGCGGCCTCCATGATTAGATACAATCAGCGCATCTGCCCCTGATTTTGCTGCTATTTCAGCATCATCAGCATCCAGAATGCCTTTGATGATCAGTTTATCTCCCCACCAGTCCTTGATTCGTTTGACATCATCCCAGTTCAGCTGCAGGTCAAACTGCTCACCGACCCATGAAGACAGTTTTGACATATCAGACACACCATCCACATGACCAACAATATTGCCAAAGGACCGGCGCGATGTCCCCAGCATGCCCATGCACCATCGGGGCCGCATCGCCATATCTAGAATATTTTTTACTGTCAGCTTTGGTGGGGTAGAGAGCCCGTTTTTGATATCTTTGTGCCGCTGTCCCAAAATTTGCAGATCCAGAGTTAGCATTAGAGCAGAACAGCCCGCGACTTTAGCTCTCTGGATTAACCGTTTGGCAAAATCATGATCTTTCATCACATAGAGTTGGAACCAGAAACTTTCTGGGCTGTGAGTGGCTACATCCTCAATCGAACAGACTGACATGGTTGACAGCGTATAAGGAATGCCAAATTTCGCCGCAGCACGGGCAGTCAAAATTTCACCATCAGCATGCTGCATGCCAGTCAGGCCCGTTGGGGCGATCGCACAAGGCATGGTTACATCCTGGCCAATCATTGTTGTTTTAGTGGTCCGGTTTGCCATATCCACAGCGACACGCTGCCGGAAGCTGATCTTGCTGAAATCCTCGCAATTTGCGCGGAATGTTGTTTCTGTCCAAGAACCTGATTCCATATAATCATAG
>CABYIQ010000057.1 GCA_902518965.1 uncultured SAR116 cluster alpha proteobacterium
TAAGTGTAACCCTCTTGCCAGTGATCCCCCTTGGTGTGATTGCAGGCAGATGGTTGAACAAAAAAATGTCAGATAAGCTGTTTTACCGAATTGGTCATCTTGCTCTTGTGCTGCTTGGCATCAGGCTTATATGGACGTCAGTAAGTTAAAAGTTGAGCTGTCACGGCAAAGCAGCAGGTTACAGATAATAAAAGGAATAGATGTCTGATATGAAACGCTGGCGCCATCTAATCGTAGCAATAGGCCTCGTTCCTTCAATTTCTGTTTATGTAATGGCCTGTTTGTATATCTCAGGGTTTGTTGTAGGGCTTCACTGGGCATCTGATCTAGCCTTTTTTATTTGTGCGGGCTTGGTCTGGTTATATCCCGCTGCACTGGTCGTCCGCTGGCTTGCTGTAACTGAAAGTTGAGCGAGGGTCTGCACTATTTCACACAGCAGAATGCTAGTAACCATCAGAAGTTAAATATTTTATTGTCTAGTGCTGAATAATCATGAACAGTGTGGGGAGTTTGCCTCTTTTTGTTTAAGGTTATGTTCTATCCATGAAACGCTATTCAGCTTGGCAACTTTTGAAACAGGGCCTAATGGGACAGGCAGGCTGGGCGCCTGCCTGGCGTCAACCTGAACCAAAGCTAAAATATGATGTGATTATTATTGGCGGTGGTGGTCATGGACTGGCAACAGCCTACTATCTGGCGAAGCTTCACGGTATAACTAATGTCGCTCTGCTGGAAAAGGGGTGGATTGGCGGGGGCAATTCTGGCCGCAACACAACAATCGTGCGGTCCAACTATTTTGTTGAGGGTAACACCGCTTTTTACGAACATTCTTTGAAGCTGTGGGAAGGTCTGTCGCATGACCTGAATTATAACGTGATGTTCAGCCAGCGTGGACATCTCAATCTATTTTTCACACCAGGCCAGCGTGATGCCATGATGCGGCGGTACAATATAATGCGCCTAAATGGCATTGATGGTGAATTTCTGGATCGAGAACAAGTGCAGAAGATGGTGCCTCATCTGAACTATTCTGAGCAGTCGCGGTTGCCGATACTGGGCGGGTTTCTTCAGGCACGTGCAGGGACCGCACGTCATGATGCGGTGAATTGGGGATATGCTCGTGCTGCATCTACCTTAGGCGTGGATATTATACAGAATTGTGAAGTAACTGGCTTCATCAAAAAGGCAGGTAGAATTGTCGGTGTTGAGACAAGCCGGGGTGAGGTCGAGGCAGAAAAAATCGGTATGGCGGTTGCAGGCTCGACATCTGTTTTGGCTGCACAGGCAGGGTTGGGTCCTCTGCCGATTGAAAGTCATAAATTGCAAGCCTTTGTATCTGAGCCGATAAAGCCGTTTCTGGACACTGTAGTGGTCTATGGGGCTGGACATGGTCATTTTTACATCAGCCAGTCAGATAAGGGCGGAATGGTATTTGGCGGTGACCTTGACGGTTATAATTCTTATGCTCAGCGAGGTAATTTACCTATCTATACTGATGTTGCCAGCTGTGCGATGAATGTTATGCCAGCCTTAGGCCGGATAAAGCTGTTGCGGCAATGGGCAGGAATTATGGATATGTCAATGGATGGCTCGCCCTTTATCACAAAAACAAATCTGTCAGGTTTCTATCTGAATGCAGGGTGGTGCTATGGCGGATTTAAGGCCATACCCGGTTCTGGGTGGTGTTTTGCTCATACGATAGCACATGATCAACCGCACGAAATTAACAGCCTGTTAACGCTTGATAGATATGCGCAGGGCCGCCAAATAGATGAATCCGGACATGGCCCTTTCCCAAAATCACATTAGGCACATGAAGGACAGTGAAGAGGAACATGTAAAATGCTGAGATTAAACTGTCCGTTTTGTGGTCTGCGCGATCATCACGAATTTGCTTATCTGGAAGACGCCAGCGTGCAGATGCCTAGTTTTGAAGACACATCTGAAAAAGCTTGGTTTGAGGCCGTCTTTCTTCGTAAAAATCTGCGCGGTGTTCATGTGGAACATTGGCATCATATCCATGGGTGTCGAATGATATTGCGGGTGGAACGAGATACGCAGACCCACGTGATCAGCAAAGTTGAAGCGGCACATCCTTCGTTTCGCCAAAGATTAAGCGATGTCAATGACGAAACAAAGCTCATCAGCAAAGCTAGGTCTAAAACATGACGGGTTTTCGTTTAGATAAAGGTGGGCTGATTGAGCGCCGTCAGAAGATTAACTTCCGTTTTAATGGGCAACAGGTAACGGGGTTCAAAGGGGACACAATTGCGTCTGCATTAATGGCATCTGGCCATATGCTGGTTGGGCGCAGCTTTAAGTATCACCGTCCGCGTGGTATTATGTCCGCTGGTGTTGAAGAAGGAGGAGCGTTGTTCAACATAGGAGATGGTGCGGCTCGAGTGCCCAATGTAAAAGGTACCGTGGCAGAAATTAGTGAAGGGCTCAGGGTATACAGCCAGAACGTCTTTCCCAGTCCAGGATTTGATTTGGGCGCAGTTAATGGATTGATTGCTCCCTTCATCACTGCAGGATTTTACTACAAGACCTTTATGGGGCCTTTTGCCAACACAAAGTTTTGGATGTTGTGTGAACGCTTCATTCGCAGAGCTGCCGGGCTTGGTCAGGCATCACGAGAAGCAGACCCCTCTAAATATGACATCGCAAACGGTTTCTGTGATGCTTTAGTCGTTGGCTCTGGGCCTGCTGGACTGACAGCTGCGGCGGGTCTCGCTGAAAAGGGCCTAAATGTCATTCTAGTCGAACAGGATTTTGAATGTGGTGGCAACTGGCTAGCCACTGCTGATAAGGTGGACCTAGCCAGTCGTGATCAGTTGCTAGCGCGAATAAGTGCTGCAGGCGGGCAGATTATGACACGGTCAACAGCTTTTGGTCTTTATGATGGTCATGTTGCTGGCGTCATTGAAAGGTGTACGGATCATTTATCTGAACCGCACCCTGATCTGCCGCGTGAAATTTTTCATATCATTCGTGCAGGTCATATTATTCTAGCTACTGGTGCTCTTGAACGAGGCCTCGCGATTGGAAATAACGATAAGCCGGGGGTTATGCTGGCACATGCGCTGACGCACTATGCAGGTCGATATGGGGTCATGCCTGGCAGTGTGGCCGTGCTGGCCACCTGTCATGATGGAACTTATGAAGATGCTGTTTATCTAGCTAAAAAGGGAATGCAGATCACGTTGCTGGACTCGCGAAACAAGCCCAGCAATCTGCACAAGAAAGCTGAGGCTGCAGGAATATCAGTTATGTTGGGATGTGTTCCTGTCAATATTATTGGGGGCAAGCGGGTTGCTGGTGTTGAAATAGGCCAGTTAGGAGCAGGTGATAAGATTGAAGACAGTCGAAAGGTCATAGGCTGTGATGTGGTTGGCCTGTCTGGTGGTTACTCCCCGGTTGTCAATCTGTTGTCACATCGCGGTGTTAAACCCATTTGGAATGAGCGCCTTCAGGCATTCCTAAGCGGAAA
>CABYIQ010000058.1 GCA_902518965.1 uncultured SAR116 cluster alpha proteobacterium
TAAAATACCGAGCTCAGAATAATCAGCAGAAGAGACAATATTGCCAGTAACTTTGTCCTTCACCTCTCTCGTTATAACAAATATTTGGTTTAAATACTTCGAGCCAAGGGCGCTTGCCGATAAGGCTAAATTAGTGAAAGAAGCAAAGACCGCAAAAAAAGTTGCTTTCATGTTTTCAGGCGCATTTTTTGCAATCCAGGCAAGTAAAGGTATCATTGCAACCTGACCAAGTGGGGATTCCAATGCGGTATTTATAATCGCAATGAATTTTGCATCTACCAAGCCGCCAGTTATCGATGATGTCCAAAGGTGAAAGCCATAAACCATTCCTATGCTCGGCAGGAACAAAAAAGCACTAAGAAGTGAGAGAATAACAACTATTTTAGCAATGGAATTATGAGCCATAAATGAGCGCAGAAATATTATACCAACAAGTGTTAAAGCAGATGCTAAAAGTGACAAAATTGAGAAGAAATACTCGTCAAAAAAAAGTTTATCTATTTCAAACCAAGTCATTCCTGGCCCAGGACTCGGCATCGCTCGAAAAACAAAAATAATTACCGCTGTGCCAATAATAGTGTTTCTCTGAGAAGCGGACATGTATCTCATCAAGCTGCGCATTAAAAAAAGTATTATCGCGGCAGAACCCCCAAAAACAATTTCCTGAGAAAATGGAATATTTGACACACCTACTCCAACAGAGAAAATCACAAAAGCAAGACTTCCCAGAAGTATTGACCAGTTTATTTCTGTTTTATTTCTCTCATGGGTTATACTGGCTGGAACATGTCGCTCTTGCAGGGTGGCGGCTTTTTGTGTTCTGTATGAGAGAAATTTTGCAAGAAACACTCCCAAAACCGAAACTAATGGGATCACAAGAGCGTAAACATAAACATCCGCGTATAATGCAACACGTTGTTCCTCATTAAGTGTTTCAGTTCCACTGAAAAGGACAACATTGATCAGAGCCACGAGCATAGAGCCTGATATAATAGCAAAGCGACCAAGCGTTTGCATGGTCGTATGCATGGTTTTTATATCTTTTTCAGAGAATGCAGTCCCGTCAATCTCATATTTTGGCACTGCTTCTACCGTCATGGCATCAGCGACCACGTCCTGAACTACAAAACCAATTGGGGCGAGAATAACGCTGACAACATACCAAGTTTCAACTGGCAATATCGTCGCCATGGTTTGCGTATGACCTATCAATCCATGCATAATTAGCAAACTTGCTGCAATTATTGAGGCACCAAAATAAACCATATAATTTTTGTGCTTCCATATAAGGTCAACCAAGTGCCCTAAAGGCATCTTCAAGGCCCATGGAAGCCCCGCCCAAAACCCAAGTCCTGCAAGAAATGCTGCAGAAAGGTTTAGATAATCTTTTATGAAAAATGTCCCTACAATTGCAGTTAAACCTGAAATGCCTGCTGCCAGATAAACAAGCAATGGAGGCAAATAGGATAACCTAAATTGCTTAGACAAATCTAAAAAAGCTCCAATTATAAATCGAATCACGTTCATTAATTTTTCTTATCTGATTAAAGTTGCATCAATAATAACAATTTAACGCTACAAATTAAAATGGCATAGGATGAGATTTGTGGACCACATCAATTTCTTTTATTAACTCATCACTCAGCATAAGCTCGGCCCCTGACAAAATATGCTCAAGCTGACCCTGTGAAGTTGCGCCAAAAATGACAGAACCCATAAATGGCCTGCTCATCGCCCAAGAAAGTGCCATGTGAATTGGGTCCAGTCCATAACGACGCGCTAAATCAAAATAAGCATCAATGGCTGGCCAAACGCGTTCTGTTATCCTCCCCCCAAGATCTGGTGAAGCTAGTTTACGAGATGCTATGGGTGTTTGGGTTCCCCCTTTATATTTTCCAGACAGCAAACCAGCTGCCAAAGGGGAAAATGCAAGAAGATCAACTTGTTCATGGTGACATAGCTCTGCTAAATCTAAATCAAACAATCTACAAAGTAAGCTGTATTCATTTTGTATAGTTAAAACTCTTGGTTTATTACCTTTTTTAGCAGATTGCAGCCAAGTATGAGTGCCCCATGCGCTTTCATTTGACAGGCCAAAATAACGTATTTTGCCTTCACTTACCTGCTTATCTAATTCATCAAGTACATCTTCAACATGTGCAAAAAAAGCTGTGCTGTCCTGCATACTAGGATCATAGAACCAGTTTTTCCTAAACATGTAAGAGCCGCGATTGGGCCAATGTAACTGGTATATATCAATATAGTCTGTGTTTAGAGACCTTAGAGAGTTTTCAATTGCTAATCTTATTGTTTTTGCTGTTATAGGTGCTCCTTCTCGTACGAAACTGTGCCCCTCACCTGTTACTTTAGTAGCAATTACAAGCTCGCTGCGGCGACCTTTTATACCAGGCCACTTTCCTATTACACGTTCTGTATCACCGGATGTTTCAGCTCTCATCGGATTTGTTGGATACATCTCAGCTGTATCAATAAAATTGATTCCACTGGCGAGTGAAGTGTCAATTTGACGCCAACCATCCTCTGGTGTTGTTTGCTCACCCCATGTCATAGAGCCAAGACATAACTTGCTGACTTCAAGGGATGACCAGCCCAACTTTTTCTTTTGAACCATAACTTCTACTCATCAAAATTAAAAAAATTAAAAAGTTGGACCAATAAAACTCATTTATATTTCAATAATTTTCTATTTCACAGCGAATTTCGCCAAGCTCTCCAAAATCACCAATTATTTTATCGCCTATTTCAAATGGCATAGGTTTAGTGGTAGTGCCAGTTGTAATGAAATCACCCTCTCTTATAACAAACTTCCTTTTTGAAGCTTCATTAAGAAACCACAATAAAGCGTTAACTGGACTACCTAAAACGTTAGAACCAACGCCCTCAAATTTAGATTTTGTTTCTATCCATCCAACTACTTTATGTTCCGAGAGTTCTAAATTTCGCCAAATTTCAGGAGCGGTAGGTCCAAGCATAAATTCATGAGCGCAGGCATTATCTGCAATTAAAGATAATTCGCCTGCAGTTTCAAATTTAATGAAACGTGAATTTGGAAATTCCAAACCAAGCTTTAATTCTGATATAAGTTCCATCGCCTCTTCCTTCGTATAAGACCGATCTCTTGGTTCAATCCTCCGATTAAATACAAATACAAATTCAGGCTCAGCAACCATCATATTATTCGCTTTTGTTGACACAAATTGCCCCAAACTTAGAGACATTTTAGACGTTATTCGACCAACAATTGGTCCGGAAACACCTATATGTTTTTGCCCTGCTATACTAGTAGCAGCGAGCTTCCAGCCAACCCGCGGATTATCTGGCGTTTCGATATAAGTCTGCACTGTATATGCTTCTTTCAAAGTGGATGGAATTAATGTGTTAGGAAGCTGCATTATCGTACTCC
>CABYIQ010000059.1 GCA_902518965.1 uncultured SAR116 cluster alpha proteobacterium
CCCATATTTAATGGAACCGAGTGCAGTGTCCTTAGATAGAGATGGCTTTGTAATGATATTGATTGCTCCTCCAACGGCTGCGTCGCCATAGATAGCAGATACATTTCCCTTAATTACTTCAATTTTATAGATTTGACTCATTGGAATATCATAAGGTTTTATATTGCCATAGTAATCTGTTTGAGCTTTAACGCCATCAATAAGAAGAACGTAATTGATACTATCCTGACCTCTCAGGAAATTAGAATTCAGAGAACCAGCGCCTCCACTATATGAAGATTCAATTCCAGTTCTTCCCGCAATGAGTTCTCCAAATGTGCTAGCAGTTGAATTTTCAATTTCTTCTGGTTCTATAACTTCAACATTCAGCATTGTTGAACTAATTGGCGTTTCAAAATCAGAAATAGTTTGGATTACAGGCGTTATAACAACCCTCTGGGTTGAGCCATCAGTTTCTGCACTATCTTCAGCAGCTGCTGAAAAATTGAAAATTACACTGAATAGAAAAAATACTTTTGTTATGTGCTTCATGTTCTGCAATCCCATGCAATATCTAAAAGTTGCCGGGGAAATAGACCCGCGACGGTGAATTTTTTGCCACCATCACAGAAAAGAACACAAAAATGCCGATCCGCAGTTGCTGTCATACCTCGTGACCCAACTAAGGTGCCTGTTTGGCAGGTCTCCTGACTTGTGGCTTCAATCGTGCTTTTATGCCTTCCCGTGATAATTGTTGTCACAGTGGCTAATTATAAAAGCACTCGCCATTCACAGTTGCGAGGACAGTCGCAGAATTTTGGCTTATGATTTAAGAGTTCTTAAATCCTTCAGCCTTTCACTGCATTCCCTTTTAATCTTGTTTCCAAAAACCAAACTAGAGACAGAATAAGACTCGGTTTTTATCAACGTAAAGAGATTTCGACATAATTTTGTCAAATATCGAACATTTATTCATAATGACTGTTAAAAGACGGATCTTTTCATATCAAGCCGAGTGACGATCTGACCAAAGAACAAATCCACCTCAATTCGCACAGGAACCAGAAGGCCGTTAGCGAGCCTGGCAATATAGGCTCTTGTTTTGCTCGGATCGGGAGTCCTTGAAGTAAAACGGGATTTGCGTCTGTGCCCGCCTAAGGGCAGACTGACCATACCGCAGAGTTGTGTCTTACCGTCAAAGGCAAAAGTCCTGTCTGGGTCCAATTCAACTATTCCCAAATCACTGAAGCTCAACTCTGCGCGCCTACGTCCATCGTAAATTTTAAAAACCCCGCTGCATGACTTGCCAGAATCAAGGCGGTTAAGCATGGTCATCATGGCACTAAACGGGTCAGTCACACCCCTAAGCATTGCTGCATCAATTGGGTGAACCTCCTCTAGGTCAGGGGCAGGATCTGTTTTAGTTGTGGCTATTCGACCATCATGTAGCCATGTAGTTTCAGCCACGCTTGTTTTAATACCCCAATTACTGGCAATTACCAGTTGCTGTCCCTGCCAACTCTCATCATCTCGTATTGCTTTTATATTCACATGGCCAGAAAAATCAGCTATCAGCTGAATCAACCCGCTCGTGTTAAATTCACCTGTCATAAAAAACTGGTTCTCTGTAATGCGCCAGCGTGACACACTAACCCCTACATCTGTTGTGCCCCATTCGGTCACATAGACAAAATCATAAACAGAGCCTTCCAGCGTATTGTTTGCTGAATGGACAGTAGGAATTGCGGCGAATACTGCAAAGCTTAAGACAATCAGATAAATTTTCAGAATGGACGCGGTATGGGCAATGCAGGCAGCAAGGGTCCGGCAAGCAAGAGAGGGTCGAGACGTTTGTTTTTCCAATTGATACGCCAATCTAGATGTGGTCCGGTTGACCGGCCAGTTGATCCAACCGTACCGATGATGTCACCTCGTTTTACGTCTGTGCCAACAGGGGTGATCATCTTGGCTAAATGGGAGTAGGTTGAATTTAGATGATAGCCATGATCAATGATGATGGTGCCGCCTGTAAAATAGAGATCCTTGGCCATAACAATCTTGCCATCTGCGGGGGCTCTTACTGCAAGGCCGGGTGCGGCGGCTATATCAATGCCGTAATGCGGCTGGCGTGGCTGGCCATTCAGAATGCGCTGTGATCCATAAGTTCCGCTTATTCGCCCCCAGATTGGCCAGTCAAAATTATTTACTAATGCGTCCTCCTGTTCTGAGAATATGGCCCGCGCGGCTTTTACGTCTCTAGCATCTCTTCTGATCCGATCTAGAACTTCCTGTGGCGGTGTCACCATTGTACTAGGCAAATTATCTATTCGCTGTATATTGTACAAGCGCGATTTTGGGGTCAGCACTATCTGCTGTCTGCGCCCGTCAGGAGACAGAATATCAAGGCTTACGGCCATGCTGTCATCTCGATGAAACCCGAAGGCAAAATAGCCAGTTGGGGTAGTTAGCAATGGCGTGCCATCAAGGCTCAGCTGTGTTCCGGCATCTGTCTTAAAGACCATAAGGTCACCCTGTAATGCCTGACCGCGGATTTTTTCAGCCGCGTCTGTCTCTCCAAAAGGCAAAAAGAAACAAATGGCAAACCCAGTACTAATAATTCGACATGAGTAAGCGATATGTTTTGCGAAGAATAAAATTATCTGAATTATTTTAAAGGATACGTAATTTCTCATACCAACCGCTTGACAATCATTCTTTAGCCTCGTTTAAACATAACTCATTGCAGTTTAATCTGTCATTATTTGCCAAGTGGGCGCAAATAAAAACATCGTGGAAAGAATTGGTCGGGCAAAGGATATTGAGATGGCATCCAGACATGAAAAACTGGTTATAATTGGGGCAGGGGCAGCTGGTCTTACAGCAGCCATCTATGCGGCACGGGCAAACCTGAAGCCGGTTCTTCTGACAGGGCTTCAGCCCGGTGGCCAGCTAACTATCACCACTGATGTTGAAAACTACCCTGGTTTTGCTGATGTGGTGCAGGGACCGTGGTTGATGCAACAAATGCAGGCACAGGCTGAGAATGTTGGCACTACGGTCGTATATGACCTGATCACAGCACTGGACGCGTCCAGTCATCCTTTCACCTTAACTTGTGATTCTGGCGATTTGATTACAGCAGACAGCGTTATTTTGGCAACCGGGGCATCTGCCCGCTGGCTTGGGCTGGATTCAGAAACATCTTTTAATGGGCGAGGCGTTTCTGCTTGTGCTACCTGTGACGGGTTTTTTTATCGTGAAAAGGATGTGGTTGTTGTTGGTGGTGGCAATACAGCTGTTGAAGAAGCTCTATACCTGGCCAATATCTGCCAATCTGTTACGCTTGTCCACCGCCGCGACAGTCTGCGGGCAGAACAGATTATGCAAGACAGGTTGATGGCTAATGAAAAAGTTACAGTCA
>CABYIQ010000060.1 GCA_902518965.1 uncultured SAR116 cluster alpha proteobacterium
CGTCCGCGTGTTTTGTTTAAGACTACAGACGGAAAGAGGTGCGAGCCAATAGAAGAAGTCACCATCGATGTGGATGCCGATTATGCCAGCCCGGTAATTGATGCGCTAAACCAACGCAAGGCTGAGATGCTGGATATGCGAACGTCAACGGCCGGCAAAACACGCCTGCTGTTTCTTGCCCCGTCCCGCGGCCTGATCGGATTTCAGGGAAAGTTTCTGACAGAAACGCGCGGTACAGGTGTTCTGAACAGGGTGTTTCACAGCTACGCCCCTTATAAAGGGGATATAACAGGACGGCGAAATGGCGCACTGATTTCAACTGAAACAGGGCAGGCTGTTGCTTATGCACTTTTTAATCTGCAGGAAAGAGGCGTCATGTTTGTCAATCCGCAGGATAAGGTTTATGAGGGCATGGTTGTTGGGGAGCATAATCGAGATAATGATTTGGGCGTCAATGTCCTGAAAGGCAAAAAGCTAACAAATGTGCGTGCGTCAGGCTCTGATGATGCCATTCTGCTAGTGCCCTCACGGCGACTGTCCCTTGAGGATATGATGGCCTATATCAACTCGGACGAACTCGTTGAAGTGACCCCGGGTTCGCTCCGTTTACGAAAGCGCTATCTCAATCCGCACGAGCGCAAACGAGCAGCCCGTGCCGGTCAGGATATCTAAGTTCTGGCTATTTTGGTCTGTCGCTTATCACTCAAAAACAGTCAGGTCAGGCATAGTTCTCTGACCCCTAGCGGACCAAAAATGATAACGGCATACGGGGCGAGGGGACAGATGCAAACCTTGAAATGCAAAAATTGTGGCACGCAATTTCAGTGTGGGTCTTCAGCTGACCAGCATTGCTGGTGCATGAAACTGCCAAATATGACGGGCGGCTTTGACTTAGCAGGCGATTGTTTATGCCCAGGTTGTTTGACCCAAGGTCTGGCTAAATTGATAACAAGGCAGAGAAAGAGACGCAAAAAGCAACGTGAAATTGAGCGCATTTTGTTACGTTAAAATTTGAATGATTGGCTACAGTGGGCTGCAGCCGATATAATTCTGCAAAACACAGGATTGAGCTAATTGCTGAGCTGTGGAGATGTCCTGCGGCACCATTTGCTTGGCAATATTGTCGCGATAGTCGCGTGCAGCTCTGCTGCCCTGCGAAGCAGCTATATTGAACCACATATGAGCTTGGATATAGTTCTGAAGGGAGTTTTTACCTTTAACGAACACTACGCCAAGATTTACCTGTGATTCAATATGCCCATTTTCAGCGGCAGCTAGATATAATGATGCTGCCTTTTCATAGCTTTGGGATACGCCGCGGCCAGCTTCATACATCAAGCCTAAAGCATACTGTGCGTTTATATCTCCTCTATCTGAGGCTTGTTGATACCAGAAGGCAGCTTTCGACATGTCTGTAGGAACGCCTAAACCATTTTCGAGCAATAGAGCTAGATTATATTGGGATGGAATGTGCCCCTGTTTTGCAGATAGTTCGTAAAATTTTGCCGCACGAGCACGCTCTTGAATACCAGCCTGTCCTTTTTCATAAAACATCGCAGTTCTATACTGGGAAAGCATATGACCCTGCAGTGCGGCTTGTTCATAAAAATAAGCAGCCTCCTTTATATCCTTTTTGATAAGGTTGCCCCGATGCAGCATCTCAGCCAATGTAAACTGAGCTAGCATATGCCCATTATTAGCTGCCTCCCTAAAGTTTAAGACTGCATCTTCAAGGTTTACATCGCCACCTTCACCCCGCATGCGCATCTGGCCCAAAACAAATTGTGCTTCTCTATCCTGCTGTTTAATAGCAAGGCTCAAGAAGGAAATTGCCTTTTTATAATTCTGTTCCAGAGATTTGCCGCTTCGATAAGCTTTACCAAGAGCGCGTTGGGCACGGACATCACCCTGACGAGAAGCTATAAGGAATTGGTGCTCCATCTCTTGAACGTTGGGAGCCATTCCAAGGCCGTCCCTTGCTAAGACGCCTAGTCGCCAGTTTGCATCCAGATAGAGCTTTTTGGCTGGAAGTTGATAGTAGCGGACAGCTAAAGTGTGATTCTGGGCTGTGCCTCTGCCAGTATCATAAAGTCTGGCAAGAAAGTAATGAGCGCCAACATGCCCTTGATTTGCTGCTGCTTCATAAAAAGGAAAAGCATCAACTGCAGTTTTGTTCTCAATTGCACCGCTGTTGTATATTTGGGCTAGCCTAAATTGTGCTTCCTCAACCCCTTGCATGGCTGCCATAATTAGATAATTTTCCGCCCGGTGTTTGTCCGCAGGAATGACGCTCCCCTCATCATAATAGATGCCCAAAACAAGCTGAGATCTTGCATCCCCTTGTTGCGCAGCCTTGTCAAAGAGTATGATAGCTTCGTCAACATCAGCCTTTGATGCTCCTTTGGCACTGATAATTTTAGCTAGCTGATATTGGGCTTCCATAATATTCGCGTCTGCTGCCAGCCGGTAATAGCTGACAGCTTTGGCAATGTCGATTTCGGTGCCTCTGCCTGCGCGCAGCAGGTCCCCAAGATAGCGGGCGGCTTGTTTATGCCCCTGATCAGCTGCCATACGAAGCCAGATAAAGCTGGCTTTATCCTGTTGTGCGACCCCTCTGCCGTCCAAATAGCCTCTGCCAATTCGATATTGCGATTCTAAATGATTCTGCTCAGCTGCTTTTTCGTACCAGAACATCGCTTCAGCAATATTCATGTCGAGCCCCGTTCCTGACTCATAGGCCACGCCTGTTTCATATTGCGAGATTGCATCGCCTTGATTGGCGGCCAGCAAAAACCATTCAGCAGATAGCCTTGGGTCGTGTTTGACAACCCTGCCGGTCTTATGCGCAAATCCCATCCAAATTTGCGCATCCATAATGCCCTGCTTTGCTGCCTTTTCGTACCATTTCGCAGCATTAGATAAATCAGCTTTTGCCTCTTTTCCATTTTCATAAATTTTAGCCATTTTTATCTGTGCGGCGGCTAGACCTTGCTCGGCAGCCAATCTGAAATAATTCAGCGCAAGCTCATTATCCTGCTTCACACCCCTTCCAAATTGATAAGCCTGGCCTAGCCTATATTGCGCAGGTGCATAGGCTTGATCTGCACTTTGCTTATAAAAATGGGCAGCTCGCATTTTATCTTCAGAAATGCCAATTCCTGATGAGAATATTTCTGCTAATAGATATTGTGAGATAGCATCACCTTTTTCAGAAGCAATTTTTAAATATCTCCGAGCTTGAAGCATGTTTTTCTCCACGCCACTGCCCAAAAAATACAACCGCCCTATAGCTGCCTGTGCTGGCCCATAATCAGAATTAGCGGACTGCAAATACCATTTTGCAGCTTGCCTGTAGTTTTTATCTG
>CABYIQ010000061.1 GCA_902518965.1 uncultured SAR116 cluster alpha proteobacterium
TGATTTACCATACCTGGATTGGCCTGGCCTCCTGACAGCTTCATTGTCTGGCCAACAAAGAAACCAAAAAGCTTATCCTTACCACCGCGATATTCAGCTACCTTATCTTGATTGTCTGCTAAAACCTGGTCGACCAGCCCTTCAATCGAACCGGCATCTGATACCTGTTTCAGGCCTTTTTCTTCAATAATGACAGTGGCATCCCGGCCAGTTCCAAACATGTCAGCAAACACATCCTTTGCAATCCGACCGGAGATTGTTCCATCAGAAATCAAATCGACAAGTTTCCCTAATGCCGTTGGGCTGACCGGGCTCTCAGATAATGATTTTCCAGCCTTATTCAACGCACCAAACAACTCAACACTCATCCAGTTCGCAACCAGTTTCTTGTCCCGCCCGTCACTTGCTCTTTCATAGAATTCAGCTGTTTCACGTTCTTCAGTTAACACACCTGCATCATAGGCCGACAGCCCATATTCAGAAATCATCCTTGCTTTAATCTGATCAGGCAGTTCAGGCAGACTGGATTTAATCTCATTAACATAGTCCTGCGTGAAGGTCAGCGGCAGCAGATCAGGATCCGGGAAATAGCGGTAATCATGCGCATCTTCTTTACTGCGCATTTGTCGCGTCTCTCCAGTCGTTGTATCGAAAAGACGTGTTTCTTGGTCGATCTGCCCGCCTGCTTCCAATATCTCAATCTGGCGCTCAACTTCAAAATCGATCGCCTGCATAATAAATCTAACAGAATTCAAGTTCTTGGTTTCTGTTCTCGTCCCCAGCACCTCGCCGGGCTTTCGCACTGAAACATTCACATCTGCGCGCAGTGAACCTTCTTCCATATTCCCATCACAGGTACCCAAATAGCGCAGAATTGAACGCAATTTTTTGATGTAAGCTCCAGCCTGTTCAGCAGAACGCAAATCTGGGCGCGAAACAATTTCCATCAACGCAACACCCGAACGGTTAAGATCAATATAACTCTTTGTTGGATGCTGATCATGTAATGACTTTCCTGCATCCTGTTCAAGATGAAGACGTTCAATCCCAATTTGACGACTAGACCCGTCTTTAAGTTCTATTGTGATTGCTCCCTCGCCTACAATAGGTTGCTTGAACTGGCTGATCTGGTAGCCTTGCGGCAGATCAGCATAGAAATAATTTTTACGATCAAACACGCTAAACAAATTAATTTGAGCATTTAAGCCAAGCCCAGTCTTAATGGCCTGGCGTACACATTCTGAATTGATGACAGGCAACATGCCAGGCATGGCCGCATCGACCAGCGAAACATTTTGATTAGGATTTGCGCCAAATGACGTTGACGAGCCCGAAAACAGTTTTGAGGCTGAAGTGACCTGCGCATGAACTTCCATGCCTATGACAACTTCCCATTCGCCAGACTGGCCTTTTACAAGATTGCCCATCCTTTCTCTCCTTTAAAGACCAGCAGACGCATGACGTGGCGGCTCACTTGAAAGACCTGCCTGCAACTCAAGACATCTTGCTACCTGATATAATGTATCCTCACAAAAGGCACTACTTAGCACCTGCAAGCCCAGAGGCAATCCTGATTCCGAAAATCCTGCCGGCACTGAGATACCAGGAATGCCCGCCAAATTTGCAGGAACTGTGAATACATCGTTCAAATACATAGTCACTGGATCGTCCTGCTTTTCACCCAGGGGAAATGCTGCAGACGGTGTTGCTGGGGTCAAAATTGCATTTACAGTCTGAAAAGCCGTTTCAAAATCTTGCCGGATCAGTTGCCTGACCTGCTGTGCTTTCAAGTAATAGGCATCATAGTAACCGGCAGACAAGGCATAGGTTCCAATCATTATCCGCCGTTTCACCTCATCACCAAAACCAGCCGCGCGAGTAGCTTCATACATCTCATCCAGGGACCCGCCCTCAGTGATTCTATGGCCATATCTCACTCCATCATAGCGGGCCAAATTTGATGACGCTTCAGCTGGAGCAATAATATAATAAGTTGGCAATGCATATTTTGTATGCGGAAGTGAAATCGGAATCAGTTCAGCACCAGAATCTTTCAACCAGGACTGACCATTTTCCCATAGGGCTGTAATTGCCGGGTCCATTCCATCCATCACATATTCGGACGGTATACCAATTTTCAAACCTTTGACTCCTTTTGCCATCGCTACTGTCAAGTCAGGAACTGGGAGGTTGGCTGAGGTTGAATCTTTGGGATCATGCCCGGCCATTGCTTGAAACATCAAGGCTGAATCTTCAACTGTTCGAGTGAATGGTCCAGCCTGATCAAGAGATGAGGCAAACGCAACAATGCCCCAGCGTGAGCATCGACCATAGGTCGGCTTCATGCCAACTACTCCACAAAAAGCTGCAGGCTGGCGGATAGACCCTCCCGTATCCGTGCCTGTTGCCAGCAAAGCAGAGCCAGCCGCCACTGCAGATGCAGACCCCCCTGATGACCCGCCAGCTGCAAGCTCCAAGCCATTTGCAGCACTCCACGGGTTAACAGCAGGCCCAAAGACTGATGTCTCATTTGCTGATCCCATCGCGAACTCATCACAATTCAGCTTACCCAGCATGACGCCACCAGCGGCCCATAATTTCGCAGTCACTGTACTTTCATAAGTTGGCACAAAACCTCTCAGGATATCAGAACATGCAGTGGTTTCCACACCAGAGGTGCAAAACAAATCCTTTACGCCAATCGGAAGACCTTCTAATGGCCTGGCTCGTCCATCTGCACGCCGTTTGTCGCTCTGCTGCGCCATTTCTAGGGCTTTTTCTTCGCATAGGTTAACATAATTATTCAGCACAGCAGTTGCATCTGCTGCTGCGAGATAGGCTGTGGTTAGCTCAACAGAGGATATGTCACCCTTTTGCATCGCAGCCGAAGCTTCTACCGCGTTGAGCTTTAGAATATCATTCATTATTCAACTACCTTCGGCACAACAAAAAAACCGCTCGCCTCTTCTGGTGCGTTTGCCAGAATATCCTCTACCTTATTACCATCTGACACTACATCTTCACGTTGCGGCAATTCATGACCTGTCACACTGGAAAGCGGTTTGACACCCGTGGTATCCACCTCATTTAATTCTTCAATCCAGTTCAAAATAGCGTTCAGTTCATCAGCAATTTTTTCCTGTTGCTCTTCTGGAATATGTAGCCTTGCTAAACGACCGATTTTTTTAACGGTGTCTTTATTTACACTGGCTTTATCTGTAGACATGATAGCAAAAGACCTTTGACAAAATGGCGATAACTTCACTCTGACCCGTTAATTAGCAGCGACCATGCCTATCTGCAACCTTTACGAGCTTATAAACG
>CABYIQ010000062.1 GCA_902518965.1 uncultured SAR116 cluster alpha proteobacterium
AAGTCTTTCTTTAATCCGTACATTTGATTTCGGACTTCGCAATCAAGGCCGATAACATCATCAAGTGTTTTTGTCACAGCTAAAGCTGAAAATCGATTTAAGGCTAGGTCAACCAGTTCAGCTATTTCACTGTAGACAAGTTGGCCATGAAGAAATGCAGCAACTGCGATTTCATTAGCTGCATTTAATACAATAGCATGTTCAGGAGTGGAAGACAGAACAGTTTTTGCAAGTTTAAAACAAGGAAATCTGTCCAAATCAATTTCATCAAAATCAAGTCTAGATAATTTCACAAGATCAAGCGTTTCCGCCTGCCAGGCAATACGTTTGGGGTAATCTAATGCATATGATATTGGTATCCGCATATCAGTCGACCCCATGTGCGCAATACAGCTGCCATCTATAAAATTCACAAGTCCATGTACAACTGACTGTGGATGAATCACAGCCTTTATCTTTTCAGCAGGCAAGCCAAACAACCATTTTGCTTCGATCAATTCCAACCCTTTATTCATCAGGGTCGCACTATCAATGGTCACTTTTGGCCCCATTTTCCAATTTGGATGTTTAAGTGCCTGCTGGAGGGTCACGGACCGCATCTGTTCACGTGACAATTGCCTAAACGGCCCCCCAGACGCCGTAAGTACAACATCCTTAATGGCGGCACCAGATTCACCTTTTAGGCACTGAAAAATAGCATTATGTTCAGAATCTATAGGCAGGATTGACGCGCCAGTCCTGCAAAGCATTGGAATGAATAAATGGCCTGCAACAACAAGCGTTTCTTTATTTGCAAGAGCAATTTTTTGACCAGCTTGAATTGCAGAATAAACGGACGCCAGTCCTGCGATGCCAACAATCGCTCCAACTACGCAGTCAACAGGGACTGCAGCTAGAGCGAATAAGGCATCTTCACCTGCATGAACATCAATATCTGTTCCTGAAAGGCAATCTTTCAGTTCTTCGTAATATGTCTCATCAGCAATGACAACACTATCTGGTCTGAATTCAAGTGCGAGTCGCGCCAGAAATTCAAAATTTGTATGCGCTGTCAACCCCTTTATCTTAAACCCTTCAGGCCGTTCTCGAACCAGATCAAGTGTACTTTTACCAACAGATCCTGTCGCGCCTAAAATGGTAAGTGAGCGTTGATTTACCATTAATTACCCTTCACTCGGCCCTTATAGCATGGAAAGTCTGAGCCAGAAGGGCTTATACTGAATTAAATCAATAGCAATTATCAAAGGCAATACGCTCAGATAGCCATCAAACCTGTCAAGTGCGCCACCATGACCCGGTACAAAAGAACTACTGTCTTTTATTCCCAATCTGCGCTTAACACGAGATTCAAATAAATCACCTGATTGCGCAAAAACACAGACTAAGACAGCAAATCCCCACCCTGCAGGTTCGGAGAATGACGCGCCTAGCACAAAGGAAAGTGCGAGCACAACCAATAATGAACAGAATAGACCGCCAGCAGCACCTGTCCATGTCTTTGACGGGCTGATGCTTGGTGCTAATTTAGGTCCACCCAATAGACGTCCAAAGAAATAGGCTCCAATATCTCCTGCCGAGACCACAGCCGCTAGACAAATCAAAATCAGATGGCCATCTTGCTTTGTCAGTAATACGCCTAAACAAATTGCAGCTAGCATCAGAAGTCCAATAAACCCAGGTTCACGTCGTTTGTTCAGAAAAAAAGATATACCGAAAAGAATGGACCAAAGCAAAACTATGGCAGCGCTAGACAGAGGTACAAAAGCCAAAAAGAAAGGTAAGGCTAGCAGCAGCCATATCAGTGCCATCCGAAGCGTACGCTGTTCACCTGTGAGCATCCGAGCAGCTTCATAAGTTAGCCAAATAATCGCTATGCCGCCCGCAAAAACTGCATATGGAAAACCTGCAATGACTCCCAAAAACAAGGGAATAAAATACAGCGAGCCAACAATCCTTACCCAAAAATCCCCAGCTGATGCCATATCAGGCTCTTATGATAGTTTCGACGGCATCGTCTTCACCAACATTATCGCCACCATAACGCCTGTTTCGGCTGTAATAGTCTTTTATGGCCATTGATAGGTCCTGAAGGGTAAAGTCTGGCCATAAAACGTCAGTAAAATACAATTCTGCGTAGCTTATCTCCCACAACACAAAGTTAGAAAGACGCTTTTCGCCTCCTGTTCTTATCAGCAGATCAACGTCTGGCAGCGAAGATGTATTTAGTCCCATTTCAAACTCATGCTGTTGCAGTTGATTCTTTTGACTGGAAAGCTGAATGGCCCTTTGAGCTGCTTTCAGAATATCTTGACGACCACCATAATTAATTCCAACTGTAAGTGTCATGCGTGTACATGTTGCTGTCTGTTGTTCAGCATGCGTAAATGCGTCTTGCAAGTCTTGGTCAAAGGCTGTTCTGTCTCCGATAATGAGCAGTCTGATATCATCATCAACCAACTGCTGGATATCATTTTTAAGAAATCTTCTCATCAAGCCAAGCAAGCTCGATATTTCGGCTTGTGACCGTTTCCAGTTTTCACGGGAAAATGCAAACACAGTCAAATGTTGAATACCATGCTCAGCTACAGAACGAGCAATTGACTTCAAATTCTGAGCGCCATGGTAATGGCCGGCAAGTATTTTTAACGCATTTTGCCGCGCCCAACGGCGATTGCCGTCCATAATAATCGCCAAATGTCTCAAAGCCATCAACTCAACCTCATACACTTAGGATATCTTTTTCCTTCTGAGCGAGCATATCATCAACTTTTGAAATATGGCTATCTGTCAATTTCTGTGCTTCATTTTCCAAACCATGACGCTCATCTTCTGACATTCCACCCTCTTTTTCAGCCTTGCGCACAGCTTCAATCGCGTCTCTGCGAATGTTTCTAATGGCAACACGGCTGGCCTCAGCATATTTACCAGCGACTTTTACCATCTCTTTGCGACGTTCTTCACTTAAATCAGGTATAGGAATGCGAATAACGGATCCTTCAGCCTGAGGATTCAGTCCGAGGCCAGAATCGCGAATGGCCTTTTCTACCGCGTCAGACAGTCCTGCGTCCCAAACGGTAACTGTTAATAGACGTGATTCAGGAGCAGAGACGTTACTCAATTGATTTAGCGGCATTTTTGAGCCATACGCATCGACAATCACAGGGTCAAGCATTGTGGTTGAAGCTCGGCCAGCCC
>CABYIQ010000063.1 GCA_902518965.1 uncultured SAR116 cluster alpha proteobacterium
CATCGCAACAATTGTTCCGAACTGATTGTTAATTATTTCAAGCCGATTATCTGATGCAACGAGGCCCAGCCAGACAAGCACTTCATTAATTACACCTTGCTGCTGCAGCATCACCTTCCAAGCTGATGTTCGGACCAATAATGACGTCCAGAAAGGCAGCAAAACCAGTATCATTAGCAGATTGGAAGTACGCATGGGCAGATTAGCCAAAAGCCAGGCCACAGGGTAGCCAAGCAAAATGCAACTGAGCGTGATTATAAGAGACATTTTGACTGTGCGCTGAAACAAAACCAGCAGGATTTGCTTGCTTTCAGGCTGCACAGCAGGACCATCTGCTGTTTTACGCATATCAACGGCATTCAGAAAATAACCACTAGTATAGCGCGATGAATGCAGTTTAATCGTTTCCCAGACGACAGGTTCTGCCCAGTTCTTATTCACGTCTTTCATCAGTTTTGCGTAGTTTAGACGTGGCTGCGTTTCAAAATAGGCTGCTGCGGTCTTTATAAGTTCCGCTGATGGGCCAGTTAACCGGTCTATGGAAGCTCTGTTCTGGGGGTTCTGTAGATCATCTGTCAGGGCGACATAAAGGGCCTCAGTGACTTTGCCTTTTGTAAAGTCCTTATTTTTTTCAAGAGATGTGAACAAGGCCCAATAGCCATATTCACGGGCAGTCAGTGGAAGTGCCGCGGTTGCGTCTCTTGCAAGCTCAAAATTAGGTAGAGGGTCATAGGCCTGACCTTTCAGCTGGTTCAATCGAAATAACTGTCTATCTAGGAGATTCCTGTCAGAGTCTTGCCTTTCTGCCTCGTCGGTAGTGAAAAGTTCAAAAAACGTCTCTGCTTTTTGCCAGCGCGAATCAAGTGCATCGAATTCTTTTGCCAGAGCTTTGCCAGGTTTTGAAAGTGCGCGCCCACTTTTACGAAAGGTTGAAGATATTCCTGTCCGCTCGTAATTCAGTCGTGTACCTAATTTAGTGTGCTCTTTGGCTTTTGCTGCAACAGACAAATCATAGAAAGCAGCTTTAAAGATAGCTTCATCTGGTAGCGTGTCTGGTTCTGCTGTCCAACTTTCAAGCGCGTTTACAGTATAGGGCATGATGTTCGACACAATGTCATTCTCTACTGACCTAAAAAGCATGTTGCCAATCGGCAACACAAAGGTCAGCATGACAAACAACAGCAAGGGGGCAACCAGTGCAAGGGCCCGCAGTTTTTGACGGCGCAAAGCACGCGACAAAGATTGCTTAAGTGGCCTGCCATCAGCAGCAAGCAGAGGCTGATTGCTGGTTTGTGTGGTCATTATTAATTCACTTAAATGAAATAATTGAGGATGAGGAAAGAGAACTCAGTCCCTTTCCTCATCAAAAGCTTAGTGTTATTTGGCGAGCCATGCCTGCCATTTTGCATCGATATCATCACGATAATCAGCCCAGAAGGCATAATTATATAGGAATGTATTCTTTGCGTTATTTGGGTCAGTTGGCATGTGTGGAGCCATATCAATTCCCAGATCAGCATGTTTGCCAACCAGCGGTGCTGATGACGCCCGTGCAGGACCGTAAGAAATGTATTTTGCCTGGTCAGCTAGACGCTGGGTGTCTGTAGCAAACTTTACGTAATCTAGGGCCCGCTTTTTGCGTTCTGCGCTTAAGCCAGAAGGAATAATCCAACCATCTAAGTCGAAAACTTGCGCATCCCAAAGCATTCCAACAGGCTGTTTCTGCTCTACGATTGCACTAAACAGACGACCATTATAGGTCGAGCCCATTACAATCTCTCCATCAGCAAGAAGTTGCGGTGTGTCCGCACCAGCGTTCCACCATATCACACTGTCTTTGATGGTATCCAATTTTGCTAGTGCGCGATCCTGCCCTGCAGCAGTTCCGAGCACGTCATAAACATCGCCTTTTGCTACACCGTCACAAAGCAACGCCCATTCCATATTGTTGATGGGACGCTTTTCTAGTGACCTCTTACCTGGATAGGCTTTTAAGTCAAAAACGTCGCAGATGTCATCCGGTGGGTTCGCGCCAACCATATCCGTACGGTAACCAAATGTGGTTGAATACACAATCTGAGGAATAAAGCACTCAGATACGATCAGGTCTCCAAAATCCTTGGAAGCTGATGTTCCGTCTGGTGCAGAAGCTAATTGGCTATCGTGGTCTATTTCCATCGCTAAGCCTTCATCACATAAGCGCATCGCGTCAGCAGCAACAACATCAACTACGTCCCATGTGACGTTTCCAGCCTCGTTCATGGCCCTCAACTTCGCAACTGCCTCAGCAGAACTGTCATCATTGATGATCGTCACCCCGGTTTTTGCACTGTAAGGTTCATGGTAGGCCTTCAGCTGTGATTTTGAATATGCACCGCCCCAAGAAACAATTGTCATTTCATCGGCAAGTACAGGTCCTGCAGCAACACTCAGAGCGGATGCAAACAGGATTGACTTCAAGAGTTTCATTTTCGTTCTCCCTTCCCGCTATTGTCTACTGACCTGTCTACGGGAAATTATGACAGGCCAATGATTTCATATTCGGCTCACCCGAATACGAAGCTGTTATGCGTCAAGCGCACGGCAATCTTTTGGCAACCATCCAATTTCAATCTGTTGGCCGGCAGTTAGTCTTTGCTGATCAGGCGCATTGCGCGTTTTGATGATGAAGTCGTCGTTCCCAGCTACTCGAAGACGGGTGCGAAAAATGTCACCCATATAAATGAACTCAAGAACTTCTGCTGTGAGTGTGTGTGCCTGTTTTTTTATTCTTTTTTTATTATACTCTACCCTTTCAGGGCGTATGGACACCTTGGTTCGATCGCCAACTTTCTCCACATTTACTGGCTTACAGTCGATCAGACTACCATCATCTAGCTGAACAACAGCCATATTTTTACTCAAATTTTTGACTTCACCATCAAGGGTGTTGTTCTCCCCTATGAACTGAGCAACAAAACTATTTTCTGGCTCTTCATATAAACTGTCCGGGCTTGCCAGTTGTTGGATACGGCCATCATTAAAAACGGCAACACGGTCTGACATGGTTAGGGCTTCGGTTTGGTCATGTGTCACATACACAACTGTAATTCCCAGCGCATGGGCCAGATTTGTAA
>CABYIQ010000064.1 GCA_902518965.1 uncultured SAR116 cluster alpha proteobacterium
TGGAGTCTGACGCAACACATCAAATTGCACCGCTTGAAAATCTTGACGGTACTTCGCGATCTGTCCTGGCAGGAAGGATGACAAAATCTCAGGCCCTCCACTGACGATAACGTGACCACGACGCACACCAGAGAGGTCTGAAATTTGTGAGAGAACACGTGACAAATCGGTCATCTGGCTGCGTATATGTTGAATAAACAACTCGCCAGCTGTATTCAGCCTGACGCCGGAAGGAAGGCGCTCAAACAAGGGTGTACCTACCTCTTCTTCTAGTGCCAAAATTCGTCGGTTTAGTGCGGTAGAGGTAATATTTAGTTTCTCTGATGCTTTCCGTATCGATTTTTCTCTGGCCACAACATCAATGTAGCGCAGATGGGTCAAATGGCGCATATCTGTTGCTCCTGTTCGTCAAGTCCTGTGCTTTCAGTAGACAAGAACAGCCTTCCCTGCATTGTTCATAACGCCTCGTGCTAAAAGGTCAATAGACGATGGTGCAAAAAATGCATCACGATGAATAAAATGCAGCACAATATTTTTCCACAATGGTTTGTTATTACCATGCGAATTAGTTTTTCAACTCCTGCATGGAAATGCCCACCGCACTCCAAAAGGCAGATGTTGGAAACCGTGTAGCAACACAAAATAGAGGACGCTATGAAATATATCATCGCAATCATTCAGCCAGGAAAGCTTGATGCCGTTCATGAAGCTTTAGGCGTGTTGGGTATTTCTGGAATGACCGTTAGTGAGGTTCAGGGATATGGTCGCCAAAAAGGGAAAAGCGAAGTTTACCGAGGCGCTGAATATGTCGTGAATTTTATTCCAAAAATGAAAATTGAAGTCGCTGTAGAGAAAAAAGTTGCAGATGACGTTGTGTCTGCCATTAAGACCGCCGCTGGCACTGGCAAAATTGGTGATGGAAAAATATTCGTGCTGTCACTCGAAGACGCAATGCGGATACGGACAGCTGAAACAGGCGCAGATGCGCTCTGATTTAATCAAGTATATTCAAGGAGCATTACAATGATGCGTTTAATCAAAATTTTCACTCCCTTGGTTGCTGGGCTTTCTATTCTCAGCACACCAGCAATGGCCCAGACCGTGCCTGAACATGGAGTTTTCGTTCTAAATTCACTTTTGTTTTTAATTGGTGGATTTCTGGTTATGTTTATGGCGTGCGGCTTTTGCATGCTAGAGGCTGGACTGGTTAGAGCCAAGAACACAACCACACAGTTGACCAAAAATATCGCTTTATTTTCAATTGCAGCGATGGGTTATTATCTAGTTGGTTATAATTTAATGTACCCACTAGGTGATTGGGCAGTTGATGGTGTTCTGTCGAACTTGTTTCCGGCTATAGCTGTGATGGAAGCCGTTGGCGTGACAGCTGACGGAGCAGATGATATTTCATATGCTTCAACAGCGTCAGACTACTTTTTCCAATTGATGTTCTGTGCCGCTACCGCGTCCATTGTGTCTGGAACTGTTGCTGAGCGTATCAAATTGTGGCCTTTTTTACTCTTTACACTCATTTTGACTGCTTTGATTTATCCTTTCCAAGCAAGTTGGAAATGGGGTGGGGGATTTCTCGATGCACTAGGCTTTCTTGATTTTGCAGGTTCATCAGTTGTGCACTCTGTAGGCGGATATGCGGCCTTGGCTGGTGCTATTGTCTTAGGGGCGAGACATGGCAAATACAAAGCTGATGGAAGCGTTTCGCCCATGCCTGGAGCAAATCTGCCATTGGCAACACTAGGCACCTTTATCTTATGGCTCGGTTGGTTTGGCTTTAATGGTGGCTCTCAGCTTGCCATGGGAACTGTTGGTGATGTTGCTGATGTGTCAAGAATTTTTGCTAACACAAATGCAGCAGCGGCTGGCGGCGCGATATCTGCACTTATCCTAACACAAATTGTTTACAAAAAAGTCGATCTTACCATGGTGCTTAATGGTGCATTGGCTGGTCTTGTATCCATAACAGCTGAACCGCTTACTCCCGGCCTTGGTGCGGCTACCTTAATTGGTGGTGTTGGTGGCGTTATTGTAGTGTTTGCGGTGCCGATGTTGGATAAATTCAAGATTGATGATGTTGTTGGGGCTATTCCTGTGCACCTTATCGCAGGCATATGGGGTACGTTGGCTGTGGTCATAACTAATCCTGATGCGACATTGATGGCTCAGCTTACAGGTATAGTTGTGATCGGTTTGTTCACCTTCATCGTGTCACTAATTGTCTGGATGATTTTGGCAAAGACTATGGGAATTCGGGTGTCTGAAGAAGCTGAAATGGCCGGGTTGGATAATTCCGAATTAGGAATGGATTCCTATCCAGAATTTTCCCGCTAGAAACTCTAAATCTTCGTCGAGAGACGTTTTCCCCTAAAGACATCTCTCGGCTTTTGATGAATGACCTGTGCCAAATAGTGGTGCAGGTCATTTTTTATGGGATTGCAGTTTTGTCTAAATATCATTGTATGCGATAACAACGCTATCGGTAATAACAAACAGGGTGCTCAAATCATGTCTGAAGGGTCTATTTTTGATTTTCGCAGTGATACGGTTACACGGCCTGATGATGCAATGCGGGCGGCGATGGCAGCTGCTGAAGTTGGAGATGACGTTTATGGCGATGATGAAACAACTGCTAATCTTGAGGCGCGTGTCGCTGAGATGCTCGGAAAGGCTGCCGGATTATTTGTTTCATCTGGGACACAGTCTAACCTGATCGCGATTTTATGCCACGCGGCACGAGGTGAGGAATTTTTGTCGGGTCAGTCTTATCACGCGGTCTATTATGAAGCAGGTGGTGCAGCAACTCTTGGTGGTGTTATTCCTTGTCCACTACCAGTCGATACAGCGGGTCGTCTTTCTGCAGCAGATATAGACAAAGCTGTTAAACCAGATGATTTTCACCATCCTGTAACCAGATTACTATGCCTTGAAAATGGGCGCATACAGACAGCAGCGCACTTATCAGACTTGTGTGCGGCAGCCAGACGCCATAAGCTATATTGCCATTTGGATGGCGCACGATTGATGAATGCGGCTGTTGCCTGCAA
>CABYIQ010000065.1 GCA_902518965.1 uncultured SAR116 cluster alpha proteobacterium
GTTTTATTAAAAATTTATGACACGGACAAACGAAAGCACCGCAGAAAATAAAGGGAGGAAAACACTGCGAGGCTCTAGCTTGTCACGGGAAATCGAAAGATGATGGCCTGGACGCTACCTTAATTTCATCACGTCCAGGCTGGTGACAATACCTTAATGCCAGTGATTTATTAAAACCCTATGACAATTTCTTTTTCCCATACTCATTTTTAGCAAAAAAGCCTCACTGGATAACCAGTAAGGCATGGAGTTTGCAATCAGGGAGAAGTGACCTGAGTCACTCCTATGTTGCTCATTCCACAATAGAGTAACGGCTCAGTGTCACACTTTTGTAACATTCTCTAATACTCGACTATGGTAGATTTTTTAATGACTGAACCAAAGCAAAGGGGTTTGGCGTATACCTTGTTTGTATTAGGAGACTGAAAATGCAAAAAGTAATCGCAAATATGTGGAATGGGGTAATGGACCAAAGAATAAACCCACTTAGACATATCGATGATTTGCAAACACGACACATAGTGATTCAGTTTCTTGCGTGGATGTGGTGTATCATCTTTTCTATGAGCATTGGGTCTATGACTGTGTTCGGAATTAGCGCAGTTGCTCATGCTTTACTAATAGCCGGTGTTGTAGTTACAGTTGCCACGTTCAAGGTAGCGCAATACCGCCTCAATAGTTTTGCTCAGCTCGCCAGAGGAGTTGGGGGTGAACACGAATAAATAAAAGAAATTACATACCTCCCTATATGTACTTCGTTTTTCATCAAGCCTCGTTGGTCTTCCGGTGGGGCTTTTCAAGCCAATAGTGCGACAATAAAGCGGTAGTCGCCTATCAACCGAACACTAGCTTAAGGTTGGGGAAAAAATGGGCCTCGCTGGGTAGGACAGCGGGGTCTACCTGTCTTGACAAAATTTAGACAACCAGCACAAGGGTATAAGATGAAATTATATGTCTTCATGATTACGGCATTTCTATCCACACCTTCCTTCGCAGCCAACATTTCAATTGAAATGCTTAACAAAGACGCTAAAGGGAATAGAATGGTCTACAGTCAAGAAGTTGCCAAAATAGACGTTGGTGATACCGTGACTTGGCTTCCAGTTTCAAAAGGCCACAACGTGGAGATGATTTCATCTCCTAACGAGATGAAGTTTAAAACCAAGAATAACAAGGAAGCCAAAATAACTTTTGATACCCCAGGGATTTACTATTACTGGTGCACACCTCACAAGGGAATGGGCATGATCGGCCTGGTCGTTGTCGGTGATGATTTGTCGAATATCGACGATATTGCAAGTGCCAAAGCAATAGGAAAGAGCAAGAAGAAATTAAAAAATCTCCTTGCCAGTCTGAATTAGTTCAAGCTGACCCAACCCCATTACGATTTTTAATGGAGACAACTATGTTTTTAACAGCAAAACTGAATTTGATTTCTGGTATAGTGATTGGTGCGGCTGCCGTGTTAGCTACGAAGCAGATGTGCAAGCAAAGGTGCAAGCATAAGACAAGCTCAATGCCAACTAATACACCGCAAGAATAAGTTCGCCACTTAACAAAGGAAAGCCATTTCAAGACTCACAGAGCGTCATCTTGTGCTTGACTGGTGGTAAGAGACACCACCCACAGTCAACTCACTGACTCAGTGGCTCTTAAATCGCCAGCAAATGGCACATTTAAGCCCCTTGGGAACACTTACTCATTCCTTTGGGTCTTCTTTCGTCATCTAATTGCAACAAAGAAACGATAATAGAAGTATACTTAAGAAGCTAGTCGCCCCATCGTGCAACTGCCCTCGTTACGTGATGGGGCGTCTTTTTCCTCAGAATGGATTGTAAATTGGAGAAAACCATGAGCAGAAAACTAAGCATAATCCGCTTCAAACCCAAGCCTGAGCATTACGACCAATTTCTTACGGATGTTCTGGAAAACCATAAAGACAAAGACCCAAACACACGTTTTGCCGTAAGTGCTGGTGATGAAGTCATAGTAGTAGCGATAAGAGATGCTGATGGCTTTGAGCAAAGTGCAAAAGACGGCGTAGTAAATTGGTTGGATGAGAGACGTCCAATGTTGCAGGAGTATGACCCTGTAAACAGACATACGCTGCCACTTACTGGAGATTTGGTAGAATAGACAAATAAATCTATCACCATGATACAAACTAGGATGCATGAAAAGATAAGGGGTCTTGGTTTGATAACTTCAAATAAAATCAGAAAATAAAATTGCTGCGGCGGGGATAAGACCGACAGCTGCTGTGAAATAGGCACTTCGAAGCATTATATATTTATTCTTTAACGCAAATCCCATGTCGTAAAAATCATTTAAAATCAATTTATAAACTAGTTCGGGCTTCTCCATGTTTTCAAGCATAATCGCATTGAACGCTTCTTTGTCTATGGTTAAAAAATGCATAAAATACAGAGGGTTGTGCGCTTTAGGCAAAAAACCACTTCGCACTTTTGGCCCGAGTCTTGGCACTATCACAAGTAGTGACATAAGCACGGCTATTGTTTCTGTTACGCAGAACACACCAAAAGCTAGCTTCGCAATTCCATTATCCAAGTCGTTCATCGCCATATTTGAAACGATTACACTGAGGGCGACAAGAATAATGCCCATCAACATGTTTGCTTTCTGGTCCGCTAAAACTGTCAACTGAACCTGTTTCATGTGTGCATTTCGCAACATACCAATGGTTTCTTTGTCAATTTTATCAAAACGGTCAACCACTTTTAAACTACCTAGTTAACAATTGTAATTGATAAGGTTTCCGAATCATCTCTAGCCTTCCAAATTACTACCAAAATGTTTCAATTTT
>CABYIQ010000066.1 GCA_902518965.1 uncultured SAR116 cluster alpha proteobacterium
GTGGCCTGCATTATCTATAAAATTAGATAGAGGATCTGGTTTGCCCGCGCTCACAAGTTCTTCTATCACTTTACTCCACCTGTCTTCGGCAATAAAGCTGTCAGCAAAACCTGCATGCAGCGCATCAGCCGCGTTCATCCGGTAACCTGTGATCCCCAAAAACCGGCCAGTAAGGCCAGGGGCACGTGCCAGAAGATAACTGCCGCCAACATCAGGCACCAGGCCTATAGCGCATTCCGGCATCGCCATCTTTGTTGTGTTGCCCACAATACGGTGGCTGCCATGACAAGAAATGCCAACACCCCCGCCCATGACATAGCCCTGCAGAAAGCCAATATAGGGCTTAGGATAATGATGAATAAGGCTGTTCAGCCTGTATTCTTCACGCCAGAAGGCCTGAACATCTGTGAAGTCGCCAGCCCGCCCTTTGTGGTAAAGTTTTGCAATATCACCACCCGCACAAAAGGCTTTCTCGCCTTCAGCATCAATGATGACCTGGCTGACTTTTTCGTCATTTTTCCAGGCCATTAAGGCCACTTCCAATTTCTCACACATCTCATGGGTGAGGGCGTTCAAGGCTTCAGGCCGGCGCAAGGTTATGCGGCCGGTTGACTGTTCAATGCGGCAGTCAATCTGGCTCATCTATCGCGCTCCGCCAGCAACGACCGGCTGATAATCACGCGCATAATTTCGTTTGTGCCTTCCAATATCTGATGCACCCGCAGATCACGCACAATTTTTTCAAGCCCGTAATCCGCAAGATAGCCATATCCGCCATGGATCTGTAGCGCCTGGTTGGCCACATCAAAACAGGTATCAGTGACAAATTGTTTGGCCATAGCACAGGACCGTGTGGCATCTGCAGACCCGTTATCCAGTTTCCACGCAGCCTGACGAAGAAATGTGCGGGCAGCTTCCAGTTGTGTGAACATATCCGCCAGTTTAAATTGCATAGACTGGAATTGGTCAATGGAATTGCCAAATGCCCGTCTGTCCTTTGCATATATCAGGGCCTTGTCGTAGGCCATCTGTGCCCCACCAAGGGCAGCGGCTGCGATATTCAGGCGTCCGCCATCCAGTCCCTTCATTGCATAGGAAAAGCCTTTTCCTTCCTCGCCAAGAAGATTTTGAGAAGGGACGGCACAATTATCCATAATGACCTGAGCTGTCGGCTGACCGCGCCAGCCCATTTTTTGTTCTGCTGCGCCAAAGGATAAGCCATCAGCATCACTATCAACAAGCAGTGCAGATATGCCTTTTGGGCTGTCATCGCCTGTCCGGCACATTACAATGTACAGGTCAGAATAATTGCCGCCTGAAATAAAGGATTTGGTGCCGGTCACCTGATAGCCTTCATTGGTCCGCACGGCTTTTGTTTTTAGCGCAGCAGCATCGGATCCGGACCCGGGCTCAGTTAGACAGTATGAGCCTATTTTATGCATTGCACACAAATCAGCAAGATAGGTTTCACGTAATTCATCACTGCCAAAAGAGGAAACCATCCACGCCACCATATTGTGAATGGACAGAAAGCTGGATACGCTTGGGCAACCCATGGCCAGTGCCTCAAACACCAATGTGGCATCCAGTCGGCTGAGGCCAGAACCGCCATGTGCCTCAGGCACATAGATTGACGCAAGACCCAGTTCGGCAGACTGGCGCAACACATCTTTTGGCATTTGTTCTGTTTGGTCCCAGTTCACCGCATGAGGTGCAATCATCTGCTCTGCAAAATCATGGGCCATATCAAATATAGCCTGCTGTTCTTCAGACAGAACGAAGTCCATAGTAATCATGCTCCTCTGCGTCTATTGTCTTTATCTTGACAGTGTATCACTTGAATTCCCCAAGACCAAAGGGTGTTCTGTTTGGTCCGACGTGTCTGTTATCCGGGGCTGCGTTGGTCATCAATGACCATACCGTCATTTGGCAGGCTGTCTTTTGCCACAATCTTAATCTGTCCCCGCAATTTTAGGATATCACGGACAGAATCTGCGTAAATCTGTTCAGCGTCTGCCGCGCCTTCAATTTGGACAGTCATTTGATCTTGTGAACCGTCATGTGTAATTGTCAGACGAATGCGATTGATCTCCTTGTGGCGGTTCGCCAGCTGTGCTACCTGTTCAGGGCGTACAAACATACCCTTTACCTTTGCAGCCTGATCAGCCCGACCGCGCCAGCCCACAATTCGTCGGTTTGTGCGTCCGCAACTGCTCATCCCGGGTAGAATTGCCGATAAATCACCTGTAGCAAAACGGATCATTGGGAAGTCAGGGTTCAGTGCGGTGACTACCACTTCTCCGATTTCCCCATCAGGTAAGGGCTCACCTGTGCCGGGACGCACAATTTCAACAACCACTCCTTCGTCTATAATTAGCCCATCTGTTGCATCAGATTCATAAGCGATAAGACCTACATCAGCAGTGCCATAACATTGTCTACAAAAGATACCACGTTTATCGTATTCTTCTCTAAGAGCTGGGAATAAAGGTCCACCGCTAACAACCGCTTTTGTGACAGAGGACATATCAAGGCCAAGTTCCTCACCTTTTTCTAAAATTGCTTTCAAGTAATCGGGTGTGCCTGCATAGGCTGTGACCTTTAGCGATGCGACGGCTTGGGCCTGAAGTTCAGTTTGGCCAATGCCAGCCGGTACAACAGTCGCGCCAACAGCTGCTGCGGCGGTTTCGAACATCATACCTGCAGGAGTAAAGTGATATGAAAAACAATTTTGAATGATATCACCATTTC
>CABYIQ010000067.1 GCA_902518965.1 uncultured SAR116 cluster alpha proteobacterium
ACGATATTCGTTATTCTGAAATTATTGGCCAACAGGCTATTTTGCCCATTGTTGGGAGAGAAATCCCGATTGTTGCCGACAGCTATTCTGACATGGAGAAGGGTACAGGCGCGGTTAAAATCACACCAGCACATGATTTCAATGATTTTGAGGTGGGGCGCCGCCATAATCTAGAATTGTTGAACATCTTCGATGAGCATGCAGCCCTTAATGCAAATGTGCCCGAGGGCTATCAGGGGTTGGACAGATTTGAGGCCCGTAAGAAACTGATTTCCGAATTAAAGGAAATAGGTGCGCTTGGGACAATTGAAGAAAATCAGCATGCTGTGCCGCATGGCGACCGTTCAGGCGTGCCGGTTGAACCCTGGTTAATGGACCAATGGTACGTAAACGCAGAGGTTCTTGCTCAACCAGCAATACAGGCTGTACGCGAAGGACGCACCCGTTTTGTCCCACAGCGCTGGGAAAAAACCTATTTTGAATGGATGGAAAATATCCAGCCTTGGTGTGTGTCACGTCAATTATGGTGGGGGCACAGAATTCCTGCATGGTATGGGCCTGACGGCACACCCTTCGTGGAGGAAACAGAAGCAGAGGCCCTTCGGGCAGCAGCTAAACATTATAGTGAGAATGTTGAACTTGTGCAGGATGATGATGTTCTAGATACGTGGTTTTCCTCTGCGCTTTGGCCGTTTTCTACCTTGGGCTGGCCAGAAGACACATCGGAGCTGAACCGCTATTACCCTGGTGATGTGCTGGTGACCGGCTTTGATATTATCTTTTTCTGGGTCGCCCGGATGATGATGATGAGCATGCATTTCATGGATGGGGAAGTCCCGTTCAAAGATGTGTATATCCATGCGCTGGTGCGTGACGAACATGGTCAGAAAATGTCAAAATCTAAGGGCAATGTGCTGGACCCACTTGATCTGACTGCAAAATATGGTGCAGATGCGTTGCGCTTCACCCTTGTGGCCATGGCCGCTCAAGGGCGTGATTTGAAACTGTCTGAAACACGGATTGAATCTTACCGTAATTTTGCAACCAAATTATGGAATGCGGCACGTTTTTTGGAAATGAACGGCTGTACAGACCCGCATTTGCCAGAAGAGCTCACCCTGCCGGAAAACAGGTGGATTTTGGCAGAGCTGAATCAGGTGTCCGCACGCACACAAGCCGCGGTTGACGGTTATCGGTTCAATGAGGCCGCAGACGCGATTTATCAGTTTGTCTGGAATAGCTATTGTGACTGGTATATTGAATTTATCAAGCCAGGTTTGAGCGAGAGCGAAGAATCACGCCGTGTTGCGGGTTATGTTCTGCATCAGGTTCTGCATATCTTGCATCCTTTCATGCCGTTTATCTCTGAAGAGCTGAATCAGAAGATTTTTAGCACAGAACAGATGTTGATCGGGGCCAGTTGGCCACAGGCTGTTGATGTGGATGCAGGCCGGGCAGATTTATCGATTGTGATTGATTTAATCAGTGAAATCAGAACGATGCGGTCTGAAATGAATGTGCCGTTGAACGCAAAACCGGTTCTGGTAATTAAATCTGCAAAGCCCGAACAGAAACAGCTGATAGAGCAGATGACCATAGCTGTGCTGCGGCTGGCCCGGGTACAGGCGGTCAGCTTTGACAGTGAAGGTGGGTTTGCCAAAGGCACAGCCAGAACCAGCCTGGCAGGAATGGATATTGGCCTGCCTCTGGCCGGCATTCTGGATTTTGAGGCTGAATGGACCCGCCTGACTAAAGAGATTAAAGGCTGTGAGGCAGAGGCGGGCAAATTACGTGGCAAGCTATCAAATGAAGGGTTCCTGGCCAAAGCCCCGGAAGCGGTAATTGAGGAAAACAGACGGCGTCTGACAGAAGAAGAAAGCCGCTTGTCCGGGCTTCAGGCAGCCTTAAACAGGCTTGATGCGGATATGTAAACAGCCCTATCATACGGCGACAGATATTTTACGGAGGATAAAATGAGCGATACCCCTAAAATTGATAAGATGAACCTGCCCAGCCGGCATGTGTCTGTCGGGCCGAAAAGTGCGCCACACAGATCTTATTATTACGCCATGGGCATGACTGAAGAAGAAATCAACCAGCCATTAGTTGGTGTTGTCTCAACCTGGAACGAAGCTGCCCCGTGTAATATCGCTCTTGCCCGGCAAGCCCAGTCGGCAAAACGAGGGGTGAAGGACCATGCGGGCACCCCGCGCGAGTTCACCACCATCACTGTAACAGACGGGATTGCCATGGGTCATGCCGGGATGAAATCATCTCTGGTCAGCCGTGAGGTGATCGCTGATTCAATTGAGCTGACTGTGCGCGGACATTGTTACGATGCGCTGGTTGGCCTAGCAGGATGTGATAA
>CABYIQ010000068.1 GCA_902518965.1 uncultured SAR116 cluster alpha proteobacterium
GTAGGACGATACCAACCATGCCTACCAGAACAGCACCCATACGAAAAGGGCCAACACGCTCTGAGAGCACCAGTGGAGAAGCAAGCGTTACAAACAGAACAGAAGACTGGAATAAGGCGGTAGCCTGGCCAAGAGAAATATTCCGAAGAGCTAAAAACCAGAGCAGAATGCCAGCCAGACCAAACACAATCCTGAAAAGCATCGTCTTTTTCTGCTGTAACCGTAAAAAATCACCACCTCTCGCCCACAAGGCCACGCCTAATATAGGAGGGAGGCAAAATAGAAAGCGGTAGAATAACGTTGTCAGCAACGAGAGATCATCGGATAGCACTTTGATAATTAAGCCTGCGACAAGCCCGAACGCAACTGCACTCAAAGTGCAAAAAACACCTATCATCTGACCGGGAACCATAAAATAACCTTAGTTGACTGAGAAAAACACAATCTGGTTTACAGTATCCTATCGTAACAGCAACAGATAATTTTTTCTTTACAGGAGTTAACACCATGAAACATCTGTTTCTGACAACCAGCGTTTTGGTAACATGTCTAGCCAGCGCAACACAAGCAGGTGTGATTGAGGAGCGAAAGGCGAAATTCAAGGAAAATGTAGCCATCCTACGCGCTATTCAGACACAAATCGGTGAGGGCGATTTTCAAGCCATTGCTGCTGGTGGGAGAAATATTGCTGACTGGGCCATTAAAATGCCAGACTTTTTTCCTGAAGGGTCAGGAAGTGCCGGGGCTCTCGACGCTATTTGGCTGAATTTTGATGATTTCCAGTCAAAGGCAGCTGCAAACAAAGAAGCTGCCCTGCAAGTAGAACAGGCAGCGGGGACTAAGGATGCAGGACAAATAATGGCCGCTGTTCAAAAACTAAGCGGAACCTGTAAATCCTGTCATCGATCTTTCAAATCTAACTAGGTGGCATCGAAACGCATTTCGGCATTGCGTAAGGCGAAGTTAAAATATACCTTGATGGCGAATCTTTAAATTAAAGAAACATGTCAAAACAGGCTTGGTTTCAGTAATGGCGCAAGTTGGAACAAACCGATCAGCGCGGTCATTAGTAACAAACCAAAAACTGTATGCGACATTGATATTGCGCCACTTGGCCCGACAGCTTTTGGGCGGCTGCCGGAAATCATGGCGGGCAATAAGTTCTTTTTCAGCCGCCAAAAATAGACAAACAACGCAAGCAGATGCAGAAAAATCACTGCAAATAGCGCATTTTCAGTCATGCGATGTACAGATGCAGCCAACTTAATATAATCAGGCGCCAAATGGGCAAAAGGCCCTTCATACAAAATATCATCTGTTGAAAAGGACCCTGACACGGCCATTACGATGCATATGGTTAACAACACAATTGTGGCGTATCCGCCTAAAGCAGAATGGCCAGACAAATCATCAGCCTGTTTTAACATCAGTTTTCGAAGTGAATACCATACATAAAGTGGTGATTTTAAAAAACTTGAAAAACGGGCTGTCTGGCTGCCTGAAAATCCCCATAGAATCCTGAACAGAATTAAGGCTATGACAGCAAGACCACTTCTTTCATGAATAGCTGTCAGACCTAACTTGGCTGATGTCACAGAGGTCACAACAAACAAGACAAGTAACCAATGAAATACCCTCAGTGGCAAATCCCATATAATTGGGTCTGATGTTTGTTTTTGAGGTTTGATGTCAGTCAAATACCATCTCTTGTTTTGTTCAGGAGAAACTGTAGGATTTCGATTACAGCAAAAGCGAGGTCAAGTAAATTATCATGTTTAAAAACAGATTCGTAAGCCACCCAGAATTTTTCAAGGCTTTGAGCTGCCTTGATAAGCTAGATGATGATTTAGCTAGCGCTAGAAAAACATATGGCAACCCGCCCGACCGTTTTGAGCCTGCGACTTTTCCATCTCTAGTCAGAATTATCTTGGCACAACAGATATCCCGTCAGGTCGCTAAAGTTCTATGGCAGCGCCTCCAAAAAAATGGATGGCAGGAAGCAGATGCCCTTGCCAATTTGAATTTTGATGAATTGCAATCTGTCGGGCTCAGCCGGCGAAAGGCGGAATATGTAATTGAACTGGCGCGTGCAGAGACAGATGGCAGACTGAACTTAAAACAACTCAACAAGCAGCCTGCCGAAAAATTTTCTGCTAAATTGATAGAGT
>CABYIQ010000069.1 GCA_902518965.1 uncultured SAR116 cluster alpha proteobacterium
TTCATGCGCCAAATGCAAGGCGGAGGACGCGGTGGTGCGATGGGCTTTGGCAAAAGTCGCGCAAAAATGCTAACTGAACACCATGGTCGTGTCACGTTTGAAGATGTGGCTGGTATCGATGAGGCAAAAACAGAACTAGAAGAAGTAGTTGAGTTTTTGAAAGATCCGGGTAAATTCCAGCGTTTAGGTGGAAAAATCCCAAAGGGAGTGTTGCTTGTTGGCCCACCAGGCACAGGTAAAACACTTCTGGCCCGTGCTATTGCAGGTGAGGCAAATGTCCCTTTCTTTACCATCTCTGGTTCTGATTTTGTAGAAATGTTTGTTGGTGTGGGTGCTAGCCGTGTGCGCGATATGTTTGAACAAGGCAAAAAAAATGCCCCCTGTATCATTTTTATTGATGAAATTGATGCGGTTGGCCGTCACCGTGGTGCAGGTCTCGGCGGCGGGAATGACGAGCGAGAACAAACCCTGAACCAGATGCTAGTTGAAATGGATGGCTTTGAGGCTAATGAAGGCGTGATACTGATAGCCGCTACAAATCGCCCGGATGTGCTCGATCCCGCCTTGCTCAGGCCCGGCCGATTTGATCGCCAGGTTGTGGTGCCGAACCCTGATGTTACGGGCCGCGAAAAAATTTTAAAAGTGCACATGCGCAAAACCCCGTTGGCCAATGATGTTGAGGCTCGTATAATCGCTCGTGGCACTCCAGGTTTTTCAGGAGCAGATTTAGCGAATCTAGTTAACGAGGCGGCGTTGCTGGCGGCTCGTAAAGGCCGGCGTACTGTATCCATGGCTGAATTTGAAGAAGCTAAAGATAAAGTTATGATGGGCTCTGAGCGTCGTTCAATGGTGATGACAGACGATGAGAAAAAGCTGACTGCCTATCATGAAGCTGGTCACGCTGTTGTTGCATTGCATTCACCAGCTTCTGATCCAATCCACAAGGCCACGATTATTCCGCGTGGCCGAGCACTCGGGATGGTGATGCGTTTGCCAGAAGGTGATAGAATATCCATGGCGGTAGATAAATTGCTGGCCGATTTGCGGGTGGCCTGTGGCGGCCGGATCGCTGAAGAGCTTATTTTTGGGGCTGAAAAAATAACTACAGGTGCGTCATCAGATATACGTATGGCAACAGATGTCGCCCGACGTATGGTGACTGAATGGGGTATGTCTGACAAGCTGGGGTTCCTCGCCTATAGTGGTGATGAACAGGAAGTCTTCCTTGGCCGGTCAGTCACCCAACAAAAGAATGTATCTGAAAAAACAGCCGATGTGATTGATTCTGAAGTCCGCCGGATTGTGGATACGGCCTACAAGGATGCCACCAAAATTCTGAAAGATAAAAGTGATGAGCTAGAACGTCTGGCGCAGGGGCTCCTGGAATATGAAACTTTGAATGGGCATGAAATCCGCATCATTGTTGAAGGCGGCACATTGTCCCGAAAAGATGAGGCAGATGATGACACGCCGGCCCCACGGACGAAAAAGACCCGCTCTGGTCTGCCGACAGGCAGACGATCACGCACGCGTCCTGACCCCGACACACCAGGATCCGAGCCTGTCTGACAATCACAGACGCAGATGCATACCTCTAACAATGAACAGGCAGGGCTCGTTTTTATAAGCCCCGCTTCCTTTTCTAGTACCTGGTCTGTTGGACAGGGTTTATGGCTGCGGCCTGTGGGGATTGCACCTCTTGACGTGTTACGTACTGTTCTGGATGCAGATTCTGCACTGCCGCTGGCAGGCGGGCCTTATGGGTTTACCCATCTTGATCTGGTCACTGGTACGAAAGCTGCTGGGTATAAGGCTGCACGTGTCAGTATCGCAGAGGCCCGCCAAATAACAAATGATGAAGCTGCGGGCCAGCTGGCTGCGATTACCGGCCCGCGTCAAGCATTTGCCGGACTGCCGATGGATAGAGTGCAAATTATGGGCATTGTGAATGTCACGCCAGACAGTTTTTCAGATGGTGGGCGATTTTTTGATGAAGAGGAAGCGATTGCCCATGGCCGCGGCATGGCTGCAGATGGGGCAACCCTGTTGG
>CABYIQ010000070.1 GCA_902518965.1 uncultured SAR116 cluster alpha proteobacterium
AGCCACTCTTACGCCGAAATTTATTTTTGACTTGGAGGATTCAAAAGGCCAGATACCCTCAAATTTGCAGCTTGCCCCGTCTGTGCGTTGCGGTAATGGCACTGGGGGTGCCAGTTGTGGGTATGGAGTATCGGCCAGTTTTAATCGTATGAGTGCAGACGGAGACGGGCATGTCACTCTTGGTATGTCCCTCGATCGATATCGTAAAACAAACACAACATCTATATTTATTGATATTGAACGCTCATTTCTGGGACACAAATCAATCCGATTTGACACGCATCTGGAACAGAATTTTTTAACGAGTGATACTTCCGGGCGACCAGATTACCAGATAACCTCAGTTGTTCGTCTGCCATTATAAAGCAGGTGTGATGGGGAGGAGTCCTTCACACTCTTCTGCAAGTGACTGTAATTGAGTCTTTTTTCAACCATTTGCTCAACTCACCCCACATTTACCCCCACACTTTTATCTAATTTTAGCTGCTCTTTAAGGGGAGGGAAGTTTCTTTTGGGGTTATTTTGTGTCTTTGGCAATCAGCTTTAGATATCTGATTAGGAGGTGGGGGCTTTGGATGCGCGGTGTGCGGCTGTTTGACCGCGGTCCTTTATTGGGGTGGCAGAGGTGGTTTTTTTATTCATCAAAACTAAATTTAGGTAGTGAGAGAAGGCTCTCTTTTAACGCTTGACCCCATTCCTTTGAAACCATTTGCAAATAAGAGTTCTCGGCAGTAATTTTCAGTGTTCTTGGTGGTTTGTAGCTATCAGTTCTATAGATATTTATATCTAGCGGCGGACCAACGGAAAGATTTGCTTTCATAGTTGAGTCAAAAGACACCATTAAAAGTTTAATGGCATCTTCAAAAGTCATATCTCTTTCAAACGCTCTGACAAGGATAGGTCGGCCATATTTTGTCTCTCCAATTTGAAAAAACGGATTCTCCTCCGAAACTTCGATGAAATTTCCTTCAGGATAAATTAGATAAAGCCTTGGAATGCCGCCTTTGATCTGGCCACCAAGAATGAAAGTGGACGTAAAAGTACTTTCTGCCTTTTGCTGACCTCGTGCTGACGTCTTAATTACTTCAGCAAGGGTCTCGCTGACAATCCTTGCCACCTGAAACATTGTGGGGGCTTCTAAAATTGATGGCGACCTATTCTCGCGCTCTTTGGTTTGCTCAGATAAAATACTTACTACAGCTTGGCTGGTAGCCAAATTTCCGGCAGTAGTGAGAAGAATTTGTCTTTCGCCATCAGTTCCCCATGAAAAAGTTTTTGGATAACGGGAGATATTGTCAAGTCCACCATTGGTTAGGGTGTCCGACATAAACACCAAACCGCCAGATAAACTTAGAGCTACGCAATATGACATTTGATTGGAACCATTCCTATTGTTGGCTTATAGTTATTTGTGTTGCTATTTGTTCTTCTCCGCTTCCAAATCTTACACCTGATAGTGGAGCCACATCAGCATAGTCAAAACCACTGGCGAGCTTAACATAACGGTCATCTGGTGAAATTCCGTTTGAAATATCAAACCCTACCCAGCCCAGACCCTTGGTAAAAACTTCTGCCCATGCGTGGCTAGCATTTTGAATTTTCTTATCACGCATCAGCAAATATCCACTTACATATCTTGCGCTAAAGCCAAGATACCGCGCCACCGCTATGAACGCATGAGCATGGTCTTGGCAGACACCCGCGCCAATTTCCATAGCCATTTCGGCAGTTGTAGAGGTGTCAGTCTTGCCCTTTGTATATTTTATGGCATCCGCTAGGCGCGCAGACAACGTATGCAAAACATTTAGTTCATCGTCACTTTTAGTAAGTTTATTCATATCTTTACCAAGTTGTCGCAAGCGAGGGCCAGGCAGGGTAAGACTGGTAGCATTTTTGAACATCTCAAGGGGGACATCGTTATCATGCTTACCGACTATGCCGCTCGTATCTATGACATTAACTTGCCCACGGCAAATAATTTGAAATTTTTGAAGCTTCGAATGTTGATTACATAAATGAACCC